>NZ_JAEH01000001.1 GCF_000518805.1 Shewanella waksmanii ATCC BAA-643
GAGGTTTAATAATTTAACTAACCACCCAGTTGCTAAGACAATTGATTTGATGATGAAACAGTCAGACTGTTCTACTTAAAACCTGCTCTGCACATAGGTGCTCAAGACACCGCGGGGATGATTAAGGAAAGTAGAAGCAAATATCCATCAGGGCCAGAGGACTACCTCATAAACAGGCCGAATATATGGGTGCAATGAACTCTTTCATAATTAATAATCAAATGTCTTGCAAACCGGATGGGTCCATATATGTGCAGATGCTACTGTGACACGCAGTGAATATGTCCCTATACGCTCTGCGACCACGTCCTGTGGTCGAAGGTCACAATCGCATCTGCACCGAGTTAAGTATCTCTTCGATTTAGCCTTTTCGGTATCGAAAAGGACTGAAAACGAACAAGAAAATCTGCAGCAAGATATTTAAAGGTAACGGGATAAAAATTTACCCAGCCCCCACCTACCAGCTTTCTTATGACGGCTAGATAGGCTTTGATTGTAAATAAGCGTCTTGTGCTAAGTGTTCATTCGCCATCTGAGCATAGGGTAACTCTCTTGCTTGATCGCGTAGATAATCCATTCCCGCTAGGAACCCTGAAAACATCTTCAATGCGATAAACTGGCCTACGGTTGTGCAGGTATAGTTCGCACCTTGTTTTTCAATAGCCCCTATGGTTCGTAAGTAAGCCAACTCAATCGGGAAAGCTTGCCACAAGGACTTGCCGGTATGAGCTTTGAACTGCTGATTATCTAGCAAACCATGCCCCATCATCATCAATAAGTAATGATGTAATAATGATTGCTCACTCAATGGTTTTGTGTAACAAGTACCGGATAAGCCCTTGTTTATGCGTTCAATATAATGCGGGATATCAAAACTTGAGATCCTAAACTGTTTACCAAATCGGCCAAATGCACCTGAGCCCACACCAAAACAGTCCTCACCATCTAACACATATTTATTGTCGTTCGCTTGGCCACTGTTTCGGCTATAAGTCCATGGGAACTCCATTAAATACTTATCACCCATTGCTTGTTTAACCGCTAAAAACTGAGGCCATAAATCTTCATTCTTACCCGATAATTTGCCAGCCTTTTTACGGTTTTTACCAATTCCGGCCGTTAATGGATAGGTAGTGATTTGCTCTGGCGCCAATCTTATTGCTTGTTCAATATCCTGGGTGACCGACTCCGGTGTTTGCACATTAAAGCCATACATTAAATCCAAGTTTACGGTGGGAATCACATCTATCGCTCGGCTGACATACTCCGCTTGCTGCAAACTGCTACCAAACTTTTCAAACCGCCCACTGGCCTTCAGAATTTTGTCATCAAAACTTTGTACACCCACAGAAATACGGTCAACTAAACCTTTCAACAAATGTGGATTACCCGCCTTAAAGTATATCGGGTCGCTCTCTGTTGAGACCTCGCGGATTTGCGTTAGCGACTTAATCAGCTCAATCAAGCCGATTAATTCATCTTCTAAGATGGTAGTGGTACCACCGCCTATATAGACCCGATTAAAACGGTAGCCCTTTGCTATGACTTCACGAATTTCTTTTCTTAACGCACTAAAGTACTGCCGCGCTAATGCCTCATCAAACTTCACTTTATGAAACGAACAAAAACGGCAAAGTGTGTGACAAAAAGGAATATGAATGTATAGCGTTTCAATAGGTTTATCAGATACGCGCAGCGTGGCGACATCGGTTAACTCAACGGCATCATTTAAACTAAGCGCTTGCCTAATATTATGACCCATCACCCAATCTAGGCTTTGGCTTGCCAAATTGATCACTGTTTTAGATTGTCGTATTGCCATAAGCCCCTCACCAATGTTTGAGTTTCTAAACAAGGCCATCATTTGCCTCTCATTGAGAAGGCATAACTTGCTTGCTGAGAATTGACACCATTAAGATAGGCTAAAGTAGAAAAGTAAAACGATACCCCTCCCATAAATATACAAATTACTACATGCTCAGTATGTAATTACAGTATAAAGCAGATATAAATCACATAGTTATTTTACTCATAACCAATATATTTCATAAAAATAGCTTGTCATTTTTTAGAGGTAAGCTTCAGCATTGAGTTTACTGTGAGCTAATACAAATTCATGGTTCGAGCCGTCACTTCCTATGTGAAAAATTCAATACATTTAAGCTCAAAAAAACCATAGCCAGCCATTGGTTATCCAGCGGCGGTTACCGCCAAGGAACGGGGGAGTTTGCAATCATATTCCCATGATTGATGGGGAGTTATCGCTTCCAACGAGATTTTACAATCATCATGCTGATGATAAGCCGAAAACTACGCTTCCAGCGGGGAGTTCGCAATCATATTCCCATGATTGATGGGGAGTTATCGCTTCCAACGGGGAGCTTGCAATCATATTCCCATGATTGGTGGGGAGTTATCGCCTCCAACGGGGCGGGGGTCATCATTCTGCTGATGCTGAGCCAAACAGCTTCGCCTCCAGCGGGGTATGTGCAGTTACTTTTTCGGGACGCTTTGCGTCATCCATGACCGCTTAGCGAAAACATCCATGTTTTCGATACCCTCAGCCGTATCTGCACTAGATTAAGTATCTCTTCGATTTAGTCTTTCTGGATGAAACTCAAAACCTGTGTTTATGGTTTAAGCTTTTCAATCACTTGTGCGTCGACCCAGTATCGTTTACCGACATAGTTTTGGCTGCCGTCTTGGTTTGTCAGCCACTCGCCTCTGGTGAAAAATAAGTATTTACCATCATGGGTTACCTGCGGCGCGCTTTCTTGCATGGCAGTATTGATAGATGGACCCATATTGATGGCGGGTGACCATTGCCCCTGCTGGTTTCTAAAACTGATATACAGATCTGCTTGTCCATAGCCCCCCTCGCGTCTTACATCCCAAATCAAATAAGATTCATCGGGCGCTATGTAGGGGTGGGCAATAAACTCTCCGGTATTAATGTCATGGCTCATTTTCACCGCAGACGCATATTCTCCGCCCTTTAGACGCGCAAAATACATCTCGCCTATATCTGCATTTTCATACACAGTGTAATAGTAAGTCCCGTTAGCAGAAACTGACCTTCCATGCGCCATTTTATTGATAAAATCGCCGGGGCTTTTAAGCGCCGACCAGCCAGTTTTAGTCCGCTCGCGATAACCTTTGCCAATGTACATCACTTTGCCATCAGCCGAGAACTGTGGCCATTTTATATCGGTCTCTGTTTCTTGCCCCCAACGCCCATTCTGCTGTTGAATAACAAAGAACGTGCGCTGTTTATATTTGCCATTCTTCCTTGTGAAGTAAAAATGCTGCATATCTGGTGTGAAGCTTCCGCCCTCAAACAATCCGTCAGGAGAAAGCATTGCCGGTTCAAAAATCTTCGGTGTTAACCCTGGCGGCTGCTCACCAAAATAAGAAGTAAGCTCGACATCTTCCTTGCCCTTTTTATCACTATCACTACCAGCACAAGCTGTACTAGTGATAAGCAAAAATGCAATAAATATAACCGTCCGTTTCATAATTTATCCTTGTTAAACAACTAATACTTTAAACCTGTGACTCTTGAGACTGTGATTCTTGAGACTGCGACGCTAAATACAGCAATTAGACGTTGCTAATCCGCACCTTTGATGACAAAACATTGCTCACTGAAGATCAGCCTTCAATGAGACACAAGGCCAAAGTATTTGAGTAGAACTCAAAATACCTGACGTCTTGCTGATTTTTGCTTGATTTCGTTGTGGGAGTGGAGGGTCGCAATCATATTCCCCATGATTGCAGGGGGAGTTATCGCTCAGGCGGTGGTGGTGGGTCATCATTCCGCTAATGCTGAGCCAAACAGCTTCGCCTCCAGCGGGGTATGTGCGAACACGCTTATGACTCGCCGTAAATACATCCATGTAGGCTTCACGGTGACGTCCTGTCACCGAGAGTCAACGCATGTTCACACCGGGATATGTATTTCTTCGATTTGACCTTTTGGATATCGAAAATGATTGGTAAGGAACAAGGTAAAGTGTGATATAAGCTTGTAAATGAATGGGACCAAAAAGTTTGCCCTGACCCCAGTTTTCCATTTTGACTAAACCATTTCCACTAATCTAGTCTTTATATAATCAAAATCTCCAGTTGATATATTACCGATGATAAGGTCTTGCAATTGGTTCTCATTATAAGTATTTTTTATTTTATACAAGCATTTATCAAAAGCTTCAGACAAACAAAACTGGCACTGTTCAATTTCTGAACTCTCGCATTTATCTTTAAGTAAACTAACCTGCAGTTTCAATTGATAGCAATATTCAGTAAATATCCACTTTCCTTTACAAACTTTGAGTAAGTCATCCCATGATTGAGAAATATTAAAATCTTCAGCGAAACAATTTAGCTCATCTTTCTTCTCTATTAATTTACCGGCTAAATCTCTTCCCTTTATCTGACCAATTGACATCGAATATCCAACAGTAGATTCATAGTCAGTTTTACAAGCACCTTTGAGCGACTCGAGAGAAATATAGAATAAACCAAAAAGTTGCTCACAAATAGTTTCATGAACTTTAGATATAAGGCTATCTGTTAATAGTCTACCTGAAGTTCTAGTTAAAGTCCTTATTACAAACTCCGTTGCTTTACTCGTAATAAAATGACTCTCCATCGAGTACCAATTTAAGAGTAAAATAGCGCTATCTGTCGGAGCTTCTCCTCGATAAGGCCTTGAATCTCGATCAACTATTCCCAGTACATAAGGCTCAATGTTAAAATCGTTTGATACCTCTCTAATATTTTCGATGCAATTTATAACTCCTCTACAGCCTTCACTAACATCAGAAATATTTTCAACTGCATATACTTCAGTATTTTTATCAATACTCTTTGCTACATCTTCATAGACTCTAATATCATCAATACCCTCAACTATTAAAACTGGGGTTTCAGACATAATAGCTTCATTTAATAACTCATCAGCTTCAAGTAGTAACCCAGGCACTTTACATACTCTCCGGATTCAATTTAACTAGAGATTCTGGCATTTTCTTCGCAATTAACGAGCTGTGAGATGCGACTATTATTTGAGTAAATGGTACTAATTCCTGCATTAAAGACATCAATGTTCGCTGCCATTTTATATTCAATGATATTTCAGGCTCGTCAATTATGAGGATATCTCTTTCTCTCCCAGCAATAACAGCTAAGGATAGAAAAGTTAATATGTGCCTTTCGCCACTAGAAAGAACATTAACAGAGTGATGATCACCATTAATGTCAACATAGATTTCTCTGGTGTTTATAACTAGCTTTTTACTTCCAACTAGATATTCATTAAATGTATCTACAAGTGTATTTATTGAACTTAGAAGTTGTTTTTCAAACTCTAACTCTGAGATCATATTAATAATCAACTGAGACAACAAATTATTTTCTTTAATTACTTCAATTTCACCTAAGTCATCTGCGCCCATTAAAATCTGGGTTATATGATTTTTAAAGTTATTTTCAAAGCCATCGTCTAGAGCTTCTATTAGCCTTTCTCTATTATTTGTCACCAATTCGGAAAAATTTTCAGGAATTTTTGATTTTTCAACATTACTAGCTCCACCACTCGGATCAACAACTACTGATAGCGTGTCAAAAAGGGCATTTTGTATTCTTTCTGTTGCAACAGCTCGTGCTTGACGATAGCGCTCGACCAGCAAAGACTCAATATTAGACATTTTGATACTTTGCAAATATGTATGCTGCTTATCAAGGGACAATTCATCACGGCGGCTTCTAGCACGTCTTACTTGGTTATGGCGTATAAAATCTGATAGCCTTTCAGAAAAAGTGTGTATATCAATTCGACCAAAAAGAGACCTATAGTCTGGGTGACTTGTGAACCTATAAATATCGTGAGGCTCGATCTTTAGCGACTGAGTAGTCACACCACGCTCAACACCGAGCGAAAGGGACTTACTTTCCGATAAAGGAGAACTTATTAACTGTTCCCAATTATATTCGATACCGATTAAATTTCCTTCATCATCAAAATTTGGTTCCTGCTCAATTATCACTTTTTTCAAAGCCCACTCACTATCATAAAAGTCCACCTCTACTTTTATGACGTTTTCACTAGCTAATATTGTTGTATCCCTGTTTAATATTCCATGAATCAACTTTAAAAATGTTGTTTTTCCGCAACCATTATCACCATAAATAACAGATACTGATGAGTCATGTGAAAACTCAAGCCTAGCCTTTCGGTTTTTAGCTTGAAAGCCTTCAATTTCTATTGAATGTAATCTAACCATTGTCCCTAATTCCCTAATTCCCTAAAGCAAATAATTAAAAATAAAAATTAACAACTTCCTCAATAGAAATACGAAAACGTTCTTAGCCTATTGAAAACTTGCGTAAAACTATAACCCATAATTTATTACGATAAAACCATCATACTCATTAAGTAAAATACTAAAAAAGCAATACCTAACCATGATTAACTAATCGCAATATGGATATATGAAATACGAGCCCCCGAACAATAAGTAAACTCAATACTTGAGAGTTCAAACTGGCAAGTAACACCTAAACCCATTAGCGATAAAACAACTTCTTCATCAGTGACTCGAATAACAGCTGCTCTTTTTACCTGCGCTAACTATGCCATGCTAACATATTGAAATAAAGTGCTAAAAATACTCCTTACTAAAGAAAAACTCACACTAAAAGCTTTAACACTTGGATGAATAGTTTTTTGGACAGCTTTTTTAACCAAACAAATTTAAAGCTTACTGAAAACTTCCCGTCAGCCATCAGGAAAATGACAACCACATTCCCCGCTGGAGGCGAAACCTTTCCAACTCCCATCAGCAAGATGACAACCATATCCCCCCGCTGGAAGCGAAACCTTTCCAGCACTCATCAGCAAGATGACAACCACTTCCCCCGCTGGAGGCGAAACCCTTTCCAGCACTCATCAGCAAGATGACAACCACTTCCCCCGCTGGAGGCGAAATCCTTTCCAGCACCCATCAGCATGATGACAACCACATCCCCCGCTGGAGGCGAAACCTATTCCCTGTCATCAGGAAGATGATGACCAACTCCCCCCAGCGAAGGTAAAACTAACAATCTAAGCTGCTAACAGCTTGGCCATTCTCTCTTTGGCTTCACACTCTTCATCATGCTCGGCAATGGATACGAAGAAATGCTCTGTTGTGGTGAAATGCTGCTTAATAAGCGGGATACAACTGACTAAAATCTCCGCGCAACGTGATCTTACATGCTCATAGAACGCTTCTTCGTCATCTAAGTCTTCGCACGCTGCCCACATTTGTTCATAGATGCTATTGGTTATCTCGGCGGCGTCAGTATCGCCACCTTGATCGAAACCATCCCAAGAGCCGGTGGCGTATAGCTCGTCTGAGTCTAACTCCTCTACACCCTCTTCGGTTAACACTGCTGTGTTCCAAAATTCAGACGGGCTGCAGTCTATGGTCCAGTTAGTACACAGACCAAAACCACTAATTGCGGTATCGGTATTATTACCGATATGAATGATATCCTTTTCTAACGCTTGCTTGATCAGTACATCAAAATTGCTACTGCTAAAAAACTGCTCAATTGAGTCCATCATCATCTCCATTTAATCAATTCGGTTCTGCTTAGCCATTAACATTGTTCAAGTAATAAACAGCATCAAGAAACTAAGCTAACGCATTGTGCCGTAAAGACTAAATGAGATTCAAATCAAAAATGCTAGCCGTTTTAAATTCAAAAAAAAGCCCTGTACACGTTAACTGCACAAGGCTTTTTATCTGCTGTGGATGAAATACTGGTTAATATCACTATTGGCGCACATGATATCTGTGCAAATTAACAACAGATCAAAATAGCGGGGTAGCAATGTCCCTATGGGCAAGTGCCTATTTGATAATAACCATCGGCGGTTTGCGCCAGTGTGGTGCTATAAAAGATGTTGTACAGCCCCATATTAGCGTTCGAACCTAGTGCAAAAGCATAAATGCCATTGGTGGTCGCGCGGCCAGCAAGCACGTGGGCGTAATTTGAAGCGGTGGTGTCAGTACAACTGAAACTGTCGCCGTCTGGGGTACTGTCACACACATTGCCAATCCCATCGGCATCGTTGTCGGCTTGGTCGCTATTAGCAATGGCTGGGCAGTTGTCGTTAACATCGGCAATGCCGTCATTATCGCTATCAACCAGACCGCCGTCCGGCGTGCTGTCACACAGGTTGCCGATACCATCTGCATCATTGTCTGCCTGATCGCTATTAGCAATGTCGACACAGTTATCAATGTCATCATTAATACCGTCACCATCGCTATCAGTCACGGGTTGGCCCGCAGAGCAAGCTTGTAGTGGGCCAGCACAACTACTGTCGCCATCAGCCACCCACTGGCATTGATCGTTACCACTTGGATATTCACGCATGGTGAAACTATTACTACCAAAAGCTAAGTAACACCCAGAATAACCTACGCCCCAGGTGATATGGCCCTCACTAATGTGCAAGTTATAGTCACCACTTACCCCAGCGTCGATGTTAAAACCGATAGTTTCACTGGTGCTCAAGCCGCTATCATCTAAGGCTTGGACCTCAGCATTATGGGCGCCACCAGACAATTGACACACTTCACGGCTAAATGTCTGCGTCGCCCCCGTACCACTGATATTGGCAACCAGTGCACTGCCACTATCTATGCTCACTGTGACGTTGCTGACATTAAGGTTAATATCACTGACCACCCCACTTAGCGTAACGCACTGCCCAGCCACAGTAGCCTCTAGCTGGCTTAATAGCGGCGCACTTGGCGCAGGCTCTGGGCCAATACGAACGCTGACTTTAACGCTATCTCCCAACTGACCTTCGTTGTCTGTGGCAACCAGCTCCACCTCATATAACCCATCGGTCAGTGCTGATGATAATGCGCTAAATTGATTACTACTATCAACACTAACACTGAGTGTTTCAACGGGTTGCTGCGCCCCCGAACCTATAGCGTAAATGGATATACTCACATGACTGACACTGCCTTCGGCATCGAGTGCAATGCCACTCACACTTATCTGCTGATTTTGCGCTGTAGCGCTCAGTTGCGATAACTCAGGACCGGCATTGCGATTGACACGTTGATTATTGGCTGCAAAAAATTGGCCTAAATAGTCTGCAAAATTGATGCTGTCATCGGCCACATAATCCCCGCTAGCACCGGCGCCGCCCGACCAAGAATGATCCAGGTCTTGCAGCCAAAGCATTGCTACTCTGCCATCAGACCACAATGACTCTGTGGCCGTATGACCCACACCATCACTGATCGTCGTGGTGCCACTTAACGCGGCGACACCATACACCGCCGCATAGCCATTGGCATTTTGCTGGTTGTAACAGGTATTCACTGTGGTATCTGCATCGCCGTGGCCCACAACCGCAACTTGAGTCGCTAAATGCGCTTGAAAACTGCCGGCATAACTCTCACAGCGCGACTTAAAGGTGCTAGGCGCTACAGACTCACACACGCTGATTGCACCATTGGAGCTGGTACCAATGGTTGGCCCTGCACTGGGGGCTACACCAGCAAAAACATCTGGGGCGACACAGGCAGTTTGGGCGGCCATTGCCGCACCGGATGACAGACCCGCAATATAAACTTGGTCAGCATCAATATTGCGACTACTGTCTGCCACCAAGGTATTGGCTAAGTTTATCAAGTTTTTATAATCGCCCGCTGTACGACTAATACTGCCTTGCCAGTATGACCAACAGCTGTAGCCTGCTTTATTCATGGCATCAGGTACCGCAATCACCATACCGTGCGCTTCTGCAGCCTGCTCTAAATTAGCCGTCAGGTAGTTGTTAATCGGCTGCACACAACCATGCAGCACCAACATCAAGGCTTTACCTTGGCCAATGCTAGAGTGTGAGTCTGGGGTATAGATATGTACTTGGTTAAAACCGCCAATCGACACATTTTGCTGCCAACTACCGGCATAGCTAAATGGCGCAATAAAACTGATTAATAGCAGAAGATCTCGCCACTGAATACGGCGACTCAGGGTGAACAATGTCATAATTTATTCCCTTTTCCGTTTAGTATAAAAAACCAACAGTTCGACCAACCTAGGGAAATAAAAGCAAATTTAATATGGTTCTTTAGCAGTAGTTCAGTTTCAACTAATGCCGGCTTTATAAACTCGTTAATGGCGTGACAAGCCGCGAGCAAACATTAAGTAATTGTTAGTGACTTGCATCAGCTTTGCATACTTTAGTATGATGTCGCGCTTTTGACATAAAATGTCACCTTACGTCTTATGCTATCACTCGCCTACCGGCTTGGTACCGCGCGGTGATAGGCACGTTTTCTTGGGGAAATTATGCTAACTAAAAACAACCTGCTTAAAACGGCTATTGGCCTGAGCCTACTATGTAGTGGCGCCAGCCTCGGCGAAACTTTTTCATTTGTCAGCCAACATAAACAAGCTACCGATACCTTAGTGATCTATCAAGCTGGAGAAACGCTCTCTAGCGCCTTACAACAGTTAGACAAACAAACGGATCAGCAGTTAAGCCGCGCACTACAACTTAAACAATTTACCGGTGAGCGCGACCAAGTGGTGGATATCTTGCTACCCAACGGCCTAGATGCCAGCCGCTTATTGGTGATTGGCGTTGGTGATACTGACAGCTTAAATGCAGGCAGCATCAATAAACTGGGGGCTGAGCTCACAGCCACCCTACGCCAAGATAAAACCGCTGAGGCAAGCCAAGTTGATATCATCACTGCCGGTATCGATGCCGCAGGCAGCAATGCCGATTTTGCGGCTCAGTTAGCCCACGGTATTAACTTGCGTGCTTATCAATTTGATAAATACCTCAGCGAGAAAAAGCCCGCCGAAAAACACTTTAATATTCAAGCAAACGGCGCTAAGCAAGCCGAGCAGTACTATCAGCAGCTAGCAGCGGTTGAATCTGGGGTATTCTTGGCCCGTGATTTAACCTCAGAAGTGCCCACTGAGATGACGCCAGTTGACTTTGCCGCTGCGGCGCAGGAGTTAAAACAGCTTGGCGTTAAAGTCTCGGTGTTAAATCCAAAGAAGATTAATCAGCTAGGCATGGGCGCCCTGCATGCAGTGGGTCGCGGCTCAGAAGAAGGCGCACGCTTAGTCGTCGCCCATTGGCAGGGCAGTAAAGATGCCCCTATCGCATTGGTTGGCAAAGGCATCACCTTTGACTCGGGTGGCTACAATATCAAGGCCACGGGCGATTCAATTTCGCGGATGAAATCAGATATGGCCGGCGCAGCAGTGCTGGGCACCATTAAAGCTATGGCGATGCAAAAAGCCGAGGTCAACGTTGTGGCGATTATGCCTATGGCGGCCAACATGGTTTCTCATACTGCTTTTGCACCTGGTGATGTAGTGATGACCGCCGAAGGGCTCAGCGTTGAAGTGCTTAATACCGATGCTGAAGGTCGGTTAATTTTAGCCGACGGCCTATGGTATGCGCGGGAATTTTATCAGCCGCAAGTCATGGTCGACGTTGCCACGTTAACTGGCTCTAAGGTTCGCGCCTTGGGTCGTCGTTATACCGCAATATTTAGTGACCATGAAGATTTGGTTAGTCAGTTAAGCGCGTCAGGTGAACAAGTTGATGAGAAGCTTTGGCAACTGCCTTTAGCTTATGAAGACTTGCTAAAAAGCCCAATTGCCGACTTAAAAAATGCTGGCTATGGCGGCCCTGGTGCCACCACTGCAGCAACCTTTTTACAGCAATTTACCGGTGAGACTAAATGGGCCCATTTAGATATTGCAGGTAGTGCTTTAGCCGCTAAAGATAAAGGCGTTACCCCCGCCGGTGGTACCGGACACGGTGTGCGCTTACTCAGCCATTGGTTGATGACCCACCACATCGATAAGTAGCCCACAAATCAGGCCTTGCTGCGCATGCATCAAGGCCTTTTATCTGACGTTTAATCTAACTTTCCCATCTCAGTTAACACCTCTACAGCTGCAGCAAAAGCTTGTCGACTGGCGGGTGCGCCACAATACAGTGCGCTGTGCAGCAACACTTCTTGAATCTCAACCACAGCCGCACCGTTTCTAATCGCCCCGCGCACATGGCCTTTTAGTTCTTGCGGGGCTTTCAACGCCGCCAACATGGCTAATGTCACTAAGCTGCGGGTTTTTAAATCTAATTCTGGACGCTGCCAGGTTGCGCCCCAACAATGCTGATTAATACCAATCAGTATAAGAATTTGATCTACTCAGCGCGCTTTTGGCAAACTAATTCAAGGCCGGCTAATTCAAAGTGAGTACTGAAACAATGGTTGCTCCCTTGTGAGGTTATTCAACGCAGAAGTAGGTAGCCAAAACGCGCCAGAATGGCGAGTTTTAGCGATTCTGATGCTGTGTTAACGAGCTTAACCGTAGAATAACTACGCTCTTCACTCGTTGCCTTGCCTCAGAACCGCTAAACTCTCGCTGAGTGACTAAATGTTTATACTGATTGGTATAATATAGCTTTGCAGTGGCATGGCAAAGTCTGACTCAGCATCTAAGGCGCGGTCGACAAATTCATTCCCCATCACCTGACGGCGAATTCGCTCCCCTTTATGCATATGCTCTCCTTATCGCAGCAACGATTCATCACACCATTTCAATCGCAATGGCCACCGCTTCGCCACCACCAATACACAAGCTGGCCACCCCTTTTTTAAGGCCACGTTGGCGCAAAGCGTGGATTAAACTCACCACAATCCGCGTGCCACTGGCAGCCAGCGGATGGCCGAGCACGCAAGCGCCGCCATTGACATTGACCTTACTGCTATCAAGTCCCAGTTGGTTAATCGCCAACATAGGCACCATGGCAAAGGCTTCATTTATCTCCCAAAGATCGACGTCCTGGGTTTGCCACTGGCATCGATGCAGCAAGGCCTCCATGGCCCCCACTGGCGCTAAGGTAAAATCTGCAGGATCCTGTGCATGGGTGGCTTGCGCAACGATGCGGCACAGGGGGTCGGCATCAAGTTGCCTGGCCACAGATGCCCGAGTCAGCAACACCGCGGCGGCGCCATCGGCAATGGATGAGGCATTAGCGGCGGTAATAGTGCCTTGCTGACTAAATACTGGCCGCAGCTTCGCTAAGCTGTCAGCACTGCATTGTGACGGTCCTTCATCGCTGTTAATTGTGAGCGATTGCCGCCGCTGCTTAATATTGACCGCAGCAATTTCGTCGACAAAATGCCCTTGAGCCTGTCCTTGTTGTGCTCGCACAATAGACTGGGCGGCAAACTCGTCCATCTGCTGACGAGTTAGCTGGTATTTATCTGCCGTGGCTTGTGCCAACGTGCCCATGGCTAACTGTTGATAAGCATCTTCTAAGCCATCGCGCATCATGTGATCCACTAAGGTCTGGTGGCCCATTTTGCAGCCACCGCGCGCATTGTCTAACATGTAGGGCGCATTAGACATGCTCTCCATGCCGCCTGCTACTGCGGTATCGATGCTGCCAGCCATAATACTGTCATGGGCCATCATCATGGCTTTAATGCCTGAGCCGCACACTTTGTTGACTGTGGTTGCCGCCACGCGACTGTTTAAGCCAGCAGCCAAAGCAACTTGGCGAGCTGGCGCTTGGCCTAAACCGGCACTGAGCACACAGCCCATAATAATTTCATCAGGCTGCAGTGGCTGAGATTGCATCAGCGCTTGAACGGCGCACGCTCCCAAATCAACGGCGCTGGCCGCTTTCAGTGTGCCTAAAAAGCTCCCCAATGGTGTGCGTTTGGCGGCAACAATCACCACCTCATCTTGTTGGTTCATCTAAAGCTCCAATGCGTCGCTATTTTGTCCATTTGTGATTATTGCGCGGTCCAGCCGCCATCCATAGGCAAGGATGCCCCCGTGATCCCGCTGGCCGCGGCGCTGCATAGAAACAACACAAACTCGCCTATTTGCCGCGGCACTAACATCTCTGGCGAGGGCTGTTTAGCGGTGACTAGCTGATATTTGGCTTGCTCAAACGACAGCGTTTGCTGCTCAGCAATGTCGGTGATTTGTTGATTAATCAATGGGGTATCAACCCAGCCAGGACAGATGGTATTGGCGGTAATGTCTAGCTCGGCGTTCTCTAAGGCAATCACCTTGGTTAAGCCGACAATGCCATGCTTTGCCGCCACATAAGCGGATTTATTCAACGACGCCACGAGTCCATGCACTGAGGCAATGTTAATAATCCGCCCCCATTGTTTGTCTTGCATATGCGGCAGCGCCTGCTGGCAGGTATGGAATGCCGCAGAGAGGTTGATAGCAATAATGTCATTCCATTTGTTTACCGGAAAGCTGGCCACCGAATCTGTGTATTGAATGCCGGCATTATTGACTAAGATATCGATGCCGCCTAAGCTCGCCACGGCCTGTTGCATAAAGGCACTAATCTGGTCACTATCGCGCAGATCGGCATTGCTAAATAGGGTGTTGATTTGGTAGTTATCTGCAAACTCTTTTGCCAAAGCTTCACCTTGCTCTTGGCCCAATAAGCCATGAATAACCAAATGAATGCCCTGCTCTGCGAGCACATGGGCGGTTGCTAAACCTATACCACTGGTTGACCCGGTAATTAACGCCACTTTTCCTTGCAACATGTCTGCTCCTCTCTGACCACTAAAGAAATGATCAAAGCGGCATTGCCCTCGTTATTTGATAAGCCGAGCACTCGGCAACCGCCCTTTGATCATGGTTTCAGACTACTGCAACTTGAGGCAGATTTATTTGGCACCTTAGTACCATAGGAGGCAACGCCAAATTAGGTAATAGTGAAAAAGAGCCAACAATGGCGTTGGTCAATACCATGCACTAAGTGAACGCTGTGCGCATGCGATACAACAGGAGAGCAACTGATGTCCGGATTAAACAAGGTGGTTAACAATTACCAAGATGCCATGGCAGGGCTCGAAGATGGCATGACCATCATCGCAGGCGGCTTTGGTTTGTGTGGTATCCCTGAAAACCTCATCAACGAAATTAAACACAAAGGCAGCCGTAACTTAACCGTAGTATCGAACAATTGCGGCACCACCGAGCATGGCCTTGGAGTATTACTGCCCAGTAAACAGATCAGCAAGATGATCGCATCCTATGTCGGTGAAAATGCCCATTTTGAAGCGCAAATGTTGTCTGGTGAGCTAGAAGTGGAGCTCACGCCACAAGGGACACTGGCAGAAAAAATGCGGGCTGCTGGCGCGGGAATTCCCGCGTTTTATACCGCAACTGGCGTGGGCACCGACGTGGCAAAAGGTAAGCCGGTACGCCACTTTGACGGCAGAGAATATATTCTAGAGCAAGCCATTAAAGGAGACTTTGCCATTGTTAAAGCGTGGAAAGCCGATACCTTTGGCAATCTTATCTACCGCAAGACCGCGCGTAATTTCAATCCACTGGCGGCGACTGCGGGTAAGATCACGGTCGCGGAGGTGGAGGAGATTGTCGCCGCTGGCGAGCTAGATCCAGACCATATTCATACGCCAGGTATCTATGTCGATCGCGTCATCCAAGGCACGTTTGAAAAACACATAGAGCAGCGTACGGTACGCAGCCAATCAGATAAACAAGGAGCTTAGCCATGGCATTATCACGTCAACAAATCGCACAGCGTGTCGCCCAAGAACTGCAAGATGGCTACTACGTTAATCTGGGGATAGGTATCCCAACATTGGTGGCCAACTACATTCCAGCGGGTATGCAAGTGTTGCTGCAATCTGAAAATGGCTTATTGGGTATGGGGCAGTTTCCCAGCGAAGAGCAAATTGATGCCGACTTAATTAACGCCGGTAAGCAAACCGTGACTATGGCAACGGGGGCGGCCATATTTGACTCGGCAGAATCGTTTGCGATGATCCGTGGTGGTCACGTTGATTTAACTGTACTTGGCGCGTTTGAAGTTGACTGCCAAGGCAATATCGCCTCGTATATGATCCCCGGAAAACTCATCAAAGGCATGGGCGGCGCCATGGATTTGGTCGCCGGCGCCGACAACATTATTGTCACCATGACCCATGCATCAAAATCCGGTGAGTCTAAGCTACTTAGCCAATGTCAGCTGCCGCTCACAGGCAAAGGTTGCATTAAGCGGGTATTGACCGATCTGGCTTTCATTGAAATTAAAAATGGCCAGTTTCACCTGCTTGAGCGAGCACCTGGCGTTAGCATAGAAACCATCATTAAACTTACCGCTGGTGAGCTAGTGGTGCCTGAACATGTGCCAGAAATGTGCTTTGAATAACTGGCACTAGCTTTGGCAATACAACGCTGCATCGCTTGCTCGTCCAAGCGATGCATTACTTCCCGCCCCCTTTTTCACCTGCGCTGGCAATGTAAATCCTACTAACCAACTCGGCTTTGTTGCCTCACAGCTGTTGTAAATTTAACCATATTGGCCTAAGTTCAAGGACATGCAGGCAGAATATTTAACTAGTTATTACTGCCAAGTCAGCTGGAAACGCTAATCAGTAAAGGGAATAAATCATGATAAAAATCGCACTGAGTCTTTTCGCAGTGGTCAGTTTAACTGTGCCTTTAATCGCATCAAGCGCCACACAATCAAAACCTGCAACGTCATTCACTAAGCAGCGTAATGCCGATGTATTGCAAGCGCTGCCCTTCAACAACAAACAGGATTTTGATGATGCAAAGCGTGGCTTTATCGCCAAGCCCGATACCGTGACCATAAAAGATGCTAACGGCAATGTGGTGTGGGACTTAGAGCAATATAAAACCTATATCAGCTTAGATAACCCCGCTCCGGATACCGTTAACCCCAGCTTATGGCGTAACGCGCAATTAGGTATGCAGCACGGTTTATTCAAAGTGACTGATAATATTTATCAGATCCGAGGTTTCGACTTAACCAATATCACCTTCATTGAAGGTAAAACGGGCTGGATTGTATTTGATCCACTCATTTCACCTGAAACCGCCAAGACCGCACTTGATTTCATCAACGCCCAACTCGGCGAGCGCCCAGTGGTGGCGATTGTCTATAGCCATAGCCATATCGACCATTATGGCGGCGCCACGGGGATCACCAGCGCCAAAGCAGTTGCTGAAGGAAAAGTGCAAGTTATCGCTCCAGAGCACTTTACTGAGCATGCGGTCTCAGAAAATGTTATCGCCGGTAACGCCATGGGCCGCCGCGCCGTCTATATGTATGGCGCACTGTTACCCCGTAACGCCAAAGGTGGCGTGAATGGTGGCTTAGGTATGACAGTATCCACCGGTTTAGCCGGCTTAATTGTGCCAAACCATGAAATCACTAAGACCGGTGAAACCCTGTCCATTGACGGAGTTAACATGCAGTTCCAGCTCACCCCGGGCAGTGAGGCACCAGCAGAGATGAACACTTGGTTTCCTGACTTTAACGCCCTGTGGATGGCGGAAAACAGCACCAACACCATGCACAACATCTTAACCCTGCGCGGCGCGCAAGTACGTGACGCGTTAATATGGGCCAGCTTTCTCGACGAAACCATTGATACATGGGGCGATAAAGCCGAAGTTAAATTTCAAAGCCATCATTGGCCGCTTTGGGGCAAAGAAAACATCATCCCTTACTTTAAAAAACAGCGTGACATATACAAGTTTACCCACGATCAATCGGTGCGTTTGATGAACCAAGGTTATACCGGTGAAGAGATTTCAGAGATGCTGTCTTTACCGCCGGAACTCGAACAAAACTGGGCAACCCGCGGTTACTACGGTACTTTGCGTCACAATAGCCGTGCAGTATATCAGCGCTATATGGGCTGGTATAACGGCAATCCCGCAAACCTCAATAACCTACCACCTGAACAAGTGGCTAAGAAATACATGCAGTTTATGGGCGGCGAGAAGCAGGTATTGAAAAAAGCCCAAGACTCGTTTGATAAAGGTGAGTATCGCTGGGTTGCTGAGGTGATGAAACACGCGGTGTTTGCTAACCCCAATAGCCAGGCCGCCAAAGAGCTGTTAGCCGATGCGTTTGAGCAACTGGGTTATCAAGCGGAATCGGGCCCATGGCGCTCGGTCTATTTACAGGGCGCTTATGAGCTACGTAACGGCGTGCCCAGTGCTGGCGGCACCCAAACTGCCACCCCTGATACGATTCGAGCTATGACTCCCGATATGCTGTTTGATTACTTAGCGGTGCGTTTAGATGCCACCAAAGCCGCCGGTCAGCAAATTGATATCAATATCGACTTTACTGACTTAAACAGCCAATACACCTTAACCCTTGAGAACGCCGTGTTACACCACAGCCAACATCAAGTTAAGGATGCCGATGCCAGTTTAGTGATGACCATGGAGACCATGAACAAAATCCAATTAAAGGAATTAACTTTTGATGAGGCCTTTAAATCAGGTGAAATAAAAATCAGTGGAGATAAAAGTAAATTTACTCAGTTAATGAGTATGCTCGATGAGTTTAACTTCTGGTTTAATGTGGTGACACCATAGTCATTAATGACTTTCGCTTAATGTAGGTAACACCGCCTACATTAAGCGAATTAAACGCTAGGTGATTTTTATATAATATTTAACCGCTAACCCATCTCTTTTTTATCCGACTCGACCTCAGGAAATTGCACTTCCTCAAAAAAGGTCCCGGTTTCACTTTTAATTGTTTCTCGTGAGTCGTTGACATATTTTTTAGTTGCTAAAATCACATCTTGAAGTTTCACTGCTGGGGTATGAACAGTAATTTCCCACTCCATGGTTAACCGCTCCAATCGCATATAAGCCTCTGTACGAGACTGCCAAGACCTTCCCCACTGAAAAAAGCCATTAGCACCACCAGCCAGCGCGATTAACCAAGACATTATCATTGTTGTTGTCATCGCCTGACTCGCATTGCTCGCCTCTCCCATCATTACTTCTAGTTGCGAGGAAAACGGCAGCGACACACTCAGTACCACAGTAGTAAAACCGACTATTCGAAAACAGTAGTGAGATAATTTAGCTCGGCTTCGATACCAATCAATACAATTTTTTAAACTACCATCAATTTTGGCGCAACCAAAAAAAGACTGCTGTTTAATTCGAGTGAGGTAATCCTTTACATCTGCATCCATATTTATAGCCTTATTAATATCATATTGTGATATCTATATTTAAGTACAAGTTTTAAATAATCACATACACCCTATTGATGATTTATAGCAATAGATATTAATAATGACTTGGTAAAACAGACTTAATATTATCCACGTTTGCTAATTGGCATTGCCACTTCATCCTCCCCACACAGCCACTTCATAACCCCCCACAGCCATTTCACATCCATTTCACATCGACATCGCTAATTTGAGCTATCACTTATCGACTTGAGCTTTTGCTATGTCTTGCCGTATAAACTTGGACCATGTCAGCCAAACCTTTAACGCTAAAGGGTCGTGTGTCACTTTGTTTGAACAACTCAGCCTAAGCATTAATCAGGGCGAGACTTATGCCATCACCGGGCCATCGGGGGCCGGTAAAACCAGCCTACTCATGCTTATTGCTGGGCTGGCGCAACCGACTACTGGCCAAGGGCATTACATCAAGGGGCAACACACACTGCCGCTCAGTGAACTAAAAATGGATGTAGGATTTATTTTCCAGCAATTTCATCTACTTCCTGAACTCACCGCTCTCAACAATATTGCCCTACCACTCAAGCTGCGCGGCGATAAACACGCCCAGCAAAAAGCCCGTCATTGGCTAGACAAAGTCGGCCTCGGTCACCGCGCAGACCATAAACCCAGCGCACTCAGTGGCGGCGAGCAACAGCGGGTCGCCATCGCTCGGGCTTTGGTATTTGAGCCCAAGTTTATTTTTGCTGATGAACCCACTGGCAACCTAGATAACGACAATGCTCAACGGATAAGCGACCTGCTATTTCATTGTTGCCAAGCCCATAATGCCGCACTGGTCATCGTCACCCACAGTGAGGCATTAGCTGCGCAAACTCAGCATTGTTACTCCCTTTGCCACGGTCAATTGCAACTTAGCCCAACGCTTTAGTGAGGTCAGCCATGTTCGGACAATATATTCAGCTGGCGGCACAATTTTACTGGCAACAGCGCCAACAACCTGCGCAGCGGCTTTACCGTTACACCCAAGTGGTACTGATGGTTTTCATTATCACCTTAAGTCTTACCGCCAATAACATTCAAAGCTACTTGAGCAACAACCTGCAAAGCTTGCTCGGTGCCGATGTGGTGATCAGCCAATCACAGCCACTCTCAGCTGCTCAGCTCGCCAAAGTCACTGCAATGAGCGACGAGATACTGCTAACCCAACAGCTCAATTCCACACTGACCCACCAGCAACATTGGCAACGTGTCAGACTCAAAGCCGTTAACGCAAACTACCCATTACAAGGGCAATTGCTCACAAGCCATAGCGTTGGCGGCCCGGCAAAGCCAACAGCTAGCGGCCCTAGCTCAGGAGAGATTTGGCTTGAGCCACGACTTATAGCAAGCCTTGGCGTTAGCCTTGGGCAAACGATTGATATGGGTGATGCCAAACTGCTACTCAGTCGTATTGTTACCCATGAGCCTGATCGCTTGATGGAAGGCCATAATGTGGATATGCGCGCGTTAATCAATTCTGCGGACTTACCTTTACTAAGCCAAACTGACGATCTGATCCACTACCGCTACCTCATTAAAGCCAATTCACAACAAACACAGCAATTAATCCAGTGGCAACGCCAACACCTGCCTGCAGCGCAATTGCATCACAAGCGGGGTAACCACCCACTGGCCTTGTTCTGGAAACGCACCGAAAACGTGCTGGGTCTCGCCTCGATCATTTTGTTTTTTATGGCCGCTATTGCAATAGACTTACTTAGCCAAGTACATGTTAAACAAGAGCAATACTTCTCGGCGGTCTGCATGAGTTTAGGGGCCTCTAGGCAAATGGGAATCGCGGTGTCATGTTGTAAATGGCTACTGGGCCTACTTAGCATACTGCCCTTGGTGCTCATTCTTAGCGCGCTACTGCATTACTGGATAATGGGGCAACTCAGCCACACATTTGTTGGCCTAAACTGGAAAATACACTGGCAACCACTACTGCAATCGGTGCTGGCCGTTTGGGCGATTTTTGCCATTTTCCAGATACCGGTTTGGCTGATGCTCTATCGCAATTCGGTAGCCCTGCTGTTTAATCGCCAAGAGGGTGGTGCCAATCACTGGCTAAGTAAGTTAAGCGCCGTAGCCGTGCTTAGCTTGATTGCCTTAATCTATTCTGACAACGCCTTATTAACCACCATGATGGTCACGGCGATACTGAGCGCCATTGTGTTGATGATTGCCATGAGTTGGAGCCTACTTAGCATAGGAGAACGGTTAACTGCGCGTTTGTCTGGCCTGCTTCCTTTTGCTTTGTTCATGATGAAACAGCGGATTGTCAGCAAAAGCACGCAGATTATTGGCGTTGGCCTATGCGCGTTTTTACTGCTGTTTACCTTAATGTTGCTGCGTGATATTGGCGCGACAATGCAGGTATATCAAAGGCAGCATGACGGCAACTTAATGGTGTCACAGGCCACCCAAGTACAGATGCAAGCCCTGCAGCAATGGGCCGATGAGCAGCAAATCACGGTGCGCCAACATAAGCCTTATCTTTATGCCAATGTGGTTGCGGTCAATCAAACCGCTTTGGCCAATCTCGATATTCAACCTAGCGACAGCCTAGCCACTTTATCTCGGCCGATCCGTTTACATTGGCAGCAGAAAGTGCCAAGCAATAACCGAATTGTCGCCGGCCAATGGTGGCAAGCCGATACTAAGCAATGGCAGCAGCTATCGGTGGAACAAGAGGTGATGACAGACTTAGGATTGGCCATAGGCGATAGCCTGAGCTTAATCATCAATAACCGATCCATTGATTTTACTATTACTGCCAGCCATGTGTTTCGTCCAGGCCATGGCTCTATCACTTTTTGGCTGCAAGCGCCGTCTGAACTGATAGACCAAGTGCAAGCTCGCCGCTACGCCATGGCGAGCTTGGAGCTACAGCCTCAACACTGGTCACAACTGCCGCAACTGTGGCAACAACACCCAAGTTTAAGAATGGTATCCCTGCAGGAGATGACCCGGCGTTTTGACACCACACTGGCGATGATAACCAAAGTCATTAGCGGTTTTACTGCGATGATTATCCTATTAGCAATCATCGTCATTCTGGCCTCAATCAGTGCTTTGCAGGGCAAAGAAGGGGTTAAAAACAGTCTAATCATCAGTTTCGGCTTCAGTCGCGCCACCTGCCAGCAACTTAACGTGATTGAGTGGTTGGTCACCGCATCCATTGCCGCCTTTGGGGCGATTGCGGGCACTAGCATCGCTGGGCAGCTCATCTACCAGTCGCAGTTTTCTCTTAGCTATCAACCCGATTGGGTTTGGCTGTTATCCACGGTAACTGTGATTGCCGTTAGCGTCACAGCCTTAGGATTGATC
This sequence comes from Shewanella waksmanii ATCC BAA-643, assembly GCF_000518805.1. Lineage (GTDB taxonomy): Bacteria > Pseudomonadota > Gammaproteobacteria > Enterobacterales > Shewanellaceae > Shewanella > Shewanella waksmanii. The sequence continues at coordinate 22,470 of NZ_JAEH01000001.1, forward strand.
GCCAGTCGCCATAGTTTGCGCCGTGATGTCCGCAGCTTGTATCAACAAGCTCATTAAGACATCACATCAACGCCGCGTTTCACATCTGTTTCACATTGATAGCGGCACACTGGATACAACTTACAAGGAGAAGGTTATGAATCAACTACAGCAGATAATTAAACTGGTCAGTATATTACTGGCGATGATGTTCTTCGCACCTCAAGTCGATGCCGGCAGCGATACCAAACGAGTACTGATGGTGCTCAGTGGTTATGGTCAAGAGCAGGGCAAACTTACCCCAGGCTATGAATTTGACGAATTTTCAAAGGCGTACCAGATCTTTAGCGATAATTACATCAGTATCGATATCGCCAGTCCACAGGGCGGCAAGGTGGTTGCCGATGAGTATGACCCACAAAAGCCCTACAATGCCGCAGTATTGGCCGACAAAGGCGCGATGGCCAAACTGGACAATACAATAGCGACCGGCGATGTTAACGCTAAAGACTATCAGGGGATTTTCATTGTCGGTGGCAAAGGCGCCATGTTCGATTTGCCAAAAGATGCCGCACTACAGCAATTAATTAAAGAGATATATCAACAGCAAGGTGGCGTAGCCGCGGTATGCCATGGGCCTGCAGCATTAGTGAATGTTAAGCTCGATAATGGTCGCTATTTAGTGGCTGACAAAGCCATTAACGGTTTTACTAACCAAGAAGAGCGCCTATTTGGTAAAAAGTGGGTCAATGATTTTGAGTTCATGCTAGAAGATAAGCTGCAACAACGGGGCGGAAAGTTTCAGTCTAGCCCGCTGATGCTAAGTCATGTCGCGGTTGATGGTCAGTTAATCACTGGACAAAACCCCACATCGACCGTCGCTGTCGCCACTGAACTGGTGAAGCAATTAGGTCTGACGCCAGTCGAATCTGAGCAATACGATGAAGATGTCACTATGACATTGATTGCTCAATACCTTGCTGGTAACGATGAAGCACTAGCCCAAGTAGCTGCAATGCCTGAGCAACTTCCTTTAGTAGGCATGTATGGCTTTTACTACAACAAAGTAGCTGAACAACCCCAGCAACAGCAGCATGCACTGACGCTAATGCGCGCTGCGCAGCAAGCCCTAAACAATCCAGTGCTTGATATGCAAATAGCGAAGACTCAACATAAACTCGGTCTTGAGCAAGAAGCTAAAGCCACACTCACTCAATTATTGAGTGCCAAACCCGATTACCAACCGGCGTTAGATATGTTAAAAACTAACTACTAGGTTGCGCCCTTAGCTCTGCCATACTGGTGGAGCTAGGTTGTTAGCCAGTATTGCTCCAAAGTAAACTGGCTAAGGGCTGAATATATTAAGGATTAAACATACTGCTATGGTAAGCCACGTCACATCACTTAAGATTCTGTTAGTAGAAGATCAGTCCAGTGTTGCCCGCAACATTGGCGAGTATATGGAACAAAAAGGCCATATATTTGATTACGCTGCACAAGGACAACATGGACTTGAGCTGGCGCTATCGCAATACTATGACCTGATCATTCTCGACTTGAATTTACCGGTAATGGATGGACTGGCAGTGTGCAGCCAATTACGGCAGCAATCGAGCCGCCACATACCGGTATTGATGCTGACCGCCCGCGACAGTATCGACGATAAAGTTAGCGGTTTTAGTGCCGGTGCCGACGACTACCTCACTAAACCCTTTTCGCTGCAAGAGCTCGAAGTCCGTTGTTTAGCACTGTCCCGTCGTCACCTGCTGCAAACTCAAGATTGCTTAACCATTGGGCCACTGACTGTCGATAGAAAAGCACAAGTTGCCAGCCGAGACGGTAAACCCTTAGCCCTGCATGCCATGGGTTTTCGCATTTTACTGGAGCTTGCTCAAGCTTACCCGCAGGTTGTCAGCCGCTCGGCACTGTCACAGAAACTGTGGGGCGATGAACCGACAGAATCTGATGCGATGCGCTCCCATATATACCAACTTCGCAGTGTGCTCGATAAACCTTTCGACCAGCCGCTGCTCAAAACCGTACACGGTGTTGGCTTCACTTTGGATATCAACCATGAGCAATAAGCAGCCTAAGTTTCACAGTTTAAGCCGGCGCATTATGGCGCAATTTTGCTTGTTCAGTCTGTTTATGGCGGTGATATACGGCTTGATGAGCTTCACATTGTTATACACCTTAGAAGATAGATTTATCGAACGCGAGGTACAGCAAGAGGCAGACTATTTGCGCCAAGGTTATCTGCAAACTGCGCAATGGCCAGCGCCTCGGTCAGCGAATATGACACTGCATTTCGACAGGCACAGTTTCCCAGCCGATATGCGCCAACAATCTATCGATGAGCCCAATAGGCGCGAATTCTATGGTCAGCAAGGACGGCATTATCATCTATATCGCTTTAACGACTATGACAATGTGTACTTATTATCAGAAGTGAGTGATAGCTTACTGGTGAGGCCAGTGCGCGAAGGGGTAATCCAGTTTCTTGCTTGGGGCGGCGTACTACTGACCCTTATCGCCTGCCTTATCGCATGGTTGCTTGGGCGCAAGACAGCCAAGCCGTTAAAGCAACTGGCAAATTTAGTCGATGGCGTGGCGCCAGAGCAGTTACCACAAAAGTTTGCCCATCAATACCCCCGCAATGAGATTGGCATTCTGGCGCGGACCTTAGAGCAAACAATGTCACAAATAAACCTGGCGATGGAAAGGGAGAAGTGCTTTACCCGAGATGTTAGCCATGAGCTGCGTACACCGGTTGCGATAATAAAAAATGCCGTTGAGTTGTACCAGCAATCGCCCAATACCGATAACAGTGAGGCGATTATTAAACGCATTGGTGAAGCGGCAAATCAAATGGAACAGACAGTTACCACCCTACTGGTGTTGGCGCGTCACGAACATTCCCTCGCAGAAAAACAAGCTGTTAAACTGCTGCCACTAATCGAGCAAGCCATTATCGACCACCAATATTTACTCACAGATAAGCACATTGAAATCGAGGTGGATGACCACTGTGACGTCAGTATTATAAGTCAGCCGGGGATGATAAAAGTGTTGCTAGATAACTTACTTAGCAATGCGTTTCAATATACCGAGCGTGGCCAAGTATCTGTGAGCTTTAATGCCAACACCTTAACCATTGCCGATACGGGACCGGGCATTGCCGATGACATATCGGCAAAGGTGACCGAGCCGGCAGTCAAGGGCAGCCAAAGTACTGGCTACGGTTTTGGATTATCTATCGTTAAGCGCTTATGTGAACACCAAAACTGGCTGCTATCAGTCCAGAGTCAGCAAGGCACCGCTGTATCGGTTTGCTTTTTACCTTCGCGGAACTAAACGCTGATTGGCGAGTCGAATCCTGTAGGTTAGTTAACTGTTTGGATTTATGAAAAAGAAATTAGGTTTATGGTTTTGTGTCATCTTGATGATAGCCGGAGTTGGTTATCACTTTATGGCGCCACAAGTGTTAGTGAACAATTTATCCGATCGCAACTATCAGCAGATAAACTTTACCCTGCCGAGTAATAGCCTGACCTTCTCGCCAGTGCATGCCAATAGTCGCCAGACTATCTACGTTAAACCCCAGCAAAGTGCGGGCACCATTACCTACGAATTGGTGGCTGAAAATGGCGATAAAGTCGCCCAAGGACAACTCACGTATCACAATGTTGATGACGCCTTTGGCCAGTTAGGCAGCAAGTTAACCCTGACTATTGACCCTGAATATCGCATTACCCTTACCAGTAATATTGCAGAGCATTAACCCGCAAATTGAGTCTACGCCAAGCAAGGCAATCACGTTACAGTCAAGCAAACTAATCAGTCGGCATAATAGCTTATACCGACTGATTGATAACCTAACTACTGACTAACATACGCCACCACATGCCCGGTAAACTGGTAAAGCCACTGGTAAAATGCTTTATCTCACCTTCCTTTATCACCATCACCGTGGGGGTCAGTTGCACTGACCATTGGCGGGCAATCTGGTTCTGACTGTCGTTAATGGTGGCAAACTCATACCCATGGTGCTGCAAGTAGGCATTGAGTTTGGCATCTTCTCCCGAAGCCATCGCCACAGACACCACGGCATAATTATCTGCCATCACATTGACTGCGGGGCTGACAAAGCTGCAGACAGGGCACCATGTTCCCCAAAAATACACCAAAACGGGCTGCTGGAAACTAAGGGCATTAACGTCGATATGCTGCCCCTGAATACTCGTGGCTGTTATTGGCGGTAAATTGGTGCGCGCAATATCTTTGGCGCGCCACCAATCCACCGTCGTCGTGATGATAAGCGCCAAAAACAAAAACACCAATAGCTGCCGTACCCAAGCGACAATGCGTTGTAGCCATGTTTGTTTAGCTTTGCTTGTCGATGTCATTAACTGCTGGCCTCAATATAATCATCTAAATGCTGTTTTAGCACATCATAACTGACCAGTCCGGGAATGATTTTATTACCCATAATGATTGCCGGTGTGCCGCCAATGCCAAGTTCACGCATCAAGTTAAGGTTTGCATCGACAATATCATCCACTTTAGGGTCGGTGTGATTGAGCCAAGGCGTGGTTTTTGTCAAGTTTGCGACCTTGGCAATAGAGTCACTATCAAGACGTCGTGGGCTCGCCATCAAGGTATCTTTCACTGCCAAATACTTGCTTGGTTCATTTAGCCAAACGGACTGCGCTAAATCCACTGCTTGTTCTGAGCCCTCGCCTTGCAATGGCACCATTTTGACCACCACTTTTAGTTCAGGGTAAGTCGCCATTAACCGATCTAACTCTGGTTCCAACTTTTTACAGTAAGGACAATTAAAGTCGGTAAAGTAAGCAATCGTCACGCTTGGGTTTTGCGCGCCTTTCCACGGGTCTAATTCAGACTCAAATAGTGCCTGAGTTTTCGCCGCTAAGGCCTGCTGCTGCGCGGCTTGTGCCGTTTGGCTTTCACGTTGTTGCAAGGCGATTATCGCTTGTTTTAGTAAATCAGGGTCTTCTATTAGCATCTGCTTGACAATAGTCTGCACCGATTGCTGCTGCGCCTCGGTTAGCGCTTGGTCTTCAGCCTTTGCTGTTGGCGCCGTGAGGCCCTGTAACAGCAAAGCACTGCCACTGACGCCCACTAACAATACGCCGCCCAACAAACGTTTTGACCGCCAAGCGGTGGCGAGAAAAGCATAGGTTTTGGCGATGTATTGGCTAACGATTGAGTTGTTGTTCATAAAAATACCTTATCTGCGCGTAAAACACGCGCGACAGGGCAACCCAAAGTCTTTGAGTTGATGACAATTGACCAGACATTCAGGTTGCCAAAAAAATTGACAACATGGCATGCGCAGCATGCCATGTGTGAAATGTACTGGTTTATTGCGCTGCTGAAGCTTGTGCTATCGCAGCCAAAACTTGATCGCTAGACAAGATGACTGGCAGTGGGATCCCTTGCGGTGCAGCCGGACCATAGACAATATTAAACGGTACCCCGAACCGATTATGGCTCTGTAAGTAACCGGTAATATGCTCAGACGGCCGAGTCCAATCGCCCACCATAGTGATGATATCCTCTTGCTTGAGCTGACTGTAAACTGGGTCTTGTAAAATCACTCCCACCTTATTGGCTTTACAGGTAATACACCAATCGGCCGTCACATCCACAAACACGGTATTCCCTTGTGCGACTTGCTCAGCAATCATTTGCTCATCGAGCGCGACCCAATCAAGATCGGTCGGTAAGGTTTGTGCCCAGCGATCACTGGTCATAAAGGCGGCGACACTCACCATAGCAAGTGCGATGCTGACGCTAGCAACCGCAGCCGGCAAGCCCAGTTTTCTGCCTACCATGACCACAAACATCAAGGCCAATAGCAGGGCTGCAATCCACAAATACAGTGCTGGAACAAAACTGGCGAGCAGACTGATAAGCCACAAACTGGTTAGCAGTAGCATGCCAGAAAAAGCCAACTTAACTCGGTTCATCCATGCACCTGGTTTCGGAAAATAGCCTGCCAATTGTGGCAAAGCCGCAATCACCAACCAAGGAAGTGCCATCCCTAAGGCTAAAGCGGTAAAAATCAGCCATAACGTCAGCATATCGGCGCCAAAAGCAAACGCCACAGCCGTGCCTAAAAACGGCGCGCTGCATGGGGTTGCCAGTAGGGTGGCAAACATGCCCTGCAGGAAATGACCTTGGGTATCGTTGCCACCGGTGCTGGCTAATTTTGTTTGCACACTGGAGGGTAAATTAATCTCAAATACCCCCAACATGTTAAAGGCAAACACGGCAGTGACGGCAATCATGAAGCCAATAAAATAGGGATTTTGGAACTGCACACCCCAGCCAATCGCCTGACCACTGACTTTGAGGATCATAATGAATCCTGCTAGCAGCCAAAATGACACTAATATCCCCAGCGCTGAAGCCACAAACTGACGTCTGATCTGCCCCTGCTCTAATGATGGTGCGCTAATTACACTACTGAGTTTCATCCCCAGAACCGGCAACACACATGGCATCACATTTAATATTAGCCCGCCGATTAGGGCAAAGAACAACATGGTCAATAGCCCATGGCTTGCGCTGCTTTGTTGCACGACACCAGATTGCGTACTAACTTGGTATTCAAGCGCTTGCTGCTGATCAAATACCGTGACATTAAGCTTGATGTCGCTAAGGTTAACTTCCCCTAGCCAATTGCTAGCATCAAACTGTGCCTGCAGCCAGCCCTGCCCTTGTTCATCTACAAATTGTGAGATATTGCGTAACTTAAAGGTTGTATCAGGTTCACCATCGACAATCACCGTCGGATTACGCCAGCCATTGTCTTGAGTGCGCACCTGCAGTATTTGCTGGGCACCATCCCATATAAGGCTGGTTGCATCGCTGCCGTCAGCCTGAACTTGCGGCACGCTGACTTGCGCCTTATTAAAGCTATACATCGCCTCGGCATCGGCATTGAGTTGCTCAGCAACAAAGTCCATGTCGATGTCATAGTCGGTCAGCACACATACTGTGGTGCACGAAGATAAGGTGAGCTTGGCATCAAGGTGAGTATTGGCATTAATATCATCGAGACTCAGCATCAGTGGAAAAGCCACTTGGCCGCGATAGCCAAAGGTCTCTAAACCTAACAATGAAAATGCTTCTGGTACCGGCCACTGCCAGTCTGTATCGGTAATATTAGTGGAATCTGACCAGGTAATTTTAGGCGCGATCCCACCTTCACCGGGGCTACGCCAATAGGTTTTCCAGTCGTCTGCTAGCTCGACTTCAAGCACGGCTGGAACACGGTTATTCTGGCGATCAATCTCGCCAGTTAACATTAGTCTCGCTGTCACTGGCGGGTGATTAGGGTTGGTCAACCAGCCTGTAGACTGGGCCAAAACACTTTGGGGTAAAATGGCAACAACCATCATCCATAGTGCAATAAAATATCTCATTACTGTCTCCGAGTACGACTCAGGATAACTGGCAGCTAACAACCAATACTGCCTACGATTTGTGGTACAACTTAGGTTTTTGAATCACAACACAGTGATGATTTATTCTTGAAAACGGCATAAGGTCAGGTGCACGCGCCTGGGCGGGGCTCGCACCACATTTGATATGATTTGCGAATAGCTATTACGAGTTAAACGCAATAAGGGCAATAGCAACAGCACCCAAAGGATCGCCACCACACTGGCATTTTCACTGCACACCCGCACAGATTTCTCAGACAACTCACAACTGCTGACATCGCTGCTAAGCGCAGGATCAGACAATAAGGTGTCAGATACCGGTACATAGACGGCTGCCAGCAAGACACTTTGCTGCGCAGCTTTAACCAAAAGATTAATGCCGCTATTTTGCATCAAACACAATAGCGTGAGCAGCACAAATAAACTGGCCGTAACAGAGTTGGGCTTATGAGCTGACATGGGTTTAATCAAGGCGTTATGTGTTCTCAATAGCGAGTGCTGCAAAGTGGCGCAGCATAAGTAATTTACACGTTACCCCATAAGACCGGAAGATTGACGATTTAGTTCACCCCAAACTAAACAAACCATCAAAATGTGAGCTATCGCAATAATCCATAGCTCAGAGAAACCACTGCTCAGAAAAACCAGAGCCCAGAGAAACCTTAGCCCAGATAGACCCAAACCTAATCAGCGGATTCGGGATAACCCAGCTGGTGCTGACAACCAATATCAGCCAATTAAAGCAGTGAGCAACCAAACAATTTGCATATTGTATACAACTTTGTTTTAATATGAGCAGAATTCAGTGTAAACGACATAGCAAGCGTTAGCCCTTTCTGCTACTACCATTGGCATTTTCGCGCCTACAGGTGGATTGTGCAAGGCCACAGCCTCGCATCGGAATGGATTTCAACGCCAACGTGAATGATATTCATGTAGAGATGGAAATATAAATTATGATTGAGCTTCGACACCTAAGAACATTAGTTGCCCTCAAAGAAAGTGGCAGTCTCGCTGGCGCTGCAAAAAAACGCTTCGTGACTCAGTCTGCCCTGTCCCACCAGATCAAAGAACTGGAAACCCGTATTAATTCCAGTATCTTTGTGCGCAAAAGCAAACCACTGTCTTTTACCCAAGAGGGCGCACGCCTACTCAATTTGGCCGAAGAGATACTGCCAAAAGTCATTGAGACTGAAAGCGATCTGCGCAATGGCCTGGAAGATGAGCTTAATAATCTGGCAATTGGCATAGAATGCCATAGCTGTTTTCGTTGGTTGATGCCGGTAATGGAGTCTTTCAGGCAGCTGAACCCCCATGTCAATTTAGATTTGTCTAGCCGACATTTGTTCGACTCGCTCAATGCACTAGAGCAAGGCACCCTTGATGTGGTGCTGACATCTGATCCGGTACCAGGCAGCGAGCTGGCCTATCAGCACTTATTCGATTTTGAAGTTAAGTTAATTGTCGCAGCCGATCACCCCTTTGCTAGCTTGGAATATGTCACGCCGCAGCAACTGCAAGGTGAAACAATATTAAGCTACCCCATGCCTCTATCTCGACTTGATATTCAGCGCCACTTTATGGAGCCAGCCGGTCAACAGCTCGGTAAGCAGATCACCTGCGAGTTAACCTTAATGCTATTGCAGCGTATTGCCTGCAACGATGGCATAGCTGCTCTGCCAAGCTGGTCCAGCAACGAAGCACACGGCTTATCACTTAAGGCAGTTAAGTTAGGCCCTGATGGGCTCAAACGTCCGCTATTTGGTGCCTATCGCAGTAATAGCCATCACGCAAAGCTTGCTATGCAATGGCTCAGCTTAGTCGCCAAAGAGGGCATCGCTAAGCAGCATAAACTCAATTGATACCTTGGTAGGGTTTAGGTCATTAGCAGGCAATCTACTTTTTGCTGATGACTATGCCCGACCAATTCACTCTAATTGAAAGCCAATTTAGCTGACTACACTACAAGTCGGCAGGTAAACGATATATACGTGGTTATCACTTTGTTTTATTTACTTAAACCAAAGCTAAATATAGAATAAATTTCGAACAGCTTGCTTCTCAAGGATGGCTAAATGTCGTTTATCACAGGGTGTATCCAAAGCGCATTTTGGTTACTGCTGATCCTATCCCCCACCATAGTTTGCGCCCTCACAGGTGCCCTCCTTAGTATTGAAATTAGTCAGTTCTCATTATTTGCCACCACCATTGGCGCAGTCATCGGTCTCGGCTTTGGTGGGTTTTGGGCCGAATACATTCGCACAGAAATAGGCTTAGGCTACTTTCTACGCTGGATATTTAACGCTAATCACATCGATAACGAAGCCTAGAAGCGCGCCTGTTATCAATACACCCGGTATCAAACTCCTAGTATCGAAACCTCTAATATCAAAACCTCTATTATCGAAACACCAAGCATCGAAACACCAAGCATCGAAACACCAAGCATTGAAACAATAGTAGCGCAGACGTGGCGAAGGTTTTAGCACTGCGGCCCTGCAATGCAACTTGGCGCAATATGGTAAATCTCACCGCTATTCCTCCCTACAATAGCGACCACTAACACCCACTATGTGGCCGACAGGTTAGTCAATAAGACCGCTTGCAAAGGCGCAACACTAAATCATTATGAGGAAGCACGATGTACGAACTCACCATCATTTTAGGGCTAATACCAATCAGTATAAGAATTTGATCTACTCAGCGCGCTTTTGGCAAACTAATTCAAGGCGAATAACTGAAACAATGGTTGCTCCCTTGTGAGGTTATTCAACGCAGAAGTAGGTAGCCAAAAACGCGCCAGAATGGCGAGTTTTAGCAGTCCTGATGCTGTGTTAACGAGCTTAACCGTAGAACAACTATGCTCTTCACTCGTTGCCTTACCTCAGAACCGCTAAACTCTCGCTGAGTGACTAAATGTTTATACTGATTGGTATAATGCTTGGCGGCAGCCAAACTATCGCAGAAACAGAAGTTAACAAGCAGTTTGCTTCTATGGCCGAATGTGAACAGCAAGGCCAAGCCCTATCCGCCAAGTTGCAATCCACTGACATTAAAACGATTCAGATTCAATGCGAATTTGATTAGACCAACAAGGTGGAGCTTAGCCCTGTACATGAGCGCTTAACTCAAGCGCATCACACTGGGCTGAGAAAATGAAACCAGCGAGTCACAAAAAAGCCTGCATTGCTGCAGGCTTTTTGCTGGGCTTGAGTTTTACACTTTATAGCGGATTAAGCAGCTGCTTGCGCATCGATAAGACACGACGCAACACTAAACCGGGTGAATTAGGGTTGCGTGTCTGACGAAGATTATGGGCCACCATAAACTCATCACGCAGCTCATCATCTAAGCCTAGCGATTCAAACGCTTCTAATGTTAGCGTTTGCTTTTGGTTATCGATAATCGACTTGATGATGCTCAATGGGAATGACTCTTCCACTTCCGCGTTAAGGTAAGCAAAAGCCGTCAGTGCAATGATTTCACCAAAGACACTAAACAACGCCAAAGTTTGCACTTCATCTGGGTTGATATCGACTCCATCCATCGAGTGTAAGCTATCTACAGCGTCGACAGCGATCGCTTCGGTAAGTGCCCAATAACCTTGAATCAGCTTCTTGTATGGCTGTGGTAGCTCATCCAGGCGCTCTTTAAGGTAGAAAGTGAATGCATAGCGATAGATGTTCACTTGGCCCAAACGCACCAAGGCATCTTTTAAAGATCGATTTTTGGTTCGGTTTACACTCGAGGCGTTTGCCGCAGAGTTACTACGCCACAGCATATGCGCTGCTAAGGCGGGGTCAGACGAAACAATATCAATTACGTTACGAATATCGCCATCGGCAATAATGGCTTTTTTCAATGGCACTAAAATGCCGCGACGACCAATAACTTGCTCTTCATTACTGATAATTGCACGTACTTGAGTGAAAACCTGATGCTCAAGATCTGTCATGAGAAGTTCTAAACCTGCTTTATTCTATATGGTTGAAACCATTTGTTATCAGCGAATTTACCCACAAAAACCCTATCAGGGTCAAGCTGAATTCAGTCAAATAGGTAGATTAATACGAATTATCTACCTCAATACACAAGCGTGATGTATTTAGGTCACACTTTACCGCTTTTAGCCAACGATGTTTCAATTATTCTTAGCCGTTGATTTGCTTAAAAATAGCGTCCAGTTCTTCACCGTATATACTACAATGCTCCCGCTTGCTGTAGCTGCTGATAAACTTGCTCAGCTAACACTCGATAACCTGCGGCATTTAGATGGACAGTGTCAGACTTCATTGCTGGATTCTTTAGCAAATCAGACAAGGTATCTTCTAGCAGTACTAAGTTATTAATATCGGCAAGTTGGCGGTAAAATGAAGCAGGGCTTAAAAATAATTGCTTACTGGGCACTGCCACCAACACCACATCAATTGCGCGACTTTGCGCTATGCTAATCATAGATTGTAGATTATTTTCCGTGGCCGCTAAATCTTGATTACGCAAGATATCGTTGCCCCCTTCTAGCAAAATAATCAATTCAGGCGCACTTTGATTTAACACTGACTCAAAACGGGCTAAGCCCTCCGCGGTTGTTTCCCCTGAAATGCCGGCATTGACTACCTTGCGGCCAGTCAATAAGGCCAACTGACTTGGGTAGTCCTGCCCATCTGCTGCGCCTTTGCCAAAGGTTAAGCTGTCACCAAAAGCTAAAATCACGCTATCTGATGCCAATGGGGTCAACTTGGGCCCAGAGCAGGCAGACAACAGCAGTATCAATAAACTGGCTACAGCCAATTTAACCCAATGGTGCAGAGCTAATCCCATGATCCTATCTCATTTATTTGCGCTTGCGCTCACCATGACGCAAAAAAAAGCCAGGCACAAGGCCTGGCTTCATATGTTTGACTCGCTTTTACTTAACCTAGAAGCGGTAGCTCGCCGTTAGACGCAAAGCACGGCCTGTTCCAGCATAATAGCCGTTACCCCAGCTGCTGTAGTACCCTGCACTGACATATTGCTCATCAAACAAGTTATCTACGCGTAAGCTCGCTAACCAATCATTCTTGGTGTAGTTAATGGCAATATTGGTCAGGTAATAAGCATCTAGCTTAGGATCGACATTGCCGTTATCCCCTTCAATAAAGCGCTCACCGGTGTACACAAGTTCAGTAAATACCTGCCAATTTTCGTTTGCATCTATGCTAAAGAAGCCACGACCAGAATGCTCAGCCACCCAAGACAATTTATTGCCTTTATTCACACCTTCTGTGAATTCAGCATCAATATAGTTGTATTCAATGCCTAACAAAATCTGGCTAGTAAGCTGCCAATCCCAATCGATGCTAGCACCTAAACGAGATGAAGCGTCAGCATTGACGTTAGCCCCAGGAAAGCTGCCACCATCAGGGGTTTCTGCACTTGGGTCGAACACAATTTCATCTTCTAAGTCGAGCTGATAAGCGCTGATACGCACGGTATGTTGCTCAGGAGTCCAGTCCCAACCCGCTTCGTACGAACGACCTGTTTGCGGTTTCAATCCAATCACACCTGGTGAGGTGTAAGCTTGCTCATCCACTTTGGCAAAACGGAAGTTGTCATCGGCACGAATATACAGACGGTGATTGCTACTCGGGCGATAGTTTAAGCCAAGCTCAAACGCATGAGCGTCTTGGTCTAAATCGACTCCCTGAGGGTAGACCGCACCATCAACAAGCTCATCGCTCACTTCCGCATAACGACCACCGACAACATAACTGACACTGGTGGTTAACGGCACAGTCGCTTGCGCATAGGCGCTGGCAACTTTCTGCACATTGCTGCGTCCCCAGCTGAACTCTGATTCACCACGGCTTAAATCAATACCAGTCACAATATTCAGATCGCCTTTTGCCGTTTCGTAAGTCGCCACGGCTTTGGGCAATACTTCTAACATAGAGCGATTGTTTTTACCTGGGCTACCCCAGCTAACTGACGTCACTTTGGTGTCTGTGTAATTGGCGTCCAAGCCAAGCTTCCACGCATCGCTGATCTGGTAATGGTAACCAGAGCGAACGGCGGTGGTCATTTCATGTTGATAATCGTCTTTGTTAAATGGATTAGCCTGACGAGGATCATCTTCAATTTGATCTAATGTCAATGAACCCGCTAATTCACGATCGTTATCGTAGTAACTGGTTTCAACAAAGAAATCATCGTTATCGCCTTGATACTGCAAACGGCCTAAAATCGATGAAGTCTCATTGGCATTATGTTCGCGGTAATTGTCACCTTGGTTGTAACTGGCAGCGGCGTAGTATCGCCAAGTGTCATTAATCGCACCTGCAACGTCAGCTTTGGCTTCATAAGTATTAAAACTACCGCCAGACAGTTGCAGTGTGCCCCCCGGTCGCATTTGGGGTTTTGGTGATAATGTTAATCACACCACCAACAGCTTGGTCACCGTAAAGTACGCCCGCACTGCCTGATAGCAGCTCAACGCGCTCTATCTGATGCAACGGAATAGCATTAATGCTTGGCGCTGCAATATCAATATTATTCAAGCGACGACCATCAACCAAAATCAAGGTGTTGTTCGCAGCTTGGCTAGCACTGAAGCCACGCATAGAAAATACTGCACCTGAATTTGAATCTGAGATTTGAATGCCACTTTGACCACGCAATACTTCAGTCAAGGAGGTCGCACCGCTCATTTCAATGGCTGCAGCGTCAATAACATTCACGTTGGCGGCGATATTCATCGGGCTATTTTCACTACGACCAATGACGGTAATCGTCTCATCAATAGTGGCAGACTCGGCCTCAGCCGCAAACGTAGACATTGAAATACTGGCAGAAGATGCCAAGATGCCGGTTAACAACACGGCTATTTTAGTTGGTTTAGTACCCATTTTACCTTTAACTCCTGAAAGGAAAACGGGGCAAAAATTGTCACGAATCAAGTGCTAACAGATCGCCTTACTCTTGCTACTTAACATCGCATTCTGAGATCTGCCCGCCGAAATCTCAAAATCATCTTTAGGGCCGGTCTCCGGACTTAGGTGACACCTTAGTAAAAACAACTAAGGGTTACTTTACCGTTGCGGGGGCAGTGCCAGATTCTCACTGGCTTCCCGATTATCTTTGCTGCAAATGTCTGAAGCGAAAGCACCACGAAAGATTGACTTAAATCATTAACTTGTTGCTCAATTAGTTCGCCTAATGATTGCATGCTTGTTGCTAGGCACTAATTGCGGGCGCAATTATAGATGTCTATACGTATAAAAGTCTATTGCTCATTCAACTTACATATAACAATTACTTAAACACAGTGCCGCCAGTAATCGCTTTATCGGGCGCTTGAATCGCCTTAGCAATATCTACCGACACGCTACCGACCCCTCTGGCACTATGGTGCATCAAATAGAGATGTTGTTGTCCTTGAACGACAGTAAAGTGGCCTATTTCACTGAGGCTCTGCTGACCAAAGCTACCATCTGTACTGTGATTTAACGGCATTTTGCTACAGGAAAGTAAGGCACTAAATGCGGGTTGGCCGTTAATAACTTGGCTGCCTATTTTGTTGTAGTTCACCTCTCCTTGGCAGCTGTGTCGATAATTGTCGGCAAAAGTATCGAGAAAAGCTTCAGCATTGATTGAATTGGCTTTATTTTTAAAACTCTGCACACAATATAGCGACGACCACTTATTTAAGAATTCATCGTTAGGCACAAATTCAGCGGAAAACATGTCACCGCGATGCTCACTATAAGCTAATCGCCAATTGTGTGGAAAATGAAAACTCAGCGGATGCTCAAAGACCGCAAGCTCATGTACACGGGGGCTATCTTGTGCTGTTGTGGCGGGTTCCGCTTGCGCAATTGAGATTGCTGCCGCGTTTGAAAGGGCAAATAAAACGGCTAGGTTAACTACGGACTTAACACCCAAGTTCATATCTTTCTTCCTTGTTTGTACACAAGTTTTTAAACTTACTCACTAACAAATAGCTCCGCCATTTGTACTAAAAACGAGCGCCCTGTTGTTTAGATCCATTAATCGGTTACTACGAGGGGGTTGCTGGCTAGTTTACTACATATCCGCCAAGCCGTGCGCACAAGTTGTTAAATAATTTTCAACAAACCGGTTGCATTTAAAAATTACAAATGTAATCTTATGTTCAAATTACAACTGTAATCGAAGGCTGAAAATGCAAGAAATAAGTAATAGTGAATTGGCTGTGCTAAATGTGCTTTGGCACCACTCTCCGCTCAATGCCAGTGAAATTGTCAACGCACTTGCTGCGCAACAAATGCATGAAAAAACGGTTAAAACGCTACTCAATCGTTTAGTCAAAAAGCAGGCTATAGGTTTCGAAAAGCAGGGGCGTGCCTACTTATACCAGCCCCTCATTAATCAAAATGAATACCAAATTAAGCAGAGTAAAACTTTTATTGAGCGCGTGTTTGGCGGCAATTTATCTCCGTTAATTGCTGGTTTTGCCAAACATAATGAGCTCAATGAAAAAGATATCGCCGAGTTAAAATCGGTTATCGAGCAATGGGAAAAGGAGCAAAAGTAATGGCTAACTGGCTGATGGAACAGACTGTTATTACCACCTTGGCGGCGCTGATACTTTTACTGTGTCACAAACCATTACTCGCTCGATTGGGCGCGCACTACACCTATTTTCTATGGGCTATCATTCCCATGCTGCTGTTATGTTCAGGGCTGCAAAGCTACCTACCCAATATAGGCCTAGCTGAGCAACCACTTACCATGCAGTACTACCGAGTATTTGCCAGTGAAACCCTCGCGCTATCAAGCAGTTTATGGTCTCACCTTTACTTGCCCTATCTGTACCTATTGGGAGTCGGCTATTTATTGGCGAAAATGGTTTACCAGCACCACCAAGCCCTATCACTATCGCTTTATGCCCAACGATTGGATATTCCCAGCTCGCCTATCGATGTGGCACAAGTTAGCGGTATTCACTCGCCGATGTTAGTGGGTATTTTCAAGCCACGTATTCTTGTCCCAGTCGACTTCCTAACCCTGAGCCATGAACAGCAACAAGCGATACTGGCACACGAGATTTATCACTATCGTCGTGGCGACCACATTGCTAACCCGATTGCCTTTATCATTAGTGCCATATTTTGGTTCAATCCTTTGATGTGGTTAGCTCACCAACGTTTTCGCCATGATCAAGAATTAGCCTGTGATGCCTACATAACAGGTGATATGGATCATAGCCAAAAGATTGCCTATAGCCGCGCGTTATTGGCCTACTCGCAACATGCGCCATCTAGCATGTTACACACCCACTATGGAGATAAAAACATCTTAAAAGAGAGGATATTACAGATGAAAAAAGTACATGGAAATAACCCACTTGCGATACTTAGCCTAACCGTACTGATGGGGCTTAGCAGTATTGCTATTAATCAACAAGCTCTAGCGGGCAATCTAGGCGACAAGCAGGCCACTAAACAAGATGTCATTTACCCTGTCGTGCGTATCGAGCCTAAGTACCCGGTTGAAGCGGTCAATAGCAACCTCAACGGTTATGTGCAACTTCAGTTCGATATTAGTGCCCAAGGTAAAGTCGATAATGTCGCCGTGATTAAATCGTCTCCTCAAGGCGTGTTTGACCAATCAGCCATCGATGCACTTGAGCAGTGGGTCTATGAAAAGTCAGCTAATGGTGCCAAAGCGAGTAAAGTACAGCTCGACTTTGTTATGCATGAGCCTGCCGCCAATGTGGAGCGAATCAAAGTCACTAGTCATTAGTCGCCGTTCACTGAGCATTGATTAACTCATTGGGTTTAGCTTGATCACCTAAACCTGATAAACCTAGCGCAATGCTTGGCCAGTCATCGGCTTGATAAAGCCGCCACTAGGAGCCATTAAATTAATAATAGAGGCCATGCTAGAAACAGTGAAACGCACGGCCGCTGCCACTATAGCCGCAACTAAGCCAGCTTATACTGCCTACCCCCTAATATTATCAGCTGGAACGACGACAGAATTCATCGTTAACGCTCCCTCTGCAATTGTAAATTCCCAACATTTACAATTGAGAATGATTTTCATTTAATAAAGTTTCCCCTATGCTGCCTGTGATCTTGGCTTACACGCCAGCAACAACAATAAGGGGCAGAAAATGTCATCAAAACTCAACAACAAACTATCGCAGTGGATTAAACGCATCATCAACTTAAGCCTAGTGAGTCTACTTTACAGTGGCCACGCCTACGCCAATGAATGCGACATTAGCTTAACAGCAAATGATGCTATGCAATTTAGCGCCAAAACCCTCAGTGTGCCGGCCAGCTGTACCGATGTCACACTAACATTGATCCATGACGGTAAGTTACCCAAAACCGCGATGGGCCATAATTGGGTGCTGACTCAAGCGGCTGATATGCAAGCAGTGGCAAACGATGGGATGGCTGCCGGCGCCGCTAACCATTACGTCAAACCTGACGATAGCCGAGTGATTGCACATACAGAAATTATCGGTGGTGGTGGCAGCACTAGCATCAGCTTTAGTACCCAAGGTATGACAGCTGGTAGCAGCTATAAGTTTTTCTGCTCCTTCCCTGGCCATTGGGCCATTATGCAAGGTGACTTTAGCATAACGGAATAATAAAAATGGCGGGCTTATGCCCGCCATCACTTTATCAATTGTACCTTAACCATGGCAACATCAGCGCCGAATATAATAGATGGCTGCAGCACTGAAAATCATCGGCGGCATCATCGCCCCCACCATTGGTGGCAAACCATAAACTAAGGTCATCGGCCCAAAGATTTCATTACAGATATAAAAGCTAAAGCCGGCCACCACGCCCAGTAGCACCCTAGCCCCCATGGTCACCGTTCGCAGCGGACCGAATACAAATGACAATGCCACTAACATCATCACAGCGACTGTCACAGGCTGCATAATCTTGCGCCAAAGCGCCAATTCGTAGCGCCCTGCATCTTGGTTGTTCAAGGCCAAATAGTCCAAATAACCTAACAAACCTTGTATCGATAAAGCTTCGGGCTTCACTGACACAACACTGAGTTTATCCGGTGTTAAAGTTGACTCCCAACGATAAATGGTCTGCTCAGTAAGCGAGATACGGTCGTTGACCAGCTGGGTATGGCGTACATTCAGCAGACGCCAATGATCGTTGGCATACACCCCGCGCTCTGCATGGACAGTGCTGACTAAGCTTAGGTTGTCATCAAATTCATACAGGGTAACTTGGTGCAGGGTATTAATATTCTCCACTTCGGTAATATGCACAAACAGATCACCATCGCGTGCCCAAATACCACGGTTAGACTTAAACAAGCTACCACCGGAAGTTTTTACCGCCCGCAGTTCATTTGCGTGTCTTTCAGCCACTGGAGCACCATACTCACCCAGCAACATCACCATCAACATTAATGGGATAGCCGTTTTCATCGCCGACATAGTAATTTGTAGTCGAGACAATCCAGCCGATTGCATTACCACCAACTCTGAATTCGATGCCAACATCCCCATGCCAATCAACGCGCCTAATAGCACCGCCATTGGGAAGAACATTTCAATATCACGCGGAATAAGGAAAAGTACGTAAATGCCGGCATCCATCAATGAATAGGTACCGCGGCCCACTACCCGCAATTGATCAACCCATTTAATAATGCCCGATAGGCCGGTGAGGATCAGCAAACACAGCGCAGAGGTGCTAATCAGGGTTCGGGCAATATAGAAGTCTAATATTCTCATGCGCAGGCCTTCTTACGCTTAAACAGCCCGGTTAACTTAGCCCCGGTTGGGCGTTCTTTACCCAACAACAAAACACCAAGAAATAGTGCCGAAGCATGGATCCACCACATACCTAAATAGGCCGGAATCACTTCATCTTCTAGTGCCTTTCGTCCGGCAACCATTAAACCAAAATAGCCAAGATAGAGCAGTATAGCCGGGAACATTTTGGCAAACTTGCCCTGACGCACGTTGACCCGCGCCATTGGCACGGCTATCAAGGTCATAAACGGAATCGCCAGCGGAATCGCTAGGCGCCAATGAAACTCAGCCGTCGCTTCAGGCCCTTCTGTTGCCATCAGCTGGCTTAAGGGCAGTGCTGACATTTTACGGCTGCGCTCATCGACCTGCTGATCTTTAATCTGCATTTGGTAGCCACCAAACTCGACGATTTGAAAATCTAACTGCTGTGGCTTGCCTTGATACTGGGTGCCGTCGGTCAATTTTAAGCGCTGACCGCCAGTGTCATCTTCAACGACACTGCCGCCCTTTGACATGACAATATTCACCTCGCCAGATTCATCTTCAGGATCTGGCAGTTGCGCGACAAACACTTTATCAAGGTGATTATCACGGCCAATACGTTCAACAAATAATACGGCTCGACCATTAGGACTGGTCTGGAATCGCCCTTGAGTCAGCGCCGCAAGACCGGCTTCCGATTGGGCATGTTCGAGTACTTGGTTCTGCTTTTCTTCCGCCCAAGGTGCCACAAACAGCGATAAGTAGCCGGTAAACAGCATATTGACGATGGCCAACAGTAATGTCACTCGGGTGATGTACCACTCGCTCACCCCAACACCATGAAATACCACCATTTCACTTTCGGCATACATGCGACCATGGGCCATCAAAATGCCTAGAAATAGGCTTAAAGGTACGACGAGTACCGCAAGGTAAGGCAAATTTAACCCCAGCAGGGTCATCACCAATGAAGCTGGAAACTCGCCGTCAGAGGCGTCTGCGAGTACTCGCACAAAATGTTGGCTAATAAAAATAGCTAACAAGACTAAAAGCACGGCTATTTGTGCCTTAAAAACTTCTCGAATCAGGTATCTAAATACAATCACAGGTTGGATCCGGTATCTAAAACTTACATTTATGCTGGTATCAGCCCAACTTTCATGTAGACTGTCTACTTTTGGTAGTTTTGTAACCAGCCTATAACTAAAAATGGCAAAAAAACACCTGAAAAAATTACACTATGGTGTACCAAATTTAGGCCCCTTTTTGGGCACAAGCAGACATTATCTAATAAATAATAAAATTTGTCTTTAAGAATCTAGGAGAGCTCATGGAGTTTAGCGTAAAGAGCGGCAGCCCGGAAAAGCAACGTTCGGCCTGTATTGTCGTTGGTGTCTATGAACCTAGACGCCTCTCTGGTATTGCTGAGCAGCTGGATAAGATCAGTGAAGGCTATATCAGCAACTTACTACGCCGCGGGGATTTAGAGGGTAAACCTGGACAGATGCTATTGTTGCATCATGTACCTAACGTCCTCAGTGAGCGCGTTCTTCTTGTTGGCTGTGGTAAAGAGCGCGAGCTCGATGAACGTCAATACAAGCAGATTATTACCAAGACCATTAACACCTTAAATGAAACCGGTTCTATGGAAGCAGTGTGCTTCTTAACTGAGTTACATGTTAAAGGTCGTGACACATACTGGAAAGTACGTGAAGCAGTAGAAACAACACAAAGCAGTTTGTATAGCTTTGATGCCTTAAAAACCCATAAAGGCGAAACACGTCGACCACTGCGCAAGTTGGTCTTTAACGTACCAACACGCCGCGAACTTACTGTTGGCGAGCGCGCGATTGAGCATGGTAACGCTGTTTCAGCGGGCATGCATTTATGCCGCGATGTTGCCAACATGCCACCCAATATCTGTAATCCAGCTTATCTTGCTTCTCAAGCGCGTCAAATTGCAGAAACCAGTGACGAACTGACCGTTTCAACGGTGGGTGAAGAGCAGATGGCTAAACTTGGTATGAACTCATACCTTGCCGTAGGCCGTGGTAGTGATAATGAATCTATTATGACTATTATGGAATATAAAGGCGCAATTGACAGTACTGAGAAACCCATTGTTTTAGTTGGTAAAGGTCTGACGTTTGATTCAGGTGGTATTTCATTGAAACCCGGCGAAGGCATGGATGAGATGAAGTATGACATGGGTGGTGCAGCTGGTGTGATTGGTACCATGAAAGCCTTGTGCGAAATGAAGCTGCCTATCAATGTTGTGGGCGTGCTAGCTGGCTGTGAGAACATGCCTTCAAGCAATGCTTACCGTCCAGGTGATATTCTTACCACAATGTCAGGTCAAACTGTTGAAGTACTGAATACTGATGCTGAAGGCCGTTTAGTACTATGTGATGCGCTAACTTATGTTGAGCGATTTGATCCAGAACTTGTGGTTGATACTGCAACACTTACCGGTGCTTGTGTGATTGCACTGGGTAAACATGCTTCAGGCTTGTTCTCTTCTCACAACCCATTAGCACACGAGTTATTAAACGCTGGTGAGCAAAGTGGTGACCGCGCATGGCGTATGCCTTTGTGGGATGAGTATCAAGAGCATCTTGAAAGCCCATTTGCTGACATGACTAACTTAGGTGGTCGTCCAGCGGGATCAATTACTGCTGCATGTTTCCTTTCACGTTTCGCTAAAAAGTACAACTGGGCACATCTCGATGTGGCTGGTACGGCTTGGAACAGCGGTGCGAAGAAAGGTTCAACCGGCCGTCCTGTGCCGCTACTGACACAGTTCTTGATTAATCGAGCAGGTGTAGAACAAGGCGAGTAACCCTCTGCCATGTGATGAAAAAATGAAGCCCTATGGCTTCATTTTTTTTTGGCTACGTTTTCGATTTCCGTAACTATCAGCCCAGCGCAGCCCTTAGCGACAAAGAAGATGAAAACCTGGAGAAGCCTACAACTTTACCGGCTAAGGCGAGCGGCGCGAGGCTGTGCTCAATCACGATATCGACTGCTAAACCTTAAATTAACCATATTAATATCGAATAGATACTAACTAAGTGTATTCGGTATTTATCCGCATAATAGCCTCAATTTCAACATGAGGGCGCGGATATGAATTCATTTAAACTGATTGCCGTAGCGGCTTTTTTTACCAGTAATCTTCTGGTGTTTTCGCTATTGCACCATTTTACCAGTTTCATCTACCGGTTTTTCAGCCCACTCAATAACAGCTGGTACACACTGGCCTATCAAACCGTTATTGCCCATTTGGCATTAGCAGCAATGGCTGCAGCCCTATTGTATAGCTTTCTACGCTATATCAGCCGTTAGCTTTAGCCCTTGCCAGCGTGGAGTTTAAATGCCGTTAAAAGCGGTTAAAAATCACCGCGATGAGGCATAAAAAAAGGACATCAATGGATGTCCTTTTTATCAAATACAACAAACCTATGCTTGCTGAGCAACCTTACGCTTGTTATGGGCGATAATCAGTCCGACTAGACACACAACACCGGTTGCAATGCCGACAGGCTGACTCATAGATTGCGGTAAGCCTAAACCAATACCCGCGGTCATAATGTAAGAGACCGTCACACAGGTACCGACAATGGCAGGTAAGCTCACAATCCAGTGGAAGGTGCCTCTGTCAAACAAATACTTAGTCGCTAACCAAAGTACGCTTGTAGACAGCAGCATGTTTGAGAATGCGAAATAACGCCAGATTAATGAGAAATCAATCTTAGTCATGAAGTACGCAATCACTAGAATTGGCGCAGCCACTAACAAACGGTTGCGAACGCTTTGTGGGATTTTGAACGCATCAATAATGGTGAGACGCAGCGAACGGAAAGCCGTATCACCTGAGGTAATTGGGAAAATAGCCACGGCAATAATCGCCATAATACCACCAGCAACGCCTAAGTAAGTGGTCGCAACCTGATTAACAACCAGACCCGGACCACCAGCATCAAGAATACTCTTGAGCTCTGCATAACCACCAGGGAATGCAGCAATACCCGCTGTAGCCCATACACATGCCACAATACCTTCAGACATCATCGCGCCATAGTAAACCGGACGAACATATTTCTCGTTGGTTAAACAGCGCGCCATGATGGGCGCTTGCGTTGAATGGAAACCACTAATCGCACCACAGGTAATGGTAATAAATAGCAGCGGCCACACAGGTAATCCATCCGGGTTAGGCGCTAATAGATCACTGTTATAATGACTGTGGTCAAAATAGGCAAAAATGTCGCCCATTTCCGGCAGTTGTGGCGCACTAATCAATAATGCCACTGCAATTGATGTTGTCATCACAATCATCAACAAGCCAAATAGTGGGTATAACTTGGTAATGATTTTATCAATTGGCAATAAAGTCGCTAAGAAGTAATAGCCTAAAATGACCAACACCCAGAAAACATTATTGGCAAAGATGGTGTTCTCAAAATAATCTAGGTTACTTAGCAGTCCAGCCGGGCTCATAATGAACACCACACCAACGAAGAACAATAGCATGGCAGTAAAAATCAGCATCACACCTTTAAAGTAAATATTAAAGTAGTGACCGGCAATTTCTGGCAGGCTCTTACCGTCTTCTTTGATGCTTAATACACCTGAGAAGTAGTCGTGCACTGCACCACCAATGATATTACCCAGTACAATCCAAACTAGCGCAATTGGACCATACAGCGCCCCAAGGATTGGACCAAAGATAGGGCCAACACCAGCGACGTTAAGAAATTGAATTAGATAAGCTTTGACAGGATGAACTTCGACATAATCGACGCCATCATCAAATCGTTTTTGTGGGGTTTTCGCGTTGGGATCAATACCAGCTTGACGCTCTACAAATGGGCTGTAGAACTTATAAGCTAGGATCAATAATCCAAGACAGATAAAGAAAATAAGCATTTTTATGATCATCCATACGTTTTAGCGAACGAGGTAACGATTGAGTGTCTTTGAGTTACCTATGCAGGTCAAGTAACAAAATGTTATATCACTTGGCGCGATTTATTTTGCTTAAACCGCTATAAATGACTAATACTTTGTCAGCTTCCCAGATAAACCACCAACCATTTACAATAACCGTTCGCTAGCAGACCACGCTAGCTTCTGTTCACAGCTGCAATCATTGGTCGTTAAATATAGAGTAACAACACTATTGTTTTGTTTCGGCAACAATCGTTACCGACGCCTCAAGCTATCACTAAAACTTGAACTCGGCCACATTCAAATCCTGTAAAATGGGCATTGCGCACACCTTGGCAGTAAAAATATCCATTACAGATCACATTGATCGCAAATTCATTTCAATACGTAACATTACCATGAACAAAATATCTCCTAAAAAACTGCTACACAGCAAGTGGACCGCTGTGAAGCCGGTGAATAAAGAAAAGCATTTCTGCGTTGTAGAGGTTGAATTTGACGAGCAAGGCAATGTGATCCGGTGCCTGATTGAAGCGGTATACAACCAAAACCAATATGACATTCACTGGCGTGACTTAACTAATCCGCAAGTTTGGCGTGTCGGTTGGCAATAGCTTGGTATCAAAAATACTGTTTGTCTGAATAATCGAACAGCCAATGGGGTCGATAGACCACCATAAACGTTATCGCCATGCCGCTAAGCAATGCTTCGGGAAAGCCCAGCAAGGGCATTAATAGCAGATAGTTATCGATAAGGTATTGCCAACTATAAGCTCCGCTAAGCCACAACCAACTAGACCACATCAAGATATGTATCACGATCGACAAGCCCGCATTAATGAACGCACCAAAAATATAGACAAAAACATGATGCGGCAGTGCCTGGTAAACTTTGCAGTAAATAAGATAAGCGACAAAAATCGGTAGTGCATAACCCAGCAACCCATACCAACCCACAGCAAACGGGGTTTGCATGACAAACAGGCAAAAGAACAGTACCGGCAGCAAAATCGCGAGTGTAGCCAACCGCCAACCGAACATCAGCATAAAGGTGACAATGCCAAGAAAATGCACATGAATACCGGCTGTGATACTGGCATTAAGTAGCCATAAACCGTTAATTGCCAAGGTGCTGAGAAACAGGCGGCTTTGCAGTGCTTTATCACGCTTGAGCTGTAACAACTCTTCTTTTGGCCATGCCAGCCAAAGCCAAATAGCCAACAGCAGTAGTCCAAGCCACTGACTCGCACTCTAGCTCCAATCAATACTTTGCCAGCGGTTTAGCAGTAAATTACTCATCACATCCACCACAGCTTTTGTTGCGCATGCCTTAAAGCTAAACTATATCAAGTGATGAACCAATCGTACAAAGGTAGAGGGGTAAATACTCTTACCGGCTAGGGCTAACACAGGCAGATACTTAGCTCCCAAGGTTGTGCGCCATATCAGTCTCAAAATCAGCTTCCTCCTCGGTATGACCTGTCCGAAACCACAATAACAAAACAGTACAGAGGCAGTTTAATGGCGCCTAACATCTTAGGCGCCATTAAAGATTATAGACCGCCGAATTTGCCGTTACTGTTCCTCCATTCAGGCCGCTTAGCGAGTGTTTCCATCACATCCCAATGCTCTGCGATCTTACCGTCTTGTATACGAAATAAATCATAGTAACTGGTCGCCTCACCGCCAAATGAGCCTTCACTAATTGCCAACACAAAATTGCCTTCGCCTAGAACTTTATGATTGGTAGTGTATTGCATCGTGATCCCTTGCTCAGCCATTGACGCCAGCGCCTGTGATAATCCTGATAACCCATCTGCTATCATAGGGTTGTGCTGAATGTAATTATCGCCATCGAAATACTGCGCGAGTTTGTCATATTGGCCTTTAACCAAAATAGCATCAACAAAATCAGCGACTAATGCTTTATTCTCTATCGTTTTTTCAACATCCACTACTGAGGTTGGGCCATCTATTTGGCTATGTCCACTCGGATTTGGACTCGCCGCAATTTCAATAAGGTTATCCCAATGCTCGACAATCAAACCATTTTCAAATCGAAACAGGTCAAACCCTATTTTGGGCCCAAAGAAATTGTATTCAGTGTGGGTAAATACAAAATCACCATCAGCAAAAGCCCTTACTACGCGAACCTTAGCTGAATCTTTCGGTAAAGATTGTAATACCTCAGCAAATCCAGTAATGCCATCTGCTACTGCTAGATTATGCTGTACATATTTGTTTGGATTAACGTAGTTAATCGCTTGTTGGTCACCTGTTTCGATAGCATTGAGTAAAGCGATAGCTTTAGCTTTATTCGTCAGTTCCATAGTGGGTTCCTTATTCTGTTGAGTGTGGCTGCATGCAACTAAGATGCTTAGTGCCAGCAACCAAATACTGTTGGTTAAAATAAACTTTCTCATGGGTTATCCCTGTAGGTGATTACCCTGAAATAGTAGTGAAAACAGTATGAACAGCCTAGGTCAATCAAGGCATAGAAATGGTTAATGTCGAACCTTGTAGATTTTTTTGAACTGAGTCGGTGTTAGAGATGTGTGCTTCTTAAAGAATTTCACGAAGTTAGTCGCTTCATCAAATCCAAGCAATTCTGCCAACTGTTGAATTTGAATACTATCAATTGATAGTCGTCGTTTAGCTTCTAAAATAATAAAACTATCGATGACCTGCTTAGCCGTTTGCTGAGTGATCGCCTTACAAATCTGATTCAATGTTTTGTAGGTTGTTCCTACCCACTTGGCATATACATTGGCATCCCTTGTTTCCTTATACTTTTCACTCAACAGCTTTATAAATTGCTCATAGTGCTTTATCTGGTTACCGTTAATCTGTTGATGATAAATGGTCGGTTTAGCTTCACCAACTTTAGTCAATAACGCGGCAAAAAGAACTTGTAGATAATTGTTATTGGCAACTTTAAGCTGATATTCGTTAGCAATAAGATCAATAACTCCCAGTAAAGTACTGGCCTGCGCACTAGATAATTGGAACTGGGAAAGGTAACTCGTCAACATCGCGATAGGGCTGAATATTCGAATATCGATTGCCGTTGCGACTCTTTCTAAGTACGCGTCGGTAAATATGATCAACTTTCCCGCGGGCTGATTTTGCATATCAAAAGCGTGAATTTGGCCTCTATTGACTAGAACGACACAGCCCTTGCCAACTTGAAAACGGTTAAAGTCGATAAAATGTTCACCCTCGTTGCCGGTAAATAAAATCAGGTTATGAAAATGTACCCGGTGCGGACGATCGACGCATAGTGACTTGTTGGTTGCAGCGCGCTGATACAAGCTATGCAGTTCAATAACTTCAAAACCCACTTCAGGTAAAATAGAATCATTAAAGCGAATATCCGGGATAGCTGTGTCCATATTTATCTCTACTGCCAGCAACACCCATAGTATAACCATACAGACATGCAAAAAGAGCCCCGCGGGCTCTTTATCTGTATTAAGTCTCAGACTTATCCGATAACGGTCATTTCATTCAATACAAAACTGGCTACTGCGCCTTCGGTCGCGGCCATATATTGTTGTAGGTGCGTGTTGCCCATATGAGTTTGCCACAGCTCACGACTTTGCCAGTTCTCGTAAAACACAAAATGTGCTGGATTCTGGTTATCTTGGTGTAAGTCATAATTAATGCAGCCGGGCTCTTTGCGCGTGGTATCTATCAATTTAAGCAGTTCAGCTTTAACCAGTTCGATGTGCGCTTCTTTAGCAATAATATTGGCAACAATAGTCAGTTGGCTCATGGGGTTTCCTTAAACATATCGGTGAGTGACCCCTTAATAGTAGACAAGCAGAACGTGGTGATAAACAGCATAAACTAGGAAACATTATCAAATAATTTTTGACAATGTTAATTGATAATCTTGTTCGTGACAGCTATAAACACAAGTTAATCACTTTGCACCGAGCTCATTATGTTACTGCAAGATCTGTATATTATCGTCAAAGTTGCTGAGTTTCGCAGTATTACCGCTGCAGCGACCCATTTGGATATGCGCACAGCCACAGCCAGTGCCGCTGTCAAGCGCGTAGAAAAAAGCCTTGGTGCCGAGCTGTTCATCCGCACCACCAGACAACTCAAGCTCTCAGCTGCAGGTGAGCGCTATCTCCCTCAGTGCCAACAAGCCATCATCATGCTTGACCAGGCAAAGCAAAATATGAAAGCTGATATGGCAGTGATTGATGGTGATCTACGCATCGCCATGCCTTCAGACTTGGGCCGAAACAGCGCGAGGCTCTGGCTTGATGAGTTTATGACACAATACCCAGATTTGAATCTGCGCTGCAGCATAAGCGACAGTAATATTGATTTTTACCGTGATGCTGTTGATATGGCGCTGCGCTATGGCTCGCCAAACGATGCAAGCTTGTATGGTTTTAAGATAGCTAATGTGCCGCGGGTTTTATGCGCGACGCCCCAGTATTTAACAGATTACGGCACGCCCCATCATCCAGATGAATTACTTAACCACAATGGGCTACTTTATCAATTGTATGATGTGCTCTATAACGAGTGGCAGTTTACCCAGGGCGAGCAGAAGTTTTTGATAAAAATGCCTGCCGATCGGGCCTCAAATGATGGCGATCTGGTCAGGCGCTGGTGTCTTGCCAGTAAAGGCATAGCGTTGAAATCCAGTTTAGATATGGCGGACGATATTCTTAGCGGCAAGGTGATGACCTTGATGAATGATTACCCCGCAACTCCTACCGAACTGTGGCTAGTTTGCCCTAGTAAACAATCTATCACACCGGCTATGCGCCTATTGCGCGACTTACTGCGCGCTAAAACCCATGAGCAATTAACCGCCCTCGCTCAGGCGGGCGCGATTGCCAAACAAAACATAACTGACTAGTGGGGTCGGCAATTGCAGTCTGAGATCTTAATAATGCCAATACGAATCTTAAGATTATCAACATAATCAATAAACTGATTGTAGTGATTGATTTGTTATACCGTTGCGATTGCAGTGCTAAACTCAATACATGAACTAAAACTCAGTTTAGCCTTATTGATAGCCCCACTCAGTGAACAAGGAAATCTGCTTTATGCACAAAACTATATTGCTTACCGGCGCCACCGACGGCATTGGCTTAGAAACGGCAAAAGCTTTATTAGCTCTGGGCCATAACGTACTTTTACATGGGCGTAGTAGTGACAAACTAGCCAAAGTGGCCGCCCAGCTCGCGAGCATTAATAGCGACTTGCAGTTAGAAACATATGTTGCTGATCTATCGCAGATGGCAGATGTGAAAGCCTTGGCAGAATCGGTTTGCTCAGCCCATGAACATATAGATGTGGTGATCAATAACGCTGGTATTTACGTCACGCAAAACACGGTATCAATAGACGGCTTCGACATTCGCTTTGCGGTCAATACACTTGCTCCCTATTTACTCACCAAGTTACTACTCCCTATCATGCCAAGCGATGGCCGAGTGGTTAACTTATCTTCCGCGGCCCAAGCCAATTTTGACATCGACAGCTTAACCTCGCCAAGTCCGCTATCAGACAGCGCCGTCTACGCTCAAAGCAAACTGGCTATCACCATGTGGTCACGGCAATTAGCACAGACATTAGGCACTAATGCGCCTGCTATCATCGCTGTAAATCCAGCTTCTATGCTTGGCAGTAAAATGGTCAAACAGGCTTATGGCGTAAGCGGTGGCGATCTCAGTATTGGTGCAGATATTTTAGTCAGAGCAGCCTTATCAGCAGAGTTCGCCGATGCCAGTGGCAAATACTTTGACAATGATGCTGGGCAGTTTCGCCAACCACACGCTGATGTGAATGATACTAACAAAACCAAACATGTGGTCGAAACCATCGAAAATGCACTGCAAAATCTCGCCGCTATCAATTGATTTTTTGGCCACGCCGTGACAATCAATTCACGGCACGGTTCTGTTTGGTATCTGTACGACTAGAGAGCAGTTTCATCTTAGATTATCAACAAAATCTATATTCTAATTCCATGCAAACCTAAATTATCAACACAAAACAACACTGATAAACTCATTACCACTATCCACCAACCTGAGTGTCATATGCGTTATCAAGGTAAAGTTTATCGTCCTTGGCCTGAAGCCGAGAGTGTTCTGATTCAAACCACATTGGGCTGCAGCAATAACCAATGCACCTTTTGTAATATGTTTAGCGACAAGCGCTTTAGTGTTCGCCCACTCGACGCGATCTTCGCTGATATAGACACGGCCAGAGCCACCTACCCTAAAGTGGAATCTATTTTCCTCATCGATGGCAATGTAATGGCCATGCGCAGTGAATTGTTATTGCAAGTACTCAATAAAATTGCCAGCACATTTCCAGAAATCCGCAATATTGCCATGTATGCAGGTTTCAATGATTTACGACGTAAGAGTGTTGAGCAACTTAAAGCGATGCATGCTGCGGGCTTAACTATGATTTATACCGGCTTAGAATCGGGCGATGACCAAGTGCTAAAACAGATCAATAAACAAATGACAGCCGCCCATGCCATTGAAGGAATGGCAATGGCTAAGGCTGCAGGCATCAAAGTGTTAGCATCTTTCATCTTTGGCCTAGGGGGGAAATTTCGCTCCATGGAACACATTAAGGCAACCACTGACTTGGTGAATATACTGCAACCTGAAGAAATCGCACCAATGGCTCTGGCAATACAACCGGGCACAGAACTTGAAAAACAAGTCCAACGGGGTGAGTTTGTCATGCCCTCGCCACAGGATATTGTCAACGAAGAGCGTTACTTGCTGGAGAACTTGGCCGACTTTGATTGCTACTATTGGGGCGACCACGGTAATAACTTGTCACCGATGCGCGGTATGTTACCTCACAATCGCCAGCATTTTTTATCTAAGCTGGCAATGGCTGAACAACATCATCCCACAATGGGACAAAATGTTATTCAAACCTTTGCATGGTAAACAGATCGATAGCCGTTTAGTCATCATTCACTTAACGGCTAAAAATAAGCAATAGCTTTTAATTATCTCAATTTGACGCCCTACCCGCGATGTTCTAGGTTAAATAGACCACGGCGTAGCCCGTTTCCATCTACACTGAGTAAAGGAGCCACTATGTTAGGTGAAGACCATTCATTACTTCATGAATTTCCTGAATTTTCAGACAAGATTGCTAGCCAAATGCAGACTGACAGTCAATTTGCAGCAGATACCAAACAATACAACGCATTGGATAAAGAAATCCGCGAATTGGAGTTAAACAGTAATCCCATTGACGATGAAGCGATGCACAAGCTCAAACACGATCGCGCGGTGCTAAAAGACTCGCTTTACCAACGACTGCAAGCAGCCTAAATTAGATAACATTGACCAGCACTGAAACCACCTTGCTGGTCAATGGTTTTGCTCACTACCGCTCCCAGCTAGGTGTATCACCAAACTCTGTTGCTAAAAAATCAATGAAGGCGCGTACTTTAGGCGCAAGCAATCTTGAGCTAGGATAAACCGCCCAAATCGCACTGCTAGAAATAAACGGCGTATCTTGCAATACTTCAACCAAATCACCGCGCTGAAGATGACGATAGACACTCCATCTCGAATTCATGGCAATACCAACGCCTTGCAAACAAGCATCGCGCAGGGCTTCGCCATTATCGGTACGTAGATTGCTCTGCACTTTCACGCTTGTTTCACTGCTACCAAGATTGAAACGCCAATTGTCCATCCCCGCTAAAGTAATGCAATTGTGCAAGCTAAGTTGTTGCGGTGATAGCGGTATCCCAAAACGCTCGATATAACTGGGTGAAGCACAAATAATTCGCTCATCTTTAGCAAGCTTTCGTGCAACCAAACTGGAATCGTTAAGCGAGGCATCTCTAATTGCAATGTCAAATCCACCCTCGACCAAATCAACAATCGTATCACTTAGCCGCAAGTCCACTTTAATCTTGCTATGTTGCGTTAAAAACTGACTCAATAGCGGCATAATGTACATCCGCCCGAAAGAAGCCGGCGCACTAACTCTTAATGTCCCTTGCGGTACCAAGCTGCCAGCGCCAACCGATGCACGCGCAGCTTCAACACTGGCAATAACCTCTTCTGCATGGGGTAAGAAGTCTTGCCCCTCTTCGGTCAAAGACACTTGCCGGGTAGTACGATGGATGAGCCGAATCCCTAATGTTTGCTCAAGCTTATTAATATGCGCACTGGCCACCGCCGCCGATAAGCCTAACTCCTTACCCGCCATACTAATGTTTTGCGTGGCAGCCACTCTGATAAAAAGCTTTAAATGTTCAACATTCATATTGCAATTCGTCCCTTATCAATCGCTCAGCATAGTGTAGGGGCTTAAGCCGGTAAAAAGCTACGCTTAACGCGCGCGGCTTGATCAAAAATATCGGTGTCACAGCATGTGCAACCCACTTAAATTACAAGGTAGAGGTGATTGACCTACAAATTTGATGTCGGTCTCGTAAATGACAGTTCATCACTAAGTTAAATAAAACTGTCATATAAATTCAATAAACTAGTTGTAGACCTCGGCACCGTCAGCAGTTTTCTCGCAATGAGGCTGACCCCCGACTACCTAACAGTATTTGTAATTAGAACTAGGATTTCCTGTGTCTGCGATTAATTCCGATCTGCTCATCGATAAAGAGTTGTCATGGCTTTCATTTAACGAACGCGTATTGCAAGAAGCTTGCGATACCAATGTGCCACTGATTGAGCGTGTCAGGTTTCTTGGGATTTTCTCCAGTAATATGGATGAGTTTTTCAAGGTGCGCGTAGCCGCTGTCAGACGGGAGATACTACTAACCGCTTATGCCGATACACCAAGTCGCAGTCAGGCTTTAATGCATAGTATCCAAGACAAAGTGCTGGCACTACAAGAGCGATTCGATGCAACCTACCATGCGTTAATGAAAGATCTGGTTCGCGCCAATATCTATCTCATTAATGAAACCCAATTGAGCGAGTTCCATCACGCTTGGCTTAAAAAGTACTTTAAAGACCGTCTTGTTCGTCATATCGCACCACTGATTTTGACTAAACAAAGCGAGCTAGTGAATCATATTAATGATGACTCAACTTACCTTTGTGCAGCATTGTACTCAGGTGAAAAAATTCGCTACGCGTTTGTCAAAATCCCCGATGCAGGCATCCCTAGGTTCATTGAGCTCCCCCATGAAAAAGCCAGCAAAGTGAGGCATTTTATTCTGGTGGACAATATCATTCGGCATTGTCTCGATGAACTGTTTGAACCCTTCTTCGACTATGACCGCAGTGAAGTCTACTCGATGAAGATGACCCGAGACGCAGACTTCGACATTACCGATGAGCTTGAAAAAACGCAGCTAGAACAGATGACCAATGCTATCCGCAAGCGTTTACAAGCACAGCCTGTTAGGTTGGTTTTCGATCGAAACATGCCTAATCATATGCTGAAAATGCTTAAGAAAAATCTGCATATCAGCTCAACAGAGTGTTTAATACCAGGTGGGCGCTACCACAGCTTCCGCGACTTCATGGATTTTCCAACGGCTGGCCGAAAAAAACTAGTTAATGAAAAACTGCCTGCACTTAACAGCGAGCAATTCAGCGCTTTTAACAATAGCTTTGATGCCATAAAGCACGGCGATATTGTATTAAACTACCCCTATCATAAGTTCTCTCACTTTACAGAGCTTGTGCGTCAGGCTGCCTACGATCCAGCCGTCACCAGCATTAAGATCAACCTGTATCGAGTGGCAAAAAACAGTCACATTATGCAGTCACTGATTGACGCGGTGAAAAATGGCAAGCGAGTGACCGCAGTAATTGAACTGCGCGCTCGTTTCGATGAACAATCTAATATCGATTGGACCAAGCGTTTAGCCGAAGCGGGGGTTAAAGTGCATCATGGTATCCCAAGCCTTAAAGTTCACTCTAAACTGTGCCTGATCGCTCGTGAAGAACAAGGTTCAACTCAGCTATATGCCCACATTGGTACCGGTAACTTCAATGAGGGCACCGCCCGTTTTTATACTGACTTATCGCTGTTTACTGCCGATCAAGCCATCGCTGCAGAAGTGCAACATGTATTTGAGTTATTAAAACGCCCCTACCAACGTGACCAGTTTAACCACCTCATTGTGTCGCCTTTCAACTCAAGGCAGCAATGGTTGCAACTCATAGATGATGAAATCGACGCGGCCAGCCGTGGTGAGAAGTCTGGCATCACCTTAAAACTAAACAACTTAGTTGATGACATTATGGTCAACAAGCTTTATCAGGCCTCACAAGCGGGCGTAAAGATAAAGCTGATGATCCGGGGAATGTGTACCTTAGTGCCGCAAATTGCCGGTATCAGCGACAACATTGAAGTCTACAGTATTGTTGATCGCTTCTTAGAGCATTCACGCATCATGCTGTTCAGCGCTGCCGGACAAAACAAGTTGTTTATGGGCTCTTCAGACTGGATGACACGCAATTTGGACGAACGAGTTGAAGTTTGTACCCCTATCTATAGTGCGGCACTGAAAAAGATGATTATGGATCTCATGCAAATCCAATTTAGTGATAACACTAAGTCTCGTATCGTCAATCAAGCACAATCTAACCCGTATAAGTCTCGTGGTAATAAGAAAAAAGTACGCAGTCAAATTGCTATTCATCAATATTTAACACAATATGAAATTAAGCAAGCACAACGATTTGCCAATAACGTCACCCACAGCGAAGGTTGGCATATTGAATCATTACAACAAAAGGCTTAAGTCATAGTGTCACAGCAAGACAGTTCGGTACATTTTGTCGCGATAGATATGGGGTCCAATAGCTTTCATTTAGTCATTGCCCGAGAACAAGATGGTAGCATTCAAGTGCTACACAAAGAGAAACGCCAAGTCCAATTGGCTAAGGGGCTGAATGCTGATGGCATATTGGATGAAGCGGCCATCACCCGTGGCATCAATTGCTTAACAGAATTTAGCCAACGCTTTAGCCAACTAGAGCAAACTCGGGTACGAATTGTCGCCACACACACCCTGCGTGTCGCAAAGAATGCCCAGCAATTCTTGCATGCCGCGCGCAAGGTGATCGGTTACCCCATCGAAATAGTCTCAGGTCACGAAGAAGCTCGACTGATTTATAGTGGCATCGTCAACAGCCAAACCCTAACTGAGCGTAACTTAGTCATAGATATTGGTGGCGGCTCTACTGAAGTGGTGATTGGCAAGCGCACCAAAGCCACCAACTTAGCCAGTTTAAAGTGCGGTTGCGTGAGTTACAATCAACGCTACTTTGCCGATGGAGTGCTAGATAAAGCTGCATTCAAAGCTGCGCAAGCCGCGGCTGATAAACAGTTTTCGTTGCTGCCAAACGCCTATTTTAAAGGCAGCTGGCCCTTGGTGCTGGGCAGTTCGGGTAGTGCTAAAGCCGTGAATGAAGCACTTAATGGTGATAGTGACACACCACAACCCATCACCATGTCAGGCTTAAAAAAACTGCGCCAGTACCTGATCGAACTTGGTCATGTCGACCACATTGACCTCCCAAACTTAGACCCCAAACGTATTCCTCTCCTTGCCGCTGGATTAGCCATATTAATTAGCTTTTTTAAACGCTTAGCGATTGAAGAGATGCAAGTCGCCCAAGGTGCTTTACGAGAAGGTGTATTGTATGAGCTGTCGGACATCGACCCAGCCAAAGGCTTAAAGCAACGCACTGTAATGAGCTTGGCACAGCTATACCATGCCGATCCTCAACAGGCCGATAGTGTACAGCTATCGGCAGAGCAACTATTTGTCCAAGTTGCCAAAGATTGGCAGCTCACTGATTGTCGCTGGTTATTACAAGCCGCCGCACAACTGCATGAAATTGGCATCCATATTAACTCTCGTTCCCATCATAAACATGGTGGTTACATCATCGACAATAGCGACCTGCCAGGATTTAGTCAGCAACAACAAACGGCATTGGCTATGTTGGTTGCGAACCACCGTAAACGGGTTAACCTCAATCAGCTGCAGCAGCTAGACAGTGATGAGCAGCTGCGACTAACTCGATTACTGGTTATCTTTCGTTTAGCCGTGGTATTGAACCTAGGGCGTATTCAAACCGCGACTAAAGCTATCACCTTAAAAGTGGTGGATAATAAGCTAATTTTGGCCTTACCCTCAGGGTTTGACGACCCAAATCAGTTGCTTCATAAAGATCTGAGTAGCGAACAAAAAAACTCGAGAAAATCGGCATAATTTTGCAGTTCTAGCCACAAAAATTGATTAGGATTCAGCCAGTATTAAGACAGATTTGTTACAGTTAAATCGTCCCAAGAGTACGCTGAGTTTAATTGATTATGTTGAGGTAAAATTATGGCTGCCATGATGATTAATACCCTGTTGGTTTTTGCATTTTCTCTACTGCTTATCGTCATAGTGGGTTATAGCCAACTATAATTCTTACGTGATTGGCTTATTGCTGAATCTGTCCAGATAGCATTGCCACTTTGACTAAAAAAGCCTATACAACATTGACTTAGGGTTTTGTTCATGGCAAGTTGCTGTAAAGGGTGTTTTATAGCGATATCTGAATCGTCACCTTAAAAAAGCAACTGGACAAGGACAAGTCAATGCACATCAAACTACGCAGCTTTGTGATATTACCGCTCCTTTGTGTTTCATCTCCCAGCCTTGCACTGGAAATATTAGATTATAAACCCAACTGTATTGCACAAAAATATGCAGCGATTGAAGTCAGCAAAGAGTTCATCATGCCTTTCGGCTTTGCTGACCCCGTATTAGAGACAAGCGAGTTTAGCCAGACGCTTGAGTTACTTAAGCAACTCCCCGTACCGAAACAGGCCGAGTATCTGATACTTGAAGATGTAGAGAAAAATATTACCCATATTAACCGCGTTAAAAAACAAACTACCAAATTAAACATTAAGATTGTAAGTCAACCAGTTAAGCTGTGTGAAGATGATAAATCTTTCTCAGATGCTAGGCTAAGATTTGCCTCCGACGGTTACCGAATGGCGGAGCAAACCTTCGCTTATACTCTACCAACCCCGACCTCCGAGCCGGAAAAAGAGGTGGTTCCGATTGTTTCTAATCAACAGGCGTTCGGTATCGAGCTAGGCATGAGTCAACAACAGGTTACTACTATTTTGGGCACGCCGAATCTATCAACTCCTGTTGATAGCCCAACTGTTTGGTGGAGCTATGGGCGAAATTTATGGATAGCTTTCAAGCAAGGCAGCGTGATTGAAGTCACCTCGAAAGCCCCTTATTTTTCTGCTTATACAACAAACTTGATTGAGTACAGAGCACATTTTGATGACCTAGTTTGGACAGTCAACAATCGTGTAACTAGCGATACTGAACTTGCAACGGCGCTGCAAGCACTTCCCGACGCTAAAAGGGTTAACAACAATCAAATTGAATTAAGTGCCAATGCCGGTACCTTAACCTTAAGTTTTGACGCCTTCAATCCAGTTAGTAAAGAGCAAGATGTTTACAAGCTAAAACATTTCTCATTAGCCGCTGCCAATAACGGTATATCGGCAGCTAAAATTACCACCTTATCTACACAGAACATTAATGAACTACTCAACATCATCGAGTCAGCAGGCCCTTTAACCTATACAGAAGCTAGAGCTAAATTTCCTGAAAATGCAACGATTTCCCTAACAAATGACCGGCGAATTTATATTACAGGTCATTTCACCGAGCTTCACTTTAAGGGCCAGGACTTAACCGCAATTACATTTTCATCTGATCTCGCCACACACAGTACTATTGACGATGTACACAGTTTCTTGGCAAAAATGGGCTTAGCGGCTCAAAAAGACAGTTTAATAAACAGCAATCAAGATGCGGAAGATTATTTCGATACAGTAGAAATCAACACGGCGATTTATCAACTCACTGCTAAGTTTGATTCTAGTGATGACCAAGCGATGTTATATCAAGCACAATTTAAGTTCATGGAGTAACAAAAATAGGCTCCCTCTTAGAGGCTTGCCTTTGAGTTTGGCCGCCTCAATGTAACCCAGCAAACTCATACCAACTCCCCCTTTCCCGAGGGCTTTCGGCCTGACTATTGTGACCTTGATAGCAAAACCATATAAATTATAGGTTTTTCCCTTTACTGCAATTGAAGGTGGAACTGAGATTAATTACCATTCGCAATCGCTGCAACTCGCAATAGACAATTGGTCAATTGTTACCGAGCCAGCACACTAAAACAACAAGCTAAATAATCAATACAGCACAGTGCTTGTAGTTGAAAGTTAGCAACAGTGAGAATGGTAGTATGAAACTAGTTCCAAGCTTAAAGTGGTTCCATAATTGGATTGGGTTTGTCATCAGCATAACCATGCTGATCGTACTAAGTACCGGTGTCTATTTGGGCGCTATGGATATGCTTAAACGAGCAGACAACAAAGGCCAGCAGTATGTAGCATTGTCAACTGAGCGCAAGGCAGAGATCACCGCAGCTATCTTTGAGCAATATCCAGACATGAGTTCTGTGCGCTTCCCTACGGAGTATACTCCCTATATTCATGCAAGCGCCCGTGGCAAAACCATCGCTTTCGATCATCAACTCAATGAGATCGACACCCGACTAGTTTCTGAAATACCGATGTACAGCACGATTTTCTGGCTACATCGTAACTTCCTAATGGCCGATTTTGGCAAATATCTTAATGCATGGGCCTCACTGCTCGGCGCAGCGGTGACCTTGGTTGGTATTTATTTGTGGTGGCGAGTACGCAAGGGCTTTAGATTAAAACAGAGTATTCCCAGCAACACTAAATCGAGTAGCCTACTAAAAAGCCATATTCAACTTGGGCTTTTTATCTCGGTGCCTTTATTTATCTTGTGCCTTTCAGGCTTTTTAATCACCTACAAAGGCTTATGGACCGGTGCCTTACAACATACACCGGACCCGCAAGTTCAACTGCCACAAAGTCAGCCCAATAACTGGCATGCTCAACTCGCCAGCGCACAAGCACTGTGGCCCGACTCAGAAATAGTCGCAGTGAATAAACCTAGACAACGTCGCGGTGCTAAACCAGCTGAAACGTTAGACTATAGTGTTCGATTTGATGAGCATAGTGGTGTGTGGTTACGTCAAGCTGACAGCATTACCATTCGTTATGAAACCGGAACCATGCTCTCAGCACTTAAGCATAGCGACAGACCTTTATCGGGTAAGATAGCCAGCTTTGTTAGGCCGTTACATGATGCATTGAATATGCCTTTTAGCTACGTGCTATTCATCACCTCTGTGTCAGCAGTGGGTTGTATTATTCTCCTTTTTACAGCCTTGACCTTTTATCGTCGCACTTTTGCAAAGACCACAGTTAAAGCTAAGTCACAGCCTGCATAACACGGCTATCTATACTCGGCGCTGTCTACCATAGGCAGTGCCGTATATAGCGCGAATTATCGCTCGCCCAGCACTTCAAACTCATCGCTAATCAAACGGGCACGGCCATTGTTATCTAGCGTCCAGTGTTCGCGGTGTACCACGCCATAGGCTTTGTTCATGGTCCACTTTGACGTCAATATATAACCTTCATCGGGATGAGCCCGCCAGCTGACATCCGTATAGTCAACATCGCAAAAGCCTTGTTCAATGATTCCTTGCCAAAACACTTCAATAGCGGCACGACCTTCAAAGCGGCCAAATGGCTTAGCTTCCATGATGCAGTCATCATGATACTGGGCAGCGCACCCCGCAGCGTCTTGATTATTAAACGCTTGCTGCCAAGCGGCAATTCCCTGCTGACATGCAGCCAAAACTTGTTCAGGTGACATAACAATTTCCTATTAACGGGTAAAGATTGATAAAGATACTACCTCTACCTATTAACTAGAAAAACCGCTATATTAAAACCAACTGTTTAACTAAACCGAACAATTAACATGCACCGTTTGCGTTACATGTCCGTCTTTGCCCATATTGTTGATTGTGGTTCAATCACTAAAGCCGCCGACAAACTGCAATTATCTAAGTCCGTTGTCAGCCAACACCTTAAATCTCTTGAATCTGACTTAGGTGTGGCGTTACTAAAGCGCACAACACGTAAGCAATGGTTAACAGCGGCCGGTGAAAATTTTTATCGACAATGTAAGGCCATCAACCAGGTCGCTGACGGCGCTTGGGAGCACGCTCAAACAGCACAAGCCGTGCCCCACGGGAAAGTGCGTATCACCGCGCCAAATGCGCTGATGGAAACATTAGTCACCCCAGTAATCGCTAATTTATTACGCCAATACCCTCGATTACAGCCACAACTCATCAGCAGTGACCAGCAATTGGACCTAGCCAAACACAATATAGATCTGGCGATTCGTGTCGGCCGCTCAGCAAATAGCAGTGACAAACAGCGACGCATTGGTGAGTTTCGTGACATTCTTTGCGGGCAACAAGATTACCTATCAACCACGCCAATCGAGCAGGCGCGTTACATCGCCAATGATTGGCAAGGCGAGCAGATCTGCCATCAATTTCTCCCCTGTGATGATAGTGTGCAAGGCTTTGAATATCGTGCTACCGCACACTGCAGCAGCAATTCATTTCATAGTTGTTTAGCACTGATCAAAGCCAGTGCTGGCATTGGGCTGGTACCCGAGTTTCATCCAAGCTTAAGCTCCTTTGCACTACAAGCTGTGTTTGCCCAGCACCAACTACCAGCTAATGCCGTTTATGTCGTCCACTCCTATTCGCAGTACCTGCCTTTATCTGTGCAAGTCTGTATAGAGAGTATCGAGCAACAGTTAGCACTACATCGATGCAGGCGGTGACAACCAAGCGAAAAGGATTTCGGCTACAAACAGACAATGGAGAAAAGCAAAAAAACAGAGGCTCTTGGGCTTACCCCTCCTTGAGCCTCTGTGGCTGACATACCAGCAAAACAGAAGCAGAAATTAGCCAGCTTTCGGTAGCAACTGGTATTGCACAAACTGAGCGATTAGGTGTTTGTCCTCTTGGCTCATCTGCTCGGCAATGAACTCTATGCCCAACGACAACACACCATTACGTGCAGCATTACTGTTAGTCACCTTAGCTTTGATTTTCAGCGGTGCCGCCTGAGTATCTAAACCAATATCTAGCGTTATCATTCTGTCCAGATGATTTAATACCCTAGCCGGACTATTGGCCTTAAATCGGCAACCGGAGACTGAAATATCATGAAGAGTGCCGGTCAGAACCTGGGTATATTGATCTGAACTGGCTTTTTGCAGGCTTATGCTGGCAGGCAGCTGGGTTGCCAATCTAGCCTGCTGACGCAAATGGAACAGCTCTAGCTTGCTAGGATAATCAACAAATAATAAGTAATAAGGTACTCTGCTTACCGATTGAATACGCACTTTAAAAGCCACACATGCTCCGGTATCCCCCTCGATAATGGCTCTAACAACCACACTTTGGCCTTCAGCCAACATGGTTTCATGGGCAGTAAATGCGGTTTTAGGCAATGCCAACAAAAAGTACTTGCCGCTCTGCGAACCAACAACCCGGCCTTTGAGGCGCTCATTACTAAAGAAAGCAAACTCTATATCAATATGGCTATCGGCCTTAAGCAAATCCAAAGTATGGTTAATTTGCTCTGGCTCAGTAACAAGTTGTACGCGTTTGTTGCTCACTATGCTGATACTCCATGATAAATAGGCAAGGCCCACCAAGGGTCAAAGTCGATTTACGGGGAATATTAGCCAAGCATGGCAAAGACAATTGATCATTTCGCGCCAGTGGCATCATCTACTTGCTGGCATGGCGCAATCCGCCCAAATCCATTTAGTGATGTCGATAACAATGGTGTTGTGGGCTTTATTTGCTAGATAGCAAAAAGCGACCTCATTGGTTGAGGTCGCTTTAAACTAGAAGAACCGGGGGAAACTAAAATTGATAACCTAAGGATAAACGGATATCTCGTCCGGCTTCATACAAACCTGCGACGCCTTCCCAACCAGCAATATGGTTGTAATCGCCAACACTTGAATGATCACGATATTGCTCATCAAATAAATTTTGCACCGCCAAATTGAGCGTCAATGAGCCATCGGTCAATGGCTGCCATTGCACATAGATATCGTGTACTTGGTAGCTCGGTTTATCAATGGTTTGCGTCTGTTCAATCCAGCCAAGTTCGACACCACGCTGAAGCACTTCGATATCATCTAAGGCAAATACGTAGTTCATATTCCAACCCAGTTCAAACTCATCTGACAGCATATAATTCACATTGAGCCCCAAGGTATCGCCGCGGGCATTTGCTAAACCGATATGCTCGTAGCCTTCAACTGTATTACCGTTTAATTCAGCATCGTTATTGGCATAACTTGCTGCTACACGCCAATCGTCATACCAATAGACACCACGCAGTTCAAAGCCCTTGGTTTCAAGCGTGCCAATGTTTTCATAAAGCACACCTCTACCGAGCTGGTCTAAAATAACATTATCAATATCAGAGCGATAAACCGAAGCCGTCAACTGCCAACTGTCATCTTGGTAAGTGAGTCCTAGCTCAGTATTATCAACCTCTTCGGCTTGCAAGTTCGGGTCGATAGACTGCCAGTCAGGTGCCTGTTCGAGCGTGAAAGCATCACCAACTTCTTTACCACGCATAGCTTGAGCATAACCCGCTGTTACTTGCCAGTGTTGGTTAATATCATATTTAAGCCCCACATTCGGGCTAACACCATCACTGTCTATGCTATGACCATAAGTCTCTTGTTTGACATCGTACTGATCGTAGCGCACACCGAAACTCAACAGTAAATCGCGAGTCACTTGCCAATGGTCTTGAACATAAACCCCTTGTACCGTGCCCGTCTCTTTGAACTTACCCACAGTTGGATCCCAAGCCCATTGCTGCCACACATCTGCTGAAGCTAAGTATTCACTGCTAACTTCGTCTTTGCGATATTCAACTCCGTAAGTGAGGGTATGATTTCCAAAAACACTCATATTACGTAGGTCAAAGCCATAGCTTTTCATTTCAGCACCGTAGGCACCCCAGCGGTCAAATCGATTCTGCTCAACTGACGATGCCGTATGGTAAAGCGTGGTTTCTAAATTAAGCCACTGATTGGCATTCCAAAGATGATTAGCGACAAACGTTTCGCGACTCCCATCCATAGGAAACAGCGTGTCACCCTCTAATGTGGGCCAGTTTGGACGGGCACCAAAATCCCCTTTCTCTTGGCGATTTTCATAACTTAAGCTAAGGTTTTGGTTAGCTGTTAGCTCGCCGTTGATCTTAATAAACCCTAAAGCCTGTTCGGCCGCGGTACCAAAGAGTTCATTGCCGTCGCCATCTTGCATATTGTCACGGTCGACATAAATATAAGAACCTAATACCCCCCAATTTTCACTCAGGTTGCCATATAAAGTAGCGCTGGCTTTGTAACCATCATTGCTAAAATACCCAGCCTTGACTGTGCCACCAAACTGCTCG
The DNA here is from genome assembly GCF_000518805.1 of Shewanella waksmanii ATCC BAA-643. GTDB lineage: Bacteria > Pseudomonadota > Gammaproteobacteria > Enterobacterales > Shewanellaceae > Shewanella > Shewanella waksmanii. The sequence goes on from NZ_JAEH01000001.1 coordinate 66,060, forward strand.
TCGCTATCAAGCAAATCATCAACATTTTTAGTCTTAAAGCGAATCGCGCCGCCGATAGCCCCTGCACCACTTGTTGCCTCACCCGCGCCTGCTTGAACCTCAACTTGTTTAAGTAATTCAGGGTCAATTGCCACACGACCAATATGATGAAATAGTGTTCCCGTTTGCGGGGCACCATCAACCGTGACGTTAAACAACGTATCTTCAAGACCACGAATATATACCTTTTGAGCGATGCCTAACGACCCACCCACAGATACAGATGGAACAAAGCGAAAAATGTCAGCTAAGTCATTGGCTTGATACTTCTCCAACTCTGCCGGCGTAATCTCGGTGTTCGTGGTATGGCCCACAACCACGATCGACTCTATGGGTGGTAGCTCGGTATCAAGCTGAGTCTTATCTGCCTCTGCGCTTTGTGCGGCAACGGGAAAAATCGCCAGCGAAATCGCCACTGCTAATGCAGAAAGCCTGTTGGAGATTGGAGAAGTCATCAATTTAAAGCCCCTAATAATTCACAAAATATAAATGCGAATTATTATCATTACGACAGAAATTGACAGTAGTTTTACAATTGTTACATTCTTTACACTTGATAGCCCTATGAATAATGGGCTAGTTGAGCGGAATATCTACCTGCATTTGCAACCCACCTTGAGGGCGATTGTTCGCTGTTATTTTGGCGCGAATGGTCGCCAATTGCCTACGCGCCAGCGCTAGGCCAAGGCCAAAGCTATTACCTTGAGCAGCACGTGATTTATCTAACCTAAAGAAAGGCTTAAATATATTTTCTAGGTGCTTTATGGGAACACCTGGGCCCTCATCTTCAATTGAGATCTGTACCCATTTTCCGGTAAGTATTACAACAATACTCACTTTGCCGCCAACAGGTGTATGACGTAGAGCATTGCGTAAAATGTTTTCTAACGCTTGACCGGCTGCACGATGGCTAGAGTGATAAATAGTCAGGTTATCGGGCATTTGGCAATCTATATGCCTGTCTGGAAACTCAAATCTTGCATCATCTATCAACACATCAAGTAGGTCGATAATCTCAACCTCTTCCTGCTGTAACTGCGGCTGCTCATTCTCTAACCAGGCTAACGTTAACGTATCTTCAACTAACTGGCGAATCTGCTTAGATTCACGCTCAATTCTTTCCACAGGATGAGGGTCATAATGGCAAGGCTGCAGGGCCTGTACTGCAATATCAAGGCGGGTCAATGGAGTACGTAATTCATGGGACAAGTCCGCGATAAGCTGACGTTGATTATAGATCTGCCCACTAATACGGGTGGCCATGTGATCAAATACGCGCGCAAGCTCTGAGAACTCATCATTGCGGTTGCCCATCACCGTTTGCGCACGCACATCATAATTGCCGCTACTAAAACGACTCGTGGTCATCTGCAGTTGCAATAAGGGTTTCATTATGTGCCGGTACAACACAAGCGCTAGCAGCGCCAGCAAAATGGTTGGCAGCACAATTTGAAAAATCACCTCAACATGACGCCAATAAACTCCCGGTCGCATCCGCTCGGGCAATTGGATCAAAAAGCTCACTCGCTGCTCATCAAAGGGTAACTCCATCACCGGATTGTCAGCAAAATACAGGTGCACTTTCCAATCGACACTGCGACCTAGATTGTAACCGCTAAAAAACCGAGCTTTAAGCGGATCGCCTGCCAGTTGCTGCACGTCAAACTTAGCCACAGCTAACCAGGTACTTTCTTGCTCACCTAACTGAAGTAACCACTGCTGCAATACCTGTTTATCTCCAGCGAGATATAGACGCTCCGCCTCTTTGCCCCACTGAGTGAGTTGCGCGCGATGTTCATTTGCAAGAAAGCTCATTCCCTCTTCGGTGCGTGAGGTTAATATACTTATCATGTAAAACAAGGCGACCACTCCTGTGGCGACCAGCAAGCATAGCTTCCAGAATAGTTTTCGATTCATAGCAAGCAATAACCTTTACCATGGCAAGTTTGCAAGCGATCACCGCGCCAATGAGCATCGTTAAGCTTGCGCCTAACACGGCTCAAATGCATATCTAAACTACGATCATAAGCGCCAATGGTGCGGTTGAGTACACGTTGGTATAGGTACGCTTTGCTTAGCACCTCACCTTGGTTCGCCATCAACTCCCACAGTAATTTAAATTGAATCGGCGTAAAATCTAATTGTTGTTCAGCGACCCAAACCGACTGTAACTGATGATCGGCACGCAGTGTATCAAGATGCAGAGTTTGTTGACTGAGTGCGGTGTTAGCAGGCTGGCTGCGTCTAAGCAGTGCTTCGATACGTAACAGCAGTTCAACTGAGCTAAAGGGCTTGGCGACATAATCATCAGCACCTTGACTAAAACCTTGAATGCGTTCTTGCTCGGCCCCTTTAGCCGTCACCATTATCACCGGCGTTAGGCAGGACTTACGCAGAATATTTAACAGAGAGAAGCCGTCCCTTTCGGGCAGCATTACATCAAGTAAAATAAGTTGATAATTTGCCGATGTTGCTTGCAGTAAGCCGCTTTCACCATCAAAGCAACTGGTAACCGCAAAGCCGTTTTCTGTGAGTAGTTCTACAAGGTGTTGATTGAGAATAACATCATCCTCAATCACTAAAATATTTGTCGCATCCATGACTTCATCTGCTTAAAAGTGAAGCATCACAGTGTAATCAATCCCCACCTATAGGCCTATCTTTATCCGCTGTAGACAATGTAAAGATTGGCCCGATCACTTATCCCACATGCCCAATACAGATTTACGTATATCAGTAATGGCACTGCGACCCGCTTTTAGCTCTTGTGCATCGGGACGAGTTTTTGGATAGTGGGATTTAACCAATAGCTTACTGACTGCGTCAGTAATGAAGCGGCTTTTACCACCATAAACATGCTTATCCCCCCAACTTTGCTGTTCTGGCACCCAGTACTTTAACGGTTGAATAAGGTGTAACTCCTCTTTTGCCCGGGTGATTGCCACATTGAGCAAACGCCGCTCCTCCTCGATTTGCCGCGCATCACCAGCGGCATACTCATTGGGAAAATTACCATCGGCCATATTCAGTAAAAATACACTATGCCACTCTTGGCCTTTCGCGCTATGCACCGTCGATAAGATCAAGAAATCGTCATCAATGTGTGGGTCACCGGCCAGGTCGCCGCTTGACTGTGGCGGGTCTAAAGTTAACTCGGTTAAAAATCGCTGCCGAGATGAATATTGCCCAGCCAGCTGGATGAGTTGCTCTATATCACCCCAACGAACAAAACCATCTTCGTAATTTCTCTCAAGCAAACCTTGATAGGCATTGGCTGCCAACTGAGTTTGTGCAGGCCAAGCCACAGTGTTGCTGTTGATGCCTACCAGTGCACTGACTAACAATTGCGATTCATCTTGCGCCGCACTCGGGAAACTGAAACTTGCTAAACTGCCAATATCGAGCTGATTCTCAAGCACATGTAAAATCGCTTTTTCGGCAATTTTAGGACCGACACCCGGCAGTAGCTTTAACACCCTAAATGCAGACATTCTATGTTTGGGGTTATCGGCCCAGCGCATCAATGCCAGCAGATCTTTGACATGAGATGCTTCTAAGAACTTAAGCCCCCCATACTTCACATAAGGTATATTGCGACGGGTTAGCTCAAGCTCAAGACGATCGCTGTGGTAACTGGAGCGAAATAATACCGCCTGCTGTTTTAGTTCCGTACCAGCTTCTCGTGCTGCGAGCACCTGCTCAACAATATATTCAGCCTGTTTAACATCATCATCTACCGACACTAACTTAGGTGCAGGCCCCTGCTTTTTATCGCTAAATAGTTCGACTTTATACCCTTCGCTGCCTTCACTTAATAACGTATTAGACAGGTCAAGAATAGCTTGGTGCGAGCGATAATTTTGCTTGAGAGAAATGATGGTAGCCGGTGAACTAAACTGCTGGGAAAAGTTAAGAATGTTGTCTACTGTTGCACAGCGAAAACCGTAAATAGATTGGGCGTCATCGCCAACGACCGTGACTCCCTTTCCCGTCGGAAACAGCCGCGTCAATATGCCAGCTTGCAGCACATTCGTGTCTTGGTATTCATCCACTAAAATATAGTCAAACTGGGCTCGGATTAGCGCTGCAATCTCCTCAACAGCAGCCATGTGATAGCAGTACAGCAACAGATCATCATAGTCTAAGCAAAACTGCTCTGCTTTAGCGTGCGCATATGCGCCAAAAAGCTGTTTTAGCTCATCATGCCAGTCACTGCAATGGGGAAAATGGCTATCCACCACTTCATCGAGAGGTTGCTGCGCGTTGACACAACGTGAGTATATTTCTAAACAGGTTTTCTTTTTCGGAAAGCGTTTATCGGTATGGCTAAAGCCAAGCTCATGACGAATGATGTCGAGCATATCGGCGGCATCATTGCGATCCATCACAGTAAAGTCGCGCTCTAAACCTATGCTCAAAGCATATTCACGCAATAAACGGACAGCAATAGAATGAAATGTTCCCATCCAAGGCAGTGACACGGCCATATCGGTTGCGCTTTTAGCGGAGTTTGCCGCGAGCCCTGAGTCATTGGCCTGCAGCCATTGCTGCTCAACAATACGCGAGGCTCTAGAGGCCAGCTCTGCGGCGGCTCGGCGCGCGAAGGTCATCAACAAAATCCGCTCTGGCTGAGCACCATTAAGCATTAGCTCAGCTGCACGATGGGCCAAGGTATTAGTTTTGCCGGTGCCCGCGCCTGCAATCACTAGCAGCGGGCATGATGCATCGATGCCAGCATCGGATATTCCAAACTCAACGGCTTGGCGTTGCTGTTGATTAAGCTCTATTTTCACTGCCATTTATTGATCGCTCAACAAAGGAGCTGCCTACAACAATATAGGGTTACCACGCAGCTCAGTTTTCTCTGTGTTGTATAGTAACTTTTTTGCTAGCAAATGGTAACGGCATGCCGAGTTTCGACAGCATTGATTGATAATAAAAATGGCAGTTCGGACTAATAAAACCTAGAAAAAACCACAGATGTATCCCCTCTCCCACCTGTTTAGTAACATTTCAAAGCAATGAGATTTAACCTCCTGTCTAACGTCACAGTATGACGTTTTCCCCACCAATCTAAGGCCGCTATTTGATAAGTTAAACCATCGGTCTTTCCTTCACTAGGCAAGGCTATAGCGGGGTTCACAGTTACACCAAGGAGCGTTCGATGCTATTTAGTACTAAGCTAAAACAACAAAATCAAGCTTTACAGCAGCAACTCGAAACACTGACCGCTGAGTATCAGCAACAGGTTGAATCATTAAAACAACAATTGCTGGAAAAAGACCAACTCTTGGCTAACCTCACCGCCAGCCAAGAGCTGGATGCTGCATTAATGCTGAGCCATTTACGAGGCGGCGAAATGCTCACAGCCATTCGTTCCGGATTGGCCCACAGCGCAGACAACTTGGTCCATGAAAATGATGAGCTAAAGGTGCTCGATGAGATGTTCAATCAAACCCATACAGCATTGAATCGCTTGTCTTCTAGAGCAACTAATATTGTTGGCCAAGCCGACAAGAGCATGCATGCAACTGAAGAGCTGAATCGAACTGCCAGCTCAATTGGCGGTTTAGTTCAATCGATACAGGAAATATCCGATCAAACAAACCTGTTGGCACTCAATGCAGCGATTGAAGCAGCACGAGCAGGGAGTGCTGGTCGAGGTTTTGCAGTCGTTGCTGACGAAGTGCGTAATTTGGCAGCCAAGGCACATCAGGCCAGTGGCAAAATTGAAACTCTGGTCAATCAAGTGATGAAGCAAACTCAAAGCATCAGAACCACCATCAGCGATAATCAACAATGTGCCATGGAAGTGTCTGCCTCATCTGAGCAAATCGATGCAGTAGTGCGCAGCGTCCTCAACAAATCAGCACACATGCAGGAGGTTATCCGCATCGCGACAGCGCAAACGTTTTTAGATACGGTGAAATTGGATCATGCAGTCTGGAAAAATAATATCTATCAACAGATAGAGCAAAACCAATTCTCTACACCGGTTAACACCCACACAGAGTGCCGACTAGGAAAATGGTACTTTGAAGGTCAAGGGGCGCAACTTTACCGTCACTTGCCGAGTTTTAATCTTATCGATCCACCGCACAAGAGCGTACACGAATCGGGCAAACAGGCGTTGGCAGCTGGACTCAAGCAAAATTATCAAGACATCATCGCACAGATCAACAATATGGAAGATGCCAGTGAGCAGGTGGTTGCGGCGATTGACAGCTTATTACAAGAAGTGATAACTCAACGCTAGCACTGCTTTGTTGAACAAAAAAAGCGGTCATCCATGACCTTATCGATGCACTGCCACCAAGTAGGTGGCAGCCTGAAATCAACTCGCCATAAAATGAAAGTGCTAATTAAAGCCACTGTTCGTTAGCGACTGTTATCCATAACATAACAAGGTTAATAAACTACCTAGCGGTAAAGCATACTCAAATGTGCTGGTATCCCTGGCTCTCAACAGGAATGCCAAACACTATCTCAGTCAAATAGGGCAAGATTTGCTAGCCCTATTTGGCCGCTAGCTTAACGGCAAACTACACAAGTGCATAGTCACACGAACAACTGGATCCCTTCCCTTGTAAAATACTTCCATAGCGATCACATTTTCTCAGTCAGTATGATTGCGTTTGCATCGACTAAATGGAGCCGATAAATTTTGCTAACATTTATTCGATTGACTTCTGACGCGATTCTTACAAGATAGAGCGGTTTAATAAAAAATAAAATTGACAGCACTACCGCACTCTTGAAGGAATTAAGAAAACAATGAAAAAGTCCTTAGTCGCAATCGCATTAGCCACAAGCTTATTGACCGCTTGTGGTACCTCAGAGGTAAACACTAATAGTACTAGCGCCACCGCTCCCGCCGCCAAAGCAGAGCTAGGTAGCTTTGGGGTTGATTTAACCGCACAAAATGAAGCAGTTAAACCGGGTGATGATTTCTTTATGTACGCCAGTGGTACTTGGTATGACAACTATGTCATGCCTGCAGACAAAACTCGCTTTGGTGCATTTACCGGTCTTGCTGAGCGCAGCGAAAAGCAGGTAAAAGAGATCATCGATGACATCGCCAGTCGTAAAGACCTCAATGCCGAAGAGCAGTTAATCGCTGACTTCTACAACGCTTATATGGACACCGACACCATAAACAAGCAAGGCATTACCCCAATTAAACCCACTCTTGAGCAAATCAGCGCGATCCAAAATACTGATGATTTGACCAAAGTTTTTGGTCAAGCGTGGCTCACTGGCGCAGCATCACCTATTGCAGGTGGTATGTGGTTTAACCGGTTAGACCCCAACCAGTATCAAATGTCGATTGGTGCCAGCGGTCTTGGCTTGCCGGATCGTTCTTACTATCTTGAAGACAGCGAGCGCTTCGCCAATATTCGCAGCGCTTATGTCGCCCACATTGCTGAAATGCTCGCGTATGCAGGCATTGAAGATGGACAAGCACGTGCAGAAGCCATTTTAGCGCTGGAAACAAAAATGGCAGAAGGCCAGTGGCCTCGTGAAAAACGCCGTAATCGTGACCTAACCCTGAATCAAATCGCCCGTGCTGATCTTGCTAAGAGTTACCCCGGCTTTGACTGGGATCTCTACTTCAAGCAAACCGGCTACCAAGTACCTGAGCTGAATATTTCACAGCCTGATCCTGTCAACGCCATGATTACCTTGGTGAATGAACAGCCTCTTAATGTATGGCAAGACTACTTGACCTTCCATACCATCAGCAACAATGCAGACTTACTGGCTGAAGATATCTACAACACCAGTTTTGCGTTTTACGGCAAAATACTGCGCGGTCAAGAAGAGCCTCGTCCACGTTGGAAACGTGCCGTGTCAGAAATGTCTGGCACTCAGTCGCTAGGTTTTGCCATCGGTAAAGTCTACGTTGCCCGCTACTTCCCAGAATCTTCTAAGAAGCAGATGGCAGAGTTGGTTGAAAACCTGCGCACCGCTATGGGCCAACGTATCGATGGCTTAGATTGGATGGGGGCAGAAACTAAAGTCAATGCGCACGCTAAACTCGCCGCATTCAACCCTAAGATTGGTTATCCAGATGTATGGCAAGAGTTTGATGGCCTAGCGTTAACCAAGGACAACCTACTGACTAATGTACAGAACCTGCGCCAATTCTTCCGCGAAGACAGTGTCGCAAAAGAGCTCAAGAAAACCGATCGCAACCGCTGGGGCATGACACCACAGCGCGTGAACGCCTACTACAATAGTTCGTTCAATGAGATTGTATTCCCAGCGGCTATTCTGCAACCACCGTTTTTCGATCCTAATGCCGACCCTGCAGTCAACTATGGCGGGATTGGTGCCGTTATTGGCCACGAAATGGGACACGGGTTTGATGACCAAGGTTCTAAATCGGATGCCAACGGTATTCAGCGTAACTGGTGGACAGATGCTGACCGCGCAGCTTTTGAAGCCAAAGCTGATCAGCTTGCCGCGCAATACAGTCAGTACGAGCCAATTCCAGACAACTTTGTTAATGGCCGTAACAGCCTTGGCGAGAACATTGGTGATGTCGGCGGACTGGCGATGGCTTACCACGCTTACAAGCTTAGCCTCAACGGCAAAGAAGCCCCTGTCATTGATGGGGTAACAGGTGATCAACGCTTCTTCCTTGCTTGGGCACAAGTTTGGAAAGAAAAGCGTACTGAACAAAGCATGCTTAATCAGCTGCGCGCTGGTACCCACGCGCCAGGTCGCTACCGCGCCCTAGCACCGCGTAACCACGATGCATGGTACAAAGCCTTTGATGTTAAGCCAGGTGATAAACTGTACCTTTCTGAAGAAGAACGTGTTCGTATTTGGTAATCATTAGCTGATTTATTACTAAAACAAAACGCCAGTCAATGACTGGCGTTTTTTATTGAACATGCCGCTAAAAAAGAACCACAATAAGCTCAGTTCTAACCATCAATGGTATTGAAATTACTGGACATAACATTAATACCTTAAGCGATACAGCACGCTGACATACCTAACGATAGGCCTCTGCACTCTGTTACACCACCTCAGCCAACTGACTATCATTTCTATACTGGCATGGCGCCAAAAGATAACTAATCCGCCTTCAACTCCTAGATAATGCCCAACAATTATTGAGGAGGCATTATCTATGAAAGGTAATCAAGGTTTTACCCTAATCGAATTAGTTGTAGTGATTATTGTGCTCGGTATTCTAGCGGTCACCGCAGCACCTAAATTCATTAACTTACAAAGTGACGCTTATGAGTCAACCTTACAAGGCATGTCGGGTGCTTTGCTCAGTGCCAATAATTTAGTGTATTCGAAAGCCGCCATCAACGGTGTTGAAAACGTCGAATCCATTGATGCATCTAGCATCGGTGATGAATATGTTGGCGGGACGTTAGTCTACGGCAAGATGCAAGCGGATGAGACCACTTTAACCCTATTTGTTGAGGGGCTAGATGATACCGAAGCTTGGACACTCGAGCCAAACGGCACCGTTAATATGCGCATCCATCCTGCTGGACACGCTACTATCGGTGCTGGTGCGGGGAACTGCTTTGTACAATACAGTCATCAATGGACTGACGTGCTAGGTAACGTCTATCCGGCTAAAACCACACTGTACACCGATGACTGCTAAGGTTAACAAAAACAGCTAATTAACTGCTTTTGTTAACCTGTAGTCGCCATGCAAGTATTTGTTTGTCGTCACTCACTAAACTATCTAGGCTGGCTAGGGTTACTTTATTTGTCAAACAAGGCTGCAGTGTCGCTAACAACGTCTCCTGAGATTGAGCAGCGGCAATTAATTCACCCAAGCGGGTTTTTAATGCAAGTTGCTGTTCCGAGCAATGATTAATAAAGCTCTGGCGCTTATCTAATGGCCAGCCTAAACCCTGCTTAAAATACTGGGATACATATGTAAGCAACTCGCTATCTTCAAGCCCTTGCTGGCTAATTTGTGCCAATATCGACAGTGCCTCATTGAGCGAAATACGCAAGGATTCGCACTCCTTACTGGTTTTAATCACTTCAAGGTCTTGTTGCGTACGTACTTGAATCATGGCATTCGCTAGACCTGCCAAGCAGTCGATGACTTGAGCGGCTTTTGGATGACTAATGACCTGCAAAATGTCACGATTGCGATTGATAATTAGTGAATCTTCATGGTGCCCAATAATGACTAATTTGCCACCTGGCTTCAGGACTCTTATTGCTTCAACAAGCGATTTATTTAAATCAGAGTATTCTATTCCAAATTGAGAAGTAACAATATCAAAATGATCATCAGGAAAACTCAGTTTCGCGCAATCCACGCCACCGATTAGTTCGACGGCTAGGTACTCCGAATTCTTAGGGCGGTAATCATTAACAGTGGCAAGGTCCACTCCTATTACCTGACCATACTTTTTATCTTCAGCGAAGTGGTCTGCAATCAGCTGCGGAATAGCGCCATTACCCGTTGCTAAATCCAGCACAGCAAAGTTATCTGGTAAATTAACGATTATATCTTGCCATACCTCTTTTAATACGCCGGTATAGTTACCTGAAAAACTCTGACCAAATGACGTGATATGCCCTTGTTGCCAGTAATTGCTCCAATGCTGATTCGGTGTTGTCATGCTTAAGCTCTTATTGTTGTCGTTAGAATGGGAGAGGCGACGACTTATTAATTGGTCTTCAATACTAGGTCAAAGTGGTGACTCATAGCAATCAACTAAACTATGTTAATGTTTATTTTTGACGCCATTTTGTACCAGCGATTTACCGCTGTTAAAAACTTCATCGGTTATCCAGCGGGCATGCAATAGCTTGTGGTTATTATCAAACACCGCGACAAAATGGCGACCATCTGCATTATTGGTCGCCATCCCCACACCAGCGACATTCTCTAACCCTAAGCCACCACTCTCAACCGCTAATAAAAAGCTTTCTAGGTCGGCGAGATTATCGATTACATCTTGTTCATTGTTCATTGTTCATAAGCACTCTTGATGGTTTGGTTGCCAAAGACAGTTCAGCAAATACCTTTTTGGGAGGCGCCGCGGTCTTGGCTGATGAAGGTTAAGTTTGATGGGCCGATTTTTTCAACTAACGTCCATGCTGTCAACGGCGGCTTGCAAGAGCCGGGGTCACTTTACCAGCAATTAGCCACTTGAAATCGTTGGACTTTGAGTGGGTTTGGTTTTTTTAGATATAAAAAACAATAAAAAACCACATAAAATCAAATAGAAAAAGTGACCTACTGCACAATTAGTTTGCCTACGTAAACCAAGTGGTTGCAGTTAACATTTTGCCGTCAGAACCACATGGTAAGGTGTGTTCATGCCCGCTAGCAGATGCACTCTGTGTATTTGTGTGGCCGTTTTAACTCTTTGTTCGCATCATAGGCTTTCATGATAAATAGGTTTATCCATATGAAAAAAACACTCTACTTAAGTTTGTTAACTTGCGTTTTATCAACCTCTGCAGTGGCAGAAAACCTCGATCCTGATATCGCGGTTGGGATGGCAGGTCTAATGGTTTGTAGTACTTTCTACAGTGAAAATAATATGCAAGTTGAGGGGACAATTGTCGGCTCAGCCGCCACTGCCCATATGAAGGCGGGAATAGATCAAATGATAGTCAGTGAACAGACCAGCGAAAAGCTTGAGGCTTACATGGACAATTTCAAAGCATCCAGTAAAGAGCAACGCTTTCAAATTTGTGACCAAGCCATCGAGTTTGCACGCACCAGCCGTTTTGCCGGTTAACTAGCCAAACAGGCTAGTCGATGACTAGCCTGTATAATGCAATTAAGCCTACTTAAGTTTATAGCACTGCAATCACATCTTCTGCAGCTAGACGCGCTTTAGGCAAACCATGGTTATAGTCATCGCCATCAAGATGATAGCCAATAGCCAGCGCAAACTCACACACATAACCGTCTAGTTCTGCATCAAAAGCTTCACCAATTAACGTAGCATCGACCCCTTCCATTGGCGTGGAGTCAATCCCTAAACGGGCTAACACATGCAGAGTATTGCCCAGTGCGATATAAGTCTGTGCCTTGGTCCAGTGACCGTTAAACCCTGACTCGTCGGTGTTCGACTCGGCGAAGGTAAAGCCACCATTTAACATGTTGTCGTACATTTCAGCAGGTAAATGTCCTGAACTCACTTCGACATCAACACGTTTGCGATAATCATCTTTGCTGAAATATGGGTTGTGAGCAAATAAGATAATGTGTGATGCTTCTTTAGCGTGAGGCTGATTGAACTGATGCATTTTGGCAAAAGTATTGTGAAAGCGTTGCTTAGCCTCGGCCGTTTCTAGCACGATAAACTTCCAAGGTTGAGAGTTTATTGAAGAGGCTGATAAACGCATAGCTTCTGTCAATACCGCCATATCATCAGCAGCAACACGTTTGCTGGCATCATACTTTTTAACGGTGTAGCGGCGATTTAGGTCACGGATAATAGGATGAGACATGGCGGATTTCCTTACTAAGTAATGTTAATGGCGCCATATTACGTCCATAAACCTACCCAATAAATGGGAATTAAAACCAATCATTATGGATAAAAGTATCCACAATAAGACATACCACTTATCATCTTAGCCATCGCTTAATGCCACCTAAACGCTACCTTGTCCCTCAATCCAAACAGGTCTTGTAGTTGATCTGATCGCAAAAGCGTAGCGGGATCTCTACGGTATGTTGATACGACTGCTGATTGACGATTTGATACAAGGTTTTAATGGCCTGCTTACCCATTTCAAATGGGTTTTGACCCACATTTGCTGCTACCACCCCCTCTGCCAAGTAAGTCATCTGCTGCCGGGCAGTATCGCCAATAACCAGTACCATTTGCTGCGATTGTAGTGCCTCCCGGTAAGGTTCAACGGTGAGTCGAAAAGTGTCTGAAAATTGCACCCACCCCCCTACCGCAACAAAAGCATCGACCAGATCGTCATTGTAGAGTTTTAAAACAGTTTGCAAATCTTGGAGTGCATCTACATTGTGGCCAAAGTTGTGCATTGGTGGCCGAAACTCTCGCCAACCGTTCTCTCCTTGCAACCTTTCACCTGGGGGCTTAGTGTAGGTTTTTCCTGATAGTGCCATACGAATACCCATCACCCGTTGATTGAGATTAGGCGAATCTGGGCGGCCACTTTGTATTATCAATACCCCACCATCAGGTCTAAGACGCTGCAGCTGCATGCCTAAGCCTTGGCCTATTGCAAGGTTGTCTGAGCCAACGTAGGCCTTGCGAATATTGGGGTTGGTTTGTAGGGTTGCTGCACTAAAATCTGCATCATAAGTAATAAGTGGAATGCCTAAACGCGCAGCTTTTGCCACACTGTGAGCGGCCAAAAATTCTGACTGTGTCACGGCAATGGCAATGCCATCGACACCTTGATCAAGCAGCTCAGATATAATTTTATCTTGCAGCCTGACATCAATATGTTTGTTGCCTCTAAAAATACACTCGACATTGCCCAGTTCAGCGGCGGCAACACGGCACCCTTCTGCGGTCGCCATAAAGAACGGGTTATCGGTTTCTTTGGGAACCATAGCAAGGCGCCATGTTTTGGCAAATGCAGGCGTTGCAAAACATAAACTCGCTATCAGACCTAACCAGCTCAATCGCATATGCAGTCCTCACTTTCCGTTCGGCAAACGATGCTGTTAATAAGTATAGGTATGGGCGGTTATATAGGAAAGTATTAGCCAAAATCAGCATGCAGGCGCAGATATCGCCGCCCGGTCAGCGAGCCTCGCATTCGGTTACAAACTGGCAATTGAATCGTTTTAACGTCAATGCTAGGGTCTAGTCAAAGAAACAAATAAGACTAAGGAAAGCATAATGTTGAAGAAAATTCTTGCTAGTGTTGGCATCGGCAAAGCAACAGTCGATACCCTACTGTTAAGCCCTCAGCTCAAAGCCGGAGAAGATTTCAGCGTCGAAGTTATTATTAAAGGTGGCGACGTAGAACAACAAGCTTAATGGATTAGAGTTTGCCATTATGGCGCAGGCCAAAACCGAACAAAAACTGGGCGATGAAGAGGTCAAATACAATAAGAGTGTCGTGCTTCAAAGTTGGAAGCCGATGCTTAATCAAACGATTGGGGCTAACGAGACTCTCAGCCGCCAGTTTAAACTCAATTTGCATCCAGAAGCCCCTGCAACACGTCTATTTGGGCAGCAGATAGCCAAGGTGTGGCTACAAACTGGGCTAGACATTAAAAACGGTATTGATGGGAGTGATAAAGATCCACTCGTAATCGAACCTTCTAATACACAATTGGCAGTGCTAGAGATGATTGAAAACAGCGGTTATCGGTTATACAAAACCGATATTGAAGCCGGTGGCATAAGAACACGCGAATTTAGCTCTCACCTGCCCTGTTACCAAGAATACGAATTTAAACCTCAATCTCGCTCATTCTTTGGCGCGCGAGAACTTGAAGTAACATTTGTCGACAATGGCGCAGAAACTGGGGTACTTATCGAAATTGACCGGGCCTTTGTCGGTGACGGTTATCGTAGCATCTCAATCCCTAACCACTGTGATAGTGTTGAATCAGTCAAGCCGTATATTGAACGATTACTAAGCTAATCAGCTCCGACCAGTACTGGTTAATTACCGGTACTGGCTTGCTGCAATTGTTTCAATTTTGCTTCTCGACGAGACAGCTTAATGTAAGCTATCAGTGATAACATAATCAAACCGGCGCCGACTAATTTTTGCCAAGCTAGCTGCTCTTGCAATAGCGTAATGCTAAGTAACATGGTCCAAACGGGCTCCAAAATCATAATCAAAGCCGCCGTCTCTAATTTAACTTTATATTGCCCCATAGTTTGCAGTAAATAGCGCACCGACGTTGCAAATACGGTGGAGATAACAAACCACCAAAGCAAATTCCACGAGTAATCAACCACAGCCGGTTCACTCAATGACGCGGTAATAAGTCCAACGACACCGACGGCAAAAAGCTGCAAGCAGATTGATAACAAGGGGGGTAAACGACTACCTATGTTTTTGTTAAGCACAAAATGAATCGACAGCAGCGCCGACGCCATTAAAAAATACAACTGGCTACTTTCAAGATGCCAACCACTGCCGAGTGTCAGCAGCGCCATGCCCATCATGCTGACCGGCAAGGCCAGCCAAAATGAACGATTGGGCTTAATCTGAAACAATGACCAAGAGACAAGTGGGGCGATAATCATCGCGAGACTCATAATAAACGCCCCTTCAGATAAACTATCGCTAATGGTGACCGCATGCACCCATACTTGCAGTGCGAGCCCTAAAAATACGCCAACCCCAAGGACAGTTAGAATTTGCTTGAGATCCAGCTTAGCTAAACGCTGATAGCAAAAAGGCAGCAGTATCAGACTGGCCAAAACAAAGCGTACCCCCAAAAACAGGTCGCCAGGCATATGGCTAACAACAAACTTTGACGCCACCCAGCCCATCGCAGCAAGTAAGGTTGCAATCAATAAGTAAATGATACCGCGCATTAATACCACTCTAAGCCGCTTTGCTTGCAGCAAAGCTACAAGGTTAGAAAAACAAATAGCAACTCATTTGAGTTGCTATTGACAGGAACAAAGCCGATTTTAACCTATTAGTGATTAAGCAAACTACTGGCCGTACTCACAATAATCGGTTAAACCTTTCTCTGCACCACCAAACAATGTAGCAGGATCATGACTGGCTAATGGATAACCGTATTTAATTCGGTTAGGTAAATCTGGGTTAGCCACAAACGGGCGACCAAAGCCAACCATATCGGCTAAACCGGCTTCCAGTACCGTCGCCGCTTTTTGCGCGTCGTATTTTCCAGCGTAAATTAGCACACCCTCGTACGCTTCACGGACAGCTTGCTTGAATGAGGCTGGCGTATCTGGCGCATCATCCCAGTCAACTTCAGCGATATGCAGATAGACAATTTTATGCTGATTCAACATGGCTGCTGCTGCGGTATAAGTTTCCTCTGGGTTAGCGTCAACCGTACCATTTAGCGATGTGAAAGGCGCTAGACGTACACCCACACGTTCTGCACCAATGGCTTCAACCATTGCCGCCACAACTTCACTTAAAAAGCGTAGCCGATTCTCCACACTTCCACCGTATTCATCAGTGCGACTATTCGCTTCTGAATCAATAAACTGGTTAATCAAGTAACCATTAGCCGCATGTAGCTCAACACCATCAAAGCCCGCTTCAATGGCATTGAGTGCGGCTTGACGATATTGCTCAATAACAAGATTAATGTCGTCTTTGGTCATAGCACGAGGCTCAACCACATCAACAAATCCGGGCTCATCCGTACCATTATCAATAAATACTTTAACGCTTTCGGCTTTAATCGCAGAAGATGAAATCGGCTGCTGTCCGCCAATATTATCTGGATGAGTCACTCGACCGACATGCCACAATTGCGCAAAAATAACCCCGCCTTTTTGGTGTACGGCATCAGTTGTTAATTTCCAGCCAGCGATTTGCTCGGCGGTATAAATACCAGGGGTCCAAGCGTAACCTTGCCCCATGGCTGATATCTGAGTACCTTCAGCCACAATCAGGCCTGCTTGTGCACGCTGAGCATAATATTGCGCCATAATGGCATTGGCGCTATTGCCTGGTTGGCTGGCACGCGAGCGCGTCATTGGTGGCATAACAATGCGGTTTTTAAGACTGTGCTCACCCAGCTGAACTGGGTTAAATAATGGGTTTGTCATAATATCATCCTCATGCAATACAGCCGCATCTTGGCAGCTGCGCGATAATCTGTCGGTTTTAGTCCAGCTGAATCAATTCGATTTGATATCCATCGGGATCGGTAATGAAAGCGATATGCGTCTCGCCACCTTTTACCGGCCCTGGTGCACGGGTCACATTGCCTCCTAACTGGGCAATTTTTTCGCACGCAAGGTAGATATCTTCAACACCGAGCGCAACATGCCCAAACGCATTGCCCATTTCGTACTCATGGGTATCCCAGTTGTGAGTCAGTTCAATCGTGGCGCTGTCAGGACCATTGTCATAGCCAACAAACACCAATGTATATCGATACTGCTGGTTATCGGCTCTTTGCAACTCCTTCATGCCCAGCACTTGGGTATAAAACGCGATTGATTTCTCTAAGTCAGCAACGCGTAACATGGTATGTAAGAATTTCATATAGACCTCAAGCTTTGTGCAATGTGATGGCCCAACGAGCAATACTCGTTGTAGCGAATACCGACATCATACGGACAATACAAATAACAAACTAATTATCAATTCTTCTTAATTTGATAAATATTATTTATAGATGTAGTGACTAACATGAATGGATAACACAGAGGAGTTTTAGCAATTTTGCTAAGCAAGCTAAAAAATCGGTTAATAAAAAGCGCTGGGGGTAATAGCCGCTTTATATACGCTAAAAGCGCAAAGCAAAGCCAATTGACTGCGGCTTTAAACGGCCCACATTGATTAACACAGGCAACGAGCCGGTATAAAATGAAAAGAGAGGCGCTATTTCAATAGTGGCGTCACTACCTTATTTCCCAGCTCCTTTTTGTCCTTAGCTTCCTCACAACTATATTCGGCTGTACTGGCTTGATAGGCCAGAACTTGATCCCGTCCTTGCTCCTTAGCGCGATACAGCGCCATATCAGCAAACTTAACTAATTGGTCTCTATCGCCTTGCACTTTAGGGTAATTCACCACACCGATAGAAACGGTGACTTTTCCTAGAGACAACCCTTTGAGCTCAAGGTGCAATTCGGCAATTTGTTTACGGATACGATTGGCCAACTCAAATGCACTTTCCACTGATCGATTTGGCACGATAACCGCTAACTCCTCTCCCCCTAATCGACAAGCAACGTCGTCAGCGCTGATCATCTGAACGATTAAGGTACTGACCTCTTTAAGCACATAGTCTCCTGCATCATGTCCAAAATTATCATTGAAACGTTTGAAATGATCTAAATCTAGCATCATTAACGTCATGGTTTGTTGGCTGTTTTTGGCTTCTAGTAGCAATGTGTCAAACGACTGCTCAAAATGACGGCGGTTATACAGCCCCGTCAGCGGATCACTTAGCGCCTGCGAGCGCAGTTTGTCCTGTAAGCTTAAATTAGCCAACGCCAGACCCAAGTGCTCAGCCACGGTAAAAGCCAACCGCAAGGTTGCCGGGTCAACGACTACAGATGATGCCCCAAAATATAAATGCAGCATACCGATTGTATTGCCATGGGCGGTTAGCGGGATACAAAGGGTTTGGTCACTACCAAGTTCAGCCATATGCGAGCATGGAAGACAGTGATAGTCGTCATTGGAGAGATGATATTTTCCTTTACGTAACGCCCAACAATCATTTGGCGAATAGACCTGAGTCGCAGGCCAAGGCTTGCCCCAATCCAGTTTAACTTCGAGTTGATTACGCGATGCGCGCATCATGGCTACGCTGCCGTTGATCTCCCCCAAAATACGCGGAACAATATCCTCGACGACCTTTTGCGTTTCAGCTATCGAAGTACACGCCGCTAGCATATTCGCTAATCGATGCAACAACTCAATCTCTTTAGTTCGATGCATAATACGCTCTTCTTGCTGCTCACGTTCTTTAGCTACCCGGTGATTCACCTGATAAGCACTAAGCATGCTACTTCCTGCCATTGCCGCTGCAGAAATTGATAACAATACAATGAAAATCCACATTAATTCATCGGACATGGTTTTCAACTCATCCATTGGCATTGCCATCCTGACAACATAAGGTTCATTGTCCAAAATCACTCTTTGGGCAACGTAGAGCATGTCTACTTTAAGTGCACTGCTAAAATGAATATTTTCGCCAACGCCAACCTTGAACGCACTGGCAATTTCCTCCCGTAACAGATGATTATCCATTGCTATCATCTCTAAGTAGCTCAACGAAGTATCGGCTAATACCACGCCTTCTGCGTCAATCAGTGTAATACGCTTGTCTTTAGTCGCTTGAGAAAGGTTACTAAAATAATTATGTCGTGCTGCTGAAGAGAGAGTAGCGAGGTATTGCTGATCATTGGTGATATGGACGACAACATCTTTAGTTAGCCCAGAAAGGTGACTTTTTATCGTTTTTGTCACCCACTTATCTAAACTTGAATTAAGAAAAAATAAGCCGCCTAAGATAGAAATCAGCAACATCACTAGCGGTAAATACTGCCATTTCTTGTCAAATAACATCGACATGGGCGCCATCCTTTGCAAAGAATCGATTTAAAATCGATGGCAATGGCCATCGCTATAAGTAAAGCAGAAATATCCGCTTTTCACCAACCGAGCCGATGATTAATGGACGTGACCTAGCCCAGTGTGTGACAAACAGATATCAAGGCAGGAGCTAAGTTAAGGTTTTTGTCATGCTGGTATCACTATTGGAGTGGGAGATACAAATCATCACCACAGCTTACTTGCCCACAAACTCACCATTCGATAGCCTGTAACCAACGCCATGAAAACCACTTTGCCTCTAACAATACTCCATTAGCCGATACCGAGACGATAGATGATCAACGAACTTAAACAGCACAATGAAATGTTCACTCAATGGCGCAAAGCCATTCATCAACACCCTGAATTAGGTTTTGAAGAACAGCAAACCGCTGACTTTGTCGCCAACAAGTTACGCCAATGGGGCCTAGATGAAGTGCATACTGGCATAGCGACTACAGGAGTCGTGGGGGTGTTAAGAGGCCAATCACCCAATAGCCGCGCTATTGGGCTGCGGGCTGATATGGATGCGCTAGCATTAGATGAAGCTAACGATTTTAGTCATGCATCGCATATTGCCGGCAAAATGCATGCCTGTGGCCACGATGGCCATACCGCCATTTTATTAGCAAGCGCCTGGTATTTAGCGCAAAATCGTAACTTCAGCGGTACGGTTTATTTTATTTTCCAACCTGCTGAAGAGGGGCTTGGTGGCGCACAGGCTATGATTGATGACGGGCTATTCGAACGCTTTAAATATGACAGGATTTATGCGCTACACAATATGCCGGGTATTCCGCAGTCGCATATCTGGCTCAAGCCCGGCCCACTGATGGCGAGTGCTGATCGCTTTGATATTGCCATTGAGGCTAAAGGAGGCCATGCAGCAATGCCGCAGCACCTGATTGACCCCTCTTTAGTGATGAGCAATATCATTCTTAGCGCGCAAACAATTGTTAGTCGTAATACATCACCGCTCGACACCTGTGTCATCTCATTTACCGATATCCACAGTGGTGAAGGGACATACAACGTGGTGCCCGATAGCGCTCAATTAAAGGGTTGCTTGCGTACTTTTAATCCGCAAGTACGACAACAAGCCCTTGAGCGCTTACAACAAGTGGTTGAGCAAACAGCAAAACTGTATGGTGCAACGGCGAATTTAACAATACAACCTGGCAGTTACCCTGCAACAGTCAATGAGCAACAATCCTATGAGTTTGCCGCAAACATCGCCGAGCAATTGCTTGGCAAAGAACGGGTAAATACTCACTGTGACCCGCTATCAGGCAGTGAAGACTTCTCCTTTATGCTCAATAAAGTGGCAGGCTGTTATTTGCTGTTAGGTAATGGCTTGAGCGGCGAGAAAGGTGGCGTGTGTGTACATAACCCACATTATGATTTTAATGATGACATCATCCCAGTGGGAGCGGCGCTATTCTGCTCGCTTGTCACGGCAGAACTTAAGTAAAAACATACTGAATAGTTTGCGCAATAAGTTAGTGCTGACTATCTTGCTGCTCGGCTTCACGCTTGACCAAAATAAATGTCAGGTACATCTTGGTTGGCAGTGACAGCGCCATCCCCACGGCCACACACACCGCACTGAGAATGATACCTTTGACCCCCATGGCCTCAACACTGGGGCTAAAGTTATGAAAGTAGATACCGGTTAAAATCAGGCAAATTCCCAAGACTATGCATGATTTCAGTAGCCGGATAAGTTTTGCATCTGACATGATGTCCAATATTGAGTTGTATTAAACCTGCATCAATCATGACTAAATATTAGCCAGCACGCGTTGATTCAGATCAAGCTAATATGTTTGTCTCTGCGCTGTTGATTTAGGTATTTTTAATCCGACTCAAACTCTGACTCTCCAGCCACTGACAAATGAATCGGTAATGTGTCAGGCTTAGCGTAGCTTAGTCTCGCTAAGCGTTGGCCGCGGTGATAGCTGTCTAGCCCTGTGACCGCTACCGCCTCTAGTGCTTCAATGTCTATGTAGCCATCTTGCTTAAGGGCGCAATCGGGCACTATCACATGCTGCACTTCTCCAATCACTAAAAGCGTGTCATTCAAAGACAGTGGTGATATTTCTCGAACCGCTAATGCCACTTTAAGCTCGCTTTCAGCAACAAATGGCGCAGTAAATCCGGCAATAAACTGCTCAGTGAGTCCAACCTGGGTGAACTCTGATACCGATGAAAGATAGCGAGCAGAAGTCTGATGTGCTCGCCTAAAATTGGCCGAGTTAACCTGATTTAACGTATAGCACTGCGTCGCTTTGATATTTGTAAGGGTATCCCTTGGCACACTGTCAGGACGAATGATCATCCCCATCAGCGCAGGATCTGCACCGATATGGAACACGGAGCTGACGATCGCCAAGTTGCTATTGCCGCTACTATCAATGCTGCCAACCAAATTGGCACTTTTAAACCCAGATAGGCTATTGATAAAGCGAGCACGATAACGCTGCTCCATTGCTTCGAAATCAGCTTGGGTAAAATGTTTGTTCATATTGATTTCATCGTTAGTTATTTATCCCGCCACATCACCACAGTGTTGATTGTGTACATTCATCTCACTGGCAACATGTCTGTGCCCAGCACAACGCTTAGAGCAATACTTAACCTCATCCCAGTCTTTGCGCCACTTCTTGCGCCAGGTAAAAGGGCGCACGCAAACAGGGCAGAGTTTCCATGGTAATGATGATTTATTCATAAGTAGGCCTCTAATTGAGTGTCACTGGCTATGCTGGCAACTACCAGTCAGTACGCACCAAAGTACATTTCGGTTCACTTCTCTTGACGGAACCGAAATGTCGACAGCTTCACCAGCCAATGGTCATCGCACACATTTTTTAGTAACGTATCTGATTAATAGCGAAATTATCTGAGGTGCGATTGAAAAACCGTGTCGATCTAAATTTATATCGATTTATGATTTGTCTGGTTAAGCTGAAAACCTTAAGTAAAACTTGTCATGAACTCGATATCAGCCGCGCAACGTTTAATCGCCACCTAGCCAGTTGCCGTGAGCTATTTAATAACGAACTATTTGTCGTCACCAACGGCAGCTATACGCCGACCTTGTTGATGACGCAACTTGCACAGTACATTGATGAGCCTTTATCTGTACTAGAACAAAGCCATCATGCTGCCAAACTGTTTACCAATGAGCACCGTGATATTGAATGCACCATCAATATCATTAGCCCATTAAGCAGTGCACTTACCCTGCCACTGGTCAGCGAGTTATCAACCCAAGATCAGCATTGCCGTTTAACTTTTGTCGATTGGTCGCTTAACGGTGTCGAGCAGCCAGAAGTTGGCGCGTTGGCAATAGGTATCGCCGGATACCCCAACCAGTTCAGTGAACATTTAGTTGAAAGAAAAATCACCACCGTTCCGCTGTATGTGTACCTACCTGAAACTCATCAACTTAACGTGGCAAGCCATATCAATATTTTTGACATGGTCGACTATCAAATGGTGCGAATTTCGCTTGGTGCACATGACGGCAGTGCTTACTTCGAGCAAGTGCGTAAACAAACCGGATGTGATCTGCAGCAAAAGCTTACCGTATCGACGATTAACTCAGCATTAGCCTGTGTGCTAGCCCATCAATATTTGTTTGTTTGCACCAAAATTGCCGACCAAGATATCCCTGCGGGTATTACCGCTAAACCGCTTTATGCCAATGCTAACCCTCTTACATATGATGTTGGCATTCATCATCACCGCTTGGTGTATCAACACCCACTAATTAAAACGATAGAGAAAGTCATCATTCAAAGCTTACAAAAAAGCGAGTAAGGCTTAGCCTTACTCGCCGTTAGCACAGAATGCTAGTGAGGTAGTGCAACCCCTTTAGCGTAATCAACAATCTCCGCTTCGCTGACGGGCTTATACATGCGTAAAATCCCTGTCCAATTCGGTTCAACATCAATGTTGTTTATCGCATTGTCACCGCAGTTGAAGTGCACCGTATAACTGCCATCTGTATTGGCTTCAAGTTCGCCCTGGCGGCTAGATAGCGCAAAGTTATCTGTATGCACGTAGGCATCTTCCCCGTAGGTGGTAATTGAGAAGAAACCATTATCTTGCAATGGTGGCGCATCAAAGTTCATTTTTTGGCACTGGCCATCTCGGTTTTCTGCTAGCAACACCTTGTAGTAAGCATGCTCACTGGGCAAGCCACCAAAGCCCATTGCCGTAAGCCCACGGGCATGAAACTGGGTAATTTGGCGTGGTTCGACGTTTTGTGCCGCCACAATAGGTTTACCTTCTGGGGCGCCCATCGCTTTGGTGAAGTCCAGTGACAATACGTCGTTTTCTAAGCTTAAACGTACCTGCTCACGTTGGTATTGATTGAACCCTTTTGCTTGATACAGGGTCGCCGAGCTGGCATCAGCCTTTATCAAGTCCTGTTTGCGGTTACCTTCAGCAATGGCTGCCGCCGTATCTGAAGCCACCTGCGTTCTAGCCACAACCCACACATGTTGACCATGGCTCAGCATATCTGGCGTGATAGTGATTTGGTTCTTGCCATGCTGGGCATACAAAACCGCCACTGTGCGGTGATTCTCATCAATCACTTGCAGCGACTGATAGCTGTCTAGGACAGGTAAGGTAAATGTCAATCCACCTTGAGTATCCCAAATTGACTTTGAGTACAAGGTATCACGGTTCTGCCTTACCACAGTTTGTGTATCCATAGTGAGCAAAACGCGATCGTGAGTGAAGTGGTTTATGCCTGATTTTTGTTGCTGCTCAAAGAAGTACTTATCTGACTCAGCAGCAATGAAATTGTCTTTAGTGACCGCAATGTCTCCACCAAACTGTAACTGTACAGCAGTTGGTTGACCTTTCTTTGGTAGGTGGTCGCCTAGCTCGTGGGCGATTACAGGTTGAACAAACAAACTAGTCGCGATAATGGTAGCGATAAGAGTCATGTTTTTCATGGTGATATCCTCAATGTGTCAATCTAAAAGTGAGCTTATTAGCTAAGCGATTGAGTACAGGATAAAGCAGCCAAACAGACATTTCTGACAAACTACAGACTCATAAATGAGCCTGATATTAATTCAAATAAGATTGCTTGATTAATTCTGGCAGCAACATAAAAAGTGCCAGTCAACTGAGTTGGCTGGCACTTTTACATGGAGGTGGGATGTTGGGTAATGCTATAGAGTGACTATTTCAGGTCGGCAGGCCACTCCTTCTCTACGCGTTGCTCGATGAAGTTTTGCTTAGACTTTTCCATACCTTCTAGGTTAAGACCAGCTAACGGTTGCAGTTTAGCTTTGGTATCGTATTTACTCGCATCATACTTATAGTTAGGTGCGTATTTCGCCAGTAATGCGTCGGCTTCTTTTAACGCCGCATCAAGGATAGTGTTAGATTTCTCGAGCAAGCGAATCGCTTCAGCTGGGTTATGAGCGTGAATACCATGTGAAGCGGTTGCACTGTCCCAGAACCACTGCGCATTACGCACCTTAACCAGCAGGCTATTCATCTCATTTGCCAATGGTGTTTTCGCTTTAAGCGCAGCTTCATAGTTTGCTTTTGCTTGAGCAATATTCTTACCAGCGTCTAAACCTTTAACACCGTTAGCAGACCAAATAGCTTGGGCTTTAAAGTGAACTTCAGTAAGACGAGGATCGGTACCATTTGGCTCGAATCTTAGTTTATTGATCTCAGCTTTACGCTCGCTCAAAATCTCTTTGAAATCGCCGGCATCATGGCAACCAATACAGGTTTTCGGTAGCTGCTCAGCTTCAAATGTGACTTTGTGATTCGAATACTTCGCCCCTTTGTCATTCTTTGCCTTTGGCATATGACAAGTGGTGCAGCTAAATTTCATGTGGCTGTCCATTTCGTGGGAAGTGCGATCTAGCATGTTCTCAAATTCAGGATGCTGTGCTTTCAACATCGGTGCACCTGAAATAGCGTTGGTCCAGTCATTAAACTTAATTAAGTCGTAATAGGCTAACTGCGCTTCGGCGGCGAAACCTTGATAAAGCCCGTCATTACCTTTGTAACCGACAATCTGTTTGTAGTCTGTATTAACACCTGGAACCCAATGATCCCATGGGAAGCGAACTTTCTTGCTGTCTTTAACGTCAAAGTAATACTCGACGTGACACTGAGCACAGGTTTGGCTGGCTTGCATGTCAGCATCCTGCTTATCGAAGTCTAGACCTATGGCTTTCATGGCTCGCTCTGTATAAGGACGGCTTAAGCGCAGTTCTTCACTGCCAAGCTCATGGCAATCAGCACAACCTATGGTGTTAGACATCTCATGGCCCCAAGTAGACCAACTGTTATCAGAGAAATTAGCTTCGCCGACTTTGTCGTACATGCGCGCAACGTCTGGGGTTTTACAAGACCAGCAACTTGCCGGCATTGCTTCGCCCACTACCTCGCCATGGGCAACTGTAGGATGACCCGTTCTCAGTGTTTCAATAATATCTGTCAATGCGAAGTGGTGGCCACGAGCACGGTTGTAATCCTTAGCAAAGCCATAACCAGCCCATGCTGATACTAAGTTAGGATTGGCTTCAAGTAGATCGTCAGGTTTGCCTGATGCAGGGTTACTTTGCTCTGTTTCTGCCCAAGTTTCATATTGCGATGGGTAACTTGATTTCCAGTTGTCACTATTATAAAGATCAACTTCTTTATCTTTAGCAACCGCATTGCCGGTAAATATAGCGGATACAATGATTGCAGCGGTAAGTTTATTTAACTTCATACATCACTCCTCGATGGGATTTGTTTTTATATTTAGCAACTATTCAATTTGATCACTAAAACTTTAAAAAGCCGCTTTAAAGTAATTAAATTAATATCACAGCCACTAACCCAACTCAGAAAAATACCTAACCAGTGTGATCCAACCCTAACCGCAACAAGCAAGTTTGCTGCCGATCATAAAAGTAAAATAAACACCTACCCCCTTAGGGGTAAATTATTGGTTGTTTAACGATTAGTTTATCAACCTCTCATATAACCATAGGGAATATTAACTTGTAGATATAGTATTACCAAATTTGGCAGGCATTAAACTAATGGATATAAAGCCTTCAAAATAAGCACCTTATACTAAATTACCCAAATAAGAACCAAGGCTAATTTACAGCCCACTAATTCAGTAATCAATTAAAAATCGTTTAAATATTAAACGTATTTATTTGAAGTAAATCACATCTTTCAAACATCTAAAAAAACAAAAACTTTATTGTTAAATTTAGAAAAAACACAAATATTAAATCAACCTTAAATCAAAATTAAGAAGCACTTAATAAATTAACAAATTAAATTCTCAGAGAGAAATTAAAACAAATAAAAATAAACCACAGAAAATAAAACCATGAAAAAAAATCAATAATAAATCGCAACAAAGACATGAAAACCAACCATAACTAAATTAAATCAACACCAATAAAAAACCCCCAAACGAATTTGAGGGCTTGATGATAATCTGTAGACTGAAATGCTATAGCCTACACAGTGATGTGTTAGTCACGAACAACACCTTGGTAGTCTGCTTTATCTCGCTCGCGCTCTATATTCATGCGTGCAGGAATGTAAGTCTTAAACCCTGGCTCACCGCCATACCAAAGCTCTGCATCCCGCTCTTCACGTTCAATCACATAAAACACCCGTTCGCCGTCGATGACGGTATCGGTAATCGGGTACCAATAACGCTTTGCAAAATCAAAGCGATTAATGACCACAGAATTGGCATTCTCAATAAAGCTCACTGGCGGTTGTGATACAAACGCTAAACTACTTTCACCGTTGCTATCAGGCTCGCTCCATTGTGTTGCAAAGGTATTGCTAACATCGATACTAGAAAATGCCCAGCCCCATAGCCTTGATGGGATCACTAGGCCGCTAGATTCTATCGAACCGGGTATCCAAGTATTGACCTCGCCAGCCCAAAACCTTGTCGATTCGCCAGGTAATAAGTAATTTGTGTCTAAACTAAAACTGTTATCAGCTCTAACCCAAATGTCATAACTTGCAAATCGCTCATCTCCGTTCTCGAAACTTGAAAATACCCCAAACTCCAACGCATTTTGATCGAGTATCTGACTAGTCTGTACCATCCCGTTTGCATAAGCGATCACTAACCGGCCATCACCATCAACCGACCAGGTCGCACTCACACCAGATATCTCCCCCTCTGTTACATTGTCAGCTGCAAAAGTAATTAATTCAGCATAAGCCGATTCAGGAAAAACAAAGTCATCATAAGTACGTGGACCTTCAGAGTAATGATATACCCCTCCCCAATCACCCTGTACACAAGTCGAACCATCGCTGCACTGTGCATCAAACGCTATCGGCGTGATATCTAAGCTAGAACGAAATGTCTCATTTTCATTGCCGATGATTAACTTTGGAGCAGCAATAGTGAGTACGCTACCGTCGGCCAAAGTGATCGGTGCCGTTACTAACGTACTGCGAACCTCCACTGAAACAACATCAACCAAGTTGCCATCTACAACGCGTGTATATGCGCGTTGGGTAGTGGTGCGCTGGGTGAAGAAATTATCATCTACCCCTCCACCGGCATAAAAAGCGGCAATTTCTTGCGGGTCATCTGTCACATATTCAATTTCTGCAACCAGTTCTTCGATAGTATCAGGTGCACTGTAAATCACTTCAATTCGGCCATTATTCAACTGCCAGTTAAATGCCTGGTTTAACGGTTGGCCTGACGGCGCATTGAAGCTAAGAGCACTGCCACTGCCATTAACACTATCAAATTCTAGCGCTGAACCTGACCGAGCGATATACCCCGGCGTTGTCACTGCAATGGCATAATAGAGAGAAGGTATGTCTTCAGCATCAAAGCCGGCAACAAGATCGCTATCAGATAAAATATCTTCAACTGCGGCATTGAGGTCCTCTGCTGGGGTTGCGGCAATATAAGCATCAACGGCTGCTTCATCACTGACTAAGTCCAACACACTATCGTAACCATCAGGCAAGCTATAGTCAGGGTTATCGACAATGAGTTTAATCACAGCCGCGAGCTCAAATAGCTCTGTGGCATCTACGGCAGTCTCAGCGGTTGCCAATTCTTCTGCTGTGGTCGGCGCAGCACCGCCATTTGCCTCAACAACAAGCGCATAACTGGCTGTTGTGACATTGGTGACGTTTACCGGATCGGGGTCTGATAATACCCGGGAGAAGCTCCCCACCATATTAACAAAGTTAATTTCATCACCAGTTGCTTCGTTGATCGCTGACGATTCAATCACCAATAGCTCTTGCAAATTTGCGCTAACGATATCTAAGCTGTATGCCCCATTTACGTCAGCGGTAGTGGTGTAAGTTTGTCCACCAATAGTGACACTCACGCTTGCGTAAGGAATAGGTTCATCGGTAATTAGCCCGGTCAATGTTGTCGTATAGCCGCCACATAACTCTGGGGCATTCGTGACAGACTCATACACAATGTCGTTTAACTCTCCTTCGATAACGACACCAACCTCACAGGGTATGTAGGCGAGATCTGCTTGCTTTATCCGTGCGCGAAAAGCACGTTTTGCATAGGTACTCGCTAGCACGGTAGTCGGATTAGCCGCATCAACGATTTCAACAAGTTTATTTTCACGACGAGAGTTAGGCATGCCGGGTTCTCGTTCTATACTGCCTCGAACTGACAGTACTTGACTGTTTTGCTGATATTTTGCGTATTTAATTTGGGCTGATTCAGCCATTGTGTTGGGGGTGGTGAAAGCCGCTATCAGACCTAGCGACGTTAATATTTTATACTGCATCTCTATCTTCCCTAATTTCCAAATTGTTTTTATTGCGTCACCCATTGCAGGCAAACGCTAAGCTCCTGTTGAGTACCAACGATTAACTAAAGGTCATTGGCATGCGCATAAAGCTAGTACAATCCGTCCATTTGGCTAGTTTATAACAGGGAAAATCAGCCATTTGGTCTACAAAACTGATAGCAAAGAAGAATCTAACAGCACTGATATCTCGCTGTCGGTTATAGCTAATACCCTAGGGCCTTAGCGCATAAACTAAGTACAGCAACACTCAATTGAGTTACTTTCTAATCCGCCCCAAGTGAAAACCAAGATAACCCTGCGCAGCATTGACAGCGCTGTCATATTAGCTGTAGGTTAACTAGTCGGTAGATAAAGGAGTACTACCGAAAATACTAGGCTACTCAAGCCTAAGCTTGAAAATCATAATAAATAAAGGAATATAGAATGAAAAAATCTTCAATGGTCGCCACCTGTATACTTAGCGCTTCAATGTTATTTGCAGGATTAGCCTCTGCCGGCGACTAGTGGCGCACAGTGTCAGTGACATTGTCGCAAAGTGTACCTGCCGATCACAATCAGCTCTGTGCCAATGCTGAAAACCAGTTGCGCGCACAATACTCTGATGTCACTACCGTGCAACACCGTATTAGTTTCGATCAATACGGTGGCCGTTTGTATTGCACTGCACTAGGTCAATCAAAGCAGTAAGTTGTCATCTTTAGCAGGGAGTCATTTTTAGCAATGACTCCCTGATTTACTTGGCATTACAGCGTAGAGTGTTAGCGCATCTTATTTTCAAATCTGATTGATTTGTTAATTAGCAATCAAATGTCACTCAGGTGATTTATTTCAGTAAGCAAGCTAGTATGGTTGAGGCTGCAATCTCAAGGAGTGTATCGATGCCGCATTTCAACCTTTCCAATAAGTATTCTGATCTGACTGCGCTGGTTGTCGATGACTTTCCAGCTATGCTAAAAACTGTTGGCAGCATGCTGACTGCTATCGGCTTTAAACATGTCTTTAAAGCGGCTAATGGTAAAGAAGCACTATTGATATTGGCTGAAGAGCAAGTTGACCTCATCGTTTCAGACTGGAACATGCCAAAAATGAATGGTGTGGAGTTGCTCAAGGCAGTAAGAATGAGTGACTTGGGCTACCAACACATTCCTTTTATGATGCTCACTGCCAACGTCAATCAAGACGATGTGAGACAAGCAATTGATTTGGGCGTGTCTGAATACCTAATAAAGCCCTTCAATCAAAATACCTTAAAAGACAAAATTGCCACTGCCCTGATTACACCAGTAAGAACCCAAGTCAGCAGCATTGCTTCGACGGCAAGTGAACCCACACCCGCTAAGCAAATCTCAAAATCGACTCTGCTGATTGTTGATGACAACCCCAACAATGTCACGGTGTTAACTGAATTATTGAAAAATGACTACCGACTTAAAGCCAGTTTATCGGGACAAAAAGCACTTGATATTTGTCAGCAAGAGCCCAAGCCAGATTTGATCTTACTGGATATCATGATGCCAGATATGGACGGATTAGCAGTATGTAGTCAGCTAAAATCTGATCCACTCACTGAGCATATTCCAATCATATTTATCTCGGCTTTATCCCAGGACCAAGATGTGATTAAAGGACTCTCTTTGGGGGCTGTGGATTACATTACCAAGCCGATATCACCCGAGATCACCAAAGCGCGAATTGCGACACATATCCGCTTAGTTGAGCAGCGAAAAGCAATGAGTCAGCAGCTTGATACATTAGTTGAAAATGCCCGGCTCAAAGCCGATATTGAGCGCATCATACACCATGATTTAAAAGGCCCGTTATCTACCATTATGGCCGCCACTGAAATGCTAGAAGCTAAACAGCTAGATTGTGAAAATGAGATTGATATTTTGCATAGTTCCAGTGCCGCTATGCAGCAAATGATTGATAATCACATGCTGCTCTACAAGTTAGAAAATGACAGTTATCAAACGGATCTATCAATATTAAATGCATTTAAAGCCGTTAATGAAGTGCTGTATGGACTTAAGCAAAAGAGCAAAGAGCGTCAGGTGTTTTTGTCGTCGAAAGTACCGGCAGACTTAGCATTCCATGGCAATCCGGTATTAAGCCGCAATATGCTTTATAACTTACTGATCAATGCCATTGAGGCAGCGCCAACAAACAGTAAAGTGCAGATAGCCACTACAGCGTCGGCTGAGTCAATCACCATTCACATCCATAACGATGGTGCCGTACCCGCTGATATTCGCCCAGTATTTTTTGATAAATTTGTCACAGCAGGCAAGGCTAATGGGACCGGCATAGGTACCTACTCAGCTAAACTATCGGCTAAGGCGCAAGGCGGGGATATTGAGTTTGTCAGTGGTGACAACGGCACCACTCTCAGCGTAACTTTACAGCGGGCTTAATAGTTACTGATCAACAAACTGTTGGGCAATAGCATTAAACTCATCTGTTATTTCACTAAAGGCATCCACCATCTTAGGGTCGAAATGGCTGCCTTTGCCCTCTAAGATAATTTGCACCGCTTTTTCGTGGGTGAATGCCGGCTTATAAACCCGTTTACTAATCAAGGCATCATAAACATCGGCAATCGCCATTAACCGCGCCGACAAAGGGATTTGCTCAGCAACAAGCCCCTCTGGATAACCAGAGCCATCCCATTTCTCTTGGTGAGAATAGGCGATTTCTTTGGCAAAAACGAGAAAGTTATCAGCGGCGTCCATGGTTTTTTCAGCGGCAATAATGGCATCACGACCATAGGTCGTGTGCTTTTTCATTATCTCAAACTCTTCCTCTGTCAGTTTGCCCGGTTTCAGTAAAATACTGTCGGCAATACCCACTTTACCAATATCATGCAATGGCGCAGATTTATAAAGCGCAGTGATCACCTCAGGAGTTAACACTGTGGCGAATTCACTCTGTTCAGCGAGTTTTTTTGCGAGTGCCTTAACATAATGCTGGGTTCGGCGAATATGGTTGCCGGTTTCCGGATCGCGAGACTCTGCCAGTGCTCCCATGGCCACCATAGCCACATCTTGTAGTTCCGCTAGCTGCTTTGTTCGCTCTATCACTCGCTCTTCTAGCAACTCGTTTTGACGCTCCATCAAGTCCCGAGAAGCCTTGAGTAACAAATGATTCTTCACCCGCTCTTTTAGTATCGCTGGGCTAATGGGCTTAGTAATATAATCGACGGCACCTAATGCAAGCCCCTTGGTTTCATCTTCCTCTTGGACTTTGGCGGTAAGGAAAATAACCGGTATATCTTTGGTCTCTGGCTGTGATTTAAGGATGCGGCAAACCTCATAGCCATCCATTTCCGGCATCATCACATCCAGGAGAATCAGGTCCGGCTTTCTTTTGTCGATGATCTTAAGTGCCATTTTGCCACTGAGTGCAGCCTGAATAAGGTAGTCGTCAGCCAATACCCCTTTGACGACTTCAATGTTTGTCGCGGTATCATCAACCGTCAACACTGTGGCTTTATTGGTATCTATCATGACCTATTCCTCAAGTTAAAACGGATACTCATCGCACTATGATACTTATTCATCTAATGTCCCTATTAAACTGTTGAGCAGCTGCTCACCAGCATCAAAATCAAACTCGCTAACCTTAGCCAGTAGCTTAGTTAATGCTTGCTCCACCTCATCGCTCAATGGCTGTTCTAGCAGCAACTCCACAGAATCTGACACGGTTGAGTCAAAGTTATCAATCTGCTGCGCGATCAAATTGAGCTGAGAGAGTAATTCAGTATGACTCAGCATAGCTTGTGGTGTCGATGAAGCGCGTGGTTGCTCCGGTGAGAATTGATGACTGATCTGCTCAACAAATGGCGCAACCAAGGTTTCTGCACGATCGAAATCGTATTCTGCCAGCGCGGCTAATAATGCTTGCCCCGAGCTTAAATCGGCAACCCCAGAGAGCTGTTCTAACACAATCTCAAGTTGATCGACCGTAGTACTATCGAGCATGGCAATTTGCTCACTAATCTGCTCACAATGCTTTAGAAAATCAGCCAAGCTAATATTCACAGTCCCTTGCGGGTTATCAGCCTGCGTTAAGGCAGTGTCAATGGTTGTTACCATCTGCGCAATTTTGCCACGGCAGTTCTCTAGCATGGGCGACAACAGCTCAATATCAACCGCTTGTTGTTGCTGCTTGTACTCAGTCAATTGCAGTTCTATCTGCTCTGCACTCTCAACAACAAACATAGCACCGACATTGGCGGCAACCCCTTTCACGGTATGGATTGCAATGATCGCCGTAGCTAAATCCTCTTGCTCAATAGCCCGAGAAACTCTGTCGATGACATCAGCTTCAGATGCGGCAACTTTGGCCAACGTGCGTCGATAAGCTTTTTGATTGCCTCCCATACGAGCCAACGCCGCTTCGGTATCAAATTCCGGTAATAGCAACGCTGCCTCAAGCTGCTCATCGGCTGGCTCTACCGTCAGTACTTGACCAGTCGGTCCCACCCATCGGGCAAGCGTCTTATACACTTCTTGCGGGTTAATCGGTTTAGGGATGTGATCGTTCATGCCAGCTTCAATGCACTTTTCCCTATCGCCGCTCATCGCGTTTGCAGTCATTGCAATAATCGGCAGCGCCTGTTTATCACTAAGCTTGCGGATCTGCCGTGTCGCTTCATAGCCATCCATCACCGGCATTTGAATGTCCATTAATATCGCATCACATTCATTGCTAGCGACCCAATCGACTGCTTGCTGCCCATTGGATGCGACAGAAACCTGCAATCCGGCCATATTAAGCAGCTCCATGGCAATCTCTTGGTTGATATCATTGTCTTCCACCAGCAGGATATGCGCGCCGACAATCTCTTGAGCGGCGGAAACATTTAACTTACCTTGCGCATTCTTAGGCTGAATAACACTGCTGCGGCCCATCACCGCCATTACCGTATCAAATAATGTCGACGCGCTCACCGGCTTGGTGAGTGCACTATCTAGCTGGACATCACCCGCTCTTTTAAGCATATCATCACGATCATACGCGGTGACTATGACCAATTTGGGTAACACTGATAGCGACAAGGATTGCTGAACGGTACGGCATAGCTCGACGCCATCCATCTGCGGCATTTTCCAGTCAGCTAATAGTAGCTGATAGGGCGTGCCCTGCTCGTCAGCTTGTTGTAGCTTGGCTATCGCTGCCTGGCCAGACTCCGCCACATCAGCTTTAAAGCCTAAGCTCTGCGATAAAGTATGTAAAATTTCTCTAGCTGCGACGCTGTCATCCACAATCAAAATGGGCAAATTAAGTAAACTCTTAGCCGACGCAGGGCGTATAGTCGGTACGGCATCAGATACTGCAAACTTGGCAGTGAAGTAGAAGCGGCTGCCAACGCCAGATTCACTTTCAACCCAGATCTTGCCGGCCATCATCTCGGTGAGGGTTTTACAGATGGTCAACCCCAACCCAGTACCGCCATACTTACGTGTGGTTGACGCATCCGCCTGACTGAATGACTGAAACAAACGCTTTTGTTGCTCAGGAGTCATGCCGATGCCGCTATCCTCAACGCAAAACTCAACCATGACTGAGTCGCTGTCTTGGTCGAGCAACTTAGCGCGTACAATAATTTCGCCCTGCTCGGTAAACTTGATAGAGTTATTGGTTAGGTTAATGAGCACTTGGCCAAGGCGTAACGGGTCGCCCTCTAAATTTGTCGGAAGTTGCGGGTCAATATCAATCAGTAATTCCAAACCTTTTTGCTGGCTCTTATGCGAGATGAGCTCAACCAAACTATCGAAGCTTTCATTGAGGTTAAACTGGGTCACCTCTAACGACAACTTACCTGCCTCGATTTTAGAAAAGTCGAGAATATCGTTGATAATACCTAGTAGTGACTCAGCCGAGTTCTGAATTTTGTTAACGTAATCAGCTTGTTTACGATTAAGATTAGTTTGCTGGGTCAGATAACTCATGCCAATAATGGCATTCATTGGCGTGCGAATTTCATGGCTCATATTGGCTAAAAAGTCACTTTTCGCCTTAGTTGCCTCATCGGCAGTTCTAACCGCTTCTTCTAACTGACGGGCGTTTTCTTTCTCACTGGTAATGTCGATAAAGTTACCCACTAAACCTGCTGGGTTGTCTTGGCTGTCTTTAAAGCCCGTTACCCAATATAAAGTGTCATGCATTTTTCCGTCAGCAAACGGAATCTGCATCTCTTTCTTAATTGTAGTTTGATTAGCAATAACCTCGGTGTCTTCAGCCTGATATAACTCTCGGTCCTGCTCACTTAGGTAGGTCAAGTCAGTGACTTTCAGGCCAATCAGATCTTCAGCTTTCACGTTAAATGTCTGCTCATAGGCTTTGTTAAAGCCTAAGTATCGCCCTTCAGCATTTTTGTAAAACAGCGGAATAGGCACCGTATCAATCAACAACTGCTGCAACTTCATCTGTTCAGCAAGAGAGCGCTTTGCAGCTTCGGCTTTTTCCATCGCAATCTTTAATGCTTCTTCAGCCTCTTTACGCTCTGTCGTATCGCGAACAATGCCAGTGAACATCGGTACTTTATCGATTATCGCCTCACCCACTGCGACTTCGATTGTAATTTCTGTACCGTCTTTCTTAATCCCGGTTAGCTCATAAGTTGACTGTTCTTCATCGCCTTTAGCCTGATCTTCAAGGTAATGGATATGAAAAGCGGGCGAAATTAATTGACTGATATTCCCCTGCGTCACTTCGTTCGCGCTATAGCCAAAAATGCTCTCTGCCGCAGGGCTAAATTCTTCAATGATTCCCTGTTCATTAACAACAATGATGCCGTCAGATGCGTTATCAATAATGGTACGGGTTCGTTGCATACTGACTTGCAGCGCATCGGTTCGGGCCGCCACTAACTCTTCAAGTTTCAGCTGCGAACGAGTTAATGCCCGCGTCGCGCGGGTGCCCACTCTTAAAGTAAATAAGGTACTGCCTAACAGTAATGCTAGGGAGATTAACAATGTCGCCCAGACGGTATTTTTAAATACGGTAATTAACGAAAATGACTCAATGGCATCTAATTCTGCTGCCAAGCCCATATTGAGTTTCTCATCCCAAAGCCAGCTGCCGACCACTTTGACACCCCGGTAATCATTGTAACCCTCAATATTTTGACCAGACGCTTGGTTAGCAATACTGGCCGCCATCTCAGTCAACGGCCAGTTAGCATCAGCAGAGACTTTAGCACCACTATTAATGAGGTTGGTGCCTGGGTTAGCGACACGAATATTCAGTGAGGCTTGCTGGTTTTCACCAATTAAGCCAACCTCCCTAAGCTGTGGCTCAAAGCGGACATTAGATAACAACAAACCGGTTTTATCTACGGCGTAGGTTTCACCACTATGGCCGATGAAACCAGCCGAAAGTATCGATGAAAACACACCGTTAAAGTTGACTCGCTTAGTGAGGATTGCGATCACTTGATTGTCTGCATTAACCACTGGGGCGGCAAAAAACATCGTAGACGGCATATCATCAACACCGCTAGCGCTTGCAGAGAACATCACATCTGAGCGGATAGGCGGAATAAACACACTCTCGCCACGCAACACTTGTGCAAGTAATTCAGGCCTTTGCTGCGCTATCAAGTTGAGACTGCCAATATTGGAATCTCGGCGCGATGACAAACTGATGCTATCTGGGGCGATAACAAAAAAACCAAATGAGCCGGACTCCCCTTCACGGTCTCGAAAGAACTTACGCACTTGCGATTGGATTGGCGCTTCTTTTAACGACGCCGTATTTCGTGGAACAACCAATAGTTGCTCAACTAAACCGGCAAGTTGTTTGTTCTTACCCACCTGTTGCAGGTGGTTCAATTCATACTCTACCCAATACAGCAGGCGCTGGTGCGTCGAGTTAAGCAGAGTTTGTAAATTGTACTCCACCTCGCTGCGATGTTTTTGCTCTGCACCATCGATGATCATCGCAATAACACTGAGTAAAACTACAGATAAAAAGGTCAAGCCGATAAATATGGTGCGCTTAAAGCTTGCCGAACCAAACTTGCTTACCAACTCTTTATCAGATGCTTTGAGAATTCTGGAACTGACCAAAGTGGCTAAGATTAATAGGCCAACCACCGCCAAAATAATGGTATATAGAGAATCAATTAACTTGGGCTCGTTGCTGCTAACCTCTGCTTGATTAGACTCTAGCCAATCATTACGGGTAAGCATCAAGTCTCTGAGTTTTAACGAATCTAGCGCTTTTTGAACAATAGAGTGGAGTAAAGGGTGTTGATTGTGGCTCAGCAGGTGGACAGAAGTCGGTGGAAACACATCTTGGTTAATTGCGCGCAGCTTGTTGGGTTGATTCCGTTGATTCATGGTGTGCTGTATCGCTAACTGCGAATCAAGTAAACCATCTACTTCGCCAGCCAGAACTCTATCTATTGAATCGTCCATTCCGGTAGTTTCAACAATAGTAATATCGGGATATAACACCCGTAATTTATCGATAGAGGTATAACCTTGCGGAACGGCTATCTTGGCCTTAGCCATATCAGCAAGGCTATTAAGCTGATCATTGGTATTGCTGACATGGAACAACTCGCGCACCAAAAAATAGGGCGTAGTAAACTTGCCGTAAGCTTTGCGCTCTTCTTCCATATAGGCATCTGGAAGTAAATCAATTTTTCCTTGCTTGAACGCCGCGAGATTGTCGTCCCAATCACCTTCAACAATCTCTATTTGTAATCCCGTTGCTAAGACAATTTTATTGACAATAGCACCAGCTAGCCCACCAATTGTGCCATCTTCATGCATAAATAACATTGGCGGCCAATGATCAATACCGACACGAATGCGGTTGTCACTGATCCATTGCTGCTCTTCGGGTGTCAGTGAGATCAGTGTGTCGACTGCCATTGAGCTGTCAGGCTGAGCTGTGGCGCGTAACTTTAGGTTGTCGGCATAACTCATCAGCTGGGTTAAATAATCGCTCTTAAGCTGATGATATTCATCGCTGTTTATGATTTCCATGGCAAGCTTACGATCGCCACTATCGATGGCAGTAAGGGTTTTTAGCTCTAGTTCGACTAAGCGCTGGTTGGTTAGCTCAAGCAAAGCTATCAGCTGATTGTCATTTGCGTGTTGCCTAGCCAACAACCGGTTAATTAACTCGGCCAGTTTAGGTTCATATTCGTTGTAGCGATTTAACCATTTCTCATCACCTGAAAACGCATAACTTAGCACTGAAGAGGTAAGGATTTCGTCTAAGTACTTCAGTTCAGTGGTGAGCTGATTAACTTCAGCCACACTTAACTGCTGTTGGTAGGCTTGCGGGGCAGTAGGGACTTGCGCATGACTGGTGAACGACATTGTCGTCAACAACAATAAAAAAAACGATAGATAACGACGAATTACTTTGCCGCTAAAGCCAGCCTTAATCCTAACTGTAGACATGGCCTCAGCCCCTTAATTCATCCGATGAAATACGCAAGTAA
Source organism: Shewanella waksmanii ATCC BAA-643 (assembly GCF_000518805.1). Lineage (GTDB taxonomy): Bacteria > Pseudomonadota > Gammaproteobacteria > Enterobacterales > Shewanellaceae > Shewanella > Shewanella waksmanii. The sequence goes on from NZ_JAEH01000001.1 coordinate 104,628, forward strand.
TCTGCATAAAGAATTTACACAATACACTGACATTAAACAAGTTTAGAACAGGTACATTTATAAACAATCCTGAGCCACTGTGCTGTTGCTACCAAGGTGGCATTATGGCAAGAAAATCACAATCAGGCCGACTAACCCACGCCTGTCCAAACTAGAACTTATACTAGAACTCGGCTTTAAATCTCGCGGTTCTGGCCTCTATAAGCGTACAGTTAGTCGCGTGCATTAGCTCTGCAAGGGTAATATTCGGACTTGCCGCTATCACCCGTGCAAGCTTATCTTCGAGTGACTCTAACTTATCAAGGTTAAGCTGCAGCTCAGCCTCTATCTTAGCAATCAAATAACGCCACTCATCAATTGGCAAAGTCTTCAGGTGCAGCATAAATGATTGAACATGCTCGGCTTGCCCCACCAGCTGCCAATTGCGTGAACGGCGCACTCGTTTCAGATTGCAACCATAGTTCACAACCAGGCTTTTTACCTGCTTGACTCGTTCGCCCCCCAAGCGGTGGATTAATGAGGGTAAAGCCACAACAATGTTAGTGTCGGTACTCATTTATCTCGTTTCAGTTAATTGTTGATCAACACAGACCAAGTTATTTAGCGGGTAATGCCTGAACACCGTCGATGACAAATTGCATCGCGGGATTAATAATGCGATTAGATTGCCAGATAAGATCGCTATTCCAGCGCGCAAAGACTTCATTCGTGGCCATCAGATACTTGACCTCCCCCGCATCAGCCGCGCTTTGGCAAACAAAGCGCGGTAAATGGCCCCACCCAGTGCCAGCCTTAATCAAATTCAGTAACTGGGGCGCATTGTTACATTGCAGCACGCGATGGCTGATAATATCACTGTCTCGCATACCCACGTCTTCTAAAAACGTTAGGGATAACTGCAGTTTATCTAACAATGCCCGAGGCAAATGCTGTGACTCAATCTGCCAGCTAACTGGAATAACTCGCACCACTTCAAAAGAATAACCATTGCTGGTCATCAAATCTGCACCAGTCGACAGCGTAGAAAACAACAAGCCTATGTCAGCTTTACCCGATAACACCCAACCTTTAACTTGCAGTGTATCGCCATTGAGCACTTTCAAAGACAGGAAGGGAAAAGCCAGCAGTAGCTCAGCCAGTAACTCATCCAGTGCCGGTTCCACTAAACTCATATCAATCGCAATGGTTAATTTATCTGGTACGCCTTGCAGTAAGCTATCAACTTTAGCATCGAATAAACTCGATTCCTTCAACATCGCTTGCGCATAGGTGTAGAGTTGCAGCCCCTGCTCTGTCACCTGTAAAGAACGCGGCAGCCGAGTAAATAATGTTAAGCCGGTATCGATCTCTAATGTGTTAATTTGCTCACGCAATGTCGATACATGCTTGCCAATGCTGCGCGCAGCCTGAGCCACGCCGCCTTGTTCAACAACGGCCACAAAGGCATGTAATTGCTCTAATGATACAGCCACTTCCTTGCTCCATTTCTTTAGAAATAACCGGGTACCCATAACAAGACGCCAATAGATTCACGCACTCGTATATGGATTGCTAGCATACACGTTAAGAGGGGTTTTACCTAGTCTCAGCCACTTTGAGAATAGAGTTTTAGCGTCATAATGCAACCAACAAAGCAAAACCAACAACTCAGCTATTTTGCTTTATTCATATCATTATCGACGAGGTCTTATTATGAAAAACGCTAACTTGAAGAAAATCTCCGCACTAGTTATTGCCCTCGCTTCAGTCGCTGGACTATCACAGGCTCAAGCATGTTCTCGTATCACCTTAGATACTCCGCACGGGGTTTCTACAGTGCGTTCACTAGACTGGGGGACACAGTTAGGCAATATCAGTCAGGTGAATCCTGTCGGTATCGAACGCAGCACGCAGGCACCTAGCTATAAGCGCGCAATGCAGTGGACCACCAAATACCATTCCATTGCTCAAATGGAATGGGATGTGTTTCACGGCGTCGCATCTGATGCGATTAACTCACAGGGCTTAGGCACTTCATTATTGTACATGGCTGACTCAGCCCCCTACATTAAGGACTATAAAGACAATGGCGCCCCGGCCGTCAGCTTCCTTGACTTAGTCTCATACATCAATGAAACCTATGCCAATGTCGACGAAGTCGTCAACGCCTTTGAGGCCAACGAGTTCCAAGTGGCCTGGGCCGACGGATTACACGGCGTACAACATGGTTTGCATTTCTCTGTACATGACAGGTCTGGCGACATTGCACTGTTCCAGCTAAATGAAGGTGGCAAAGTCGTCGTGCATCGTGGCGATGTACAATCAGATATGCGTGTGATGGCTAATGCGCCTTTGCAACAACACCACCGCGAATATGTTAATCAGGTCGACTTGAACAATTTAGAAGCCAAGTCAGTACCTTCGTCAATCTCATCGCTAGACAGAAACTTACGCGGCCTGTTCAATACCAGTCACGTTAAATTTGATGGCAACAAAAGTTGGGCGCAAACTCGTGGCAAGCTGCTAAGCACCTATAATGCAGGTAACTTGGTACCGCAAGACCTGATTGACCCAGTCAATGGCGAAACGTATGCCACTTGGACTCAGTTTGTTTACAACCATCAAAATGGTGACTTCTTGCTGACCGATTATGATACTCGCATGCAAATTGGCTATAACTTTAATGACACCTTGTCATTTACCGAAACACGCTGCGCCAATACGCTTGAACAAGCTAACGCAGGCGAAACACAGGTCACTTGGGGGACTTGTAAGTAAGGAAATAAAAAGCCCTTTCACTGAATTGCAGTAAAAGGGCTTTAATTTAGGCTTGTAGCGTACTAGCTAGCCTGATTGTAGCTAATATGCTGATGGAAGCGCACAATCAAATCTTGACGAGACTTGTCCAATTCCAATTGCGCAGTAAAGCGCTTTAACGCTTCTTCGACATTGTTCATAAAGCGGCCGTAACCCGCATCTTTACTGTCTTTTTCGCCTGCCACTATGGTAAAGCTCACCATTTCAACTAACCTTTCAGCATCCCAGTGACGAATAAACTGCTGCTCTTCAATGTTAGGATCGAAACCTAACATCTGCACTTCATCGGTACCATCAACTTGGTCGTACTTACTGTTACGCACCAATGGGGTTAATCCATTGGCCACCATAGCAATACGCTTAAGTTGCTTCGATGCTGCCGCATCGACAAAACTCTGTTCCAGCTTTTGGTAGAGCGGTGCAAAATCTTCAGTATTGGCAGGCAAAATAGCCTGCTTTAGCATACGGCTCAGCGGCAGTTTAACGGTTACATAGCAAATTGAACCATGACCTTCAGGTAACGGACAGTTACGTGCTTTATAGCGACGATCGATAGCGCGAAGCTTGTAGGCGTGGGTTTCTTTATTACCTTTGGATTTAGCAAACAAATCGTAGGACAGATGCTGATGATCACGCACTTTCAAAACCAAATTCTGCTCGGGTAATTGCGGCATAAGTTTGGCTACAAAATCTTGTACTTTGGCATGGAAAGTGGCCGAGTTACTGCGAATGTCATTACCGGTAGCTAAGAACACAATGCGAATTTTACGGGCACGGTAATCATCTTGGCTATGCAGTGTTTGCGACTCATGATATTCAGGGTTGTAGAAAAAGATGATCTGCTCGGCCGTTGGGAAACAGTAGGCTTCAGTGTGAAAACGCACCACCGGAAGTTTATCATTGGTGATGACATGCAAATTACGAATTTCTTCTTGATCTGCTAGCGCAAAAATAGCTTGGCTCAGTGTTTGGTAACACGTTTTGTAATCAGGATAGTGCGCTAATAAAGCATCCGTTACTTTAATTTCTGCAGTAATGTACTGATTGCTGCGAACGTCCTTGGGTATGTACACTTTTTGCTGATGGCTAAGGGACATAGATACTCCTTGTGATAAGTTAACCATATGTAGCCTGGTGCAGATGATAACGATAAAATCTGACAAAAATGCTGCGGTGGCACACACTTTTTTACCTGCTGACAACATCATAAGGGCTGAATATGATTTATTACTTAAAAAATAACCATGAGTGAATACTTTTCAAGCACAAAGGGGCTAAACAACATCCCTAAAAACGATAATTTAGCGCTGATACAAACTGGTGTTTGTCACTGCCTTTTTGTCCATACTCCATCGACAATGACCAAGTGCGATTGAAATTATAGTTGGCACCAGCGATGAATGACCACTTATCGATATTTTCCTGGCGAATTTTGTAATCAATGTACTCTGCGGCCCCATCACCAGGCAGCGGAATTTCGTGCTGGCCAATAATGGTCAGATCACTGTCTAAATAACTGGCACCAACATAAACATCGACACTTTGATCTAAATAGGTTGCTATCTGCTTACCCACCCGCGGTGAGATATTCACCACCAGCTCTTCCGCCTTAGCATTTTTCATATCAATGTAGCTAAATGAAATGGGAACAGTCACAAAGTAGTCGCGCCAACCGGCAGCTAAAATCGTCCCTACCGTGTAATTATATCCATCAAGATCAACATCTAATGGTACATAGAGTGAATTATCTTTGAGCGCATCGTAGACTTTTTGACAGACAGGCTTAGGTGGAAAGCCTGAACAGTCTAGCCCGATTTGGTCTATCAAGTCGTTGCCGTCGAGTTCAAACTCAATATGCGCCATACCATTGACTTTACCTATACTGGCAAACACGTTCATAAAGGGAAATAACCACGCATCAAGCTTTAACTGCGGCGACTCAGAGTGCGAGTAATTATTATCGAAAGTGACAAACTTCATCGGCACGCGGCCTTTATCCCAAAAACTAAAACCAGCTTCCAGCTCATCTATGGTCATAGCTTGCTTAGTCTCAGCATATATCAAGCTCACCCCATATGGTTTGGGCAAGGTATATCCTTTATCAATCACATCTTGGGCGAAAAATGGCAACGCTCGATTCCATTTCGCTGGCGCAGTTCTTTCAATTTCTTGCTCTTTATTGGCAACCCGTGCATCGCCAAGGCCAGTGTCGGTCAATGAATGATTTACTGATATGGTTTGTAATTGCAGGCTACCAACAAGGTTAGTATCGGACTCATAATACACATAGGTAGGGTAATCGCTGTTTTCACCGATAAAATAGTGATTCAATACATCACTGCTACCATCGCTCCAATTAGATTCTTTGGCGAAAGCACCACGGTAACCACCATTAGCAAACTGCTCTAAGCTCGCTTTTGACTCAAATATCGTTACTGTTTGATAGTTGCCATACGCTAGGCCTGCGCCTAAATCATATCGATTTACATCAATGTAAATAACCGAACCATCCTGATTATTGTATATGGCGCCTATCCCGCTTCCGCCGCCAATTAAAGGCACCTTTAGCCGAGACATGAAAACGGTTGCATATCCGTAGGAATGAGTCACTTTTTCGCTAAGATTGGGATAAGTGCGACCGAGATTATCAATTAGCTGCTGGGATTGCTGATCGATTGAGCGAGTGACTGCATCTCTTTGGTCAATGGGAACGCTAGTACTGCAAGCAGTTAATAGCAGGGCTGCGCAGCTCGTGAGCAACTGAAAAAGTTTATTCATTGTATCCCCAAAGAATCAGACAACCGCCTAGATTACAAATAATAAACAAATAGTTAACCGCCAGCAACCAACTAGGGGAAAGCGTGTTTAGCGATTGTGCCATTGTCAGCTTAGAACCACTGTTCAATACCCTGCTGGAAAAATCGGTGCACCTCATTTTCAGGCTGGGTTTTCGGCCATATCAAGTCATATTGTAGCTGCATTTTGGTCTTGAGAAACTCCGGCTGCAATACGGTTATCGTCGAAGGCATCTGCCCACCTACAGACCCCAACATGGCCCAACCCACACCAGATTCAACAAGCTGCATCATATTGCTATAACCATTGGCAAAACAGACTGTAGGTGACATTTTGATCACTTGATATAAGGCTTGTTGGTCCGTCAATGATTGACTAAGGATCTGAGTATGCGCCATAAGTTCATCATTACTTACCTGGCGCTTACGTGCTAAAGGGTGGCTTTTTGCGCACACCAGCAGTATGTTCAAATGACCGATAGCTTGGAACTCATAAAACTGACTGTTGCCCTCAACTGTCGGTGTCAGAGCAAGATCCACTTTGCCTTGCCTCACCGCTGCAAAAATATCATCCACCCCCTTACTGAAAACAGAAAAACGGATATAAGGCCATTGCTGCTGCGCTTTACTTACTAATTTGGCAATGGGCTCAAACGCCATATTCTCATCGATGACAATCGTGAAACTTGCAGGCAAACCCAGCGACAACTGACTGGCGTTTCGGCTAAAGCGCTCAACGCTATCGACCACCACTTTCGCGCCGTCATATAAATTTAAACCCGCCTCTGTCAACTGCGGGTATTTACCATCTCGGTCGAACAACAACACCCCCAATTCATCCTCTAGACGGGCGATGTTACCGCTAACGGTCGCGAGATGCTTGCCTACTCGTTTACCCGCGGCCGTAAACGATCCGGTATCTGCCGCGGCAATAAAACATTGCAGTAAGTCAGGCTTGATCATTTTAGTTCATCTCCTTCAGGCAACCCTATGAAAAAACCATAGCAAACCTATTAAATGATATCTAAAAAATTATAGATAATGAACTCGAACACAACAACTACCAATTGATTTGAGGTCACACCATGAAAAAAACTATCCTAGCTCTCACCACAATGGCACTACTTTCTTCAGCTGCTATGGCGCAATCTGTACCAGGCGATAAACTGGACTACTACAACCCTCAACGTGCAGCCCACCAACTAGGCGCCAACGTTGTCGACTACTCAGGCGACAAACAGCCACAGCTGGCTGGCTACTTAGCAACATTACACCGCTTAACCCCTGAACCCATCGTGATTGAGATTGCTCAAAATGCGGTTAATAACAACCGTGCAATCGCACCAAAGTATGCAGAATTAATGGAGCAACAAGCACAAATAAAGGGTGTTCCTGTTCACGAGCTTTACGCAGCAATTGCCCAGGCTGACTGGAACATCAACAAGCCTTTTATCGCCGCGGATGATGATTTGGCATTGCTGCAGTCGGCGGCAGAGTCCATGAATGGTTGCACCACTCTGGCTTTTGCCGACTCTGGAATCGTTGGCCAGAACAACGATATGAACATTGATAACCTCATGGCTGCAGAAACCACAGTCATAAAAACTGATGATAGGATTTTTATTGCTACAGACGGCGGCCACTTTCAAGGCATGGGTAAGCATGTCGGCGCAGTATTAAACTTCATGGGCGAGCCGAGTGCGCCATCAGCCACTGCCGATACACCTAATGTTGTCACACCCGATGCGGTATTTGCTGCTATCACCAGCTCAAAAAGCGTTGAGGAGGCTTACAGCAAGCTGAAAGGCTATACCACCCCAGTTGCGATTAACTTTACCGTCGCCGATGACAGTGGTGATCACGGTGCAATAGAGATGACCACACAAGGTACAAAGCTCATCAGAGGAGAATCCGGTATTGGTCGTGCAAACCACACCCGTGAAATGCGTACAGCCTTTTTAGCGGACAAGACTCTGCTTGAAGCAAACCAAGTATTTGCCGATACCTTTGCGCGTGAAGATAGCGCCAATAACTTTATTAACTTCGCCAAAGAGCGCGACGTAGCGGGCATGCAGTATATCTTGGAGCAAAAGCCAATCAACATTACTAAGTATGATTCTGACTTCGTTACGGTTGAGTCCATGGTATTTGATACTAAAGCCGGTTGTGCCTATGTGTCGGGCGATAACCCTAAATTTGGTCAATATACTCAGGTATGTTTCGAGTAACTTTGCACTGACACTGCTATCAGCTCAAGCTACCTATCAGCCCAGCATCAGCTGGGCTGACTGCTCAAGCTCAATGATACTTACCTACCATGCGAGGGTTCGTCTCGGCCATGCAACCCCCACCCCGTTAACTTTTTTTGTCTCCTGCTGGGAGCATTGGGTGACGATGTAGCTGGGTTAAACTCCACTTAAGCAATATGGGCCCAACTAAGGTAGTGATAGCAATAATCACCACCAATTCAGTAAATAGCTTGGTATCTATAATGCCAGTTTGTAATCCCAATTCGGCGAACACTAAGCCAACTTCACCACGCGGTACCATCGCACTACCCGCAACCGCTTTCGCTTGCCATGCTTTACCCGCAAACCAGCCACTGACCAGTTTGCTTGCTATTGCCAACACCGAAAGCCACAAGAGTAAAAGTACCCCTGCCGCACTGAGATCCAATTGACTCAAATCGAGACGGATACCAACATAAACAAAAAATATCGGACCAAACACCTGCACCAGCGATTGGCTGGAACGCTCCATGCTATGGGTAAACTTAAACGGATTGACTAAATAGCGGTTCACTGGCGACACAAATTGACGGCTCAAGGCAAGGCCAACAGCAAACCCGCCCAACAATGCTGGCGCGCCAAACAGATGTGCAAGCCAAGCAAATAGACAGATGAGCGATAAGGTAATGATCACCTCATAGCCCGCTTTGTCAGCCAGTGGCTTCAGCCCTCTGGCTAAATAAAGTAGCCCTCTAGCTAAAGGCGGCGCGATGGCTAAAAATAGCAACAACTTAGCCATTAGCCACAATGCGCTAATCGCATCAAATTGACCTTGGCTGGCAAAGTTAAATAGCAAGCTGAGTAAGATCACCCCCGCGACATCATCAATGACTGCCGCGCCCAAAATGGTGTGTCCCACTGGGGTTTGTGACTGTCCGGCACTGGCCAGTACACGCAAAGAAATGCCGATACTTGTGGCAGTTAAGGCGCAGCCCAAATAGATAGCAGTGAAAACTGAGTCGGTTAACCACAACACACTGCTGAGTGCGACCACAATAAAAGGCGCCACAATTCCAACACAGGCAATTGCGACCGCAGGCCTTCCTGCTAGGGCTAAATGCTTAATCGATGTTTCGCAGCCAATGGCGAACAACAACAAGATGACACCAAGCTCAGCCAATACCGCTAAGGTTGGGTCTGGGGATATCCAATTGAGTACAGTTGGACCCAGCAACAAGCCAGCTGTGATTTCACCAACGACGGCGGGTAGGCCTAACTTTTCAAATAAGCTGGCAAGTAATTTGCCGAGGAGCAGGATTAAGCACAACGAGATTATAAACTGTTCTACAGCCATTTTTGCCTCGCCCGCACAGGGGTATTGCCTAATTATCGTGCGATTTAGTGATAAAGATCAAGCTGTATCTTGGCGAATTTAGTTATGTTTAAACTGAGGCAAAAGAAGGAGGTATGCATGGATAAGCTCTATATCATTGCACAAAAAGACCAGCAGCAAACCGATGCTGTTAGTTCAGGAATTGCATTAGCTCAACAGCTAAATTTACGTCCTGAAATTGGTGCCTATAGCTATGAGTCTTTAAGTGGTGATGCCTATGATCACGATGTTGCAGACTCGGCGCAGGCTCAGGTTATGGCTGCCGACAAAGCCGCCATAGATGATCTGCTACATCGGCTTGATGCCTGCCAAACCCCCATCACTCAAAATTGGTGTAAACACCTTGCAGAACATGCCTGCCAACATGTTAGGCCTGAGAACTATGCCATGATGCTCAAATCCATTCACGAGTCAGAACAATTCTTACCGGCTGACTGGCAACTAATCCGCAATACTCAAGTCCCGCTAATGCTAATGAGTAACAAGCCACTGAATAAGCCAGAATCAATATTGATGGCGGTAGACTTAGGCACCAATAAGCCTGATAAACAACGACTTAACCAAGCCATCATCGCACAGGCTAAACGCCTCGAAGCAGCCAGTGGTTGCCAACTTCATTTAGGCTTTGTAGTACGAGTGCCTAAAATTTTGCGCGATATGGACATCGTCAATACCCGCACCTTGATAAAAGACGCATACGAAAAATACCAACAGGCAATTGCAGAAACGGGCCTAGCGCGCGACCAAGTGCATATTTTGGCTGGCAACGCGGATATGTGTTTGTTTGAACTCAGCTGCCGTTTGAAAGCCCAATACTTAGTGATGGGGATTCATAAAAAACAAGGCATTTTTGGCCATATTATTGGCAACACTTCAGAGGCGATTCTCAGTCGTATGCGCAGCAATATTTTAGTGGTACCGAGCACCCGCTAACCATAAGCAATTAAGCCAAACACTCAGTATCAATATGCAAACAAAAAAGCCGCCTCAACAGGCGGCTTAAATTGAATGATAGATTCGCTAACTGCGGCTCGCTCCCATAAACTGCACGCGGTGTGGATACACTAGCTCACCGCTGTTCATGGTTTTCATAATGCGCTGCATCATACTATCGAGTTGCTGCAAATCGGCAGCAGACAGTGCTTCAACCATCTGCTTTTCACGCTGATGCAGCACCGGCATTATGGTTTCCACCAAAGACTTACCAGCCGCAGTGAGGGTCACCAGTTTACTGCGCTTATCCTCAGGGTTATCCAATCTATCAATATAGCCCTGTTTTTGCAGCCTAGTGAGCACCTTAGTTAGCCCCCCAGAACTAAATAACATGCTTTGATACAGATCTGTCGGTGACAGTGTGTGCGGGGCTGGATTACGACGTAAACAGGACAGTAGATTAAAATCGGAGCTTTGAATACCGTATGATTCAACACACTCTCTGATAATTTGAATAAAAATATTATTCACTTGGGTCAATCGCAACAAAGCAGGGTATGAAGTTTGCGCACACTCGGGCCAATTCGCTTCATTTAACTGCAAAATGTCTTCCATGCACTTTTCCACTTGCTCTACCTCTCACTTTTAATCTCTGCTCCAGATTATATCTTGCTAGAAAGATGAATGCCATCTAGTATCTTTCCAGAAAGAAGCTTTCCAGAAAGATACTAATTAAGAATTTATTCGCTACGCCAACACGGCAATCGAAAATGACGACGATTGAGTAGCGCTAGCAGGTGGTAAAACCGCCGCAAATATTGCGTATAACATTTTATATTTATTCAATATTTGGCCGATTGAAATGTATTAAACATCTTCTACGGCAAACAAAATTAACCGCCATTAACCACAATTTTCTAATGGTTAATAGCACGAGTAAACCGAACAATAACATGCCGAGAACTGCGCCAGTGGATCGGCAAAAGTGAGTGCCGGGTCACAACTGGGCCCATTAAGCAGCACCGATTGTCATTGGACAAGGTCGGTAATTGCAGACGGTAATGATGCTGGTCAATCGCCTCCATACCAGCAAACAAACCATGGAATGCTATGCACTCTCTGGGTCTAGCGATACACATTGCTGCTTAAAACAGATAACGCATTAGGCCCTCGCTGGCCTAATTTTGCAGCAACGTAGACCCGACAGTTGGTCACCGCTAAATGGACACCAACTGGCTTAATCAATGCCGTCAAAGAACGGCATATTTAACAAAGAGAGTGATGAAATGGGATTATATAAAACAGCATCATTAGCCATGCTGATAGGACTCACTGTGACAGCATGTGGCAGTGATGACTCATCAGACAATGACAACAAAGCGCCTGTGGCCGTTGCCGATACAGCAACCGCATGGGTCGGAACTGAGGTACGTATAGATGTACTTGCCAATGACTATCACCCCCAAGGCCTGCCAATCAGCATCAGTGAATACAGCATTACCGAAGGCACTGGCGAGATAGACCAACAAGGCGATCTTTTGCTTTACACCGCTGACGCTGCCGGCACCACAATCATTAACTACACCATCACAGACCCTCAAGGGGCGAGCGATTCTACTACCGTTACCGTCACTATTAATGCCCCTGATGAAGGTGTGGCTGAATATGTGGGTTCGCAAAGCTGTGTATCGTGCCATAGCGACAAACAGACCTTCTTTGAAACTGGGCATAACTTTAAGCTGAACAAAGTGGTTGACGGCAAAGCACCTGAGTATCCATTTAGCTCGCTTGAAGGTGCCGTTGAGTTAATGTATGGCGCCAATAACAGCAGTGGCATCCCCACCGACTGGAGTGATATTAGCTATGTTATCGGCGGCTACGACACTTGGGCTAACTTCTTAGATAAAGATGGTTATATCTACACCGGCACCGGTATTGCCGTGTCAATGCCGCAAAATGGTGAAGACATCTCTATTAACCATATGCAAGGCTATCTTCCGGACGCAGCACCGGACTCTCAAGAGTTTGACTGTGGTATTTGTCACTCGACTGGGTGGAAAGATTTTACCCCAGATTCAGATCTTAACCCTCACCGACAAGATGATCTAAAAGGCTTTGGTGGTACCTACAATCAACCAGGCATTCAATGTGAAGCTTGTCATGGTGCGGGTAGTAAACATATTCAAACTCAATCGGCTGACGATATCTCTCGGGTTGCAACGGGCAGACTGACTGCTGATTTAGTCAAAGACGACATGGGCTTTGGTTTGGCAATTTCATGCTCAGAATGCCACAGTAAGAAAACTAATCGTCACTACCCCGACTTTGTCAGCGAGCACAACCAAGATTTTGGTGGCGACAGCATCGGCGGCCGCACCATCCCTTACTTTGATGGTGGCCGTGTTGCTGGCGATGCCATGTTAGGGCTCGATGCCAACACGGGTGAGAGAACCGGTAAAAAACATGCAATGGCCTGCCATACCTGTCATAACCCGCACAGATCCAAAGCGAATGAAGATCAGCCAGGTCATGAAGATGCGTTGATTAAAACCTGCCTTGATTGCCATGGCGAGAAAGAGTTTAGCCAAGGGCTAGAGGTCCATCAGTACGAAGCTAAATGTACCAGCTGTCATATGCCCAAGAGCCAACACTTCTTTAGAATCAACTTGGAATTTGCCTCAGACAGCCCAGAGAACTTCTCTAAAGATGGTAAGTACGTGCAGCCATGGAATGTGGCCAAGGATAGCTGTGGTAGCTGCCACCAAGACTACGACGAACGTGCAGCCTTAATTAAGCAAATGCACAAATAAGCCAGCCGTCATTCGTCCAATAAAAAACGCCGCTTTGATTAGCGGCGTTTTTGTCGGTCATTCTCGGTGGTGTGTCTAAGCGTCTAAACAACAAAGCAACTGTTAGCTATCGCCTTTTACTTGTAAAAAGCTTCCACAGTACCTTTGATAGTCATCAGCAAAGGTTGACCACGACGGTCCAACGCTTTGCCAGCTGGGACTTTTACCCAACCTTCACTAATGCAATACTCTTCAACGTCAAAACGTTCTTTACCGTTCACGGTAATACCAATATCGTGCTCAAAAATAGCCGCAACGTGGAATTTGCTTCGTGGATTAACAGAAAGACGATCGGGTAAAGCCGGTTGTGCACTGGTGTCGTTCATGATCATGCTCAAATAGTAAAAAGAATCGACGGCTATTGTAGGCAATCACTGACCTTTGCTCAAGACTCTATATCTGGGCCTAGAAACAAAAATCCGAGTTCATTGTTAAAATGAACTCGGATTGCCACCTAAAGCTTTAATCACAGATATCTTAAAGCGCTAGTTGATACCGCGACGCTTAAGTAATGCTTCAGTGGTTGGCGCACTACCTTTAAAGTTTTGGTAGGCCTCCATACCATCAACGCTGTTACCCACCTCTAATATGGTGCGACGGAACTTGTCACCGTTTTCACGGTTCAATCCACCATTTTGCTGCACATACTCAAATGCATCTGCCGCCATAATTTCACTCCACATGTAAGCGTAATAGCTTGCAGAATAGCCACCAGCAAATGTGTGTGAGAAGAAGGTTGAGCGATAACGTGGCGGTACTAAGTCAATATCCACCCCAGTATTGGCCAACGCTTGTGCTTCAAAAGCTTCAACATCTTGCAGCGGCAACTCATGGCTAATGCTATGCCATTGCTGATCTAACAGTGATGCCGCCATATACTCTAACGTATCAAAGCCTTGGTTAAACTGCGCTGCGGCGATCGCTTTGTCCAACAAAGGCTTTGGAATCGCCTCACCTGTCTGATGGTGCTTGGCGTAATTGCTTAGCACTTGGGGATCAATCGACCAGTCTTCTTGGAACGTAGATGGAAACTCCACCATGTCGCGCGATACGGCGGTCCCCGCTAGCGAAGGATAGTTAACGTTAGACAATGCACCGTGCAAACCGTGGCCCATTTCATGGAACATAGTGCTGACATTATCAAAGCTCACCAGTTGTGGTTGCCCTTGCGCCGCTTTAGGAATGTTCATCACATTCACGACTACAGGTTTTTGCTCAAGCAAGCGACTTTGGCCAACAAACGAACTCATCCAAGCTCCGCCACGCTTGCCTTCTCTTGCAAAATAATCAGCAAAGAAAATAGCTAACGAATCGCCATTATCATCGAAAATCTCATAGGCTTTCACATCAGGGTGATATACTGGCAAATCAGGGCGAGGCTTGAATGTAATACCAAATAGCTGGTTCATGGTATAAAACACGCCTTTTTCTAGCACATTATCAAACTGGAAATACTGCTGTAATTGGGCTGAATCGATCGCGTATTTATCTTGACGCACCTTTTCGGCGTAATACGCCCAATCCCAGGGTTTAACGTCAAAATCACCGCCTTGGCGCTCGATCATTTGCTTAATGGCCGCGGCTTCTTTTTCAGTGTTAGCTACCACGTTTGGCACCATCGCCGAGAACATATCAATCACCGCATCAGGAGTTTGCGCTAAGGTGTTTTGTAATCGATATTCAGCCCAATTTTCAAACCCAAGCACGTGGGCTTTTTGAGCGCGTTTTTTGGCGAGCTTAGCGACAATTTGACGGGTATCGTTATCACCTTGGTTAGCACGGTTAAACGACGCTTTAAACACCTTTTCACGGCTATCGCGGTTATCTAAAGAAGCGAGTACAGACTGACGCGTGGTATTGGAAAGTTTCAGCGCATACTGGCCCTCTTTCCCCTGTTTAGCGGCTAAAGCGGCTGCATTGGAAAGTGCGCCGTCTGATAGTCCGGCTAGTGCGGCTTTGTTATCAAAATACACAAACTGCTCAGATAAAATTGCCAATTGCTTTTGACCAAACTCATTCTGCAGGCTAGCTAAGTCTTTATTCAGTTCGCGCACTTTGGCTTTGCCTTCATCGTCTAAGGCTGCACCGGCACTAATAAAGCGCTCATAGGTAATTTGCAGTAAACGTGCAGATTCACCGTCTAAATTAAGCGATGCCTGTTGGTTAACAAGGGTTTTTACCTTGGAAAATAATTGCGCATTGAGATAGATATCGTCCCGATGACTGGACAGCATTGGCGCCAACTCAGTTTGTAACGCTCGCATCTGCTCGTTAGAGTCTGTACCGGCAAGATTGTAAAACACGCCCGAAGCACGCTTTAATAATGCGCCACTTTTTTCCATCGCGACAATAGTATTGTCAAAGCTTGGCGCTGCACGGTTATTTGCAATGGCTGTTATTTGTTGTTTTTGTTCCGCAATGCCCGCCATGATTGCGGGGCGGAAATGGGCAAACTCAATTTTTGTAAAATCAGGAGTTTGATATTGCAGCGTGCTCGCTGTCATCAATGGATTTGCCGTAACAGCTTGTGTTTGTACCGCTGAATTATCATTTTGCGTGCTTGTCATCGCACCGCCAGCACAACCTGATAGGGCGACACAAATCCCTATAGCTAACGTGGTTCTCAACATATTGCTTCCTACTTTATTATTATGAATCTAACCCATTACAACTACCTCAAATGGAATAGTAATCAAAGTAGACCAAAGCACAATAGTGATCTCGATCACACCCAACCAGAAGTGGTACGCTGTTTACAATAAAGCTTGAGTATAACCGCAGCTACCTTGAGCCAATAAAATTAGTCTTCTAAGCAATCGACATCCAAACTGCTATAGCAAAAACCAGCCAAATGACTAAATCGGTGTCATTTAGCTATCAAGCAGCCAGAATAAGATATAAACACTAGTGATTAGCACCTGTATAGCATATCCCTCCAATGTTTAATTCTCCGACAAAACCAGAGCATACGCAAAGCAATAATTGTTAATTGATTTAACAATTACCTTTGGGTATCCTCAACGCCGATAGGATATCGTAAACAATTGCTATTAAACACAAATTTTAGAGAAACCTAAAATAACTAGGGATGGGTATGAAATTAGCTATACTGACAATTGGCTTATTAACTTTTACTTGTCAAGCCGTAATAAAACCAACGTCAACTTCAGCACCGCAAACGCCGACTGTAAGCAATACGGCAATAAGCCAAAAGCTTAGTACTAGTATTTCCTCTCCACAACAGCAGCAAATACAGCGCTACTTTATTGAGTTAATAGACGATGATTTTTCTAGCTCTTATAAGTTAACCACTTCAAATCAACAACTAGTAGATGTTCGAGCCCGACAGCAGCAAAGCCTTGTCAGTGGTTTAACCGCTAAAGTACCGAACTTTACGTTAAAGGCACAACTGAGCAGAACCCAGAATCTCATTGTGGCCGAGTTTTATGAACAAGACTTGGACAAGGTATTGAACGACCCCGCTGTCCTACGTGTACATCCCAGCTATGATCTGAAAATTCAAGTCTCTGATAGCATTCAACAAATTAAAGCAGACCAAGTTTGGAATCTTCATGGTGAAAACACGATAACCGGAGAAGGTACACTTGTCGCTGTAATTGACACAGGTATCGACTACACCCACCCAGACCTTGGAGGCTGCTTAGGTTCGGCTTGTAAAGTGATGGGTGGCTATGATTTCATCAATGATGATAATGACCCGATGGATGATGAAAGTCATGGTACTCATGTTGCGGGAATTGTCGCCGCAAACGGTAATCTAAAAGGTGTAGCTCCAGACGCCAAACTGCTGGCATACAAAGCATGTAATGAATGGGGGGATTGCCCTGATTATAAAGTCATCCAAGCAATCGAAGCTGCCAGTGATCCTGACGGAGATCCATCAACTAATGATGGTGCGGACATCATCAATCTCAGTTTAAGTAGTAATCATAAACCTACAGAGCCACTGGAAAATGCCATCAATATTGCCTCAGATTCGGGCATTTTAGTGGTTATAGCTGCAGGCAATAACGAGGAATCTGGCAATTTTCAAATACGCTCACCCGGCAATGCTGAAAAAGGGCTTACCGTGGCAGCATCATCAGGTTTAGACGATATTGCCGACTTCAGTTCAATAGGGTACGCCAAAGCGAATGGCCACGCGAAACCCGAAATTGCCGCACCAGGAAGCAATATTAATTCCACGACACTAAATGGAGATTATCAACACCTCAGTGGCACCAGTATGGCGGTACCTATGGTAGCCGGTGCAGCAGCGCTACTATTATCAAACAACAACCAGCTTACGGGAGCTGAATTAAAAAGTTTGCTCATGGCAAATACTATCGACTTAAATAAACCCTTTAATCAACAAGGAACTGGTATCGTTGATGTATTGAATGCTGCACAATCAGCAGTCGTAAGTGACACTGCCATTATTAATCTCGGTTGGCAACATCAACGCTCGAGTAGTACAAGCTCTCACAACATTGAACTTAAAAATCTTGGTAGTGCTCAAAAAACTGTTTCTTTAAGCATACGTAAAGATGATGACAACCCCATCGATTATGTACTTTCTAGCCAGTCACTGACATTAGAACAACTCGAACAAGCCAATATTAATATAGCTATCGATGTGCCTGCTAATTTGCCTAAAAAGACTTTGGACAATCCAGCTTACATTGCATGGCTAGATATCATCACCGATAACCAAACAAGCGCTATTCCGATTGCCCTTATGCACCCTCATACAATCACAGTGCAATGGCCAGATTTCCAAAATAATATTGTATACTTTGAGTTGGTAGATAAAGAGCATGGGGTCATCGGTAGCTACTTAGGCGCATATGAGAGCAGTCAACACATTTTTCCTGCTGATCCAAGTGAGTACGCTGTTATTATGTACACATGGAATAATTATACTGGATTGCATTATCTTGGTGCATTGTTAGAAATAGAAACGGATTCTACAGCGACGTTTTCAAAGTCACTGAAATGGCATCCTGTAGAGTACGATATCGTTGTTGATGACATCCATATCGATCAGCAAGGCCGCTTACCTTCCCCCTACGAAGCCTCAACGATGTTGGTTTTACCTAGCTACAAAAGAACACATTTTTCAACGCAAACCGTTAGGCCATTTGCAGAGGCGCTTCCACAACTTTATATTATACCTCCATCCGACGAGATGTATTATGATAGCGTCGTCAACCGAAGCTTTGACCACATTGGCGTTAAAGATATGGCGTTGCCTCAACGATTAGATTCTGCAAGCATTCAAAGCGATGGCAAAGCGCTGTTTTCAATAGCAGAAAATGATATTCACAAACTTAATTTTGCCTATGCTGACAATGAAATTCAACCTTCTGGAAAACTATCACTTAATCATTATTTTTCGTACCTAGACCCGTCAATAGGTATTTTTCCGACAGGGGGAACCTATTTAGATATCAACACGCCAATTCAAACGCGCCAATTAACTGTATCGCCGCGGCCTGATAAGGGGTTTAGTTATGTAAGTAGCTCGCAAGATTATTCCAGTTACAGCCCAAACTCTAATGAAGAAGACTATGGTTACCGAACCGCCCAATATCAAATTAATTCACCAAATAAGTTAACGCTAACAAATACAGTCAGTACTAAAGAGACTTTAAAGGAGATTGAATTTGAAAATTACCAGTTCAACGTTAAAGTGGCGCACACATTACCAGCCTTTAAAGCAAAGCTCATTAATAAAAATAATCAGTATTTCCTCAGTTTTGATGAAGCTAATAGCACCGCCTTGTTTTCTGATAATTTATTAACCCATTATCATGGGCAGGTTCAGTTTACTATTGATAGTCCCCATCACCAAACTAGTTGGGAAATAGGAAATAGCCAATTTACCTACCAATATAGTCCTGAGGCCCTAGGTAGTATCTGGCTAGACAGTGAGTCAACTAATGGCCACTTTGAGTTCGATCAATATAGAATTGAAGGCACACCTGTCTTACTTACAGCCACATTAGACTATGACTTAACTGCGACTGATTTTTCACCACCAGTAATTGAAGAGCTAAGTATCAAGACCCTCGGTGGGGAGCATACTCACTTGGCAAAAGGAAGCGGTGAGGTTCATCTAACAGTAAATGATGACAATATCTTCAGTACCGCAATATTCTATAAACCAAGTTCAGAATCAGATTGGTTACTGCTTGCTGAATCCAATACCAATCACGCCTCGGGGCAACTGAATTCGCTGCCAGAAGCCAGTTATGACTTAAAAATTGAAAGCAGTGATGTAACTGGCAACAAATTGACCTATATTGCATCACCTGCTTTTTTTGCATCAAATGACTGTCATTACGACATCGATTGCGATGGTCTCTGGAATCAATTTGACAATGATTCCGATAATGATGGTGTTAACGACGATGAAGATGCATTTCCTTATGATAATCAAGAATCGGTCGACACAGATAATGACGGCATAGGTAACAATGCTGATAACGATGATGATAACGACGGTGTCGCTGATCACGAGGATGCTTTCCCGGTTGACGCTAGCGAATGGGTCGATACCGACAGTGATGGCATAAGCAACAATGCCGACACCGATGATGATAACGATGGCGTGGCTGACACTGCCGATATTTTCCCACTCGACGCTTCAGAATGGCTAGATACCGACAACGATGGTATCGGTAATAATGCCGACAATGATGACGACAATGATGGCGTTGTTGATTCAGAAGATGCGTTGCCGCAAGATCCAACCGAGTCGGTTGATACTGACAATGACGGTATAGGCAACAATGCTGACACAGATGATGATAACGATGGTGCAGCTGATACTGCCGATGCTTTCCCACTCGACGCTTCAGAATGGCTAGATTCTGACAGCGATGGTATAGGCAACAATGCCGATACCGATGATGACAACGACGGCGTAGCAGATAGTCTAGATGCCTTCCCACTTGATTCGACTGAATCTGTAGACACTGACAACGATGGCATTGGCAACAACACTGATACCGATGATGATAACGATGGTGTTAGCGATACCATTGACGCCTACCCACTCGACCCATCACGTTCAAGTAACAGCAGTTCAAATGGCGGTAGTGGTAATAGTGATAATAATGACAATGCCGATTCAGGTGGCTCTGGAGGGGGCAGTATGAACTTCTGGGTTATAGCGTTAGTGACATTAGCCCTATTTAGAAGACGTAGCATGACCAGGTAATTGGCACAGTATACAGTAAGGGGGATAGACACCTCTTACTGTCTGCCCTACCAGCCTACAAAGTTCTAGCAACATCAGCTTCTACATCGGCTCTAAAACAAACCACACTTCACTCACTACACACCTTAAGCCTTTGTAATAGCGTAAACACATTTTCACTAAACGCTGTTTTTAACAAATTAAGCTTTACTCCCCGATAGTAAACAGCTCAAAATAGCGCTTAGGTAAGTTAATTGATTTGAAAAGCATAAATTTAGGAGTTTCAAACAAATGATGACTAAATGGGCGACACGTTTTTTACAGATGGCCGAGCTCGTTGCATCTTGGAGCAAGGACCCCTCCACACAAGTTGGCGCGGTGATCACCGAAGATAACCGCATTGTTGCACTCGGTTTTAACGGTTACCCTCACGGCATATCTGATAGTGCTGAGACTGACAACCGTGAAATGAAGCTGCTCAAAACCCTACATGCTGAAGAGAATGCCATTTTATATGCTAAGCGAGACCTGAGTGGCTGTGAAATTTGGGTCACCCATTTCCCCTGCCCCAATTGTGCGGCGAAGATAATCCAAACAGGACTAACGGCGGTACACAGCCCACAACCTAGTGAAGATTTTCTGTCACGCTGGGGAGATAAAATTAAGATAAGCCAAGATATGTTTGACCAAGCTGGAGTCAATGTCGATTGGTTGCAGGTTAACAAGTAATAGCAACCTCGCAAGCAGTGGTGCTGCCGATAAATATCTGCAGCACTAACCATCACCACATTTAATCCATATTTACGCTAACTTTCTCAATAATGATAGGCTCTCGGGGCACATCATCATGACCTAGTATTGATGTGGTTCGAACCCGTTCTATCTTCTTCACCACATCCATTCCGGCGGTCACAGCGCCAAATACAGCGTAACCCCAACCGGCATTAGTGGTTGCCCGATGATCCAAAAAGTCATTATTTTCAAGGTTGATAAAAAACTGTGCCGTTGCGGAATGTGGCGCGTCGGTGCGAGCCATGGCAATGGTGCCTTTAATGTTCTTTAAACCGCGATTGGCCTCGTTAACAATAGCAGCATGGGTAGGTAATTCTTGCATGTCGGCATCGAACCCACCGCCTTGCACCATAAACCCTTTAATGACTCGATGGAAAATCGTGCCTTCATAAAAGCCTTCGCGGCAATAACGCAAAAAGTTCTTACAGCTTACCGGCGCCGTTTGCATATCGAGCTCTATCTCAATATCGCCGTAGTTGGTGGTAAAAGTGATCATAAACGCTCGTAATTAGCAGTAACTATCTAGCCGTTATTATACCTTAACCAGCAGCCTTTTAAGTTCGTAATTAAACACGGTTGCCTATTTCCCCCGCCGTGCAGACTTAAAAATCATCGCCGTCATGGCCCATTTCAGCGCTATAGTCACTCAAATTACTGTCCTGCATGGCGCTCTCTTCATACCAACTTTCTGTATTGCCAGCATGCTCAGCTGCTACATGGCTACCAGTGTAACAAGCAGCGTAAGCACTCAATTGCCCCTTGGCAGAAGCATGACCCATAACAGACTTGTGTGGTGAAACAAGCTTGCCCTTTGGCACCTCGATGCCTTGCTGCTTAGCCTGCGTCCTAGTTTGCGCTCTTGCTCCTATTCTCGCGGCATATTCAGGACTCACCCCAGAGCCATGGCATATTGAGCAGCAACAGCCGTTTGAATAGGCTCCTAGGCCATCACAGCTAAAACAGCGCCCCCGCTTAGTTACGCTAGGCTGCGCCGCAACTGAATGAGGAGCTAATGTATTACTATGGGTTGGGCTAACTGAAGCAGAACCTGTAATTTCAGTACCTGTAGTTTCAGTGCCTGTAGTTTCACTGCCAGGGAATTCAGCGACAGAAGTGAATGACTCAGCCATTGATGGCTTGGACTGGGTTAACTCGTTATCATCAAGCAGGTAGTTAACCAGCGTGCTATAGCCTTGCACACTAAGCGCCTTAAGCACATCGACACAACCATTGAGAAAGTACTTCAAGCTAAAGTGCAAGTGATCAACCACTAAACAGTTAACTATGGGCAAACCATAGCTAAACTCAACGCCCACCTCATGCTTTTTGGTCTGAAAAGCACTCAAACAAACAAAGCTATTATCCAAACGTTTGTTGATAAAGCCCAGTTCAGCCTGAATAACGTCTAACACAATTGGCTCTTGCTGCTTAAAAATCACATCGCCAAAGTGCAATATCAACATCTGCTCTTTCACTACGCAGCTAAATTGATAACGTTCAAATGAGAAATCAACTTGCACAGCATCTTTTACTCTTGGGGCTATGCCCCACTGGTGCAATAAAGCCGCCACCGTGTACGATGAGACATTGTCACTGGCTATAAAATCATTCATCGGTACTCGTTTTCTCGGTCATGTTGTCAGGTAACATCTAGAACTGTTGTTGACTTGAAGCAGGACATAAAGCTGACATGCCACTTCAGTTTGTGCCCGCCAGCCTATGCACTCAAAGCGACCTAAACAAGCGCAAACTTTAGCGAATCTTGATATTAGCGACACAGATCAAATATTGCTTAGGCTAGTCAACATCAGCTTAACTTTACCTAAATAAAACGACACAGTTGACGAACAAGCAGACTACGCAAAATAGGGAAACGCCAAGCGCTAATCTCGCCACTCAAATCCCGTCAACGAGCAATTAATTCATCAAATACTAATAAAAGTGATCCAAATCGATTTTTAATCGCTATTGTATAGCTGTACCAATCGTTAAAACTGGTGCTTTCGGCGGCGATGGAAATGAATGCATTCTCAGGCTGACAAGATAATCACAATGCTATTGAAGGCGGGATCGACTGTTATGCAAAAACTCAAAGCGCTGCTTAACACAATATGGCAGGTCATAAACAAACCAAGTGTTCACTACAGCTTAGGTTTTTTGGTTATAGGCGGTTTTATTGCGGGGATCATTTTCTGGGGGGCATTTAACACTGCGCTAGAGATGTCCAGTACCGAAGAGTTTTGCAGTAGCTGCCACCAAAACGTCTATCAAGAGATGCAGCCGACTATTCACTACTCTAACCGCAGTGGCGTTAGAGCAACCTGTCATGATTGCCATGTCCCCCATAAATGGACCGACAAAATTGCCCGAAAAATGCAGGCATCCAAAGAGATTTGGGCACATTTAGTCGGTTCGATTAACACACCAGAGAAATTTGAGGCTAAACGTCGGCAACTGGCGCAACACGAATGGAACCGCTTAAAAGCGAATAACTCGTTAGAATGTAGAAACTGCCATGAGTTTGACTACATGGACTTCACCGCCCAATCTGAACGCGCTGCCGCAATGCACTCAACTCACTTAGCATCAGGAGAAAAAACCTGTATTGATTGTCACAAAGGCATAGCACACCAACTACCTGATATGGCTGGCGTTGAAGGCTGGTGATATCAATTTAAGCAAATAAAAGTGCACTAAACAGCGAGAATGATGATACAAATGTAAGCACTTTTAACACTGAATCACTAACTTATCTAAGGCCAAATTGCCTAGATCAACATCGCAGCATATGATGTGATCTACTGCCAACAATTTTCAGCAAAATTTACAATTCACACCGTTAACCGCTCTATATTAGATATCTATGTGTTATACATAATCCATGGTATTCCTAATTAACTTTGAGTTTTCATTATGCTGAGCAAGTCTTTAAAGAAAATATCCGACCTAGATGTTTTTAGCCTAATTGTATTCAAAGTGCTTTACGAGAATGGCTATGCCAATAACACCGCCAATGAGCTGCAAGTCTCCGCACCTAAGGTCAGCCGCTGTTTAGCGTCGCTTCGAGCCACATTTGACGACGAGTTATTTTACCGTCGACAACAAGGCCTAAAACCAACACCGCTAGCAGAAATGCTCTACAAACCTATTTGCGATGTATATCAAACCATTAGTCAATTAGAGCAAGTCGCTCAATATGAACCTGCCTCCGATACCGTGCCCGTTATCAATATTGCTGTGGCCAAAAATATTATGACTAGCCTAGCCATCGCCATTGAACAACACCCTAAAAATGACGTACTGGGAAAAATACGCCTACAGCAATGGGTGCACAATTCTCAAGAGTGGATTCACAATGGCGAGGTCGACTTTGGCATCGCATTAGAAAGCTGCCAATCTTCCGAGCTCAGTTGTGAGTATATCGGTACCCATACTAAGCTCTATTTGGCCGCCAAAAAAGATCACCCAATATGGGATAATGACACCACGATTACCTTAGAAGCAATTGCGAACCATCCATTCACATACCTCGAAAGTAAGGGGTTTAACGATAGAGTCGACCCGCTGGAAATGTATTGTAAAAATGCGCGTGTCGATCTGCTTGAAGTAGACAAGGTCAATAACAGAGAAGAGTTAATTAGCCATTTATTAACAATGGGTAGCGTCGCCTTCACCCCCGCTTTAGATGCGCAGTTTTATACCAATATTCCCACACTCAGAACAGAGATTCTCGCTGAAGAACAGTTTAGTAAGTTGCATCAAGGCTTAACCGCACCACAATACTATATAATTGAAAAACAAGAAAAAAACAGAAGATATAATGAAGAAAGAAGACAAATACTATTCGAAATCGTTACCAATTTACTCCAATCATCATAACTGCTCACTAATTTAGGTAACCAAATTTCAGTAATTGCAATTATTACTTTCAATTATCGAAATTTCGGTGGCAGAATCTTTAATTTTCAGTCACAGACTTTATACACATATGTTCAGATTTTGTTGAATTCTTCTATATTGTATTTACTGCATTTGCAGAAAAATACCTATAAAGGGATAAAAATGATGAGAACATATAACAAATCAGTACTTGCGATGGCGTTAGTGGCCGCCATCGGTATGGCGGGGTGTAGTGACGGTGAAGATGGTAAAGACGGTGCTCCAGGTGAACCAGGAGCGCCAGGTGAACCTGGTGGTTCGCCTGTTGTAGAAACTTCCGAAGTCACTAATGTTGAGTTTATCTCTCACCTAGTTGAAGAAGGTAAAGTCACTCTTGAGTTTGAAATCACTAACGAAGAAGGCAATCTAATTAATGGCTTAACAGACGCAGCAGTCTATTTAGCCCTTAAGACAGACAGCGGTATTCAGCGCTCTCGTGACGGCGAAGTCGGTGGCAGCGTAACAGTAGGAGGTGATGCACCTACTGAAGGCGCTACATTAACTATGCTAGATGATGGCCATTATCAGCTTGTTGCACCAATCGCTTCGGTTCAGGCTGATTCAGAAGTGTTAACTCGTTTACAAGTGGGTGACGGCGAAACCATTGCTGACTCGCCTTACATTATTGTTAACAAACCAGAAGGCATTCATACCACAACGACTGAAACCTGCTATTCATGTCACGTTGACTATGCGACTTCTGATATTAAACATGCCAAATATGTTGCACTAAACACTAGCGGAGAAGTTGATTTTGTTGGCGGTTGTATGGTGTGTCACAACAACGTACCACGCGATATTGCAGAAGATGGTTCTTCTTTAGACACTGGTGGCTACGCTAAAAACACCATGCAAAAGCTGGGTCATATTAATCACCAAAAATTTGAAAAAGATTTTGCTCCAACTAACTGCTATACCTGTCACGCTGAACCTGTAATCAATACAAGTATTGCGGGCAATGGCTGTTCAGATTGTCACGGAACAGGTCAATCAGCGGTAATTGTTCCTTCTGATGGTTTCGATGCGCGTGCATTCCATGCTGAAAAATCAGGTCTTGATACACTTCAAGCAATGCGTGTTGGTTATAGAGCTGAAACTACTGACCCATTTAAAAACGACTTAGGTGAGTGGTGTACGACTATGTCGCTGTATGAAGTCACTGGTGAGACCGAAACAATGGTTAACATCGGTGATTCTTATAACCCAGATGGCGGTGCTCATATCCCAGGACAACCCATTGTATATGCAGGCGCATATCTACACGGTTATTATGATGAATCAATCGTAGGTCGTTTTGGTGGTCATACTGATGGCGAGTACAAAACTGACAATGCCGATGGTAGTCGTACACATTGTTACCCTGTAACGAATGCTGGTTTTGAAAGCTCTGCAATTATGGCTTCTGCCCGTATTGGCTTAAGTTATGATGGCTGGGTAGATAGTGACAGTGAATATAGCATCTCATTTACCGCATATTCTGATGCCGTAGATTACGACACACTTGAGCCAGCTATGGCTTATGAGCGTCGCTTATCTGTGACTAGTGACAGCTGTACGACTTGTCACACAAATGAGACAAACTTCCACAAAAATGGTGCTTACAATAATGGCGGTATGGACTGTGTAGCTTGTCATAACAATGGTCAAGATCGTCGCGGAGCATACTCAGCGCCAGGTTATGGACCAATGGTTCACAGCATGCACTGGGGTCGCGGTAACATGTTAGGTGACAAAGCTCCAGAAGCGAACTCAGCAGCAAGCTTAAATGGTGATAACTGTGTATCTTGTCATGCTGACGGTGTCAGCCTAGCTGATATCCCTAACCAATACATCCTTTCTAAAGCGTTTAATGAAGGGGTTGCTGGTGTAATGACTAGCCCAGTGACGGCCAACTGTATTGCTTGTCACGACAGTGCTTCTGCTCAGAACCATATGGAACAAAATGGTGGTGAATACAATGTTCCAGCGGTAACGGGTGAGTGGTACAAGCAAGATACAATGGAATCTTGTGCAACCTGTCATGATACTGGTAAGTCGTTCGGTATCGATATGTTCCATAACTTTGAACGTTAGTACCAACATCGCTTAAAGGCGAGAACCTGGGCGACCTGAGCAATAGCAGGAAGCCCGCTACAATTACTGCTTTGCAGCATCGCGAGTAGTATATGGGGGATGGAAAATGGCTACCCTGCAGGCCGTCATTTCTATCCCCCTTTTTCTTGTCTAGGTTTTAGCGGCTAACTAGGTTGGTACCTTGCTATCTCAGCCAAGATATACAGCGGTTAAGACAAGCTCTGTAACCCATGTTGCCGCCCAACCTCGTTGGCTACCGTTAACAACCTATCTTTAATTGCTTGCTCAATCCCAGACCCAGCCTGGACTATATCTGCCACAGCGATAAACGCAACCGTCTCCAATTTGTCGCTGTCATGATGGTAGGCAACGCCCGCTTCCTGTACCCAACTCGGCGCCGCTATCTGTTCGGCTTGACTTGCGAGCGTATTGACTAAGGTAAACCTAAAGGTCAAAACACACGCTTCATTGGCATACCAGTCGGTTTTCAACGCTTGAAAATTCAGCCACATCTCCAATTGCGCTAATAGGGGGTTAAGCAATTTTGAAAAGTTGCCATCGGCGATGACGGTCATTGGAAACTCTTGCTGCATGTATTGATCCCTTGATTTCACTTAAGTCAGACTGCCGCCCGCTGCAAAGCCGGGCATCGATACTCATTGAGCTAGCTTGCGACCTTATCCACCTTGATGCAACTAATGCTTAAAAACAATACACCTAGTTGAGCTTAGACACTTGGCTCTTAGTAGCCGATAAAGCTTGGCTTATCACCATCCGGACTTTTAGACATAACAAGCTGACTTTTGGCCATATCGTCCACTAATACGCTTATCTAAACTAAATAACACTTAAACCAAACCAAGAGAATTTATTATGTCTTTCGCTAAATTGATGACTAAATCAGCCACAACACTGATTGCTGCTATCGCACTCACTATCAGTACTTTTTCCCATGCTGGTGTCGATACTGAAACTGACGCTAATGGGGTTATTCTGGCTGGCCATGATGTGGTCGCCTATTTTACTGAAAACAAGCCCGTAGAAGGATTGCCGCAATTTACTGCAAGTTATAATGACGCCATTTATCGTTTTAGTAGCGCCGAAAACCGCGATACCTTTGTAGCAAATCCAGATAAATACGCACCGCAATATGGTGGGTTTTGCGCCTATGGCATGACCTTTGGTAAGAAGTTTGAAATCGATGGTAAAGCCTTTGAAATCGTCGACGGCAAACTATTTGTCAACAAAAACCTCAGTGTATATGAAGCTTGGAAGAAAGATGTACCAACCCATATCAACCAAGCACAAGCGCAATGGCCTAAGGTGAAAGACGTGGCTGCCAGCAAGCTATAACGATTGCTATCCCTTATTATCAAACAGCGACCTGTATTATACTGGCCGCTGTTTGTATATTTACAGCTTAAATCTCGCCATATTATGCTTTGTGAGCCCGAACAACTCCCGGAGGTTCACCCAAAGTATTTCGATAAGCTTTACGAAACGCCGCTTCTGATTCATAACCACTTTGCTGCGCGATCTGCGATACCGACAACTGGGTCGTTTGCAGCATATGCCTAGCTTGAGTCATACGCCATAGCGTTAAATACTTCATTGGTGACAAACCAACAGTTTTGCTAAACATCTCAGCAAACGTCGAGCGACTCATAAACGCTTGTTCCGCTAGGGTCGACAGTGTCCATGGTTTTTCCGGCCCCTGGTGAATCGCATTTAACGCCTTGCCCAAACGCGCATCAAATAATGCCCCAAGTAACCCTGTTTCTAATTCACCGCTGGCCATTTGCTGGCGCAGCAGTTCAATAAACAGCAAAAACGCAATTTGGTCGATGACGCTATAAAATCCAGGCTGGCGCTGCTGCAATTCATTGAGCATTTGGCTAATCAAACCAGCAACTCGCTGCCCTTTTTGCTCACTATCTGATTTAAGCACTATCACTGATGGCAATGCCGCCAGCACCGGAAATAAGGCAGGATTGCCAAATTCAAAAAAGCCACACAGCATATTTGTGGCTTCACCCTCGTGCTCTATTGGCGCATTAACTAGTGCTGGAGCTGGCCGCGTAGCCGAGCTTGATATCACATGGTGTGCATCATGTGGAAATACCACCAAATCATGAGTCGTTAACTGCTGTGGGGTTTTACCTTCGAAATGTAGCCAGGCGCTGCCGGATCCAATGAGATGAAATGGAATACGTTTACTACCCGCAGTATCAACCGCCCAAGATCCACAGAAGTCACCGTTGACATAAACTTCCGCTTTTAAGTCTAAACGGGTCAACAACTCGCTAAGCGGGTCGGGGTCGTTAAGGTAGATAT
The DNA here is from genome assembly GCF_000518805.1 of Shewanella waksmanii ATCC BAA-643. Lineage (GTDB taxonomy): Bacteria > Pseudomonadota > Gammaproteobacteria > Enterobacterales > Shewanellaceae > Shewanella > Shewanella waksmanii. The sequence goes on from NZ_JAEH01000001.1 coordinate 133,964, forward strand.
TTGGATTCTGAGACATAATGTTGCCGGTGAAACTAACCTAGTAGCGAATAACAACTCAGTATACTCAATCTATAACAAACAGATACCGCTAACACCGTTAAACCTTAGGTGATGGGCGTAACCCATTAAACCAGTATCAATTGCACTTTTTTCCACGGTACGAAGTCGTCATAGTGATGAGTAAACATGGGGTAAAATAGCCATGCAGCAATATCGCATAAAGTTAATTGTTTTTATCAGCCAGGCCCCTTGGCCTATAAGCCCGCTGAAATGCATTGCGATACCCAACATGATGGCGTAGGCAGACAATGGGTAACCGCATGGTCAGCCAAGCAGCTATCAGTGAAAATAGCTTAAACAGCCGCTGGCTCGCTGACCATTCATTTTAGTGTTTAGCAGTAGTCGCAATGTCCGCAACAATTGATAGACGTACTCTAAAAAACGCACAAAACACAAACTGTTCCGCTGCTAAAAAGTGATAATAAACGGCGTTTTACACGATGCTAACCATGACAATTTTAACCGAATAGATTAGCAATACTGTGCATTGCAAACTATCAATCTAAGCTAACCTTACCCGCTAAATTCACATCTATTTTAGCGTCAAAATAGGCAGTCGCTAACGAGTTGATTTTGATAATAACCCGACAACAAAACTTAAAATAAACTTAAAAACAACTTAAGCTTAAATTAAAACAGGCTTAACCTAACATAAATGAAAACTTAACCCACAGCCGCTTTGGTACTTAAACAAACATCAAAATGCCTTACAGCACGTGGGTTAACAAGGGTTTGATAGTACAACTCGAAATTCCCGTCATGTAGCGAAACAATATCCGAGTTTACTCTGGGTTGGTATTTAAACTTAAATAATTTATGTTATAAATAAATGAGTGGAGCAAAAGAAGTTGGTTTCACATTGATTTCATGTTGATTTAAGTAAGCGTATTACTGATACAAACGTAGCAAGGATATCAATACCTTACTACACTTATCACTAAGGAACGTCACTTAAAACAGGCAAAGTCAGCGCGCAATGCCAAAACATACCAGTAAGTAATAAAGGTAATAAAGGTAATAAAGGTAATAAAGGTAATAAAAATTTACCGTAAACCAAAAGACTTACTGCAATGAGCAATGATGAATCTAAGTTCTGCTAATTACTTATCGATGAATAAGAAAATATTAAACCAAGGGGTTTATATGGGGATCATTCGACTCTTAGTGCTAGTAACATTGACTCTACCAGTTTCATTCTCAACCACGGCAAATAACGCACAAGATGAAGAGCAACTGTTACTTTCATCTTGTATGTCACTCAAAAACTCGACTGCAGATATATCTGCAAGTCCATGCGCCTATTATATTCAAGGTTTTCTCGCTGGCTCATTAAATACCAGCCACCATTATGAAGTCAGAAAAAGTTCTGGCGGCTTTCAAGACAGGGCTTACCGCACCCGTGTCGGTAACCAAACATCAAAAAAGCAACCTGCAGATGTTTGTATTTCAACAAATAAAGATCAACAACAACTGGTTGAAAATGTCGTCAATCGAACACTAGAACAGATGCCAGCATCGACTGACTCTTTACAGCTTTTACATAACCAAATTTATCAAGCATTAGCCGCTGAATCATCATGTGAACAAGATGATTAACCGACTAATGTCGCGTTAAAACTAACGCAAAAAGCAACTAGACTAGGATGAATACAGCTTCAACATGCCGGCACCCAAAGTGCCTTTTTATGCAGTTACGCTAGGTTTAACGACAACCTAAAATGAGACAAAGTACTAACTAACATGACTGAAAAAAATAACCGCAGCTTTGTTCCAAGCCATAAGCTCAGCCTACTGTTAACTCTGGCGCTATTCTGGTGGATTAACTCCAACTACAGTAATCCACTGTTACTTTCATTAGGTGCAGCATCCATCATGCTGGTGCTCTATATCGCGCAAAAAATGGATGTGATAGATCAAGAGTCACAGCCGATTCACTTATCCGCCAAACTGCCTAGCTACATTGTTTGGTTAGCCAAAGAAGTAGTGCTATCTAATATCAGTGTTGTTAAGCATATTTGGTCAGGTAATAGCGGTATCTCCCCCACCCTAACAACCATTGATACCCGCCAGTGCACCGACATAAGCAAAGTGATCTACGCCAACTCCATCACTTTAACCCCCGGCACTGTCGCCATTGATTTAATAGATGATCAACTCACTGTTCATGCCTTAGATAAGGCTGATATCGACACACTAAAAACCGGCGAGATGGACAGCCGGGTAAGAGAGCTAGAAAACTAATGTTAGCTGCTGCCACCGTTGCCATTCTTGTCGTTATGCTGCTCGCGATCATTCGCTGCATTGTAGGCCCTACACTTTACGACCGGATACTGGCTTTCAATATGTTTGGTACCAAAACGGTACTCTTGATCTCAGTGTTGGGCTTTTTAATGGGTCGACCAGAGTTTCTCGATATCGCCCTTGTGTATGCGCTGATTAACTTTATCAGTGTCATCGGCGTCCTACGCTTTTCTGACTCGGCCGAGTTTAAGGTTACCCCTTACGACAGTCACACAAACAAGGAGAGTGAAAAATGAGTCTCTTGCTCGATATAAGCAGCGGCTTATGCCTGCTCATCGGTTGCTTTCTTTGTCTGTCAGGCGGTGTGGGCATTTTGCGCTTCCCAGATTTTTATACTCGCATGCATGCGGTCAGTGTCACCGACACTTTAGGGGCTGGCTTAGTACTTTTAGGATTAATGCTACAAACCCCTGACGGTTTAGTGCTGATAAAGTTGATTTTGATTTTAGTCTTCACCTTGTTTATCAATCCTTCAGCCAGTCATGCGTTAGCAAAAGCTGCGCTGCATAACGGCTTATCGCCTAAAGAAGGCCGCCGTGCAGATAAGGGAGGAAACACGTCATCGAAGCTTTAGTTGATATTGTACTGCTCACCTTTCTGGTCGTGATCGCGATTGCGATTGTACGCAGTAGAGATTTGTTAGCGGTCGTCATGTTAACCGGCATTTATGGTTTACTCTCTGCCAGTTTCTTTGTGGTACTTGATGCCGTGGATGTCGCGTTCACCGAAGCATCAGTAGGTGCCGGTATTTCAGGCTTACTCATGTTGTCAGCCATCACAATGACCGGCCGTAAAGAAGCGCCAAGACGCCATAAACCTTTCCTCGCACTGTTTGTTGTACTGGTTACTGGCGGCATGCTGATCTACGGCACCATGGATATGCCGTATTTTGGTGCAGTTGATGCGCCAGTTCATCAGCATGTAGCACCGCGGTATATTCATGAGTCGATGCAAGAAGTGGGCGTGCCTAACATTGTGACCGCAGTATTAGGTAGCTACCGTGCCTTCGATACTTTAGGCGAAGTTGCAGTTATCTTTACCGCTGGTATTGGTGTGCTCTCATTGCTGTCTCTTCCTAGACGCCGCAAGAAATACCAAACAGACGAAGCCACAGAAGAGCAAATGCATGAGCGCCACATGGTACTGCGCATTGTCAGTAAAGCGCTGATCCCCTTTATCCTTTTGTTTGCCCTGTATGTGCAATTTCATGGCGACTTTGGCCCAGGCGGCGGCTTCCAAGCAGGTGTCATCTTTGCGGCAGCCATTATTCTCTACACCATGCTATTTGGCTTAGATACTGCTAAGCGGGTATTTAACCCAGCACTGATCCAAATCCTCGCAGCGGTGGGACTATTGCTGTACGCCTGTGTCGGGGTCGTGTCGATGCTCAATGGCGCTAACTTCCTAGATTACAACGCGCTTGCTGAAGATGCAGTTGCCGGACAGCACTTGGGGATTTTGCTGATTGAATTGGGCGTAGGTATTACCGTTGCCGCAGTCATGTTAAGCATCTTTTTCAACTTTGAAGGTCGCAGACAAGCACAGCTACACAACGCTAAACAAAAAGGGGAGCAAGATGTTTCTCGGACTCTATAACTATTGGATTGTGGTGCTGTTGATGATGATCGGTTTTTATATCGTTATCGCCCACGGCAATTTAATTAAGAAGCTGGTTGGACTCACTATTTTTCAAACCTCGGTCTTTATTTTCTATATCAGTGTAGGCATGGTCGAGCGCGGCAGTGCGCCGATTTTAGCAGAAGGAATTAGCGATTACTCAAACCCGCTACCCCATGTGCTAATTCTTACCGCCATTGTGGTTGGCATAGCGACCACAGCATTAGGGCTGGCTCTGGCGATCAGAATCAAAGAAGCCTATGGCTGCGTAGAAGAGGATGAGATCCAAAGACAAGATCAGCTTAACGAGGACAAATCATAGTGTTAGCTCACCTGCCTGTTTTACAAGTTGTGCTGCCACTGATGGCAGCGCCGTTATGCTGGTTCTTAAACCGCTCTAAACTCGTGTGGATATTTGCCTTAATAGTTAGTGCAGCAACCTGCGTCAACAGCATCTTGCTGCTGATGGAGGTGATGAAGTCTGGCACGATTATCTATGAACTTGGTGGCTGGGAAGCACCATGGGGAATTGAATATCGCATCGATAAGCTGAATGCCTTTTTGCTGCTTATCATCTCCACGATAGGCACTGTGGTGCTGTTTGCTGCCAACACCAGCATACAAAAAGAGTTAGACGAAGATCGCCATACCCTGTTTTATAGCCTCTACCTACTGTCGTTAACCGGTATGTTCGGTATTGTGGCCACCGGCGATGCGTTCAACGTATTTGTATTCTTAGAAATATCTTCCTTATCAGCTTATGCCTTGATTGCACTCGGACGAGACCGACGGGCACTGTGGGCCGCATACCAATACCTGATCATGGGAACCATTGGTGCCACATTTATCCTCATTGGTATCGGCATGCTCTATCAGATGACCGGTACGCTCAACATGAGTGACTTGGCTACCCGGCTCGTTGATGTGGGTCATACTCGCACTGTGTTTGCCGCGTTTGCGTTCCTGATTGTTGGTATCTGCTTAAAGCTGGCATTGTTCCCACTGCACCTGTGGCTGCCCAATGCTTATGCCTATGCGCCTTCAATCGTGACTGCGTTTTTAGCGGCCACCGCCACCAAAGTCGCGGTGTACTTACTCATACGCTTCACCTTTACCGTATTCGGCATTTCATTTTCGTTCACCACCTTGCCACTGCAAAGCATTCTGATGGTGCTTGGGCTTGTGGGGGTATTTGCCGCCTCCATCACCGCAATTTATCAGCAAAATGTGAAACATATTTTGGCCTACTCAAGTATCGCGCAAGTGGGCTATATGATTATTGGTTACTCCATTAATACCAGTACCGGTGTTATGGCGAGCTTGCTGCACTTGTTTAATCACGCCTTGATGAAAGGCGCACTATTTTTAGCATTAGGGGCGGTGATGTACCGCATTGGTAGTGTGCAGCTTAGTCAATTCCAAGGCTTGGGCCGACAAATGCCCTTAACCATGTCAGCCATTGTGATTGGCGGATTGAGCCTAATTGGCGTGCCATTAACCGTTGGTTTTGTCAGTAAATGGTACCTACTCATTGCCAGCGTTGAAGCGGGTATGTGGCCAGTAGCCGTGTTGATTCTACTCGGCTCGTTGCTAGCAATAGTCTATATCTGGCGCATTGTGGAAACGGCTTACTTTAAGCCACCACTGCCAGGGCGTGAAGCGGTGAAAGAGGCGCCTTGGACATTCCTTGGTCCTATTTGGGCACTTGTCATCGCCAATATCTATTTTGGTATCGATACTCGTCTGAGTGTGCAGGTCGCACAGGCGGCTTCTCAAAGCTTGTTTGGAATTAACCCATGAATCTTTCTTTGACGCTGATGTTACAGCTCACTATTTTGTTGCCGCTAGTGGCAACCTTGGCAATAGCGGTAACGGGAAACAAACCTAACCTTCGTGAAGCCGTTACTATCAGTATCAGCTTGGTGGTGCTTTACTGCGTAGTTAACCTCTACCAAGCCTTGAATGCGGGCGCGACGATTGCTGTGTCGTGGTGGACATTGATGCCCGGCTTAGAAATAAGCTTTGTCATTGAACCACTAGGGATGCTTTTTGCACTGATAGCCAGCTTCCTTTGGTTAATCACCACCATTTATGCCATTGGCTATATGCGTGGCCATAACGAGCAAAATCAAACCCGTTTCTATATCTGCTTCGCGTTAGCCATTAGTGCGGTAATGGCACTGGCATTTTCGGCCAACCTATTCACCCTATTTATCTTCTACGAAGTGCTCACCCTTTCAACCTATCCATTGGTGACTCACGCGGGCACCGACAAAGCGAAACAGGGCGGTCGGGTCTATCTGGGTATCTTATTGAGTACCTCCATTGCCTTTTTCCTACTGGCCATTATTCTCACTTGGTTTGTCGGTGGCAGCCTAGACTTCACACCGGGCGGCGTATTTGATGCCAATGTCGACACGACTGTGGCTGGGGCCATTTTGGTACTGTTTATCTTTGGTATTGGTAAGGCAGCCATAATGCCATTTCATCGCTGGTTGCCTGCGGCAATGGTGGCGCCGACACCGGTCAGTGCACTACTACACGCCGTTGCGGTAGTAAAAGCAGGGGTATTTACTGTACTTAAAGTCTGTATCTTTATTTTCGGATTAGATTTACTGCCTCAACTGCCAACTACCGAATTTTTGCTTTATTTAGCCGCATTTTCGGTACTGATGGCATCGATTGTGGCAATGAAACAAGACAACCTTAAAGCCAGATTAGCCTACTCAACCGTCAGTCAATTAGGCTACATCACCATAGGTGCGCTGCTGGCCACATCGTCGGGGGTCATTGGCAGCTCGATGCATATCGCTTCGCACGCATTCGGTAAAATCACCCTATTCTTCTGTGCTGGCGCTATTTTGGTTGCTGCACATAAATCTAAAGTCAGTGAATTACGCGGTTTAGGCTTTACTATGCCAATCACTATGGCGGCATTTTTCATCGCCAGCCTCAGTATTATCGGCGTGCCACCAGCCGGCGGCACTTGGAGTAAATGGTTCTTATTAATGGGCACAGTCGAAACTGGTTATTGGGTCATTATGGTGACCTTAATGTTGAGCTCATTACTCAATATCGCCTATCTGTTGCCGATCCCATACCATGCCTTCTTCCCTGGGAAAGGGTATCAAAAGGCTAGCGGCGGCATTAAAGAAGCGCCCCTGTCGTCACTAATTGCAATAACCATCACCACTCTAGGCTGCTTGACTATGTTCATCTACCCACAGCCCTTTTATGAATTGGCGAAAGCTATCTTGACTGTATCTGGAGTCAGCCATGGACAATGAGAAGCAGTACTTATTTGATAAACCAAAGAATATCCAGCGTATCTTATATCTTCTATACGCCTGCTGTGCATTGCTTGTGGTACTGGATTTCGTTATTCACCGCCACGTGTACCATAGCTGGGAAAACCTTCCTATTTTCTACCCCATCTATGGCTTTATTGGCTGCGTGATTTTGGTATTGATTGCCAGCTGGATGCGCACCTTTTTGATGCGCCCTGAAGATTACTATGGCCCCGTTGAAGAGCCTGATAACAGTAAGATTAAAATAGTCGACGTCAGCCATGACCACGCCAAAGAAGCTAACAATAACAATATAGGTGATCGCAATGTGGATGCTTGAGTTACCGCCGTTTGTACTGTTTTTAATTGGCGGACTAATTGCTGCTACAACACGCGGAAAACTGCGTGGTGCGTTAATGGTAGCGATTCCGGTGATCAGTGGGTTGCATTTGTGGACCGTCCCTGAAGGCATCCATCTACAGTTGATGTTTTTAGACTATCAATTGGTTCCCTATCGCGCCGATAAATTGAGCCTGATGTTTGGCTACATATTCCATATCGCCGCCTTTATTGCCATTGTGTATTCTTTACATGTTAAAGATACCGTGCAACAAGTCGCAGCCATGCTTTACGCAGGTAGCGCTATTGGTGCAGTGTTTGCGGGTGATCTGCTTACCCTGTTTGTATTCTGGGAACTACTCGCCTTTACCTCAGTATTTTTAATTTGGGCCCGCCGCACCCCCGCAGCATACAGTGCCGGGATGCGCTACCTGATCATGCAGGTACTCTCAGGGGTGATTCTGTTGGTCGGGGCACTATTTTATATTGCCGAAACCGGCAGCGTCGCGTTTGACTTTATCGGCCTAGAGGGCATTGCTGGCTGGCTCATCTTTATCGCATTTGGTATCAAGTGCGCCTTTCCATTCGCCCATACTTGGCTTACCGATGCCTATCCAGAAGCCACGCCAACCGGCACAGTAATACTCAGCGCCTTTACCACTAAGGTAGCGGTTTATGCCTTAGCCCGTGGCTATCCGGGAACAGATTTGCTGGTATACATTGGGGCCGCCATGACCTGCTTCCCTATCTTCTTTGCCGTGATTGAAAACGATTTACGCCGAGTACTGGCTTATAGTTTAATAAACCAAGTAGGCTTTATGGTGGTCGGTATTGGTATCGGTACAGCGCTAGCGTTAAATGGCGCGGTATCTCATGCCTTTAATGACGTGATCTTTAAAGGCTTGTTGTTTATGAGTATGGGCGCAGTGTTACATATGACTGGGCGCATCAATGGTTCAGATCTTGGCGGCCTGTATAAAACCATGCCTAAAACCACCATTTTATGTATTGTCGGCGCCGCCTCCATCTCGGCCTTCCCACTGTTTAGTGGCTTTGTGAGTAAATCGATGGTGATGTCTGCCGCGATAGAAAATGGTCATGATTGGGTTTGGTTGATGCTGCTATTTGCCTCTGCGGGTGTGTTCCACCATGCAGGTATCAAGATCCCTTATTTTGCATTCTTTGCCCATGACTCAGGGATCAGAGCCAACGATCCACCCAATAACATGGTCTTGGCAATGTTCATTGCAGCCTGTTTATGTATAGGTATTGGTATCTATCCGGCAGCCCTGTATTCGCTATTGCCATATGACACAGGTTACAACCCATATGATGCGACCCATGTACTGGCTCAAACGCAATTATTGTTGTTCTCAGCACTGGCATTTGTATGGCTAAACCTTAAAGGGATGTACCCACCGGAATTGCGCTCAACTCACCTCGATGTGGACTGGGTGTACCGCCGTCTAGTGCCTAATGCCTTGCAGCGGATGTTTGCGGTTATCTGGAAAGTTGATGGTAGCGTACGCCAAGCCGTACTGGGCAAACTAGACCAATGCCAACAATTTTTTGCCCGACAACTGAAAGGCGGCGGTAGCTTTATCTCTAGTGCTTACCCATCTGGCAATATGGTGCTGTGGGTCGCTGTAATTCTTGCGGCCTACCTGTTCATTGGTTTTGTTAAATAGGCCCAATTGAGCAACGCTTTTCAGCATTAACTACTCAGCTCGCTAAGTCACAAATCATTGACTTAGCGAGCCGTTTCATCAAAACCTTATGACCCCAAGCAATACGCATTAACGCTGCGCTTCAGCTCGTCACTCAACTTAATCGCCGTTAAACACCGCAAAATAGCAGGATTATTAGAAGATACCAGCTTGTTTTACTGTTAATCATTTACAATGGCGCCGCGACAAGAAATAATAATGCCAACATCGATTTGCTGCTAGATTGGACTATGCCTACCCCTGATAACACTGCTATTTTTGTTAAAGCCGAACAGATATGTCGCGACAATGGCGTAAAGCTAACAGCCAAAAGACGCAATGTGTTAGGCGTATTGCTTGATTCCAGCAAACCTTTGTCAGCCTATGAAATTGCCGACATCTACCGCGATACCCATAATGAGTCACTCGCGCCCATGTCGGTGTACCGTATGCTTGATATTTTAAGTGCACTCCCTTTAGTGCATAAGCTGTCATCTGAAAACAAGTACTTGGCTTGCTCCCATATTACTTGCAGCCATGCCCATCAAGTCCCGCAATTTTTAATCTGTAAAAGCTGCGGCAAAGTGGCAGAAAAAGGCATACAAACTAGCGTAATCGAGGCCCTTAAAGAGAGCATCGAACAAGCCGACTTTCAACTGCTTAACTCGCAGATTGAACTGCAGTGCTTATGTAATGAGTGCGCTAACCCAAGCAATAGCTAGCTAATCCCAACTCCCCACAAAGCGGCTGATGCTAGTTAACTAGATTTAACGCATTGCGTCGCTGGCGATGCTAAGACAATGAAGTTTGGTGTTTTGCCGCCAAGTTGACTCCTTGCGATCAATAATAGCGTTACTGCCGAAAGTAAGACAAAAAAGCCGCTGTTTTTCAACACGGAGTTGACTGTTGTCAAACTCCCTATTTCGAGAAGTGAAAAACTGCAGCTGACGCAGTATTACTGAGGCTAAGTAGCTCCTTAAAATCATTGCGTCGCTGGCGATGCTAAGACAATGAAGTTTGGTGTTTTCGCCGCGGAGTTAGCACCTATATGCTTAAAAATAGCGTTACTGCCGAAAGTAAGACAAAAAAGCCGCTGTTTTTCGACACGGAGTTGACTGTTGTCAATGAGTATCGAAAAACTGCGGCTGATGCAGTATTACTGAGGCTAAGTAGCTACTTAAAATCATTGCGTCGCTGGCGATGCTAAGACAATGAAGTTTGGTGTTTTCGCCGCGGAGTTGACTAGTGTCAATGAGCAGCGAAAACAGCAAACTGAGGCAGTATTAGCAAGCCTAAGCAGCTATTAACCTAAAAGTTAGAATTGATACTTAACACTGGCCGTAAAATTCAAAGGCTCACCCGGCATAGTCCAGAGCTTATGGTAGGAGCTTTCAAAGTACTTCTCATTAAACAGGTTATTTACGTCCAGCATCACGCTAAATCTACTGGTTAAATCCATTGTCGCTGACAAGTTGACTAAGGTATAAGCGGGCAGGATATAGTCAGGATCGGTTGTTTCACCTAGACGATCACCAACATAGTTCACTGTGGCGCCAAAGTAGGTTTCTTTGCCCATAATGTCAGTGAAATGCCTCAGTGAAACATGACCTGCATGCTTGGCTACGTTGATAAGACGTGAGCCTTTGGGGATAGGCACGCCCCAGTCATTATCAATAAGATCTTTGGCTGTTCTTGCATCTGTATAAGCATAAGCCACATCAATACTGGTATCAGATGTCAGATAGGTGGTCATTTGAAACTCAACCCCCTGACTCTCTACTTCACCTAAGGTCGCTGACAGGCCAGTATCTGGCTCTGCGGTCAACATGTTAGTCTTGCTGGCATCATACAGCGCTAGACTACCCGAGAAGCGGTTGGCTACATTTTGCCATTTAAGGCCGATTTCAAACGATTTAGTTTGCTCTGGCTCAAACGGATTTCTGTCGGAATCTAGTCCTGGGTTGGGTCTAAAGCCTTCTGCATAACTGGTGTATGCATTGATGCTGTCAGTCAGTTCATAGACAAAACCGAAGCGCGACGAAACCTCTGTTTGGTCTTGCTCTTGAAACTCATCATCTAATTTGTTGAGAATTTCTTGGTTGAACTTATCGACCCTAAAACCGAGCAATAACTTGGCCTTGTCGGTCAGTTCAATCAGATCTTGAGCGTAAAAGCCTACGCCATTTTGCTCTTCCTCTGTCAAAGTTGTCGGTGTGGTTTCAGGTCGATCCATCGTGTAGTCTGGGCTATTGGGATCGATTGAGTAAGTCGGATCGCCAGAGCCCCAAGCGGTGCGCCACACTCGATAATCAGTATCTAATTGGAAGTTATAATAATCTAAACCAATCAATAGGTTATTTGTAAACCCAGCGAGTTCAACATCACCACTAACTTCAAAACGCGCCGAGAAATCTTGCGCTTGATAGTCACGCTCACGTCTTTGTCTTGAAAGCGTATTCGGGTCTTCGTACACCAGTTGTCGACCATCGGAGAGCTCTGTATCTGACGATTGACCTTTAAAAGATGAATCACGGTACGCTAAACCAGTAAGGATATGCCAACTATTGCTAAGTTGATGATTTAACACTAACTGATGACCTAAAGCCTTTACAGTATGATCACCATCGCGAGTATCACCATAGAAAGCAGATGTATCAACAGAGTCGAAATCATTATCAAGCACATAGACACCACGCTCTAATGGTTTGCGCTGATCAAGAATCTCCATTTCATAGCTAATACTGGTGGCATCTGAGATATTCCAAAGCAATGATGGGCTCAAGTTAAAGCTTTGAACATCAACATGATCACGGTGTGTCTCTGAATCCTCATAAAAGCCATTGATGCGGTAGGCCACATCATCTGTCAAACCTTTAGTATGATCAAATTCGACCTGCTTTTGATTAAAGTTACCTAACGTTCCCTTGATGTAACCTTGCTCGTAAAATTGTGGTTTTTTGGTGATGATATTAACGGTGCCACCGGGTTCACCTTGACCGTACAGCGATGAACCAGGCCCTTTCATCACCTCAATAGTTTCAATGTTGGCGGTATTTCGGTTGCCGTTATAACCGCGAGAGTTAAAGCCGTTAACTAAGTAGCCCGTTGGATTATTCTCGTCCCCTGAAAATCCACGAATTGCAAAGCTGTCAAACATACCGCCAGAGTTATTTTGTCTTACCACGCTTGGAGAAAAGTCCAAGGCATCCATGAAGCGGGTTATCCCCTCTTTGTCCAACGTGTCGCCGGTAATTCTGTCTACTGCTTGCGGTGTTTGTATCAGCGGGACATTACCTCGATAAGGCTGCCATAAGCGCTTCACCTCAATACGTTCTATATCATCTGAAGTTTCTATGGTTTGGTTACTATCTTGGGCTAACGCTCCATTGGATACGATAATGGCTGAATATAGAAAATACTTGTTCACGTGCTCTGCTCTAAATGGACGACAAAATAAAAGCGCAATGTTATAACATAACATTTTAACCGTCAAAGACAGATATGTGACAAATTATCAAAGTCGCTGCTACGCCTTGCTAGTACATCAAGTCAGTTAACACATATCCAAGCTGGCTTTTAATCATCCAGTGTTGAATGTTCAATAGACAAAAGCCATTCCCTATTAATCCCTATATGGCTAAGTCGCTGACACCTTTAATTAAACGTAAGCCCTATTGCCTACGCTACGGCACCATGCTTTCCTGTGACGAGTAAACGCAGCAAAAGACAACTGAACACATCAATTACAAGTGATAATGATATGTTATAGCATTTCAATTTATTTTAATGTCTAATAGCGCTAACACTGAACAACAGGATGTTTACGCCAAACCTTATGAACTATACAACGCAAGCTGTACTCGATAAATTCGCCATTAGCATTTCGGCGCTGTGTGCAATCCATTGTGCCCTCACCCCAGTATTATTGGCCCTTATGCCGTCGTTATCCGCCTTAGGATTAGCCGATCACCTATATCATGAAGTGATGGTATTGATTGTATTACCGACCAGTATGTTAGCGGTATTGCTCGGCTGTAATAAGCACAAAGACATGCGAGTATTGGTGTTGGCAGTTATCGGCTTACTGACACTCGCAGGCTCAGCCATTTTTGGCCATGATTTTCTGGGTGAGACAGGAGAAAAAGCAGCCACCATGATTGGTGCAATCATTATTGCAATGGCACATTGGCGAAACCTTGGCCTTTGCCGTAAACAAGCCTGTGCCGAAAAATAACGGCCATATAAGTACGTTACTATTAGCCAGCTGCGGCAATAGATCACAGCAAACGAATCAAAGCGCGCTGATATTACATGCTGGCGCAAAGGGAGAAACAACCCGTTGCCTCCCAATGCCCTGTTTTGCACTGGGAGTACGAGCATGTCAGCCCTGAGCTGTGCTCCCGAACCTGTGCTCCCTAACCTATAGACTTAGGTTATTTAAGCCCCGAAATTAGCGGTGGAATACCAGGTAGCAAACCAACCATCGCCATCACCCCGGTAAGGATAACAAACATAATACTCGGCGCTATCCAGCGATTCATTTTGGTGAGTTTAGCGCTTCTGTCTTTGCAGCCAATTAAACCTAAGTTATCCAGCAACATGGTCAATGACCAACCAAAGGCGGGGTTAACCAATACCGACGAGAACACCACGATAGCCGCAGATTGAGTGGTTTTACCCTCACGGGTCATCTCCATGCCCGCTTCAAGCAGCGGAATAAACACCCCAACAACTAATGCCACACACAGAACCGGCTCCCAGATGGCCAGATCCATTGGGTAACCCCATAACGCAGCAATCACACAAAACAGCGCTGTAAGCAGAGCACCAGCGGGAATAGGCCGCTTGGCAATTGCCGCCGGTACAATGTACGTGCCCCAAGATGAGGTAAAGTTGGCCCCACCAAGCAAAGAGCCCACAGTTTGACGAATCGATGCACTGGTCATGGTGTCGTCAATGTTCATATGCACTTTTTCAGTACGTGGTGGGTAGTTAATCTTTTGAAAAACTTGATGACCTAAAAAGTCAGGCGACCACATAGCAACCGCTAAAATGGCAAACGGTAGCACCACCATAAAGCTTTCAATAGTGGGCAAACCTAACATCCAGCCAGAATCATCCCCCCACCAATACATGGGGTTCATGTTTGGCAAACCAGGCGCGGTTTGAAACTCAAAAGGCGCGCCCATAGCAAACGCTAACGTACCACCAAGCAAACAACTTAAGGGCACAGCCAGCCAACGCTTGCGCCAATGCTCAAGCAACGCGTATAAAATAATGGTGCAAAATATCACCACAAACGCGATATGCGCCATGCCAATGCCTTCAGCCCACGCATACAGCTTTTTCACCTGAGAGGCGGTGCCAACAAAGCCGAGGTACAGCAGTAACCCGCCGCACACTCCTTTACTGGTTAGGTTGGCCAACATACTGCCACCTTTGCTGATGGCCAATATTAAGCCTAGCGCACCAATCAATAAGCCAAATGCCATCGGGTGGCCACCCGCTGCCACCACAATGGGAATGATAGGAATCAACGGACCATGGGTACCCGCCAAATTAGCTGTAGGTAGAAGAAAACCGGAAAAGACCACAATGAAAAACGCGGCAATGATCAGCTCGTAACGAACATTTTCTAAAATAAAGCTTTCTTGTAAACCAAGTGAGGTGGCAAAGGTTGTGGCAATGGCACCAACCATCACGACCTTACCTATGGTAGCCGCCATTGCGGCAATCGAATCTTCTGCCTCAAAGCGATAATCTCGCCGCGGTAAATTGGCCCGCCAACGCTTGGGGTTCATGATGGTCAGTTCATGTTCTAGATACGCTTCGCGTGACTCAAACGTTGAACTGGCTCGGTGTTGCTGCTGATAACTTTGACCGTCACCCGCCCTGTGCTCTGCATCTGCTGACGCATGCACTGACTTTGAATTACTGCTCATATCAACCCTATTACTCACCCGCAACCGAGTGGACTACAAAATAGATTAGAGGCACCTTAACTGAAGGGCGCAGCCATAGCGAACAATAAAAGCGGAATTGGACTCAGACATTAGTCGTAGATAAACAATGATTTACGAGCAGAAATGCAATAATTGATCAACTTAACAGCTTGAAATAGCAATAAGAAATTGTGGCTAGCAGGCGAACAACTCCTCTGTTTAATAAGAGTCACTCGACTATCTATTCGGGCTAATGCGCTACCGTTTAGCTTTGCACACAAACGAGATTGTGCCCTAACTACAGGCTTACTTTGCCTCTTTAGCAAATAAGCTTTTAATCTTTTTAAATAACCAGCCAATGCCATCGCAAATCATACCAAAGACGCGGCCAATCCCCATCATCACCAGACCAATAACAAAGTAGAGCACAAATGTTTGCCAAGAATCCGCTTCTAGAAAAAGAAACAGCAGCACCCCGAGTGGAATAGACAGCAGTAACCCTATCTTCAAGTAATATTTATAACCCATAATTTCGATAGCTCTTGTTGGCAAAGTGAGTTTAAGGACAAAGACGGCTGAGCGATCGTCCGCTCAGAGCTGGGGAATGATAAAAAAGTATTTACTAGAGTGACAGACAGAACAGGCGAAATGTATAAAACTGCTAAGTTCAGAACTAGCAGCAGTATGTCATCACTCAAAAGAGCGAATAACCAAAATATAAATTGGCGATTAATTACTCTTAGTAAATGCGGGCTACCAGCGCACTTCGCTTAACCTAGACACCTACACACAAAAACCGCACATAGATTGCTATAGAGTGGTAATCACAAAGTAACCTAGGTATTTCTATGGGGTAATTGTTAAAGAAATAAGCAACCGGCAACCAGTTTGCTTTTACCCACTTCCTCTATTACCTTGTCTGACAACAACCTAGTATGCCCCTCCTTTATACATACTAAATAAACTGTAAGTATTAAATAATAGAAACTATCAGTTTTCGAACAGCTAGCGGCTATAAAAGAGAAAGGTTTCGTCGTAGAATCGTTTTCAACCAATGGATGGTTGAGAAAGATTAAAGGAATAAAACATGTCTGCGACTTTTTTACGTTCTCCCTTGCAAGAACACAAAGAACAAAGCCTCAAAATACGCCTAAAAAACCAATTGAATGTAGCTAATATATTCAAAGCCCTAGATTCAGACCCAAAAACAACAGGTGCTGGTGTCGTTTTCATCGACCATGAATTCACGGTAGTAACATTAAGACCATTCGTCCCAATTTGCCGCAAAGATCCAATACGGCTGATTTTAAGGGAGCCTCCAAAACAAATATCAGCATCAAACTACGCAAACGAACTAAAAACATCTCGCCGTGAAAGCAAGCTAACAGGCGAGCTATTGAATACAGGGTTAAGTTGCAGTGCAGCAGTTCTTAGTTGGATTGTCATTTATGGTAGTGCAGTTGCAATCCCGCTGACAGGCGGCGCGAGCACTGTTGTTACCTATCTAGGCGGCGCCGCTGCAGTAGCTTCGCTTGGACAGTGCTTTAATGGCATAGCCCGCTCATTTACGGAGGCAAATAGCCCCGAAACACTAGATAAAATTGACGAAAAGGAATGGTATCAAGCTGCTGTCAAAGCTTTAGATGTGATCTCATTAGGCGGCGCAGCCGCAGCGGGAGCCACAACAATTAAAATGATTAAGACAATTAACCTCACGACATCAAAGTCTATCCTACAAGTGCTTAAAGGATTGAGCCGGCCCGAAAGAAAACGTCTAACAATGGAAATACAAAGATTAAATAGCCCTGGAATAAGCGCGCAAACCATGAAGGCACTAACAAACTCAGGAAAGCTCACTGGGCGTTACAGTAGCCAAGCATTAGTCAATGCTATTTCACTAAACTTGAAAAATGCTATTAGCGCGAGCCTGAGCGTCACAGGTAGTTCATTTGATGGTAGTTTGAAAAATATTGCAGTGGGTATTTATGAGGAAATCTCTTCTTATGAAAGATAGCATTTTCGATAGGTACAAATTTAGTATAGGGACTTTTGCTACAGGTATTGCTGTCATCATGCTACTGATCATCAGTGGGAGTGCAGCATTATCTTTATTAGGGCTTTCAATAAAACAGAACTTCAGCCAATTCTCAGATGATAACTACCTAACCTTTTTAACTGCCGCGGCCACATTTTTAGCCGTTATCACCATCATCCCTAATATAATGATCACGCGGGGAAAACCAAAGGCAGCAAAGGTCAATCAATACAATATCTGGCTTCAGTTGTTAATATATCTCGTCGTAATCGTGACTTTTGAACACGCCCACAAATGGCTAACCGTTTGTTTAATATCACTCCCCGTTTTAACCCATAGCCTAATGAAATCTAATAAATATGCGGCATGCCTTGTTTACTTTGAGGAAATGCATAAAAACCCAGAGGCTTTTCGGGAACAGCTGTTAAAAAGGCTTAAATAAAGCGAGAGCTCATTAGCTTAATCGTCGCTCACATCTTGATACGTAAATCAACGTCGGCCTTGAATTGATAACGCTGCTTAGTCAACACAAGAGAATAATAACAGTAATCAATGAGACTAATGACCAGAAAAGTGACTCAGTCACTGTTGGCCATCCTAGTGCTGACACTCTTCATCATTGGTTACTGTTATGCACTAAATGATGAAATCGCGATGCTAGCTAGAGCCAAAGAACAAGCGGCCCTGCTGAAAATTAGGCCGTTGTTGCCGCCTCTATTTTTCATGATGCCCGCATTAATCATCCTAATATGGGGGTTAATTCAGAGAATCAATAACACGCATTCCATGCACAAGCAAAAACGCCAAATATTATTAATAGGCCTCTGCCTACCACTCTATATACTCGCTGCCACTATCTATAATTTACAGATCACGAGCTGGCTGACAACAAAAGGATATACACAATGTCATTGGTATTCCGGCGCTTCATTTGGAGCCGCGACTATCATGGTTAACAATACTCAACTATGCATACCTGACGGCTACCAAGTAAGAACAGAGCTTCTAGAGTGGTTTGAAATCCAATACCAAACAGGGGTTAGTCCAACACCAAGTCAGGCTGCCTCACAACAACAGCAGTTACTTCAAGACTATCAGAAACGATACGATCTGGTATTGTGAAGCGATTAATTTATAAATGACTGAGTACCAACCAATTTAGTATTGCTCTATTGCAAGCTGTCAAACAAGGAGTCGCTTATGTTATCTAAAGCCTATAACGAAGGAATGCTAGCGGAGTCGTATTTAGACAATCCCTACGAGATAAACACCGAAGCATTTAACGACTTTGAACGAGGGTTAACCCAGGGTTTAAAGCGCAATCCGCATAAACAGCTTAGGCAGCATCACTCTCTAAATAAACATCAACGGCCTCATAAACCCAGTTTCACAGCAGAATCAGTACCCATCAAAAAAGGCTACGACTACAAACAGCGAAAAGAAAAGTAACCGCTCTAATCGTTCGCATGGTTACTATTAGGGCACCAAAATTAGGTTCAATCTCATCATACTTATTTACTCGCAGAACCATCAATAATGGTGATGACGCCTTTGGGGACTACTTGCCTATTTACGTCAACCACCACCAGTCCGTATGCTTCTATAGCGCGATGAAGCGATTGCCAAGACTGTAAAGAGAATCCACTTACATCATAAAACTCAGAGAATGGATTTTGCGCTTTCAAATCCACTACATTGCCATTGTTATCGATAACTTTAGTAAACTTATAATGGATATTGTTATCCATATCGACAAAGTCCACTATCGCATAGGCCTTACTTTTATCTACAAACTCAAAAGCTATCGCGGGTGCTGTGAGTGACATACCTATATCAATTATTTTTGAGGCGGCTTCAATATAGTGAATCACCTTCTCATAAATTTTGTTCTTACTAGGTTGGCCATTAAAGTAATCGATAACATCGTTTTGACGAAAAGAAGCGCCTACTAAGTCATAGCCGCTAGGAACAAGCCTTTCTGGAATACTAACTGAGGTGCCTTCTGACAGCGCTCTGAACTCTATCAATGCCGAAGAAAAGTCATGAAAGTTTGTCTGCTCAACATCTATCAAACTCTGCTTTTTAGCGGTCAAAATGTTTTCTTGCCAACAATTAACGATAACATCGCCCTTTCCATCGGGCTCTCTACCATCTGAATCGCATACCGTTCTCGAACCTTTCTCAACTAAGTATTTGCGTAAGTCAGCATTTTCCGCATTAAACACATTAACGACAATGGTCTGTTTATCAATAGCATTTTCTTTCGCAACCTGAACAAACTCACTTTCAGTAAAGCAGCTTGTGCATTCCACATGAAAAGCATCTATCGCTAGCGATGAAAACGGGATGGCAAGCAAGAATAAGGCTGGTAAACATCTCATAAAAATCCCTTATATGTACAACCAATATGAACACTGCTTTCATAAAAACAGGCTACAAACAACAAAAACCTTTATCTAAAAAACCACTTATAACGTACTTTCTGTTACATATTCGAATATCTCATAGTTTCTAATTAACTACAGAGCTTAGGTCTAAATATAATATCCAGAAATCTACAGGAACACTCCGCACAATGTAGCGATCGATTGCAAGCCTAACACCATCTTTTAACAGAAATACAATGAGCGGTTGCTATTAGTTACCCACAAATCTACAGAGTCAATTGACATGAGAAAATTAATCACATTTTGTATCGCCAGCCTTTTATCACTAGCCGTTTCTGCATCAAACGAGGGAATAGACCATAGATTTTCTTGCAACTATACTGTAGAAGACTCAGCTGACGGAGAAAACAGGTACTATCCCCGAAAATTACTTTTATCAGTAAAAGGAGAAACAGCTGTCCTAACATTTGGGGCAGACGATCGCATTACAGGAATGTACACTTGGAACCAAGCGAGCTCTAAAACCCCTGAGTACACAGGAAGTGTTTGGAATGTCCATCACTACAACAAAGAAAGTAATGGTGTTGAGGTTCTCACCTCATACGCTTTCAATAGAGTTAGTCCGGATGCTTTGTATACAAAAGAAGACGGCACAATGGGTATAATTAATACTGTTAAGCTAGCCAAAGTGACTACTAACTTAACCAAAGACTTGATTGTACGTGCTGAAACCTTTGTATTAGCGCAATGCGAAACCTACTATAAGCCCCTTTAAGCGACAAACTTACCTCAGCGCCTCTGTGGTTCCACCCAGCCACGGCGGTGCTCATAATTTTTACCAGTGTATTTATCATCACCACATACTCTTTATTTTAAAAGATGGCACGCCTTACAACGCGACTACAACAGTGATAATAGGATCATCTTATTGATAAGAGTTCGAGACTAATGAGGGTTCGTCTAGGTCTTGGCATGCAACCTCCTTGTTATATGCGCAAATCAAGCACAGTAGAAGGTCGTCACCCACGCCATTAACAATGGCTGTCTAATGCTTTAATGCTTTAATGCTTTAATGCTTTGTGGTCAAGCACTAAATATATATTTTCAGAAAGACCGATAAACAATAAACAATAAACAATAAACAATAAATAATAAATAATAAATAATAGGCCCACCTTTCAAATAAAGATATTGAAAACAAAATCCATTATGTATCTATATAAACTCTATTTAAAATCCTCGCCTTGCATTACAAAGACATACTAAAGTCAGCCCAATATAATTCATTACCCTACAACCTAGACACTTACTCTCTTTATATGCTAGCGTTATTTACTCGATAAACTTTTACACCACAATAAATAAGGGAATAACATGATAAAAAATGGACTATTATTTTTTCTTGCCACATTTTTTTTTACAATGGACTTAACCAAATCTCCTACAAGCCCTAATTTACATAGTTCCTCCTATCATTTGGGATTCAATAACGCATCAGCGATTGAAGACAAAATGTATGATGAAGATGAAGATGAAGATGATATGGAGCGCTTTGAAGTCTTAGGACAAGAATGGGATGATTACTGGGATGATTGGGATGATAATGATTGGGAGGAAGATGGCTGGAATGATGACCATTGGGATGAAGATGATTGGGACGTGTTCGAAGATAACCAAGAAGAGCTAGAATTAAGTTCGTCACAACAGTGTATAATCGATGCACATGAAGACAGAAGATACTGCAGAAATACTGCAAACGCTTTAGCTGTCACTGGCGCCACCCTTTGCCTTGGGTTTGCTCCAAATGTAGTTGCCATTGGTGTTTGTGAGGGTGCCAATGCAGTAGCTCACGACGATGCGCTATCTCAATGTGATATAGAGCTTGAAAAGCAAAAAGTTAAATGCTGAACATAAACGCTTTATAATTAAAGTAACTAAGGGGTTTATATGTTAATAAAATACCTATTTTTACTACCTAAAAACCAAGTAAAACGCACAGCTGTGATTTTTATTTGTTTTTTTGCTCCGGTCTATGGACTTTATTTGTTTGATATTATCACGCAACAGCCCGCCTTCTGGCAGTTGCTATTTTGGCTTTTCATTTCTATTGCTTTTGGGTATATGACTGATGAAAAAGGAATAAATATTCAAGGAAGCAGCAAACAAAAAACTGGTAACAAGTAAAAACGATGTCAACGACAATCAACAAGTGAAAAAACTACTTGTTGATTGTCGTTAATGATAAAGTCCTCAAATTTACAATAGACCATTCAGATTTAAAACCAACCTCTTAAAAAGAATTATAAAGCTGACACAAAGACAAGTAAAAAGGAATTTAGCACTTGACAAATCTAAAAAATATGATTTTTATAAAAAAAGTAATTTCATTACCCTTAGTTATAGTACTGTTAACTGCTTTAATGCTTTTCTTACTTGAAAGCCAAGGGCAAAATGACGCAGACTATAGTAAGCCTCATATAAGCTCACACCCCCACAATAAATCACAACTAGAAAAAACCGACATGTCAGAACAACCTAAAAACGACATTTCTCCTCCCCAAACAATCAAAACTCAATCGAAAGAAACCGTTACCTCAGATAAAAGTGACCCAACAGATTTCAATATTGGAGTAGCGCTAGGAGAAAATATATTTAGCTTAACTAAAAAGGGGGAATGGAATGAATTAATCAGCTTAGCTAATTCCATGAAAGAAATATCACCTCAGATTATGCAGGTTATGGTATTACAAGCAATTAGGCAGGACGCACCATTATTTGTAATCATTGAACTGTTGAATCAGGGGGCAACCTTACCTGACAACACTATCTTCATACTAGTAATTAAGGGACAAATTGAAAAAATCATAGAACTACAAAACTATGGGTTAAACATGTTTTATTCCTCAGAATCTCTTGGTAACGCAGTTAACGTTGCGGTCAAGTACAAAGCTAAGATTCCGATACTGACATTATTATTAGAAAATGATGTTGATACAAACATAAAAGTAAATGGACAAGACCCTCTAAATACAGCTATCAATGAATATTTCCGAAAAGGTCATAATATAGAGACTATATCTAAACTTATTGAATACCATGCTGCCATTGACTCTAGCCATTTCAACACTGTTGAATCAAATAGATTAAAAAATAATAAATACTACAGCGAGTTAGCCTTAGAAATACCTAGCTTAACCATCAAGTTGCTGTAGACGAGAATTATAACCTACTAAGGATCAAATACTATTTTCAATGCCCCTATAAAGCGAGGCTTAGCTTGACCATACTGGGTAAGCGAGAAAATGCTAATGACAGCTCATTGGTAAGCCCCTAGATCAGTAGACACTTCATAGAATTATAATGAACCAAAAATATGAAGTGTTACATGCGCGAAAAACATTATCCCGACGAGTTCAAAATTGAAGCTGTCAAACAAGTCACTGAACGTGGTAATAAAATCGCTGATGTTGCAGAAAGATTAGTACCTATATACATAATATGAGTGATAACGAGCTTCAAGAGTCTGGTATCCTCGAAATGTTCGATACAATAAATAAAAATACTAGCACACTTCAATATAGACTATTAAGGCATGAGTAATCTCTTCACCTAAATCAGATTAGAAAGTATAACACTTTAACCCCAAATACATTCACGTGAAATATATCTTTACCCCGAACAAAAAAGCGTCCCTAAGGTCGCTTTTTCTCTTTATAAGTAACTAACTTCAATCAAGCCAACTACCACTATCATTGTGTCGCTGGCGATGCTAATGCTAGGCGAACCGATGGCTCTAGCCCTGCTTTGGCTGGTAGCAATGAACACTCAAACAATGCTAGCCCCCCCAATCAACACCAATAGCGTTACTGCCGATAGTAAGACAAAAAAGCCGCTGCTTTTTGCCACGGAGTTGACTATTATCAAACTCTTAACTTCGAGCCATGCAAAAAGTTGCAACTGATACAGTATTACTGAGGTTAAATAGCCAACAAAAAAGCGACTCTAAGGTCGCTTTTTTAATATCTTTTCTTTTATAACCCAACTACCACCATCATTGCGTCGCTGGCGACGCTAATGCTAGGCGAACCGAAGGCTCTAGCCCGGAGTTGACTGTTGTCAATGAGGACTGGAGCCGAGGTTCAACACCGCAGTAGCGAGCCTAAGCAGCAAAGATTACTCGTAGTCGCTCATTGGCACACAGGCGCAAAAGAGGTTTCTATCCCCATACACATCATCAATACGATTAACCGCTGGCCAGAACTTGTTGCTCTTAACCGCTTCGGTTGGGAACACGGCTTCTTCACGCGTATAAGGGCGTGAATCGAACGCTGGGTCCATGATGTCGGCCATGGTGTGTGGTGCGTTATGTAGCGGGTTGTTGTCCGCTGGCCACTCACCTGCTTCAACGCGGGCAATCTCACCACGGATGGCAATCATTGCGTCAACAAAACGGTCTAGCTCAACTTTCGACTCAGACTCAGTTGGCTCAATCATTAGCGTACCTGCAACAGGGAAGCTCATGGTTGGCGCGTGGAAGCCATAGTCGTTAAGACGCTTAGCAATATCCATTTCGGTTACACCAGAGGCTTCTTTAAGCGGGCGTAGGTCGATAATACACTCGTGAGCGATACGTCCGTTACGGCCGGTATAAAGTACTGGGTAATGCTCGCTTAGGCGCTTAGTCATGTAGTTGGCATTTAATAGTGCCATCTGCGTTGACTGTTTAAGGCCTTGCTTGCCTAACAGCTTTATATACATCCAAGTGATAGGTAGAATACCTGCACTGCCATATGGCGCTGCTGATACCGCACCATTGTTGTCAGAATCACGACCGTGCTTGACGACTGCGTGGCCAGCAACAAATGGTGCTAGGTGCGATTTAACACCAATTGGGCCCATACCTGGTCCACCGCCACCGTGTGGGATAGCAAAGGTTTTATGCAGGTTAAGGTGTGATACGTCGGCGCCGATAAAGCCAGGTGATGTTAGACCTACCTGAGCGTTCATGTTGGCACCATCAAGGTAAACTTGACCGCCATGACTGTGGATCACTTCGCAAATCTCACGCACAGTTTCTTCATATACACCGTGAGTTGATGGGTAAGTGATCATGATGCAAGACAAGTTCTCAGCCACTTCAGCCGCTTTAGCTTTCAAGTCTTCCATGTCGACGTTACCGTCTTTATCACACGCAGTCACTACCACTTTCATACCCGCAAGCTGAGCTGATGCTGGGTTAGTACCGTGGGCAGACTGCGGGATCAAGCAGATGTTACGGTGGGCATCACCACGAGACTCGTGATATTTTTGAATAGCGAGTAGACCTGCGTACTCACCTTGTGCACCTGAGTTAGGTTGCATACATACGGCATCGTAACCGGTGATATCCACTAACCAATCAGATAGCTCTTGAACTAGCTGCGCATAACCTTCGGTTTGATCTAGCGGTGCAAACGGGTGCATGTTGGCAAATTCAGGCCAGCTCACCGGTAGCATTTCAGTGGCCGCATTTAGCTTCATGGTGCACGAGCCAAGTGAGATCATTGAGTGGTTAAGGGCTAAATCTTTGTTCTCTAGACGCTTGATGTAACGCATCATCTCAGTTTCACTGTGATAACGGTTAAAGGTTGGATGCGTCAAGATAGCATCGTCACGTACCAGCGCCGCTGGGACTGATGCGCTATTCGCCATTACCTCTGCATCTAGTGCATCAACATCTAGGCCATGACCTACACCTAAAATCACATCGAACAACTCAGCAATATCGCTGCGCAGTGTGGTTTCGGCGAGGCTGACGCCAACAATGCCGTCGGCATCGATACGTAGGTTAACACCAGCAGCTTCAGCGCGTTGCTTAACGGCTGCAACCTCTAGGCCGCTAAACGATACGGTATCAAACCAAGTATCGTTAACTAGCTGCACGCCTTTTTGGCTTAGGCCAGTGGCTAGAATGTCAGTTAGGCGGTGGATACGCTCGGCAATGGTTTTCAGGCCTTGTGGACCATGGAAAACCGCATAGAACGACGCCATGTTGGCAAGTAGTACCTGTGCGGTACAGATGTTTGAGTTCGCTTTTTCGCGGCGGATATGTTGCTCACGGGTTTGCATTGCCATACGCAGTGCACGATTACCACGGGTATCTTGTGATACACCGATAATACGGCCAGGCAGTGAACGCTTGTGGGCATCACGCGAGACGAAGAACGCGGCGTGTGGACCACCAAAGCCCATTGGCACACCAAAGCGTTGCGCGCTACCAAAGACTACGTCAGCGCCCATAGAACCCGGTGATTTCAACATCACTAGCGACATGATGTCAGCAGCTACTGTTACGACGGCTTTTTTCGCTTTTAGCTCGGCGAATAGCTCAGTGAAATCGGTGATTTGACCGTGCTTGTTGGTGTACTGGAATAACGCACCAAATAGCTCGTAGTTAACCGCTTCGCTTGCTGGGCCAACCACGACTTCAAAACCAAAGCATTCTGCGCGGGTTTGAATAACATCAAGGGTTTGTGGGAACACATCGTCTGCCACAAAGAAGATATTGGCTTTTTTGGCTTTTGATACACGCTTAGCTAAGGCCATGGCTTCGGCAGCAGCGGTGGCTTCATCAAGCAGTGAAGCTGATGCTAGGTCTAGGCCGGTTAGGTCCATAGACAGTTGCTGGAAGTTCAAAATAGCTTCAAGACGGCCTTGGGCAATCTCTGGCTGGTATGGCGTGTAAGCCGTGTACCAACCTGGGTTTTCAAATACGTTACGTAGGATAACCGATGGCACTTCAGTACCATAATAGCCCATACCAATATAGCTTTTGTTGACCTTGTTCTTATCGGCAACGGTGCGCAGATAAGCTAAGCCTTCAGCTTCGCCAACGCTATCACCAACCAAAAGGTCACGGTTTAAGCGGATCGCTTCTGGGACGATCTGAGCGGTTAAATCTTCTAAAGATTCAGCACCAACAAAGTTCAACATCTCTTGTTGTTGCTCGCTATCTGGGCCAATGTGACGACCGATAAAGCGATCATGCTGCTCTAACTGAGTGAGTGTTTCTTTGGTCATGATTAACCTAGTTCCATATTTGCCAGTATCTTGCCTGTAGGGTGCAGAGTTACCGGTCTCGTTGTTAAGTCGCGTTTGCTTGGTATAAACCAAATACAAACCCTTGTACGCAATAGCTAAATAACTTCAGCAAGCCCATTTTGCTTGGGCCTTAATTAACCTTGCCGTGATAAAGTCACTTAGCTATAGGATTAAAAGCGAGTATAACGAACAAAGCCCCAAGCTTGTCGCGTTGGGGCTTTGCCATCAACAACGATTTACTCGTCGTCGACCACTGCTTGATAGCCTTCAGCATCAAGCAAGTTTTCAATTTCAGCGACATCTGATGGCATAACGCGGAAGAACCAACCGTCGCCGTATGCATCGCTGTTCACTAGCTCTGGCGAATCTTCTAAAGATTCGTTGATAGCAAGTACTTCACCAGACAGTGGTGAGTAGATGTCAGAAGCCGCTTTAACAGACTCTGCAACAGCACAATCTTCACCAGCGCTTACTGTGTCGCCCACTTCTGGTAGTTCAACGAATACCATGTCACCCAATAGCTCTTGGGCGTGCTCACTGATACCCACAGTGTAAGAACCGTCTTCTTCTTTACGGATCCATTCGTGTGAAGAGGCATATTTAAGTTCAGCAGGGATATTGCTCATTTTTTCGATCCTTTATCTGATGTTCTAATGCTTTTTATAAAGCCTATTAGGCAAAACTGTATCTAGGTTGATGAGCTTGTGGCTTATACGCAACAAGTTAGCCAAAGGTTTACTTGTTGAACGCGATTAACTCAATTAGCCATTTGGCTAACAAAGCCGCTCATCACATAATGCTGTTCTTGATTGGTTGAGCGTCTCCACTCAACCAGCAAAAACTAGAATGCTTGTTTACCATTGCGTACAAACGATGGTGCGATAACTTTAACAGGGACGCGCTTCTTTCGCATCTCTACTTCTGCGACTTCGCCAACAGAATTAGGTACGCGTGCCATGGCAATAGAATAGCCTAAGGTTGGCGAGAAAGTACCACTGGTGATCGCGCCTTGCTGTTCAACACCGTCGCTGTCGGTGAAAAATACCGCCATACCTGGGCGAATCACGCCTTTGGCTTCCATCACTAAACCAACGAGTTTATCGGTACCCGCCGCTTTAATAGCCGTTAACGCTTCACGACCAATAAAGTCACGGTCAGTCGGTTCCCACGCAACAGTCCAGCCCATGTTGGCCGCTAGCGGGTTAACGCTTTCGTCCATGTCTAGACCATAAAGGTTCATGCCTGCTTCTAAACGTAGCGTGTCACGCGCACCAAGACCACATGGACGCACGCCATTGTCTAACAGTGCTTGCCATAGTGCTTCGGCTTCTGCATCGGGTACGATAATTTCGTAACCTGCTTCACCGGTATAACCAGTGGTTGCAATAAACAATGAGTCAGCTTGTACACCAAAGAATGGCTTCATGCCTTCAACCGCTTGGTTTTGTGCATCGTTAAATACGCTAGCCGCTTTTGCTTTGGCATTTGGGCCTTGAACAGCAATCATTGCCAGCTCAGGACGCTCAGTGATGGTGACATCAAAGCCTTTAACTTGCTCGGCAATCCAAGCTAAGTCTTTTTCGCGGGTAGCAGAGTTAACTACGATACGGTAATGGGTGTCGCTAAGATAATAGGTGATGAGGTCGTCAATGACGCCTGCATTGTGGTCTAACATGCCACCGTAAAGCGCCTTACCCGGTACTTTCAGTTTGGCAACGTCGTTAGCAAGCAGCTTGCGAAGGAAATCACAAGCTTGTGCACCCGTTACGTCTACTACTGTCATGTGTGACACGTCAAACATACCGGCGTCTTGGCGCACTGCATGGTGTTCTTCGATTTGAGAGCCATAGTTAATTGGCATATCCCAACCGTGGAAATCAACCATTTTGGCGCCAGCTTCTAAGTGCTTGTTAAAGAGTACAGTTTTATTAGCCATTATTATCTCTTCTTTATGCCCTTTCGGGGCCTCGCCTACTGTAGGGTACGCAGGTCAAGGTGTGAGCCTAACGATAGCCTTGCTATCGATTTAGGTGAAATAAAGATGCATCGATAATCTGTAATACGTTTATGGTATAGATCCATCAATGGTATCAAAATGCGGCGAAATTATACCTTGCGTCACAGTTTTGTATACAAGAGAATTTTCTAATCCGAACGGTTTTGTCATTACTTTTTCTCATGTTACTTTTGTAGTTTTTTTACATGAAAAAAAGTAAAGCAGAATAAACCAAAACAACTCACTGTTTTATTTAGCTTATTCTGCGTTTTTATCGCAAAACTCTACTGAGGTTGGCAGGGGGTGGGTAACTTACCTTTATTGCCCATGGCTTGTTGCATGAACAGTGTTTTCACAGGAGAAAGGTTATCAACCAAATTGAGGCCGATATCTCGCACCGCTTTCTTAATAGGATTACTGCCATCGAATAGGCGTTTAAAGCCTTCCATTGCCGCAATCATCTCTAAAGCATCCGCTTTACGCCAGCGCTCTAGGTTACGTAAATGCGCATAATCCCCAATATCTTTACCTTTAGCGTGTAATTCGGTAATGGTTTCAATAATGGCGCCAGCATCTAAAAAGCCTAAGTTTACCCCTTGCCCAGCTAATGGATGAATAGTGTGCGCCGCGTCGCCTGCCAACACTAAACGGTGGCGAGCAAAGTGACGTGCATAACGCATTTTTAACGGGAAGGCATGCAGCTCGCTGGTTAAATGACAATAACCCAATCGACCATCAAAAGCTGCGGTTAATTGACGTTCAAATGCCTGAGTTTCGCCATTTTGTAGCGCTTTAGCTTGCTCGGGTGGGAGTGACCACACAATCGAACACAGATTAGTTTCAAATAAAGGTAAAAAGGCTAATGGCCCAGAATTTAAAAACACCTGACGGGCGGTATCGCCATGGGGGATCTCGGTGCGAATAGTCGCCACCACCGCATGGTGGCCATAATCCCAGAAAGTCAGTGGAATATTGCACTGGCTACGAACCCAAGAGTTCGCGCCGTCGGCGCCGATGACTAATGCAGCGCTAAGATTGTCACCGTTTTCTAAACTCAACCATGCTTCACGCTCGCCAAAAGCTATATTGGCTAAGCGTTGGTTCTCAATATGATTGATATTGCTAAACTCACCAGCACGTTTGGCCAGTGCTTGGCAAATGTTGTCGTTTTCAATAATGCTGCCTAAGTGGCTTTCACTCATAGAATCAGCATCAAAGCCAATTTTGCCTAAGCTGTCTTTATCCCACACTGCCATTTTTGAATACGGCGCCGCACGGCTTTCATCTAAATAATGCCAAGCGCCCAGGTAGTTGAGCAACCGCTCACTGGCTTTGTTAATGGCGCTCACCCGCAAGCGCGCCTCGCCCGATAGCGTTTGTGTTTCACCGGCATCAATCACAACCACTCGCAAATCTGCCATCGCTAAGCCGATTGCGGTGGCTAAGCCCACCATACCACCGCCAACAATGGCGACATCATAGGTTTGTGCACTAAACATGAAACATTCCTCTAGCCAATTGAGTTACTATTTGGGCCCTGCCCTAGCAATTAATTTACGGTTAACTTACGTGGCGCTTTCCAGCCCATCGCCTTTCTTGCTACCGGTGTTTTTAACGGCGGCAACCAGGACAGAAGGCGCAAACCTAGGCTGCGCCCAGCCACTAATGGCCAATGATTATTGGAAAACCCGCGCACCAAAAACTCGACATTATTGATGGTACTGTTGCGATCTGACTCGCGCGCGCTCAAGTAACGATGCAGCAGTTCAGTGCTGCCAACATCGTCATTGTCTTGCTGCAAATAATCCTGCATCTCGGCCAGTAAGGTGGCGATATCACGCAGCCCTAGGTTAAATCCTTGCCCTGCAATCGGGTGTAGGGTTTGGGCAGCATTGCCGACAAACACAGTACGGTGGTATATCGGCCTAGGCATATAAGACAGTGCCAGCGGGTAGCTCACGCGTTTACCCACGGCGGTAAACCGGCCTGCACGATGACCAAAGGCTTGCTGTAACTCGGCTAAAAACCCGCTGTCATCAAGGGACAGTACCCGCTCTGCTTCTGCGCTTTTTAAAGCCCATACCAGTGAAATACGCGATCGGCCTTCGCTGTTGCTCATCGGCAATACAGCAATAGGGCCAGACTCGGTAAAGCGCTCATAAGCGCGGCCATGGTGGGGCGTGTCTACACAGACATTAGCCACTATCGCTACTTGGTCAAATTCCACTTTAGTGATGGGCTGCTGTACGCTTTGGCGCACTTGGGATTGAACCCCATCGGCTGCAACCACTAATTTGGCATGGATGACGCTGCCATTATCTAAAGTGAGGACCTGTTTATCGCTGTGGGTGTCTAACTGGCTTAACTTTGCCGGACAATGCAGTTCAATTTCGGCTTTACTGATCTGATCAAACAAGGCTGCCCCCACTGGGGCTAGCTCAACCACTTCACCAAAACAATCCACATGAAAGTCTTCAACATCAAGGCTTGTCATGCCAAAGTGGCCGCGATCGGAAACATGGATATGCTCAATTCCGGTGCCCAAATGTGCAATATGCGGCCATACACCTAATCGCTTAAGTTCAAAAATAGACCCGTGAGAGATAGCAATTGAGCGAGCATCAAACCCAGGATGGTGCTGATTAGGGGCGCTGGCTTCAACCAGTGCCACCTTCAACGGTTTGCCTAGCGATTGA
The DNA here is from genome assembly GCF_000518805.1 of Shewanella waksmanii ATCC BAA-643. Classification (GTDB taxonomy): domain Bacteria; phylum Pseudomonadota; class Gammaproteobacteria; order Enterobacterales; family Shewanellaceae; genus Shewanella; species Shewanella waksmanii. Next base: position 165,410 of record NZ_JAEH01000001.1, read on the forward strand.
CTCAGTTGTTGCAACCCCAGCGCTAAGGTGCTGCCAGCCATTGCGCCACCCACAATGGCAATATCGACCTGTGCCACGGCTTGCTCGCTGACAGCGGCTTCGGGCGTGTAATGACTCATAGTGTTTCTCTGCAAAAGTATCGTGATTAATGGATTACAGGCTCGTCGCCTTGCGCTTCATCACTTGGCTCTGGACCAAACTCTGAGTAACAAAGTAGCGCCGCCATACGGGCAAACTCCATCAGTTCGATATATGCTGCTTCTGACTCATCATCTTCTGCTACATCAAATTCGACTTGTGCGATTTCGGCTAAGTCGCCAATCACTTCACGGACATCGGCAGAGGCTTTATTGAGTTTAGGTTGCACCATAGCAATCCCGGTCAGGAAGCTTTGTACCCACAATGACAAGGCCTCCACACGCTGACTTAGCGGCTCTTCCTCTTCGGGTAGCATAGGACTAAAACCAAAATCAGGGTCACTAATGCGCGCTAAGGTGTCTTGAAACAGTTCATCAATCAGTTGCTGTAGCTTTTCTGGTAATAACTGACCGTCATTAATCAATTCGAGTAACGGTTTGACCCAAGCATGTTTAGCCGGTTTGACTCCGCCACAAATTAATCCAACTAACGCGCCATGCACTTCAACGGGATGCTGACCAATTTCAGCGGCATTGAGTTCTGCAAGTAAACTGTCGATACCAAGTGAAGGGGGAGTTGCCATAACCATTGTCCAAATCTAAATATTCTTGCGCCATGCTAGCAGATCTGCTGTGCGCCACCAAGGAAAAGCCGAGGTCACATCGGTGTAAAACTGGGCAAATAACCTGCAAGCTCAAGGGTTTTATATAACTCTGTGAACTGTCCCCTGCCCAACGCTCGCCCCAATTGCTAACATGTTGGTCAACCACAGTGTCACTAGCCGGGTTAAATTTGCTGATAAATAGCCCGACATATACCCAGAAAAACGTCATTTTGGTTATCTAAACAACATTTAATCTAACTATATCTTATTAGCAGGGCCTGCTTATTGCACTTTACCTAGCAGACCGATATAGTCCGCACAAGAGCCACATTAACGGATGCCCTTTTTGCAATGAGTAGCCATGCTATTGAGATTAGCTTATTAGGCCGAGCCTACTCCATCGCTTGTCCAGCTGGACAAGAGAGTGCATTGCGGCAGGTGGCAGACAAGCTTGAAAAACAGCTAAGTTCGCTTAAATCACGTACCAATAATTTAAGCCGTGAAGAAATTGCTATCATGGCGGCATTAAATATTGGCTATGAGCTTTTAGAAGAACAGCAGAAAAACCAAGATTATATCAAGCAGATGGATGATAAAATCGGTCTGTTACAATCTACACTTGAAGATGCACTGGTTGAGCGCTCTTCAAAAGAAGATTAAACTGTAGCAATACAGTAGTCAGCATTGCTGGCGAGGTACCCAAAAGGTATCGATGAAACGTCTTTGCTCCCTGGGGTGTGCGTCAGTTGGTTATGTCCCTGTGCCGATATTTACAAACTCAGGGTGAATGCTTTATTGACATTGTGCAAGCTCGGCTTGAACCGAGAAGCCTTAGGATTTAATCGTTTACCCGCCTTGAACCTACGGTTCAAGGGCTACACCGACAGGTCGGCCCTCTGGGGAGCAATTCAAATATAAAAAGCCACCTTTTTAAGGTGGCTTTTTTCTTGGCTAATTTTTGCTACGTTTAGCCTGCCCCTGCCTATCCGTACAGGCAATCACAGCGAGATCAAAGTGATTAATTGCCACTGCGACGACAAGCTGCCCTCAGCCCAACACAAGAGAGGTCATTACACTCCCGATTAAATAAACGCAGAGGTAAAAGCCTTTACTAAAGCAGTTTGGTGACAGGTTACATTTGGATACAGAGTCCTTATTCGCCTTCAAATATAGTGAACCCACTGATATTTGAAAGACGAAAAAGGACCATCCGATGAAAAAGATTTATTTGGTTATCTCAACATTACTGCTTGCCAATTCTGCATTAGCCGCTGACAACACCTATATCCGTAACGGCAACATTTACAGTCACCAAGGCCAGTTCTTTGCTGGCGCCGGAGGAGCGACAGGCAGTGAGTTCTATAAAGGCCAAGACCATAAAACCGGGGTATATTTTAACGGCGGTTATCATGGTGAGGACTTTAACGCTGATCTGGCAGGGATTAACTATCGTTTTTTCGGTGACAACAATAGCGGTATCAATTTCAGTGCCTTTGTGGTCGCCAACCCAGGATTTGATGCAAGTGATGCCGACATCCTAAAAGGTATGAAGGATCGAAAGATCAGTGGTGATTTAGGCTTAAACGCTGATATTCACCTTGGCAGAGGCACGCTTTCAACTAAGTTCCAACATGATGTAACAGGTGTGTATGACGGTTATCAAGCAGATATCACTTACTACCACCCAATGAAGCTTGGCTTTGCCGATTTTGTGCCTTTTGCTGGCGTGCATTATTACAGTGAAAAGTATATTAACTACTATGCGGGCGTATCTAAATCTGACGCCACCCAAGACCGCGCCGAATATAAGGGCGACGCTGCATTTTCCTATCACGCCGGTTATGCCTTAGTGATCCCCATTACCGATAACTTAGACATAACCCAATCGAGCGCCCATTCCCATTTAAGTGAGGAATTGGCTGACTCGCCACTGATTAGCAGCAATAACCAATGGGTAACCACCCTTGGCGTAACCTACAGTTTTTAGTTAGAAAGGAGTGATGATGAAACACATTAGAAATCTATCCATCTGCGTGGTACTGGCGGTTGTACTAAGCGCATGTGCCACGCCGTACGATACAGAAAAGAGCTTTTGGACCTTTGGTAAAGGCTTTGAAACGATGCAAATTGCGCCTGATAGTTGGCAAATTAGCTTTGTGGGCAATACCAATACCAACCGTTCACTAACGCGTAAATATGTAATGCTTAAGTCTGCGGAGATCTGCCAACAAGCTGGCTACCCCTACTTTACCTTTACTAACGAGCAAACTAACCGTGACTCGGTAGGTCAATTCGGTGCTGGGACACAAAGTAGTGATATCTTTTGGGGAAGCTCAAGCATAGATAAAGAAACCTCTACGGTAGTCGAAGTCACTGGGCTAAAACACAAACCCAGTGATAGCAACTCACGGGTATACAATACTCAATATATCCTGCAACATGTGTCAGCTGACAGCTAACTGCCACGTGTCAATCACAGTGCCCTTAAGCGCACTGTGATTGTTATGGCACAAGCAATGGCTTTAACGTCAGTTTTAAGCCAGCTCAATACTCAGTGACATGCGCGCCCCGCCTAGGGTGTTTGAGCGACCGATGCTAAGCTCGGTGCCCATCCAAATAGCAATACGTTTAACAATCGCCAGTCCCATACCATGACCTGCGTTGTCTCGGCTTTGCTGACCTCGCACAAATGGCTTCACCACTTGCTCGACTTCGCTTAAATCGATCCCCTTGCCGTCATCTGCAACATGCACCCAGACTCGGCCAGCAGTCACTTCAACCGACACTTCAATGGCTGACTGACCGAACCGCTCAGCGTTATTGAGCAGATTCGCAACTTGCATCGATAAATATTTAGGATCGGTTTTCACCTTGATGGCTAGCCGCGAAGCTTCAAACGCAATCGGGTAAGCAATATTACTATGACTGGCTAGTTTCTGTGTTAGCCAGTCATTGAGTTCTATAACCTGCAGCTCAGGCTTGATATTCGCTTCGTCGAGGCGAGCATAGCTCAGTAAAGTGGCAACCAACTCTTCCATGGTGTCTATGTCACGGTTCAAGCGAGTAAAGTACTTAACTCGCAATTGTTCATTATCGGTCTCTTCTAGCGCTTCCATGCCAAATCTCAACCTCGCTATCGGGGTTTTTAGATCATGAGACACTGCACGGCTAAGCAGCTTATTGTCATCCACCAGTTGCTCAATCCTATCTGCCATGCGATTAAACTCGGTTTCAATCTCAGCGATGTAAGAGGTTTTACTCACCTTAATTCGTTGTTGCAACTGACCCATACCAAAGGCCTTGGTAGTTTTACTCAGGTTCATCAGTTGCCGAATTAACGGTGACACCCACACCAGTAGGATGATGATAACGCCGGTGTAAAACAGCATGGTATAGAGCTTATTTAAGCTCAATTCACTTTCTTGGGGAGAGACCAACTGGGTTTTGATATTGAGCACTTTACCCAGGTTAGGCAAACGGTAATGCAGCGAAATCCCCTCTTCTGATTCAAGCAGTAGCGAGGCTTCAGCTTTAAACTGCGCAGTTAGCGATGGCGGTAAAGCAAATGCGGCTTCAGCAATGATAGAGAGTTGCTGTTGGTTCTGTTGATTCCAGCTTTCGATAAAGCGGGTTTGGTCGACGGTTTCGTCATCTAAACTGCGGGCCAGTGCCACACCAAGCAGTTTTAGCGCGGTCAATTGCTCTTTGGTTGTCGGCCCATTGCCATTAGGGCTGCTGAGACTGGCAAACTCACTGATTGACCAACCTAGACTAACAATCGAGAGCAATACCACAAGCACTAACGAGATAATGAGCTTTTTCATTTGTCGCTTCCCGTTGCTGGGTCAATATTGTGGATCGTCTTCGCGGCAAAACAGATAACCTTTACCGCGGATGGTTTTAATTTTGTAAGGCTGGTTTTGCGCTTCATGGAGCTTTTTACGTAGGCGCGACACTCTAATATCCACGGAACGATCAAAGCCGTCGTATTCAATCCCCCGCAGCTCAGCGATCAGCTCAGAGCGACTGACGACGGTCCCCACCTTCACCGCGAGTAACCAAAACACATCAAACTCGTTAGCATTTAAAGCGAGCGGTTGCTGATCTATTGTCACCGATTTTGCCACTGCATTGAGCACCAGAGAGTCAAAAACTAATTGCTGCTTGATATTATCAAACGTTGTGCGCCTGAGTAGCGCCTTAATACGAGCAAGCATCACTTGAGGGCGTATCGGCTTAGTTAAATAATCGTCTGCTCCCACTTCTAAGCCCTGTATTTCATCGCCATCTTCAACACAAGCAGTCATGAACAATATCGGTCCACTATAAAATGCCCGCGCTTGTTGGCATACATCGAAGCCGTTTTTCACTGGCAACATCACATCTAACAGCACAAGATCAGGCTGCTCTTCTGCAATCATTGCCAAGGCAAAATCCCCTTGGCTCGCCACAGTAATATTGTAGCCGTGGTCGAGTAAATAATCACTGATCCATTCAGACAGCGAGGTATCATCTTCCACCACTAAGATGTGCTTTTGCGGCGCTGACATTAAAACAATCTCCAACCTGACTGACTTTGCTTAGGTGCCTTATAAACCCAAGTAACCACCACTTTCACCTCCGCTAACGGTGTCAGCTCATTATTACGAATTAAACTATATGCTGTACTGGTGTTACTTTCAAAACCGTACCGATATTGCTGGACTGCCCGCCCATCCCAGCAGGTTAACTGTTGACCATTTTTAGACTCAACTAAACAGTAACGCCCAACTGCAGGTGTTTGCCATTGGAACAACACATCTTGATAGCAAGTTTGACCTTTGTGCAACGCCACACATTGCTCAGGCGTTGCGGTAAAATTAATGTCCGCATGGTCTGCAACGGCGCTTAAAGGCGCAATTAATAGCAGTATCAGTATCACCCTAAATAAACAGCATTTAGTCATAGGCCACCTAAAAGACATAGCTGATTGAGGCGTTAAAAAACGACACATAGCCAGATTCATTAAAGGGGCTGTCTGTGACTTCATCAGAAAGCACATTCATACGGTACATGGCACGAAAGACAAAGCTCTCGCTAATCGGGTAGGCCACGCCAAGTTCTAAGCCGTAGCTAATCGAACTACTCGGGGTATACTCAGGGAAACGTGCAGTTGCTTCGTCACCGCTAATACCAAACAGCTGCTGGTTTAAACTCGACGATGCGTATTCAAGGCTGGCAAGGGCATGAAAATTCCAGTTGCGCACCTGCCATGACTTGCCTAATCGGGCACTACTTTGAATACCCTGACCATCGTAATAATCGCTGACAATGTGGTATTGGAACACATAATGATCATCCCAGTAGCGGGTAGCGCGTAAACCTGCACCTATGTATAAAGACTCTTCTGACATCAGGTAGTCGTTACGCTGTGCCTCAATAAGGTCCTCTGGATTAACCCCTTCAGGGCGTGCCCAAGAACTTTTTAAATTGGCAGCGAGTATATCTAACGACCAGTTTTCAGAATTCCAAAAATTAAAGCCTAGGTTAATGCCATCTTGAGACTGATGTACCATCTCAACAAACGCACCTTTATATTGATAGATACCACTGATCAGCAAGCTAGGTTGAATTGCTTCATGCTCAGTCTGACGCACATCGAACTTATTGACACTGTATACACTAGCACCAAGCTCAAAATAGCCACCATCCGCAAAGCGATTATCGACGCCACCTGTAACACTACTAGCAATATCCGATGCACTAACCTTGGTGGGCAACAAGCTAAATAACAACCACCACACCAAGTAAATTATGCGCCCAAAATGACGCTGGTAACGGCCTAACATAGCAAAGAGTACTGTGCAGGTAATAACAGCCGGATTAACACGAATCAGCACCACTTATTTGTTTCATCATCACATCCTTAATTTGCCCAACATAGGTGAGAGAGTTAAGTAAACCATCGCGGCGAATTTTCATTTAATAACAACAGCGCGTTATCGGGTAAAAATGAATTTAAGCCAAGATTTGTACTTTACTTCTATCGCTACAGCCGAAATACCCAATGCAGTAGCGCCAAATCACAGCAGTTTACGCTACTAAAATACTACACAAATCACCAACCACGCAACGCCAAAACGCTGACAATCAATCACAATTATCAACAAAGGTCACAGCAACACAGCAGCCGTAACGGGAAGTTTAATCTTCTAAGTGATAACCTCGACAATTCCCCCGTTATGTAAGCCTAGGGGGGCTCGATTCGAATCCGAGTACTAGTCTAAACCGGAAGCCCTTTGCACCATACCAGCCTTGAATTAAGCAAATGTTCTAGTCTTCTCAGATTTTGCTTTTAATAAAGCGCAAAGGTAAGCTGCAGTGACCATCAATAGGAGCCAAATAGATGCCAGCAATTACGCCGTCACTATCGCCTGCAACAGCAGATTTAAACAGCCGCCAGACGATTAGAGCGCGAATTCGCCAAGCAAGGCGTGAGTTGTCCTTTGCACAGCAACAGCAGTATGCCAATACAGCTATGGCGCCAATGCTCGCAGCATTGCTATCAAAAAATGCGCGTAGTGTAGCCGCTTACTTAAGTAACGACGGTGAACTTGATACTCGGCCTTTAATTGATGCGTTGTGGTCGACTGGAATTGATGTATATCTGCCAAGGCTGCATCCCTTTAGCAAGGGCAATTTGATCTTTTTACGCTATCAGCCCACCACTCCATTACAAAAGAACCACCTCGGCATTTGGGAACCCGCCCTAGATATTCGCCAGCTGATTTTACCCCAACAACTTGATGTGGTTATCACCCCCTTGGTCGCCTTTGATAGCCAAGGGAATAGAATGGGAATGGGCGGCGGCTACTACGACAGAACGTTAGCCAATTGGCAGCAACAAGGTAAACCACTGCCGGTTGGTTATGCACATAACTGTCAGCAGGTCGCCAAACTCGATCAAGCTCACTGGGACGTGCCACTGCCTTTAATTGTGACCCCGCAGCAAGTATTTGAATTTGTTAAATAGACTAATCAGGTGATGGGCGCGCTAACTCCTTTTTCCAATAGCCATTTTCTTCAAAGCCATGCAGTCGCAAGATATCTCCTACCCGGCCACTACTCTTCATGTTGTTTAGCGCCAGATTAAACTGCTCGACAATTTGCAAATGATCTTGGCGATGTTTAGATACCCCAAAGTGGAACAGCTCAACACTTAATGGCTTGCCAACAACCTCAAACGCTTGTCGATACTCTATTGGGCCTAGAGCCACGAAGTGATGGGCAACATCTTCACTGATTAGCACTAAATCAACCCGTCCTAAAAACAGCTTCTTTAAATTTTCTTCATCGGAACTACCGGCTTCGGTTTTGAGCTTGGCCTGTTTAAACACTTCAGGATTGGCATAACCGCGGCCGATGCCGATACGGTAAGAACTGAGCTCTTGTAATTGCTGGTAGCTAATATTGCGATCTTTGCGCTTGAGCAACACGATATTGACCGATAGCAGCGGCTCTGAGTAGCTCGCCCACTGCTCACGCTCTTGTCGATACCATAAGCCGATGATGCCATCGGCTAAGCCATTTTGAGTCAGCGCTGCAGCACGAACAAAGGGATAGAATTGGTGCGATGTTTGGTAACCGCTTTGTGTAAGCGCTTCTGTAGCGAGCTGATAAACCACTCCATTTAAGTGCATATTTTGCGAATAAAAGGGGGCGTAGTCGTTAGAAACGGTCTTTAAAGCTGTCCCTTGCACACTCCAAGGCACAGCGATAAATAACAACAGGCTGCACCACACAAACAAACGCTCACAGACAACATTTTTCACGCTTTGTAACATAGATACCTGACACCTACACCAATCGGGGTTGAAGGAGTGCTTCAATTGCCATCATTTCAGCTCAAAAGCGACAATTGGTCATTGAACTTTGAGTATAGTCAGGTTTACTTCAAATGCTGGGTTTAGCTGGTGCGGTTTCAGCCACGATAGCCAAAAAAACTAGACAACAAGCGTAATTATTCTGATGATAACTGCACGAATATCATTTGGTTATTACCCGTTATGAAACGAATATCTCTGATCTCAATCGTGCTTTTGATTGCTGGCTGCACCAGCGCTCAACCAAACAATAACTTAGCTGCAAACGATAACGTTAACAGCAATACTCGGTTGCAACCCGCCGAGTTAACGCCTGTAGGCGATACCAGCCAAAATGCACTCGACTGGAATGGTACCTATCAAGGCACCCTTCCCTGTGCAAGTTGCGAAGGCATTGCCACCACAGTGCAATTAAATCGTGACAATAGTTTCACTATGAGCAGTCAGTACCTAGGCGAAGGCGATAAAGTGTTTAGCTCAGAAGGGAAATTATTTTGGCTTGGGCGTGGCAATATTATTCGTTTAGGTGAAGGCGAGTCACAGCCACTGTTTTTAGTGGGTGAAAACCAACTGTTTATGCTAGATAGACAAGGCAATCGGATTACCGGGGCATTGGCTGAGCATTACCGCTTAGAAAAAGTTCAGCCTTAAGCAATCTCTACATGCTATGGATTGATGCACCACAAGCTTAAACAGGACGATTGTCCCACTTGCGTTTGCATGTTGGGGCAATGCGCCACATAGTGCCGCGCTTCACCACAAGAGCTCATCTGCATACACTGAGTTTTACCCTCGCAGTTAAACACCATATCACTAGTATCAGTTTTACCCACATAGTGCTCAGAACCGGCAGGAAACAGCCCTGCTGGCGGCAGCACTCGATCACTAACAAACGGGTTATATTCCACATTAAGGCTTAAGAAAATCATCCCAACGGTCAACACCACCACCAACAACAGATTCATTCTTGATAACCAATCAACATCAAAACCTTGGCGCTTAAAGCGACTAAGTCGAATCGGTTCACCGTTATCTATTTGTGCGCGAACACTGAGCAGGGGGTGTTGGGTGCTAGAAGTACGAAGGTAAGCAACGCGGTCGCCAACTTTAGGTAAGTAATTTATGGGTTCGATATGTTTCGCTGCGACCATCAGAGGCTCTGAGCCATCATCAGGGGCAATAAAGCCCACATGACTATGACCATCCCACTTGGTTAATGATCCACGCTTGATTGCAAAAAACATAAGCCACTACCTTCCTCCATCACGCGGAGGTTAATCCATTAATCAGGTAAATTTCACTCGCTGTACAAAGCCAGTGCAGTCAGTACATCCATTGAACTGCCAACCCTATTAACTATAATCAGCTTTCGCTGATACGGCAAGTTTGAGCAGCGTTAATCTAACCGCCAGTCAATCACTGATTGTTGCGTGTTATTCAGTAGCTGATTGATTTTAGAAAAGTGTTTGCAACCAAAAAAACCACGATAAGCCGACAGTGGCGATGGATGCGGGCCCGACACTATTTGGTGCTGCGAGGCTGTGATTAACTTGCCCTTTTTAATGGCGTGGGCACCCCAAAGTACAAAGATAATCGGCCGCGTTTGTTGATTGAGCAGCATCAGGGCTTGGTCAGTAAACACCTGCCAACCGGCTTTAGCGTGCGAGTGCGCCTGCCCTTGCTCAACGGTCAATACCGTATTGAGCAATAACACACCTTGGTTTGCCCACTGACTTAAATTACCATGGCTTGGAATATTAAAACCGTCGATATCATCCGCCAGTTCTTTGTAGATATTCACCAGCGAAGGTGGCACTTTTTGCCCTTTTTGCACCGAAAAACATAAACCGTGAGCTTGATTAGGGCCGTGATAGGGGTCTTGCCCCAAAATCACCACTTTAACCTTATCTAATGGCGTGACATCAAAGGCGCTAAATACCTGAGATTGCGGCGGGTAAATCACTTTGCCCGCATCACGTTCTGCCGCGACAAAAGCCTGTAACTGCTTAAAATAGCTTTGCTGTTGCTGCTGCTCGATAAAGCTTTGCCAATCTTTCATTGTTATCTCTGTTGTTTCCAATACCGCCAATGCTCACAAGCTTAAGGCCCGTCAACAAGCGATGCAAGCGAGCTAACCCGCTCACTTAACCGCAAACTTTGCAGCGCCAATGTTAAATAATTTAAATGCTTGGCTATCTGATTGAAAACACCAGTGTTATACTAATATTCTTGTCAGTAATTACAGGATGTCACGTGAGTTTCAATATGCCGACTAAATCGCAAGCAACACAGCACGGTTTTACATTAATAGAACTGGTGGTGGTTATTATTGTGTTGGCCATATTAGCCGTGGTCGCCCTGCCTAAGTTTATTAATATTAAACAAGATGCCGAAGTTGCCACGGTGCAAGGTATGGGAGGGGCATTTAGCGGCGGCATCACCCTGGCAAATGTAAAATGGGCAACCTTAGGCAATACCGGACCTGCCGATAACTTGCAGATTTTCCCCGGTGGAAGCGAAGGACAACTCGATATGAACTTATGGGGCTTTCCTGCGCAAAACTACCCGCCCTTTGAGTCCAGCCCTCGACTTAACAACACCAACGATTGCATCTCGGTGTGGGAAACGGTGTTGCAAGATGCACCAAGCATCTCAACCTCAACTGACGCCGAAGACTCAACCTATCGTGCCACCTATATTTCACCAGATCAGTGCCGCTATATTTATAACCCCTTGCCGACTCTCTCTATTTACTATGACTCGCGCGACGGGACTGTGATCACAGACGACGACCCTAGTAGCTAAGTTATTAGCTTCATCTTGAGTTAGATCCCATAAACTTAAAATTGATGATTCATTCATTGCTGAATTACGTTAGTATTCATCCACGAAAATAACATCAAACTTGTCATTTTAGAGTGAGTAAAGCATGTCAGAAGAACAGAAAGCGACAACGATTTTTCAACTAGCCGATAAGTTCATCGCGCTAGCAAACGAGCTAAACAACCAAGAACAAGATGTTGGCAAAGTGGGCACGGCAATGCGTTTTGCTGCGTCACGATTCAATGCGTTTGAAGCAGCCATTAAGTCTTCTGATCTACAAGCTGAAAAAGACAATGCACTTGAGTGGTTCACCAAAGAATACCACGATATGCTAAGTGACAACTTAGATGACCACATTCAAAACCCGCCAAGATCAGCAGAAGAACCTAAGAAAGATGAATCTGTACAGGTTTTTAACGGTCAATAATATCGCCCGCTTAAGCCAATAAAAAAGCCATCATCATTGATGGCTTTTTAGTCTCTGTCATCTAACCTGGCTTTAGAGAGTAACTAGAACTCGCACCGCCAGTAATATCAGTACCACACCTGAAAGCTTATCGATTAGCGCTGCACGCTGGCGTAATTTGGGCAACACCGCACTGTGAGACAGTACCAACGCGATAAGCGTGTACCACAATCCATCGACAATTAACGGCGTCAACACGATCAGTGATTTCCCCCACAGATCATCTGCCACCATGACAAACTGGCTAAACAAAGCCAAAAAGAACAACATGATTTTAGGGTTAAACAGTGAAATTGCGATCCCATCTCGCGCCGCAGTCCAAGCATCGGTTTGCTCGCCAGCTTGCAGCTTCTCAGACATGCCGCCCTTAGAGCGTAATGCTTGAACGCCCATCCAAGCCAAGTAGAGTGCCCCTAAAATCGCAATCGCATTGAAAACCATCGGTGCCTGCTTGAGCAGTACCGCTAACCCAAGCAAAGTGATCAATGCATAAATGCCAATACCAATAGAATGAGCCCATGCGCAGATAATGCCTTTAGCGCGGCCGCCACCTAACGTATGACGCACCACCATAGCTAAACTGGGTCCCGGTGACATCGCCCCCAAACAACAAATAGCCAGCAGCCCAAACCATGCACTCAATGTCATTAACACTTTCCCTATTACACTTAAAAATAAGGTCGCCAGCTTATCGTGATTTTTGTGACTGAGCAAAAGCTGCAGAGTAATTATTTAGGCTATTGTTTGCTACACTAGCATTTTTCCACACACCAAGGTGCTTATGAGCGCTATCGTTATTGTCAGTCTAATCAGCTTAGCTTTGCTCATATTGCTAAGTTTATGGCTGAGCTATAAAAAATTGACTGGTCAGCCTATTCCAACTGCAGTGATCGTGTTATTGCTGATTTTTAGTAGCTGCAACGCCGCGGTGTGCTACTTTGTCTACCCCAAAGAGGATTTTCAAGCCTATAAAAAGTTGCAGTGGCAACCTTTGGTGCCAACAGAAATTGCCACATTAGTGAAGCAAGGCAACACAGTATTTATCGATGTGACTGCCGATTGGTGTAGCATCTGCAAGCGCAATAAAGACAGCGTGCTAAACCGCGAAGTCATCGTACAGCAGTTGGCTAAAAGTCATGTGATATTGATGCGCGGAGATTTAAGTCAACCCAACCCTAGAATTGAAGCGTTTTTGCAAAGTCAGGGCCAGTCAGGTATTCCTTATAACCGTGTCTATGGCCCGAATGCGCCCAATGGTGTAGTGCTGCCAGGCAGTTTAACCATTACCGATGTTGAGCAAGCCCTCGCCTATGTACAATAAAGACAATAAAAAGCCCTGCTAAGTGCAGGGCTTGTTGTAAAAACTAACCGCTTAGCAATTAGAAGTTATACGCCCCTTTTAGGTAGTAGTAGCCGCCATTAAAACCAAATGGCGAGGTTTCATAATACTTACCACCCCACTGGTTATTAACACAACCGCCACAAGCCGCAGCACCTTCTTCAGTAAAGTTAATTTCTGTCGCTTGCTGGTCAAAGATATTTTGCGCACCAATTGAGACCGTAAACGACTCATTGATAAAGTAGCTCAGTTCCATATCAACCGTCACTGCCGCTTCTCCGGTGTTGATAGTGGCATCATAATCGACGTGAACCCCTTGATATTCACCAAAGTAATTCACCCGGGTAAACAGACCAATATGATCCCAGTTTGACGCCCAAGTAAAGGTGGCACGATGGTTGGGCAAATCGTTCTCTAAACGAGAGACTTTAAAGTCACCTGTAATATCTGAATAACTATCAACTTGAGTCTCGTTCCAGTTGTAGGCCAGTGAGAACGTTGAATCACCTGCAAGTAAATCTGCACTGTAGTTGGCAACAACATCAAGACCTTCTGTCGTGGTATCGAAATCGTTGGTAAAGAAACTTACCTGCGACAAGCCGTCTACATTGGGCACACCCGCTTGTTTGAGCGCTTCTTTATCTGCTTCAGATAAGGTGATTTTTTCAGACTGACTAATACGATCTTCCACTTGGATATTGTAGTAATCCACCGTTAGGAAGAAATCGCCTTGATTATAAACCGCACCAAAGGTGTAGCTTTTAGACTCTTCTGGGGTTAACTCTGTACCGCCAAGTTGCACCGAAATCGGGTTAGTCGGTGGCAGCAGCGCAGAGTCAACCAACTGGCCGTTGGATAAGTTAGTTTGCACATTACTCACATTAGCCTGACCTACCGTTGGCGCACGAAAGCCAGTATTGTATGAGCCACGTAACGCAATATTGTCGGTGATGGCGTAGTTGGCGGCCACTTTGTAGTTTACCGTCGAACCAAAGCTATCGTAGTCTTCGTAACGGACTGCCAATTCAGCGAGCAAGCTCTCTGTAAACGGCAGCGAGAAATCCAAATAAATAGCGGAGTTATTACGGCTATACTCGCCTGCTGCTGAAGGTTGGAAACCTGGGAAGCCATTGGAGCCAATACCAAAACCTTGGTCTGTTAACGGCCCAGCAATGAAGGATGGCTCGTCACCGGCAACCACTTCAAATGTTTCATCGTGCCACTCTAGACCTGCAGCAATCGACACATCGTCAGCTAAACCAAAATCAGCAAATTTAACGAAATCTGCATTGAAGTTAGTTTCTGACTGAATGTATTTACCCGGACTAAAGTCTCTTGGTGTATCGGGACCGAGCGAAGCGTTGACCGTGTTATAGATAAAGTAGCGTGATTCGTTACGGCCCATATTGGCACTAAAATCATACAGCACGCCGCTTAGCCACTCTATTTCAAACTCACCTTTGGTACCTAAGGTCAGCGAGCTATCTTTGATGTTGCCACCAAAGTTTGGCGTGAAGCCTCCCGGGATCATATTGTTAAATGCAAAACAGTTTGCTGCTGCCAGAGAATCCAGCGCCGCTTGATTAGGTAAACCATTAGCGCCAATTTCTACCAATGGACAATTGAGTTGCTGGTCGCGGCCATCGAGTGAACCGACCAACACAGTGGGGGTCGCATTATCCCAGGCTTCTTGGCCGCTTGGGTTATCATCGCCTGGGCGATACATATTTACCCCGCCGACGCTGCGTACATTACCGCCATATACGCCCGCACGACTGTTGGGATTACGGTAATAGAAACCGCCTTTAACATCACGCTCAGAATAGTTACCAAACATATAGGCTTCTGATTTATCGTCTAAATCTATACCAAAATTGGCAAAAATAGAGATATCATCTTTAATCTCTGGCGAGCCCCAAATCTGCGCAGGATCAGCAACTTCTAATCCAGCATCATTGAACGCTTGTGCGTCAGGACGCTGCACACTGCGACTGGTGGGATCGGCGTTTTTATATTGAAAGCTAAAGTTAGCAAAACCGTTTTCAGTCAGTGGCATACCTATGTTGCCCGACACCTCAGTGGTTTGGCCATCACCTTCATAATACTCACCGGCTTTGGCCTCAATGCTGCCGCCTTCGGCATTGTCTTTAAGCACAAAGTTAATCACGCCCGCAATGGCGTCCGATCCGTACTGGGCTGCAGCACCGTCTCTAAGCACTTCGACCTGCTTTAAAGCAATACTAGGGATCACTGAAATATCTGGGCCATGGGCACCATCGTTAATACCGCCGCCCAAAAAGGTAATTACCGATGAGCGATGTCTACGCTTACCATTAAGCAGAATCAAAGTACTGTCGGCAGACAAGCCGCGTAAGTTAGCTGGCCTCACCAAACTGGCGGCATCACTAATCGGATTTGAGTGCACGTTAAGTGATGGCACTGAGCCCTTTAATACCTCTAGCATGTCTGAGTTACCAGATTTGGTCAGTTCGTCGGCGCCAATGATATCGATGGGAACCGGTGAATCACCGATAGATCTGGGTGTTGCTCTGGAGCCCACCACCGCGATTTTTTCTACGTCCTCCAAGCTAACTTCCTCTTCAGCTTGAACGGCGAAACTCGCACCAGATAAAGCCATAGAAATAGCTAAACTGAGCGCACTTATGTTGGTTGCATTGTTATTGTTGTCAAAGGTCATCATTATTCTCGTTTGTTTATAAGAATCTTGACCCGATTGCTAACTGACTCGCTCTATTTAACGGCGATTTTTACAGCAATTAGGATCTTCCCCAGAAATGAAATTAAACATTTCATTTACTTTTTTATAGCAAACGAATCATAAAAGCTAATGCTAAATTAGCCAGGCAAGACTAAGGTATAGGTTGATAATTTAAACAATTACGCCACCACGCTAATAAATAATGAATAAAAACCATGAGTTCAGTGTAAATAACCATCAAATAATGACCTTGCAAGATCTGACCAGTTGGGAAAATATATTGCTTCTAAACATCAATTGTTAACAAATACCTTGCCGTGACCAAATTAAATCAATGTCTGCACCGCAACATGGGCTATTCAAGCCAACACCTTTCGCGATATATCGCCAATTATGTCTAATACCACTATACTAGCTCCATAATCGGTATTCGCTGGACTCAGTATGGCCACTTCAAATTTGCGCATCGATAGCACTCACCCTAACGATGCTAATCAGCAACTCATGCAGTTTTTGCCAGAAAATAAATTAATTCTCGACGCAGTTAACGAGGGAATTTATGGCTTTGACCTTAACGGCAATGCGGTATTTATTAACCCGGCCGCAGAGAAGATGACCGGCTGGGATAGCGCAGAACTACTTGGCAAAAATATTCATGATTGCCATCACCATAGCCATGCAGATGGCAGCCATTACCCGCAGGAAGATTGCCCAATTTACAACACCTTGCATGATGGATTGGCGCGGGAGATCAGCCATGACGTGTTCTGGCGCAAAGATGGCAGCAGCTTTCCAGTACATTACACCTCGACCCCAGTGTATCGCGACAACAAACTGATTGGTGTAGTCGCGATATTTCGTGACATTAGTATTCAGAAGCAAACTGAGGACTCATTACGTCAGGCGTTAGAGCAGGTCCAAGCCCTGTCTGAAAAGCTCGCCACCGAAAACCACTACCTGTTAAGCGAGTTAGCCAGCCATACAGGCGATGTTAGCCTTTCCGGTGACAGTCCTAAAATGCAGCAAGTTGCCCAGCAGATAAAGTTAGTGGCCCACACCAATAGCACAGTGCTGATCAGCGGCGAGAATGGTACAGGTAAAGAGTTGGTTGCAAGAAACCTTCATCAACTCAGCGACCGTGCTGATAAGCCACTCATCAGTGTAAACTGCGCCGCTTTCACTCCTAGCCTGCTTGAGAGCGAGCTATTTGGTCATGAAAAAGGCGCATTTACCGGCGCATCAAGTCGCCGCAAAGGCCGCTTTGAACTGGCTGACAACGGTACCCTGTTTCTTGATGAGGTAGCGGAACTCTCCCTTGAAGCACAATCGAAACTACTGCGAGTAATACAAGAGCAAGCGTTTGAGCGTGTTGGTAGTAGCCGCAGTATTAAGGTTGATATCCGTTTAATTGCCGCCACCCACCATGATCTCAATAAACGCGTTGAACAAGGGTTGTTTAGAATGGATCTGTTCTACCGCCTTAATGTGTTCCCAATCCATGTGCCGCCACTACGGGACCGTTTAGATGACTTACCCTTGTTAGTGAAAGATATCTTGTTAGATATCAATAAGAAGCTCGGAAAGAAAATCACTGGCATTAGCAAGACTAGCCTGAAACATCTCGCCGCTTATGGCTGGCCTGGCAATGTGCGCGAGCTGCAAAACCTGTTGGAACGCTACAGTATTTTAGCCCAAGGCGAGCTTTTACACCTGCCAAAGTTAACACCACAGGCTAGCACTCAACCGGACGATGTCCTGCTGCTTGCAGAAGCTGAAAAGCTGCATATAGAAATGGTATTGCAACGCTTTGGCTGGCGTATTTCTGGGCCAAATGGTGCAGCCAATGCACTTGGGCTCCCGCCAAGCACGTTGCGTTCAAAAATGGCTAAGCTGGGTATCAAGCGCGACTAATCCACACTATTCAACCTCGATCTACCACGCTCAAAATCACGATATATCGCCAAATCACGATATATCGTGACTTATCAATAAACAACTAAAAATAAAAACGCTAATAATCATAAACTTATATAACTAAAAACTTGGTATCGACTTTGCTATTACAGGCTTACTTACTAGGCATGTCAGCAGTTGGAACCTAACAATGACTAATCAAGCTTTTAACCACAAAAATAACAAGGTTAAATATCACCTTAATGCACAAAGTAGCGATGCTGTGGCTATTTCCGCAAGCAATAAGGTGAACCAAAAATATCAACAGCAAGCCATTAAAGTAAAAAATCTAGATACAACTAAAAAAATCCACATCAAGTCGCAAAAGGGCCACTTCCAAAAACTGCGCACTATTTTTAATAGCCTTTTAATCGCGCTATTTTTTGCTATTCCATTCATTCAATATCAAGGCCAGCAAGCCATTTTATTTGATTTAGATCTGCAACAGTTTCGCTTTTTTGGTACCACCTTATGGCCACAAGACTTTACCTTACTTGCCTGGGTATTTATTGCCGCAGCCTTTTTGTTGTTTTTTATCACGGTATTTTGGGGACGCATTTGGTGTGGTTATCTGTGTCCGCAAACCGCTTGGTCGTTTATCTATGTATGGGTAGAAGAGAAAATTGAAGGCAGTAGCAATAAACGCCACGCGCTCGACAAAGCGCCATGGAGCCAAAAAAAGCTGCTTAAGAGAACCAGTAAGCATCTGCTCTGGAGTGTGATAGCCCTGCTTACCGGTTGCGGCTTTATCGCCTATTTTGTGCCAGCAACTGAACTCTATGTCGATGTATTTAGTTTCAGTACTTCCTTTTGGGTTGGCGCTTGGGTGTGGTTCTTTGCCGCCTGTACTTATCTTAATGCTGGCTGGATGCGCGAGCAGATGTGTTTGCACTGCTGCCCGTACGCCCGATTTCAATCAGCAATGTATGATGCCAACACGCTTGCGGTAACTTATGATGCGCAGCGGGGTGAATCTCGTGGCCCACGCAAGCGTAATCAGTCCACTGAGCTTGGTGATTGTGTAGATTGCCACCTATGCGTAGATGTATGCCCAACCGGGATAGATATTCGCAATGGCTTGCAATATGAGTGCATTAACTGCGGTGCTTGCGCCGATGCGTGCGATGAAACCATGACCAAATTTGGTTATGCCAAAGGCTTAATTCGCTACAGCAGTGAAAACGAGATGGCGGGCATAAAAGTGAATCGATTTATGTCATTGAAGTTTGTTGGCTATGGCCTTGCCTTTGCTGCGTTCATAGCTATTTTTGCTGTCGATCTGCAACAAAAGTCGGCAATTGAGCTTAATATTCTTCGCGACAGGCAGGCCCTTTATCGCGAAAATAGCGACGCCCAAATAGAAAACAGTTACACCTTGAAGATACGCAATAAAACCCAACAAGATCGACACTATGAGCTGGCTACCACGGCGAAACAAACCTATGTGATTAACGCAGATACCCAGTTGTTTATTAAGGCTGGTGAGCAACTCACCTACCCCGTCACCATAGTGCAAGCCGCGCCAATGGATAGCCACGGCTTCAGTAAACTGACCCTCATAGTGCAAGACATTAGTGACTACAGCCAACAGGTTGCCCAAGACACTAACTTCTATCGTCCATAAAACTATCCTCACTGCTAGTGCATACACCGACAAGTGATATGCACTGGCCATTGTGCTAACTAGCTGGCCTGAATTAAGCCTCTGGCCAGCTTTTACACCGGCTGTTTCCCCGTGCCGACCAGACTCATCTTACCAGTTGCACTGTGCATATTAGCTGTTGACCTATGGTGAATTTTAGCTCTAATCTAAACACCTGTTTGAAAATAAATATCGTAGTTCAAATTACGCCAACGACAACAATAATATTAACTTACGAGGTAGACTATGGCCTATGACGCCGATACAAGCATCGATATGACCCAATATGAATCGATGATTGATCTGATCGAACAATCAGCACTGCGCTATGGTGACAAAACAGCCTATTCCTGTTTAAAAAAGGCCACCAGCTTTGCCGAAGTTGAGCGTCTATCTCGTGCCTTTGCCGCCTATCTTCAGCAGCATACCGAGTTAGTGAAAGGTGATAGAGTCGCAATTCAATTGCCTAATATTACCCAATTTGCCATTGCAGCCTACGGCGCCATGCGCGCCGGTATGATCTTAGTCAACACCAACCCGCTATACACGCCTCGAGAGCTTATTCACCAATATAATGACTCAGGTGCTAAAGCACTGATTGTATTATCTGATCTGCTGCCAACCTTAACAGATGTCGTCGCCAGCACCGACATTGACTATGTTTTTGCCACCCATGCGCTTGATATGCATGCAGCGCAAGACATTGAAACAGGTAGCGTCAACTTTACCCGTTTAATGGATGCTATCGACACCGGCCTATCACTAGATTACCAGCCAGTAAAAGCGACATTATCCGATCTTGCAGTGCTGCAATATACCGGCGGCACCACCGGGCTGTCTAAAGGCGCGATGCTCAGCCATGGCAATCTGATTGCTAACGCTATGCAAATTAAATCACGCATTGGCGAGCGACTTGTTCAGGGTGAAGAGGTGTTTGTTGCGCCGCTGCCGGTGTACCATATCTACGCATTCATGGTGAATTTGGTACTGTATTTTGAGCAAGGTGGCTGCTCAGTGTTGATCCCAAATCCCCGTGATATTTCAGGCTTGATTGATACCCTTAGCCAGCACCCGTTTACTGGTTTTGCCGGCCTCAATACCCTGTTTGTTGGCCTCTGCCACCAGCCCAGTTTCAAAGCCCTTGATTTTAGCCACCTTAAGGTCACTATTTCCGGCGGCACAGCGCTAACCCAAGCGGCAGCTTCTATGTGGCAGCAAACTACTGGCTGTACCATTAGTGAAGGTTACGGTTTATCTGAAACCTCGCCGGTGGTATCGCTTAATGCCCCTGGGCTGGAGCAGCTGGGTACCATTGGCAAACCGGTTATAGAAACCTCAGTTAAGATCCTCGATTTAGACGATAACGAAGTGCCAATCGGAGAGATTGGAGAACTGGCTGTCAGCGGACCACAGGTTATGCAAGGTTACTGGAACAAGCCTGAAGAGACCGCCAAAGTGATGACCCAAGACGGCTATTTTAAAACCGGTGATGTGGCACTGGCCACGCCTGATGGCCTACATAAGATTGTCGATCGCAAGAAAGATATGATTATTGTTTCAGGCTTTAATGTTTACCCCAATGAAGTCGAAGATATCTTATCTAACCATGATGCGGTATTGGAATGTGCGGTTGTCGGAGTCGACGATCAACACAGCGGCGAAGCAGTGAAAGCGGTCATTGTACTGAGCGACCCTAATAGCGATGAAGCGACAGCTAAACAGCAAATAGAAGGTTATTGTCGTGAACAACTTACCGCTTATAAGGTGCCTAAAATCATCGACTTTGTTGCCAGCTTACCCAAGTCGACCGTCGGTAAGATTTTGCGCCGAGAACTAAGAAAGTAGTCCTGTGGTCTGGGCTAAATAGCAATAAAAAAACAGGGAGCTTTCGCTCCCTGTTTCATGTTAGTTGTTGCGGCTTTGATCGACCCAGATGATCTGCTCGCTGGCAAAGCCCATCTGCTTGGCTTGCTGACTAAAGCGCGCCATTAATGCCTCGTCCACTGTGGGAGTTCGCGACAAAAACCACAGATAGTCGCGGCTATAGCTGGTAATAAATGCGTACTGATACTCGGCATCGAGTTCATACACCACATAGGCACCGTAGAAAGGACCAAAAAAAGACACTTTCAAGTGGCCCACATCGGTGCCGTCAACAAAATAGGCTTTACCTTGGGCATCGTCCCATTGCTGCTCGGCATCAATGAAGCCGCGATTAAGCACCTTAACACCGCCATCTTCACGCATGGAATAGGTCGCAGTTACCGCCGACATTCCGCGCTCAAAACTATGATCTAGCCTAGCAACTTCATACCAAGTGCCTAAATATTTTGGCAACTCAAAGTTATCTACTGGGGTAATATCGTCGGGTAAACTGGTACACCCCGACAATAACAACATGATGATACCTATCCACTTTGCCATGATGGCTTCCTCAACTGAGCTTAATGACTGCTTAATTGTACGTGCTATGCCAACAAAAGGTTCATTATTTTAGTGAGCTAAATCAACTATTAGGACACATTTTTCTCTGCTAAATCGTCAGCGGGCTTATTGGCAAGCTGGTCACCATCGTCGGTTAATAGCTGTAGACTGGCGAACTCACGATACAGACTGCTACTTTGCATTAACTCTTGGTGCGTGCCGCTGGCAACGAGCTGGCCTTTATCCATAACTAGAATCCGATCGGCATTAATGACCGTTGCTAAGCGATGCGCAATAATTAAGGTGGTCTTGCCAACCATTAATGTATCAAGCGCCTGTTTTACCTTTAACTCGCTAACGGCATCAAGTGCGCTGGTTGCTTCATCAAGTAACAAGATAGGACGGTCAGCCAAAATGGCCCGAGCAATCGCAATACGCTGCTTTTGACCACCGGATAAACGCACGCCTCGCTCGCCGAGATAGGTCTGATAGCCGTCACTGAATTCAGTAATAAACTCATCCGCTCTTGCTGCAACACAAGCCTGTTTAACCTGCTCTTCACTCGCATCTAAGCGGCCATAGCGTACGTTCTCTAACACACTGGTCGCAAAAATAACTGACTCTTGCGGCACCAAAGCATATTGCTGGCGCAGCGTTTGCGGGCACAAGGTGGCGATATCAATGCCATCTAACGCTATGTGGCCACTGTCCAACACGTAAAAACGCTGCAGTAACTCAAACAATGTACTTTTGCCTGCGCCGCTGGCACCCACTAATGCCACTCGCTCGCCAGGTGTAATATGCAAGCTCAAATCATGGATAACACGACTTGGTGGGCGTCCTTGGTCGGCACTCCCCTCAAGGGCATGCTGCATATTGTTGTAGCTAAAGTTAATCTGCTGCACTTGTAGCTCGCCGCGTACTTTGGCGGGTAGCGCTGCCGGCTGGGCAACAACAGGAATATCAATAGGTGTTTCAACAAGTTCTATCAATCGTTCCGTGGCACCTGCCGCGCGTTGAATTTCACCAATCACTTCACTAATGGTGGCTACAGAGCCGGCTACCATTACCGCATAAAACATAAATGCAGACAGCTCACCGCCACTAATATTGCCACTCATCACATCATGGGCGCCGACCCAAGTGACCAATGCAATGGCAAGTATGCTTAAAAACATCACCAATGCGATAAGGATAGAGCGGTATTTAATCCGTCCACTGGCCGCTGACATGATAGCTTCTATACGGTCGTTAAATAACTCGCGATCTTTATCCTCATGAGAATAAGCCTGCACGGTGTGAATTTCATGCAATGTTTCATCAACATAGGCGCCTAAGTCACCCATTTTATCTTGGCTTTTACGGGATAGATCTCGCACCTTGCGACCAAAGAAAAAGATAGGCCCTAACACCATAGGCACAGCTAAAAGCACCAGTCCCGTCATCTTTAAACTGGTAAATGCCATCATGGTGATGCCACCAATCACGGTAACACTGGCACGCAAAGCCATCGATAAACTTTGCCCCACCACCGATTGCAGCAAAGTCGAGTCGGCTGTAAAGCGTGAAATCACTTCACCTGTTCGCAACTTGGCATAAAACCCCGGCGATAATTTCAATAAGTGATCGTAGACTTGCAAACGGATATCGGCACTGACACGCTCGCCAAGCCAAGTCATCAAATAAAAACGACAAAAAATGGCCGAACTACTCAATGCGGTAATCGCGATGACCAGTAAAATAATCTCATTGAGCCTAGCGCCGTTGTCAGCCAAGAAGCCTTCATCGACCATTAGCCGTACACCTTGACCCAGCGACAACCATGCCAAAGAGCCAATAAATAAAAACACAATCGCAGCCACTACGCGCCAGCGATAAGGCCTTAGAAATGCACCAATCCATGGTAAAATAGCGCGCTGTTTCGCGCTTGGAGAAGAATGGATTTTGTCTGCTGTTGCCGCTTTATCCGCTAACGGCTGTGCAGAGGCTGTAGAATCACTCAAAGTTATTCCTTAAAGATAGAATCGAGATCTATACCCGTTATAAGCACTAGAATAACAAAACCCGCACAAGGGCGGGCATTGTTTATGTCGCAATAATTTGTATAGAAATATGTGCGGGGTTTCACCCTATTGTCGTTAGTTTAAATAAACTCGCTAACGCACCTTAGGCTAGTGCGTTAATTGGCCACATCTGCAAGTTCAGATTTTGGTGTGCCATGATGCCCATCGCGCTTCCAATCCACGTCCAATAGTTCGTTACCTGATAGACTAAAGGCTTGGCCAAACCCTTTCACATAAAGCCCATGGTGCGGTGACAACTTGAACAAATTGAAGTCTTTTAAGGTGGATAAATTGTCTATCATCGCGCCGAAACGCTGAGCCAATAAATCAACGCCTTTGCTAAAGGTTTCACTATTGCGATCAACCAAATGTGCAGTTGCATCAAAGGTCAATCGCTTGCGAGCAAATACACTTTTAGCGCTAGCTTCATCTTCAACTAGCATCACCGACACCTTGTCAGATACTTTCAAATTTGTTCCATGACGAGCCAGCTCACTGACTAAAATATAAAAACCATCATCAGCAACAGCAAACGGCGCATAGCTGGCATTAGGCACACCTTCCGCATCTTGGGTGGCCAGTTGCAGTGAGTGGCGCTCCTGCTTGAACGCTTCAATTTCTGGCAGTAATTTATCTCGCAGGCGCTGCTCTTTTTCCGTAGTCATGTTGTTATCCTCGTTAATATTGCTCACACAGTAATTTAAGCGGCTAGGCTTGCCGATTGGCGCAACGCCGCAAAACGTTCTACTTGCTCTGGTAGCAGCTGACGTTTTTTATCTCTGCCTAGGTAAACCTTAAATACCACTTCACCTTGTGCGCCAAAGAAGTTAATAGAGTGACTCTCTGTGCCTCTAAAAGGCTTGCTTATCAGCGCGATGGCACTGATGTCATCTAGTTTCAAGTGACCATGAAGACCGTCACCCTTGGTGATTAGGTTGTAGTAACCATGGGCATACTTGCCTTTTGGAAACGCGCCTTTAAATTCAAAAATGCTGCCTGAAGCAGACACAATAGTGGTCATGGTGCCCCACTGAGGAAGGTCTGCTAACAAGGCATCTTTTTCGCTTAAAGGCAGCAGAGCAACCTGCTCTGTCGGCAGTGCGGACACCACTGCAAATTCACTCACATTAAGCTCTGTGGCAATTTGCGCTGGCATAGCCGCTGGGTTATTGGTGATGTATTGCTGAATTTGTGCAACGGTTACAGACATGGAATATCTCCAAAATAGTAATAGCATCAGCCTAAAAAGACTGACTGCTTAACAATGACTTAGAGGTTTTCCAGCAAACATGCCAAGAAAACCTCCAATGTTATTCACTCACTAAGCGGCCAAACTGGCTGACTTAGAAGTTATAGCGCGCCGACAATTTGTAGTTCCTGCCTTGCTCATACAAGGTTTGCCACGCTTGGCGATATTCCTCATCACCGATGTTTTCTATTGCAAAATCTACTCTTAAGCCTTCAAATGTCCCCACTGCTGGTTCCCAAGCTACGTAGACATCCCACAATTTGTAAGCGTCATACTGATTGAGGTTTTCTTCAGGTAGCTGGTCTTGCTCAGCCACATAGGTAAAGCGAGTACCCACTTTGACATCACCTTCCATCAAGCCTTGAGATAGATCGATGGCAAGCTTTTTAGCTGGGATATTAGACAGGTACTCATCACTAGCCTTATCTTTACCTTCGGTTTGACCGTAGTTTAGGTTGACGCGAGTTTGTTCAAAGCGATAACGAGTTGAAAACTCAAAACCAGTCAACTGCGCTTCATCAACATTGTCCCACGAGGTGGTTTGTTCAAGGCCTGGAATGCCCATTAGCGGGTTAGATACAGACTGTTCAATGAAGTCGTCAACATCGTTTCTAAACACACTCAAGGTCATCGCCAGCTCATCATCACC
Source organism: Shewanella waksmanii ATCC BAA-643 (assembly GCF_000518805.1). GTDB lineage: Bacteria > Pseudomonadota > Gammaproteobacteria > Enterobacterales > Shewanellaceae > Shewanella > Shewanella waksmanii. The sequence goes on from NZ_JAEH01000001.1 coordinate 191,341, forward strand.
CGCTAACTTCGTAAAACGAAAATCTGCTTTGATCTCTTTGTTCTGCGCTTTTTCAGCTTGCAGATCAGGGTTGATTTCAAAGGTGTTGCATAAGCCGTCTGGCAAGAACCCTGGAATGGAAGGAATACAATAGTGAGTACCCGTAGAGTACATCTCTTCAATACTCGGCGCTCTGAAGGCTTCATCATAGCGCGCACTTAAGGTTAACCATTGGGTGGTCTTCCAAGTTAAGCCCACAGAAGGTGATAAGGCATTGTCATCACTAGACGCGTTTAGGTTGTTGTTCTGATTTTCAAAGGCATCGTAACGCACAGCAGCATCAACAGCCCAGCTGTCAGATAGGGCGATATCGGCACGGGTGAATGCACCCCATACTGTGGTTTCACCATCTAGACTGTCTGGGCGCTCTCCGGCTTGACCACTGTCATCCCGGACTGTTTTTATGGTGTCTTGGTAACCATCAACACCATAGGTCAGCTTTGTCATACCAAAATCAGAGCTATTGTTAAGGCTAAAACCTAATGTTTCGTACTTAGTGCTATCAAATTGATTTTTGGTGACACGGTCTTCATCGTAATCTGTGCCATTCCAATAGAGTGTCGCGTTGAGATCTAAGTATGCATTGTCAGTAGGGTTGATGCTGTAGTCTAAAGTGACATTGGTGTCTGTCGTCATACGACGTACCAGTGGCACCGAGCTACCGACTTCAGTTGCCGGGTTGCTTGGCACAAGCTCGTTGATATCTGAAAAGCGTGCAGAAAGTTGCAAGCGCTGATCATCACTTGGCTCCCAGCCTAACTTCGCCAAACCACTACTGCCACGAGAAGCACTGTTTTCAAGGGTTTGGTCATTACCTATTTTGATATCATTGCTATCGTAGTAGCTACCGTTTATGAGCCAATCGATACTGCCCTCACCGACTTGGTCGGTTAAGCCATAGATGGCGCCACCGGTTTTTAACCGGTCGCCATTGGATTCAAAACCTTGCTTTAAGTAACCACCAAAAGTGTCATCTTGCTCTAGGAAATCCTGAGCCGACTTGGTGTTTTGCGCCACCACGCCACCAATAGCACCACTGCCCCACAAGCTACTGGCAGGGCCACGTACTACTTCAACAGAGCTGAGTAACTCCGGATCCATAAAATAAGTGCCGCGATGGCCTGAGTTGGTGTTTTGTCTAGCACCATCAATAGTTTGTAATACCCGCTGACCACCTAAGCCACGAATTTCAACCCCTTGCGACGACGCACGAGGGCCGTTAGTCACGTTGACATTAGCTTCGTTTTTCAAAGCTTGAGCAACCGATGCGGGTTGAGACTCTTGTAGCTGCTCTTCGGTCACAACAGCCACACTGCGGCTAGTTTCAGAAGTTTTTTCAGTGACTCGGGTTGCCGTCACAAGTACTTGGTCAAATTCAGTGACTGTTGTGGTTTGCTCAGCAACTGCGCTCGCGCTTATTGCCATTGCAATGGCGACAACTATCGGCTTCTTGGTCATGTTTCAATCCTCAAATGGTCAAAAAGGGGTAGCTTACGTCGACTCATTTAGTCCATTAAGCGTGAAGATTCGGCACCCGTTATCATTATTTCCGGCACTTTACCTGAGAACAAAATATAGATCAAATGAAAATCATTATCATTTGCGATCTCATTTCTATTCGTATAGTCTAGCGGTACTTAATGTTAAAACAGCCATTGGATGATGGATTGGATTGATTATTAACATACTGAATTTAAGGACTAAAATTTGGTTTGTTGTGACTTTAGCTAAGATAGTTGCTCATGACTCCTAAACGATATTTTGCTTTTGGTTGTATCACTGTCCTGTTGCAAGGAGTGGTACTTGCGTCACAAAATAGTGAGCCCGACCTCACCTTAAGTGCAGGCAGCGCAATGGGAATGCAAACTGTCAATGTCTCTATTGCAATGCGCGCAAGCCAAGCTACTGCGGCAACACCTTCGCAGCCAGCAGTGACTGACGACCAAGCTGTAAAACAATCAACCTCCCCAATAGAAAAACCGAGCAAACCCCAGGCTGTTGAAAAAGCCAAACAAGCTAAGCCAGTAGCAGAAAAGCCGCCAGTTAAGAAACCTGAAGTCCCCAAAACAGAGCCAACTGAAGCCAAACCACAACAGACTCAAGTGGCTAAAAACAAGCCAGAACCAGACACAATGGTTGAAAGCCAAGCCGATACTGAACCGGCTCACGAACAGAATCAAAGTGAGGCTAAACAAGGCGTGTCGCAACAACACGTGGTCATTGAGCAGCCCACCTTTGCTGCGCCACCAGCCCAACCTCATTATCCCAAAAAAGCACGTAAGCGCGGATTACAGGGTACGGCCACCATTGAGGTGATGTTCAACCAACTCGGCGAACAACTCTCACTTGAACTAGTAGATAGTTCTGGATATCGATTGTTAGACAAGGCGGCGTTAGCTGCGGTAAAGCAATGGCAATTTGCCGCCCCTTCTCCACAAACAGCTTTAGCCTACACGGTCAGAGTACCAATTAAATTTGCCCTTAATTAGCCAAGTGGCGCAAACGCTATTACCTAACTCGGAGTTAGGCTGCATCAAATAGTGATGCCAAACAGTTTAGGGATAACCACACCCAATTTGATTTACCAAGGCGATGACCTTCATCGCAAAGGATAGAAAATATGTCGCAACCACTATATCAACAATGGTCAGAGCAACTGGGCTACCTAAGCTGGCCACTGTTTATCTGTGCTTTCATTACGCTATTAATCACTTTAGAACGTTTAGCACTAGTGCTATTTGAACTTCCCAAACGAGACAAATGGTTGGCGCAATTGCGTGCCCAGGCACGTTCGGCAACCGCAGAAGAACAGCAACAGTTAATGACCAATATCAGCAAAGGTCGCAGCATGTTGGCTCAAGGTACCGCGCTACTGCTGAGTCATAGCGATCAACCTCGTGCCATGCGTGAGGAGATCGTTAGCTTATGGTTAGTCAGACAAAAAGGCCACTTGCTATCAGGGTTAAAGATCCTGCAGATTATTGGGGTTGTCACACCACTACTGGGTTTACTCGGTACGGTACTTGGTCTGATTGAAATGTTTGGTGAGCTAGGTGTATCAGATGGCCCAGTCACCCCGGCTCAACTCGCTTCAGGCTTAGGTCTGGCGATGAATACGACTGCGGCAGGCCTAATTATTGCGGTTCCAGCCATCACCTTAGCTCATCTATTTACCCTTTGGGCGGAACGACGCTGTGAGAAGTTGGCCCATGCGCTTAATTTGCTTAATTTGTGGCTTGATGGTTTTGACGGCGCACTGAGTATCGGTCGTGATACTACCGCTCAAATTTGCTCAAAAGCCGCAACCTGTGAGCAAGCCCAGTGCTGCAGTTCTCGTTCCGCCAGCGGCCAAACCTTGGCAGGGCAAGCCTAATGATTAGCGCTAATACCGACAAGTCCTCAACCTCTTTGGGCATCGACCTCACCCCCTTAATCGATATCATTTTTATCGTGTTAGTGTTCTTACTACTGACGGCTAATACCCAGCTGCTGACGCTGCCTGTTGAGGTTCCCACAGAAGCAGACTCTGAGCTCAGTGCGCTTTCACAAGATAAGCATATCGCTATCAATATCTTAGTGGAGCAACCCCATTGGGCAATTGATGGCCAACAATTTAACAGTTTTGATGATTTTGAAGCGGAGTTTATTAAGGCTTTTGACGCGCAGCCAGACATTAAAGTAGTGGTAGCCGCTGACAAATCCGCCCCCGTACAGCCACTGATGAATGTGTTGGCACTATTGCAACGCCAGCAAATCAGCGACACCCAAATTTTAATGGAACCTTAGGCTAAGCACTAAGTGACCGACATCGACTTATTTTTGGAGAACCCTATGCACAACCCATCTTTCCTTACGTCCAACAGTCTTAAACCTAAGCTAGTATCTGCGTTGGGTTTTGTCACCGCGATGCTATTGAGTAGTTGCGCCGTAGCCGATGAATCACCGCAACGCGTGGTCAGTGCTGGTGCAGGGGTCACAGAGCTGGTTGTAGCGCTCGATGCTGTTGATGAACTAGTGGCTGTGGATTCCACCAGTCACTTACCTCAAGGACATGATGATATTGCCAAGCTTGGCTACCACCGTATGCTAAGTGCCGAAGGCATCTTGGCATTATCGCCAAACCTACTGCTAGGCACTGATGCCATGGGCCCGAAAGCTACCTTAGATGTACTCAGTGGTGCCAAAGTCAATGTTGTACAGCTGCCACACGCCAATACTCAATCGCAGCTGCTGAGCAATATCGAGCAAATTGGTCAGTTACTGCAGCGCCAAGGCGAGGCTGAAGTATTGCAAAACAACATTAAGCAGTCTTTTAAAGATATAGCGCAAAAGCAACAGCAAATCGCCCAACAAGGTGATGCACCCAAAGTACTGTTTTTGCTGTTACAAGCAGACAGACCAGCCCGCGTAGGAGGCGATGAAACCGCCGCTGACATTATCATTAAATTAGCCGGTGGCAACAACATAGCGGGATTTAGTGGTTATAAGTCCGTTTCACAAGAAGGCATTTTAGCCCTCAACCCAGATGTGATTCTTATTTCTAATCGTTCAGACAAAGCTGTAGATGATCCTGTTGGTGATCTACTCAAAGCTATGCCTTTACTGGCACACACACCAGCGGGGGAAAATAAGCAAATCCAAGCACTTAAACCACAAGCCCTATTGGGTGGTTTAGGTCTGAGCGCTATTGAAGCCGCCGATAAGCTCGCCAGCGACTTCATCAACGTTAAACAGTATTAAACTGAACCTTTAGGAAACATCATGGATAATCGTCGTTGGCTGTGGCCTGGATTACTGAGCGCGTTGGTGATCACAAGCTTGATGTCTGTCAGCATAGGTCCACTGCAAATAAGCCCTACCGTTAGCCTGCAGGCGGTTGTCAATTGGGCCACGCAGTTAGAAGTGGGTAGTGTTGCTCCCCATGAGCAGTTGGTTATCAACAACGTGCGCTTGCCGCGCACCTTGTTGGCATTGGCTGTTGGCGCAGTGTTAGCACAATGCGGCGCGGTAATGCAGGGCTTATTCCGTAACCCATTGGCCGACCCTGGCATTATTGGGGTCTCATCCGGCGCTGCGCTTGGCGCCGCAATCTGCATTGTACTTATCCCCCAAGGTGGTGAGTACATGGTGGCACTGTCGGCTTTTGTGGCCGGACTATTAACTACATTGGCGGTTTACCGACTGGCTAGCAGTCCAAGCGGTACCTCGGTGGTGCTTCTGCTGTTATCTGGGGTTGCTATTGCTGCACTCGCAGGAGCGGGGATTGGCCTGCTAACATACATGGCCGATGATATGGCGCTGCGCGATCTCACCCTGTGGCAAATGGGCTCGATTGCTGGCGCGCAGTGGCATTATGTGATTCTCAGTCTGCTTGCCTTGGCCTTGGTCAGCTGGCAGTTTAACCGCAATGCAAAAGCTCTCAACGCCCTGTTGCTTGGCGAGGCTGAAGCCCGTCACTTAGGGCTGGATGTGGATAAACTCAAATTTAAACTCATTGTACTGTGTGCCATTGGTGTAGGAATTGCTGTGGCTGCTACCGGAATTATTGGCTTCATAGGCCTAGTGGTGCCGCATTTAGTGCGCATGATGGTAGGCCCAGATCACAAGCAGTTACTGCCACTCAGTGCCATGCTAGGTGCAGCGATTTTAGCTTTAGCCGATATCGGTGCACGCGCTTTGGTGGCGCCATCTGAGCTGCCTGTGGGCTTAGTCACTGCGCTGCTAGGTGCCCCCTTCTTTATTCTACTACTGCTCAAGCAGCGTCATAGGTTGATATAGCAATGACAAATCAAACCTCACCTAACGTCGAGCCCTCAGGTAAGACAGTACTGCAAGTCAATAAACTATCGGTGCGCATCGGTCAAAAAACGGTATTGAGTCATATCAACCTCAATATTCAAGCCGGACAAGTCACCGCTTTACTCGGACCCAATGGGGCAGGTAAATCGACCTTGCTGAAGAGTTTATGCCAAGAGGTTGCAGCTGATAATGGCACCATTGATGTGTTTGGCGCTAAGCTTGAACAATGGGATAGACAGCAACTTGCAAAATCGATGGCAGTATTACCACAACATGCATCGCTAACCTTCCCGTTTAAAGTGCATGAGGTGGTGGAGATGGGACTTTACCCCCTTAGCCTCAGTCAGCAACAAGGCAAGCAATTGGTGCTGTCACAACTTGAGCAAGTGGATCTACTGCATTTAAAAGACCGCAGTTACCCAACGCTGTCAGGGGGTGAAAAGCAGCGAGTACAGCTCGCGCGGGTGTTAACCCAATTGGCCCAAGCCCCCCAATCACCTATCTTGCTACTCGATGAGCCAACATCGGCGCTGGATTTAGCCCAGCAACACCGAGTGTTATCGCTCGCAAAACGCTTGGCCCATGAGCAAGGGTATGCGGTGATCGTGGTGCTTCACGACCTTAATCAAGCATCACGCTATGCCGACCGCTTAGTGATACTAGAGCAAGGCCAAGTGGTAGAAGATGGCAGCCCTGAGCAAACGTTAACCCCGGCGACTATTCGCCAAGTTTGGCACTATGACCCCGTTGTCGTTAACCAACCTAATAGCGCAACGCCTTTGCTATTTTAGCCAACCAAAACAAGCTTATACCAATCAGTATAAACATTTAGTCACTCAGCGAGAGTTTAGCGGTTCTGAGGCAAGGCAACGAGTGAAGAGCATAGTTATTCTACGGTTAAGCTCGTTAACACAGCATCAGAACAGCTAAAACTCGCCATTCTGGCGCGTTTTTGGCTACCTACTTCTGCGTTGAATAACCTCACAAGGGAGCAACCATTGTTTCAGTACTCACTTTGAATTAGCCGGCCTTGAATTAGTTTGCAAAAAGCGCGCTGAGTAGATCAAATTCTTATACTGATTGGTATTAGTGTTCTAGTGTGATAGCACGGCAAATTAACGTAATGGGCCCTTGAATTTGCTCAACCGTTAATTTGCCGGTTGTGTCGCTGCGCATTGCTAAAGCAAAACCATGCAAGTAATCAGCAAGTAAACACAGGAGATCGTTAAATTGCTGCTCACCAAGCTGCAACGGCCGCAGCACTTGCCCAAGTTGACGGGAAAACACCTCGGCAGGTCCAGTGGATTTCATGGTTAATAAGGTTTCCAATAAAGCGGCATACTTATCGAGTAGCACAAGATAGCGCTGACACAGTTGCAGCAGTGCTGCCCGCCAATCCTCAGCTGTTGCATCAAACGTTACTTCGTCAACTAATGAGATGGCCAATGCCTCTAATAACGAATTCTTGTTGTCAAAATAGTGATAGATCGCCATGGCATCGACCTGCAACTGCGCGGCTAACTGCCTAATACTGGGCACTTTGCCCTGCTCTAGCAAAAGTTGCTTGGCGTGTTCCAATATGCGTTGCTGATTGAGAGGCTGGCCTGCCGCTGAAGGTCGCCCACGTTTCTTGGTGTTGACAGTCATTATAATGTCTCGATAAAATACCATTTTTCTACACTGTAGAATTTTAAGTTATCACCACAGTTAATACAAGCCTAAACGATAACTGTGACGCGATTAGTGCATCACCATCATCAATATAAAAGAGGAAATACCATGACTAACACTGTCTATATCGCTACCAGCCTTGATGGTCTCATTGCCGGCAAAGATGATAATTTGGACTGGCTGCACGATATTCCGAATCCGCAAAATGATGATTTGGGTTTTAGCGCATTTATGGACAGTGTTGATGCGCTAGTTATGGGGCGAAATACCTTTGAAGTGGTGTTGAGTTTTGGCATCGACTGGCCTTACAGCAAACCGGTTTATGTTCTCAGTAATAGCTTAACTTCGCTACCTGCTGAACTTGAGGGTAAGGTCTTTATTGTTAATGGCCCTCTTGAGCAAGTGCTGGACGATATTCATCAGCAAGGTCGCCACAACTTGTATATTGACGGCGGCAATGTCATTCAACAATTCTTACAACACGATCTTATCGACACACTGATTATTACCACTATTCCTGTGCTTCTCGGTGCCGGTACTCCCTTGTTTGGCGAGCTAATACAACCGTTGAAATTTCGTCATGTTAGTGCCGAACCATTACTCGATTATATCGTGAAAAACACTTACACCCGTCAACGATAATTACCGGCCAAAATTGACACAGATTTACACTCTTCTTAGTTGAAATTTGATCCATAGCAACAATTTTTTACTTGATAATGATTATCATTACGGGGTTAGAGATTACCATGAGGTTGCTATGCAATTTACCCCCACAATGACGGGAATTAACAGTCCCGACCCGCTGCAACATGCTTTTAAAGTGAAGAGTGCTCCCCACGCAGGACGCAGCAATAGTCGACCACTTACACTCGACAGTCAGCAATGGCAACAATGGTGGCAGCAACCTAGCCAAGCCACGCAGCGGGCGCTATATATCCACCTGCCCTTTTGTCGCAAACGCTGCAGTTTCTGTAACTTTTTTGAAAATGGCACCAACCCAGAAAAAGTCAGCCGCTATGTAGATACACTCGTTGAGCAGCTGCGTATTGCCGCTGATACCCCATTGGGCAACAGTCGAGCGTTCGACACTGTTTACGTTGGCGGCGGTACACCCACTGACATGCAGGCCGATGAAATTTTCAGACTAGGTGAAGCTATTCAGCGATTTAAATTGGTCGACGATGTGGAGATAACCCTTGAGGGTAGGCTCAACGGCTTTGACGATGACAAATGGCAGGCAGCCAATCAAAGTGGCTTCAATCGTTTTTCATTTGGAGTACAGAGTTTCGATACCGATGTGCGCATTGCCGCCGGCCGTTTCGACGACAAAACAGTGCTACTGAATCGCTTAGCAGAACTGAGTCAGCACCCCAGTGCCAGTGTGGTCATTGATCTTATCTTTGGCTTACCTGGGCAGACCATGGACGTTTGGCAGCAAGATCTGCAGGCGGTCATTGACACGGGTGTGCATGGTGTCGACCTATATCAATTAATTGGTTTGTCTGGCTCACGAATGGATCATGCCAAGGGCAAAGGTAAGGTGATAGCGCCTGCCAATAGCCAATATCAAGCCGATAGCCAAACTCGCGCCAATATGTACGCCATTGGCGCGAACCACTTCGAAGCTCATAACTGGCAAAGACTATCGAGCTGCCATTGGCGCAGAGATGCCAGAGAGCGCAGTATTTATAACACCTTAGCGAAAAGCGGTATTGAAATCCTGCCGTTTGGCGCCGGAGCCGGTGGCAGTATTCATGGCCATGGCTGTATGAATGGTCGCGATTTAAAGCAATGGCATCAAGCACATAATAGTACACCTGACACTGTGCAAACTGTCCCAGCTCAGGTGCCGCAAATGATCATGCCCCCTAACCCTTCAGCCGCGCTCGATGCGGTTATCAAACGTGGATTAGATACCGGTTTGCTCGATACCCGCTTGCTTCCAGCCAAGCTAGCTAAGCACTTAACCCCACTATTTGAACAGTGGCAGCACAATGGCCTCACCGATTTTAGCTCACCTTTGCTTAGTTTGACTTTGGCGGGCCGTTTTTGGAATGTCAATTTGCAAACAGGCTTATTTGAGTTTCTCGCAGCCAATCCGCTAAAACAAGATTTAGCCGCCTAAAAGCGCAATATCAGCGGGTAAAATAGCGCACTGCATTTTGGTCACTAGACCTGATATAGTGCGCTTATCGACTCGCTAAAACAGGCGTTAAACTCGCAACAACATGGCTAAAACAACTTCTAACGAAACCAAGAATGAAGCACTCAAGGTTGCCAAGGCAACTCAAAAACCTGGGCAGACTAAAGAGCAAACTAAACTGATCGCCCAGGGCATTGAAAAAGGCATTGCTGAATATAAGAAGCTACAAAAAGGTAAGGCCCGCGAGAGAGATAAAGTGCGTAAACAGGCCATTAAAGCCAAAGCGCGTAGCCAAGAAGATGTTGAGACCTCAGTCGAGGTGAGCAACAACAACTCCCAAAGCCGCTACCTGCCTTGGGGACTATTACTGATTAGCTGGATAGGCTTCATCTGCTGGACCTTATTAAGCTAGTGTTCGCCTGAGTGTCATGGCAGCCAAAGTTACGACGGTAACGCCATCAAGCTGGCATTGATTGCGCCTTTAATATGATGTTTCTCTTTGGTTGTCATCGGCTCTTCATCACGATTGGAGAGCAAAAACACGTTTTCAGTCGACTCACCCAGTGTGGTAATTTTTGCTGAGTGAATCGTTAAGTCCAATGCAGAAAAGGCAGAGCAAATACTTTGCATATAGATGGGTTTATCTAAGGTATTTATCTTCAGCAATACTTTGTTTTTGCGGGTGCTCTCTAACAGATCAATCTCGGGGTCACTATCAAAGTTGCGCACATACCGTGGACTCGCCGCTAACTTGACTTTACTGCCATCAACAATAACTTCCGTGACCCTTTTCTTTAAACGCTGCAAACGCATGGGTTCAACAATGGGCTGATTGTCGGCATCCAGCAGTTTAATGATCTCTAACACATTGCCGTCTTTGCTTTTCATTATTTGCGCATCTTTAACACTCAACTTGGCCGCGGACAGCACATTAAAAATATCGGCAAAGAGGTTATTTCTATCATTTGTATAAACAATCAGTTGCGTGTAGTTTTCTGCGGTATCTTGCACAAAGAACACTTGAATATTCTGCTCAATGTTGCGCAACAACTGATGGGAGATCAGCGCGATGGAGCTGGCAGTATTTGCACTAAAAAAGTGATTCGGTAATCGTGACCATAGTGCAATAACATCGACCTCTTCGACACCTTGTGCCAGTAGCTGCTGCTTGGCTGTCGCCTTATTTTCTCTAAGCAACACCCTCGTTTCGAAAATGTTCTCAATGCCGCTTTTAAGGGCTTTTCGTACCTCTAAATACAACTTGTTCAGCAGCGCTTCTTGCCAATCATTCCAATACTCTTCATTGGTTGCCATCATATCGGCAACGGTAAAACAGTACAGCGCATTGAGCTTATCTTCATTGCCCACTTGCTTGGCCAGATCTTTAATCACATTGGGGTCGGCAATGTCGACGGTTTGAATCGCCGAGACTAACAAGTCTTGATTGGCCACCAGCCAATAGACTAAATCTATGGTGGATTTCTTTTCTGTATGCTGACTAGCAAACTCTTTGGCCTGAATCGCACTGAGCTCATTTTTATCAATCGATTGCTGACCGGAAATATGATGCAGCAACGCCGCTAAAATAAGCCCTGTTCTATCTCTGACACGCTTACAGACTTGGTTAACCAGCAAGGTTTCATTACCAATATCCCAAAAACCATCAAGCGCTTGCACCACCCTAAACGCATGCTCATCTACCGTGTAGGCGTTATGCATATCAAACTGCATCTTACCTTCAATCCAGCGCCAATGGGCACTGTAGGACGCCAACGCACCGTAGCGATGCATCAAACTAAATGCCAGTTTCAAACCATTTTTATGGGTAATTAGGCGTATGAACTCTTCCCTACAACCTTGATAGTCAATCAACTCGCCTAACAACCGACGCCTGTTTTGTCTAAGCAATCTTAAGGTGCCAGGGGCGATCCCTTGCGCTTGCTGATGGTCTGCAAGCAGGTAAAACAAGCGCATCACCTGACGTTTATCAATAAATGCTTGGTCGAAATTCACCGAGATGAGTCCGTTTTTAATACTGAAATATTCATCAATTTCAATACTAGCAACCGGTCGAGAATGAAAACCTAAGGTGAAGGTCAGTGAGTCAATAATGATCTGATTAAACTCACGCACACGAGTCATGGCCCTAAACAGCTGGCGCATCATATTTTCAATGGCTAGCTGATTGTTTTGGCCACCAAAGCCCATAAACTGCGCCACTTCTCCCTGATGGTCGAACAACAGTTTCTCTTCGGCACGCTTGGCTGTGACGTGTAATGCCCAGCGGACTCGACAAATATAATCATAGGCTTCAGAGAGTTCAAAAATCTCTTCTGCCGACAGGTACTGAGCCAGTGACTGTTGTTGGTCGAGCGGCGTTTGATTGTGTTTTTGCGCCAACCAATCAATGGTATGCAGGTCTCGCATGCCGCCGGGATTATTCTTAATATTGGGCTCTAAGTATAAAGCGGTATTACGCGCTCTTTTATGCCGTGTCTCTTGCTCTTCGAGCTTGGCATCATAGAAGTCTTTCATGGTCCAGATACCTTCTTTGCCTATTTTGCTAAGCACATTGGCGGCGAAAGACTGGCAACCACAAATAACGCGAATATCGAGTAAGTTGGTGGCAATGGTGATGTCGGATTGGGCGAAGGTGATGGTCTCTTTAATTGAGCGTACCGACTGACCAATATCTACACCTAAATCCCATAGACGGGTGAGAAAATCACTCAGTTGAATTTCCGCTTCAATACTCAATTTACCGTCATATAAGATGGTGATATCAATATCTGATTTAGGATGCAGCGCGCCACGACCAAACCCACCGACCGCATTTAGGGCTATGGGGTATTGATGCAAGCCAAAATCTTGCCATAACTGGCTGAGAAGATTATCGAAAAAGTCGGACCGCTTCGCCATTAATGACTGGATAGATTCGGTCAAAAACAGTTCATTGAGCTGTTGATCAAACGCCTCTACTTGCGACTTCAACGAAGGTGCTTGAGTGTCAGTTGAACCATTGCGCATCTAATTTAGTATTCCTAAGCGTTTGCCATGTTGCTGCTCAAACTCGTTAATTAACCCTAATCGACAGCAATCAATAAGCGACAATGCTGAACATGTTCTGCAGTGGTACAGGCACAATTAGTTAGAATTAAAATAGTTTTAACTCTAACTAATATTGAGGTGTTTTTTTGTACATGTCAATATTAGCCTTGGCTGTAGGCCTAGGTAAAACGCTTATTTTATCGATAAAAACAGTGATAAATCGGCGTGCTAACTCACATCAACAAACACTAACCAGCAGGTCAAACGTCAGTTGCCAATCGCGATAATATTCATGTACTCTAACTTTTTTAAGTCTGATGTTATCGCCAATGGAAAAACATGAAGAGCTACTTGTCTCTATAAGAAAAGTGATTAGAGCCATTGATTTGCACTCGAAACAATTGAACAAGCTATCAGGGTTAACTGGGCCACAGTTGCTTATCATGCAGCAAATAGCCCATATAGAGGCGATCACCGCCAGTCAGATAGCCAAAAATATTAATCTGAGCGCTGCCACCGTCACCAATATTTTAGATAGGCTAGAAAGCAGAGCATTAATACAACGCATCCGCAGTGATCAAGACAAACGCAGAGTGAGCCTTTTTTTAACTGAGCAGGGCCATGCCAGTCTGATTGATGCGCCGCAACCTTTACAAGAGCACTTTATTCAAAAGTTTCAAGTCCTGCCCGAGTGGGAGCAAACTTTACTGCTTTCTTCAATGCAACGCATTGCAACCATGATGGATGCCAACGAGCTAGACGCTGCCCCAGTACTAGAAATTAACCCTTTGCAGGCTTGCAACAGTAAGCCTATCCCTTAGGCGCCATAACCCCTATCAATTGCAGCTTTGTTGCTGATTTAACGTGCTGAACCCACTGTTTGAACGGCGGGACTGCACGTTAAAAACAGCGTAAGTACATGCTGTGTTAAATCAGATACTCGCTTTTATTCATCTTACTCATCGCAATCACTTTAATATGCAATAACGGCTCAACAATCTGCGCGCAAACATCGGCAAGTTCAGCCTGGCCGTTAACACTGCCTAACTTACACAGCAGTTGCTCTGCTTCGGCTAAAAAGTCCGTTAAGCAGGGCATCACTTGTAGTGCCCGCTCAATGATCGCTTCGGTTTGTTGCAGTGCAAAGTCACCACCGTTCAGTAACAGCATTTCATAGGCGCGGCTCAGGGCAAACTCAGCGTAGAGCGCGACTTCGTTATAGTCGATAACCTCCTGATTTAAAGCTCGGCGAATATCGGCACACAGCGATGCAAGTCGGCAAGTGAGGTCTGTTGATGGCATGGCGGTTCCTACAGGTATACAAAAACTCGCAAGCCTAGCGGGGTTTGCCGGCTAGCAATAATGAGGAACTAATTTGATTTTTCATAGAAAAGCACTGCCTCTCACGAGTTGATTGGTAAAACCCTGTCCCAAAAACAATGTATACAACTGATTTAAAACAGAAAAAATTCACTATAAAAATCCATTCATATTTTGTCATAAGTTGTCGCATTCCATTCATCGCCACTGCCATCGCTGTTCACATCTGCTACCTATAATGGCGCCATCGAAATTGAACATTGAGCCGGAGTCAGCACCATGGCCAAGCAACAATCTGCGAGTCAATCGCTTAGCAATAAATCTGATGAGTTGAAGGCCCTAGGCTTCATCATCTTCATTTTATTTCCCGTCCTCAGCGCCAGCTTTGTCAGCGCCTATGGATTCATCATTTGGATGATTCAAGCCTTTGGTGGCGTTGTCGCCCACTAGCCCTGCAATCAGTCACTATATTTTATTAAGAGGATGCGATTATGAGATGGCTTATCAACATCTGGCGCACACTAAACAAACCAGCTCAATATCTAACACTGGGCTCAATCAGTATTTCCGCTTTTCTAATGGGCATTATCTTTTGGGGTGGGTTTAACACCGCGCTGGAAGCGACCAATACTGAAGAGTTCTGCATTAGCTGCCACAGCATGGAGAGTAAGCCCTACCAAGAGCTACAAGAAACTGTGCATTGGTCTAATCACTCTGGTGTACGGGCGACTTGCCCAGACTGTCACGTTCCTCACGAGTGGAGCCGTAAGATTGGCCGCAAAATGGAAGCGTCTCACGATGTATGGGGTTGGTTACTACAGACCGTCAACACCCCAGAGAAATTCGAAGACAAGCGCTTAGAGATGGCCAGTCGTGAATGGAAACGTTTCGATAGAGACAATTCATTAGCATGTAAAAACTGCCACAACTACGACTCCATGAAATGGGAAGATATGTCGCAGCTGGCGCAAAAGCAGATGAAACGTGCAGCCGAGCTTGACCAGAGCTGCATCGATTGCCACAAAGGGATTGCCCATAAGCTACCCGACATGGGGACAGCCCGCGCACCTGAACTCATTGGCCAAGTTGGCTCAGGGGTCAGTAGTTTGCAGGTCGACCAAAGCTACTTTACTGCGCTCACTAAACCCCTTTACTTCAATGAAAAAACCGACGTTGAAGCGGGCACCTTAAACATTGCGACCAAGGTTAAAGTCCTCGAAATCAAAGGCAATCGCGCCAAGATTGGCATTGATGGCTGGCGCAAGAAAATTGGTGCTGGACGGGTTATCTACTATGACTTCGGTCTTAATATTTTAAGTGCACAGCTCACCAAAGATGCCGCACTTGAAGAGGGAGTTATCACCACATTTGAAGAGCAAGAAGACCCAATGACAGGGCTAAAATGGCAACGTGTTGAAGCGGCTATCTGGACTGATACTGACTACCTACTGAGCGATCTACAGCCGCTTTGGGATTATGCTCGCGGCACTTATAACACCGCGTGTAGTGTGTGTCATACCCAACCCGATGCCGCCCATTTTGACGCCAACACTTGGCCAGGCATGTTCCAAGGCATGATTGCCTTCGTCAACATGGACCAAGATACCCAAGCACTGGTGCAGAAGTATCTGCAAGAGCATTCATCAACCTTTGATAAGTCAGCGCACTAATTAGGACAACGTATTATGAACAGAAGAGATTTTCTAAAAGGCTTAGTCGGCACTTCTTACGTTGTGCTTAGTGGCTCATCAGTATTGGCCCCGCTTAATGCCCTAGCAGCCAGCGGCGCCGGAGCTAGCGATGGTTGGCTGACCACAGGTTCGCACTTTGGCGCGTTCAAAATGAAGCGCAAAAACGGGGTTATTGCCGAGGTGAAACCTTTTGATAGCGATAAATACCCGACAGACATGATCAATGGTGTTAAGGGCTTAGTCTACAACCCATCACGGGTACGTTACCCCATGGTGCGTTTAGACTTCCTATTGAATGGCCACAAAAGTGATACGACGCAGCGCGGTGATTTCCGGTTTGTACGCGTCACTTGGGACAAAGCGCTATCGCTATTTAAAGACTCATTGGATGAAGTACAAACCAAATATGGGCCATCAGGCTTACACGCCGGGCAAACTGGTTGGCGTGCAACCGGCCAGCTGCACTCAAGTACCAGCCATATGCAACGTGCTGTTGGCATGCACGGTAACTTTGTAAAAAAAGTCGGGGATTACTCTACTGGTGCAGGGCAAACCATCTTGCCTTATATTTTGGGCTCAACCGAAGTGTACGCTCAGGGTACCTCATGGCCGCTGATTTTAGAAAACAGCAAAACCATTATTTTATGGTCCAATGATCCTTACAAAAACTTGCAGGTGGGTTGGAATGCTGAGACCCATGAGTCTTACGCTTACCTTGCTCAACTAAAGGATAAAGTGGCCAAAGGCGAAATACGGGTGATCAGTATTGATCCGGTTGTGACTAAAACTCAGCAATATTTAGGTTGCGAACAGCTATACGTTAACCCGCAAACTGACGTGGCTTTAATGTTAGGTATTGCCCATGAAATGGTAGCCAAAAATCTACATGATAAAGCCTTCATAGACGGCTATAGCCTTGGGTTTGATCGCTTCTTACCTTACCTTCAAGGTGAAACCGACGGCATCGAAAAAACCCCAGAGTGGGCATCAGACATTACCGGCGTATCGGCAGAAATCATTCGCGATCTCGCTAAAGTGATGACCCAAGATCGCACTCAAATGCTAATGGGCTGGTGCATTCAACGTCAGCAACATGGCGAACAACCCTATTGGATGGCGGCTGTACTGGCCACCATGATTGGCCAAATTGGACTACCCGGTGGGGGGATTAGCTATGGTCACCATTACTCAAGTATCGGTGTGCCATCATCAGGCGCCGCCGCGCCAGGCGCATTCCCGCGCAACTTAGATGAAGGCCAAAAGCCCATTTTCGATAACAATGACTTTAAAGGCACCAGCAGCACCATTCCAGTAGCACGTTGGATTGATGCCATTTTGGAACCTGGTAAAACTATCGATGCCAATGGTAGCAAGGTCACCTATCCAGATATCAAAATGATGGTGTTCTCCGGCAACAACCCGTGGAACCATCACCAAGATCGCAATCGCATGAAGCAAGCTTTCCATAAGCTAGAGTGCGTGGTGACCATTGATATGAACTGGACGGCTACCTGCCGATTCTCAGATATCGTATTGCCAGCTTGTACCACCTTTGAGCGTAACGACATTGATGTTTATGGTAGCTATGCCAACCGTGGCATTTTAGCGATGCAGAAAATGGTGGGGCCATTATTTGAAAGTCTATCTGATTTTGAGATCTTCACTCGCTTTGCCCGTCTTCTTGGCAAAGAGAAGGAGTACACACGCGGCCTGACTGAACGTGAATGGATAGCTAATCTATACAATGACTGCAAGGCAGCCAATGCTGAAAAATTCGACATGCCTGACTTTGACACCTTCTGGAAACAAGGTTATGTGCACTTTGGTGAAGGTAAGCCTTGGACTCGTCATGCCGCATTTAGGGAAGATCCTGAGATTAACCCACTGGGCACACCGTCCGGGCTAATTGAGATCTTCAGCCGCAAGATAGCCCAATACAACTATGACGACTGCCCAGGTCATCCTACTTGGATGGAGAAATCTGAGCGCTGTCATGGTGGCCCAGGCTCGGATAAATTCCCGGTGTGGATGCAGTCTTGCCATCCAGATAAACGTTTGCACTCACAAATGTGTGAATCTGAAGCCTACCGTGAGTCTTATGCCGTTAATGGCCGTGAGCCGGTTTACCTTAACCCAATTGACGCCAAACAACGCGGCATTCAATCAGGGGATATCGTGCGGGTTTTCAATGACCGTGGTCAGTTGCTTGCCGGAGCCGTAGTCTCTGATAACTTCCCGCAAGGTGTGATTCGTATCCACGAAGGCGCTTGGTATGGCCCAGTTGGTGAAGATGGCAGCAAAGAAGGCGGAGCAGAAATTGGCGCCTTGTGTAGTTACGGCGACCCCAATACACTAACCCAAGATATCGGTACATCTAAATTAGCACAGGCATGTGCTGCCTATACCTGTTTAGTTGAGTTTGAAAAGTATCGCGGCAAAGTACCTCAAGTGAGTGCTTTTAGCGGCCCAGTAGAGATTGCACTATGAGCCAACAACAATCAGTGAACCAAGCAAGAGCCAGTATCTATCAGCTACTGTCGTCCTTATTTGCCAAAGAGGTCGATCATCAAATATTGCATGAGCTAACCAGTGCTCAGGCAATGGCATTTTGGCAACAGCTCGGCAGTGAGCCTAGCTTTAGTCATGATGTTGAGATGATTGTCGCCAAGCTGCAAACACTGACATCCGATAAAGCATTGCTAGAACTGGCAGCAGATTACTGCGGCTTATTTTTGGTGGGCACCAAGCATAGCGCCTCACCCTACGCCAGCTTGTACTTACAAAAACAAGCGAGCAGCGATGATGACCAACCATTACTGTTTGGTGAGCAGCATCAGCAAATGAGTCAATTTCTCAAACAGAGCCAATTGCAGGTTCAGAGTGAATTTCCTGAGCCAGCTGATCACATTGCGGTAATGCTTGCCTACGTTGCACACATCTGTGTGAACCAAGACTTAGCGCAGCAGTGCGAGTTTGTGCAACATAACCTGGCAAATTGGCTGGCCAATTTTGTCAATAAAGTTGCAGAAGTCGATCAAGGCAGTTTCTACCTTCCACTAGCACGGCTGACTCAGTCATGGGTGGAATCAGATCTGCAATGGATGCAAGGCGAGTTGTAGTACTTACACACGGTTTGTATCACCGTATCTCCACTGAAAAGGCCAACCCTAAATAGCGGTTGGCCTTTGCTTAAATACCACCGTTAGCCAAAACTAATTGAATCAAGAAACTGCGACACAGTTCGTTGCTGCTGGGTGCTATTGTAGCCACCGATAAAGACCAATAAATAGTCATTGACGATAAAAATGCGCTGCTGCATGGTGATCTCATCTTCGCCATTAGAGAATTGTAATGTCATTTGATAACCACGCTTGCCATTATGAGAGATATAACCACGGTCAATCTCAGTCGCGGCCCCGTTTTTCAAGCCTGTATAAGCTGAGCTTATCAGCTCGAACTCATCAAAATCGTCAGCGATAAACTCCATATCAGCTTGTTCGAACTTCTCCATTTCAGAGCTCACTGACAACGCGGCCATGGTGAACTTACCCTGTGAAATGATTGACTCAATATCCGTACGGCTATCGGTGTCTCGCTTAATGTGGGCACCTTCTAATACCAATCAGTATAAGAATTTGATCTACTCAGCGCGCTTTGGGCAAACTAATTCAAGGCGAATGATTGAAACAATGGTTGTTCCCTTGTGAAATTATTCAACGCAGAAGCAGGCAGCCTAAAACGCGCCACAATGGCGAGTTTTAGCGATTCTGATGCTGTGTTAACGAGCTTAACCGTAGAATAACTATGCTCTTCACTCGTTGCCTTACCTCAGAACCGCTAAACTCTCGCTGAGTGACTAAATGTTTATACTGATTGGTATAACATCGCCACTGTGACCGGCACATTAGTAAAAGAGTATGTTTGCAGCGGCAGTGGGGCAAACCACTGCTGATAACCCAGCAGCGCTAAACCAAGTAGCAGTATAAGTTTTAATAAGTTAGCCATTAATCCCTAATTCCTTTTAATTTCAGCCGACGTACAGGGCAATGACGACCTTAGTATATCGATGAATGGATCCTATCTATGCCTCAACAGCTACGCAATTAACTTAAAGTACTAGATTAACCGAGTATTTCTTCAAAAAGCCAAGAATAAACAGATACGTTTCAAAGCAATCATGATGATTTACTCGCACCTGTGTTGTCAGCTAAAAAGCAGCTTGCTAGGTTGATTGTTGCTCACTGAAGAGCGATAGATTGAATAATACGTAAGGATGAATAATGAAAAATAAACTTAAGTTTGCCCTGGTTGCTATCTCTATGGGATTTGGGATGTCTATGGCATCAACTTCTGTGGTCGCAGAAATTTCTCAATGTGCGGTAGATTGTAATCGTGGCTACGGCTACTGTACTGCTACACCATGGAGCTCACCACAAGTATGTGAGCAAAAACGCCAACAATGCCTAGCGAAATGCTAACCGGTAATATGTAAACTACCCTATTAAGCTTGGAGTAGATGGCTTTTTAGCAGTAGCCTGCAACTCTACCAAGCTTATTAATCAAAGCTATACGCTCATTATCTATTATCTGCTAACCAAGCTGCTAACGCTTGCATTGACTGCTGCCAAACTTGGCAAATCCGCTCATGTTGCTCACTCACATATTGCTGTGCATTAAGGCCGAGTAACTCAACCTGTTTACACTCCTGCGCTAATTGCAGCATAGCCATACTAGCACTGCTGCCCTTCAGGGCGTGGATAACTTTAAGATAGTCATTCTCACCACTGGCTAGGCTGGCAATATGTTGCTCACTAGAGACAAGATACAGCTGATAAATCTCCTCTATGGCGTCAATACCCAAGTACCGCTCATCTTGTTCAAGCTGGCTTAAATCCAGTAAGTTTGCGTATAGAGATTGCGGCTGTTCATTTAACAGCGCGTCATCTTGTCGTACCTCAACATTACTGCGAAGTATATCGACACCATCGCCTGTCACATCGGTCACATCGGTCACATCAGCAAGCGCTTTGCCGCGCCCAAGCCAGTTCTGCAATGCCTGCATATCGAGAGGCTTCATTAACACTTCATCGAACCCCAACTGCTGATAACGCATCATATCTTGAGGTTGTACCTGCGCGGTAAATGCGGCGATTTGGGTACTAAGCTGAGCATGTTGATTGACTTGCTGTAATTGTTTGAGCAAATCTAAGCCGGAGCCATCTCCCAATTGAATATCCAACATAATGGCATCGAATTGCGCGGCACATTCTGCGGTGTAGCATTGACGTGCTTGCTGACAGCTGCCCACTAACACCGAATCATGGCCAAGATGGGCCAAGAATCCTTGAGCAACCATGGCGTTGATCTTATTGTCTTCAACCACCAGTACCCGCTTGGGTTCGACCAACTGTACCTGCTCATCTTGCTCGGTTTGCGGCCCTTGGCACTCAATTAGCGGCAAAGAGAAGCCAAAGCAACTACCTTTACCCACCTCACTGCGCACCCACAAACCATGGTTTTGCGATGGGCTGTCACTATCCATTAGGTGCACTAACTGCTTACTGATCGCCAAGCCTAATCCAGTACCACGATCGCGGCCTTTAGAGGGTTCGTTACTGTAGGCTTTAAACAGCTGACTCATGGCTTGTTGGTCAATCCCAATGCCACTATCAGTAACAGTAAATTCCAGCCTTTGTCCCTGCTGCATCACCGACAACTCTATGCGGCCTTGGGGGGTAAACTTAATCGCATTGCCCAGCAGATTAAACAATACTTGACGTAATTTGGGGCCGTCGAGGTACACCCACTTAGGCAGGTTGTCATGATTAGCTCGCAGGGTTAATCCCGCTAGCCCTGCACCGGCCAACATAATCGCAGTCACTTCATCTAGTAGCTGATTGAGTTCCACTGCTCGCGGCTCATTGGCCAATTTGCTTTGTTCTAGCCGTGAGAAATCTAAAATGTCATTCAGCACTGTTTGCAGCAAGGTGCCGCTATATTGTGATAGCGCCAACAACTGCTGTTGTGCGGCGGGCAAATTAGCATGGCCAAGCAAGGTCAACGTGCCCAATAGCCCGTTGAGAGGGGTACGGATCTCATGGCTCATAGTGGCTAAAAACAGAGACTTAGCTTGATTGGCTTGCTCGGCCATCTCCCGCGCGATTTCTTGACCCTTAACCTCTTTATCTAACTGCTCGTTAGCCTGAGCAAGTGCCAAAGTACGTTCTTCAACTTTGGCCTCAAGCGCTTGTTTATGTTCGAATAACTCGGCAGCGGTATCCCGCAACTGTGCTTGTAGTTTAAGGTTATGGTCGGTTTTTTGTTTAAACGCCTTAATGGTGCTAGCCATCGCTGCTAATTCATCGTCACCTTGGGTATCAATGGTGACATTGGTATTGCCTAAGCTTAACTGAGCTAAGGCTTTGGTGGCGGCATCGAGCTTAAGGGCGATGCCTCGGTAAATCACCCGATACACCACAGTGGCAATGACGAGTAAAATCAAAAGTCCTGTCACCCATAACCCCCACTTAGCCCAACGTAATTGCTGCAAATAGGCTTGGCGAGCATTATCAGCCTCAGAGGCTTGATTGCGCATGGCACTGTCTACCGCCTGATTCAAGCGACTAAGTTTGTCCATCAGGGTTTGCAGCTGCAATTCTTGGGCACGGTAGAGCTGATTATGTTGCTGTTGTAATGCCAAGCTTTGTGGCACCTGTAAAAGTTCGGTGATGGTACTTTGCAATGCCTTGGCTCTCACCGGATCGCGAATAATACTACTGAGCTGCTGCAACGAATTTAAGTAGCGTAAACTTGAGTCGGCACCAACTAGTGCTAAGGGCTGCGATTCACCTTGGGCAACCTCAACTTGCTCTATGCCAGCAATGAGGCCGGAATCTAACTCAGGAGACTGAAATATTTGCCCCAGCAACGCCACATTATGAATGATTTTTAAGCCCCGATTGAGCTGTTCTTGACGGTCAAGATCTTGCTCTATCAAGCTATCCAATAACGCAGCCGTCTGTGCTTCCCCTACCGCTTGCGGGTAGGCTAAGCTTAACTTTGACAAAATAGTTGAATCTACAATTGCCAGCTCAGCTTGTAACAGCCGGGTACTGTCTGCGGCGGCATCCACCAATGACTCGCCCTGTAACTCCAATTGATACGCACTGCGAATACGCTCACCCACTAGCTCACCGAGCTGGGTGAGATCGGCAATAATTTCGGCTGCGCTTTGTGCCAAGCTGACATCAAAATCGACATCATTGGCTTTAAGCGCGCGAATAGCGGCCAGCATCGAAGCGCTATTAAGTGATAACTTGCGCCCCACAAGTTGTCGCTGCGCTTCTTCATCTGACAAACCAAGTTGCTTGGCATTGTCAGCCAGCGCATTGCTCGACAGCACCAATTTACGCGCCGCCTCTGAGGCTGGCAACGCTTGTTCATACAGATATTTGTCAGCTTGTTGTACCCAGCGCAAACTGACACTGCCTAAACTAATCAGCAGCAATAACAACACCGCTAATAAGGCAAATGCCAGCAGTAGTCGACCAATCAAGCTTTTGCGAGATAAGGGAAGTGCAAACAAAGACAGTTGCGGTAGCGACAAGGCGATCACTCTTTTACGTTAAGCTGTTACAATATTATACCAATCAGTATAAGAAGTTGACTGGCTACACGTGTTTTTTACCCAGTAACTTTACGGCTAGTCAATCATTGCTGCGATAGACCAATACCTTACTATTCCTGCGGCTTAGGCAGTGGCTAGATTGTTATACTGATCTGTATTCATCATTCATTGCTGTCATTGATAGGGATGCCACATTTATGGCTAAGTTGTTATTTATGGGTAAGTTGTTATTTATGGGTAAGTTGTTTAAACGCTCATTGATTGTATTACTTGCTTTGCTGGTAACACCCACAGCGGCAAACACCTGGCCGGTTGAACAACGTCACCCTTTTGATCAGCAGTTACAGCAAGCTCGCGAATTACAATACACGCCGTTGACCTCGGCTAAACAACATTGGCGTATCTGCGTGTTAATGCCCCACCTTAAAGACACCTATTGGACCGGAATCAATTACGGATTAGTCCAGCAAGCAAAAGCCCTTGAGCTTGATATGCAGCTATTTGAAGCCGGTGGTTATTATCAAGTCGACAAGCAATTGAGCCAGCTAGATTACTGCTTAAAGCATCAATTTGATGCAATTTTATTAGGCAGCGTCGTGCCCGATTTACTAGACCGATACCAGCCACCAATCAACAAACCAGTGATAGCTTTAGTCAATCGAGTCAACCACCCACAAATCAACACTCGGATCGGCGTTAATTGGTACCAAATGGGTTATCACGCGGGTCAGTATCTGCGGCAACATGCAGCAGATAATAGTCAGGTTGCGCTATTTACAGGCCCAGATAAACAAGGTGGCAGCGATCTTGTCGAGCAAGGCTTAACAGCGGCCTTGGCTGAAAGTACGGTGAAAATCATGTCAGTGCATCATACTGACAATAACCGCAACCTATACCGAGACCAAATTAATCAATTACTTGCCAGTGCAACGCCAGATTATATATTAGGTAGCGCGGTGGCCATAGAGGCAGCGGTCGCCATTGTCCAGCAACGTCAGTTACAACAAAAAGTGCAGCTATTAAGCAGTTATTTATCACCCGCAGTGTTACGCGGGATCTACCGCAAGCGTATTGCGTACAGTAACGATGACAGTGTGGTACTACAGGGTAAGCTCGCCATTGATGTGACGGTTCGTGAACTTCAGGGAGAGCCGGCCTTTGGTGATATCGGCCCACGTATTAATCAGCAGCGTATCGACCATATCAGTGAGGACGTGTTGAGCCAAGGCTTGGCACCGGCAGATTATTACCCACTATACCGCGTCAATAGCGGCGACTAGTCCTTCACTTTTGCGGCAAATAAGTAGCCTTCGCCATGCACAGTCACAAACAGCTCTGCAGCTAACTTGTTACGTAGGCGACGAATGATCACATCAATAGTGCGATCGTTGACATCTTGATCGCGATGGCTGGTTTGCAACATCAAACGCTCCCGCGATAACACTTGTTGTGGGTGTAAAGAGAAAGCGGTCAGTAGCTCAAACTCCGCTTTGGTTAGCTTAATAGGCTGACCATTACAGGTTAACTGACGACTGTTCAATTCCAATACATAGTCATTGAACGCGATAATATTGTCATCTGCATCGGCTGGCTGACTGGCCTCGGCTAATGCCTTTTTCACTAACGATATACGCCACAGTAAGTTCTTCACCCTGACTAACAACTCACGCAACTCGAAGGGTTTAGTCACATAGTCATCTGCGCCCATCTCTAAACCCACTATTTTATCTATGGTTTCATCGCGGCCGGTTACCAGTATGATCCCCACATCGCTTTTGCTGCGCAGTTGCCGTGCCAAACTCAAACCATCGGTACCCGGTAAGTTGATATCTAGCATGACTAAATCAATGGCTTGTGCCTCGAAAGCCTGCCACATTTGTTCACCATCTTGTGCTTCGACAACTTGATAACCTTCCTTCTCAAAGTAACCTTTAAGTCTGGCGCGAATTACCGCTTCATCATCAACCACTAGCACTCGATAGCCCATAACTTACCCTATGTTTTGCCTAACACTTTATTGATTAATCCGGCTTACATTTACCACACTGTGGTGACGCTGACAGTCACCTAGCCTAAATCCTAGGCTTTAGCGCTCCATAATATACTGCTTGGGTGATTTTTTCACTGTACCGATAGCTAAACTTAGGTCATCGTTCAATAAAAAAGCCAACACTTACATGCTGGCTTTACACTGACTATTCACAATAAGATTAGAAGCTTTTACTGACGCCGAATACCACGCGGTCGTCAAAAATCTCTGTTTGACTGCCGTAGACAAGATGGCTCTCATCAACTGAGCTTCCGTGATAGCGAAGGTCGAAATTAAGGCCAACATACTGGGCTTCAACACCTAAGTTCCAGTGAGTCCAGCCCTCTGCCCCTTCGCCATCTAAGTCTTGATAACCAAACGAGCCTGAGACTTTAACCCCATTGTTAAAATCATAGCTAGGGTGGATAGCATAGTTAACCCCTTGCCAACCAGACACCCCAAACCAATCATCTAGTGTCGGCGTGACTTCCAGCTGCACATGGGCTTGACCAAACTGCTTGCCAACTTTCATCCACAATTCTGTATAGTTTGAATAAGATGCGCCAGCATAAAGGTAGGAGAACACCATGACATCATAGGTAAAGCCACTGTTGCCGAACTCGCCAGCTTTACCAATATAAGGCGCAGTAACAATCTCTAGATTGGGGTCGGCAAACTTAATATTTGAAGCAAATACTCCGGTGTACCAACCGTCATCATTACTCCAACCTAGCGTTCCCTGAACCACGGGCACTTCGCCATCCATGGTTTCTGACTCGCCACGAAAAACATAGTCAGTGGCCATTTTTACATTGCCGCTGATTTGCCCACCAAATAGCTGGCTATCATCGTTGGCACTGGCCGGTATTGCTGTGGCTAACAGAGCACTTGTAAGCAGTGCCGTTACGGATTTGTTCATCATCTTTACCCCATCGAATAAACGTTTTTTTGTATGGGGGAAAGCTTACTCCCAAGTTATTAATGAACTTGGGAGTAGATATGAACCGATAAACTAACTATATGAAAGGATATGAACAGCCTTAACTAACTGGCCTTTTGCGTCAGCAAGCCTTTTAGCTCGGCGATTTGCGCTTTCAACTCAGCAACATCAGCTGCACTGGCAGGCTTGTCACTGGCATCTTGCTGCTCAGTTTCATCTTGCTCCTCTTCAGCACGCATCACAGCGGTTTCTTGGGTCATAACATCAAGCACAGCGCCAACCATCATGTTGAGAAACACAAATGCGGTTAAGAAGATAAAGCTCAGGTAGTAAATCCAGCTCAGTGGATAAACCGCCATGGTTTCATACATCACCGATGTCCAGGACTCGAAGGTCGATACCCTAAACAAGGTCAGCATCGCCACCGATACATCCCCCCACAAAAAGTCGTTGATGTGGGCAAATAACATGCTACCGATAGCACCGTAAATGTAGAAAATAACAAACATTAATAACGCGATGTAGCCCATGCGTGGAATGGCTTTTAGTAGCGCATTAACCAGCATACGGAGTTCAGGGATCATCGATACCAAACGCAGTACGCGGAAAATACGTAATAGACGCGCAAGCAATACGGCTGAGCCACCAGCAGGAATTAGGCTGCCAATAACAATGATAGTATCGAAAATATTCCAGCCATTTTTAAAGAACTTCTTCGGTCCATCACTGGCTAAGAAGCGAATCACAATTTCGATGGCAAAAAATACGGTGATGCCAATATCAAGCAGCGATAGCCCTTGCTCCATCCATGAAGGTAGATGATAGGTATGCGCACCAATAGATAGAGCTGAAACAATAATCACAAAAATAACAAAGCCTTGAAACATTTTACTGCTATCAATCACTTTGAGTTTTTCCTGAATGCCAGAAACATTCGCCAGCACGATATTCTCCTTAACCAAGGTAGTAGTGGGTAATAAATAAAGGGGGGATGACAATCACGTTCTGCCGCAAGGGCGTTACGCTAACAAAATAGACTTAAGTATCGCTTAACCCAAGGCCTGAACACAATTGCCTTGGGAGTATGTGAAGCAAGTTTAATCTTGTTTATTACTGCGCATCGTCAACGGGCGCAAACAACTGCTGCAAACTATCTTGATGCGCCAATAGCCATTGAGGATCAATCGGTCCCCAAGCATTGATCTGATAAAAACCGGCGTTATTACGCTCGCCCTGCTGCACAAACTGACACTCGATACCGATATCAGCAAAGGCAGCAATGGCGTCTTGCAAGGTTCTGCGTGGCATCCCCGTAAGCTTGTTTAACGACAACAAGTTGTGTGGCTGCGTGGCGATAAGATTAGCTAAATACAGTTTACGCAGAAAGGCGGTTTTCTGTTTCGTTGGGTGTTGCATCAGGGTGTTCACGCGCTGACAGTCCAATTATAGTATTGATATAGCGTCTAATTTAGCAGTTATCAGCCACAATGTTAATCACCGTTCGCCGTCCTACCTGAGCGTCGCAAAGATATTGTTAGCCAATATGTCTGCCTATGGCATCCTTGTTTTTAATGCTGATATAGTGGTTTAAGGCAAGCAGAAAAGGACGCTACATATGCACAGTGAGTCGATGCCGACCCCACCAAGAGCCAATGAGACACCGCAACCACAGCAACAATGGCTGAGTTTTGACCAGTTACCTTTAATCGCTGTCGACCAAGATTATATCAAGCAGGTCAATACTGAAAACCTGATAGTCGCGCTGCCACTATTAACCCTTGCGGTTGTGGTACCTGTGCTGATTAACGTACCGATACTCGTGTTACTGGCAATAGTCACCCTCATGCTTATTGTCTTGGGCTGCATAAGCTACCTGCGTTTTTGCCACGCTAAATCCATTCATTTTGGTGTTTTTGAAGATGAGCTTGTGATGCAAAAAGGCGTAATTTGGCGCAAAAAAACGGCGCTACCTTATAGTCGTTTGCAACACGTCACCTTAAGCCAAGGCCCGATAGAGCGTCACTTTGCCCAACATACTTTAAAGTGTTTTAGTGCCGGTAGCGGCCATGCGGAAATTAGTTTACCCGGCATCAACACCACAAGTGCTGAGCCCATGCGCCAGCACTTACTGGCAAAAGCGGCGCTACGACAAAAAACCAATTTGCCTCTGGCAGAGAAACAGCATAATGAGCTGACGAGCCAGTCTGACACTCAATCACCAACCCACATGCCACCACCAAAGGCACAGGTGTCAGCAGGCAATACAATGAATGCCCCAGCAACTGAGCCAAGCGTTCAGGATGACAAGGACAGTAACAAGGATAGTGACGATGACAACAAGCCGCTTTAGCCAGTGGTCAGCACTGTCACCCTGGTCAATTATCAGTTTTAGCCTAGGCACCATAAAAGCGATGCTCAGTAATGGCTACGCCCTGATCCCTGTAGTCTATACCGGTTGGCAAAAAGGCTTTGACTCACCTTGGATAATAGTCGCCATTGTCGCGGTAATACTGCTAACGTTGAGCTTTGCAATTACCCAATGGCTCAAATATCGCTACCGGCTGCATGACGGCAAGCTAGGCATTAACCAAGGGCTGGTATTCAAACGTACTCACGAAATTCCCCTCAACAGAATTCAAAATGTTCGCCTGGAGCAGCCACTCTATTTCCGACCTATGGGCTTATACAGTTTAGTGGTTGAGACCGCCGGCTCGAAAAAAGATGAAGCCGTGCTAGCCGCAGTTAACTATCGGCAAGCCTTACAGCTCAAACAGCGACTGTTTGAGCAAAAACAGCAGCCTGCTAGCGCAGTTGACGGCAGCGACATTGAAAGCCCAACCAGCCAGCACAATCAGCAAACGCCTGTGGTGCAAAAAAGTGTAAAGGATCTAATCTTATTTGGGCTCTATCAAAACAACCTAATCTGGTTTTCGGTGATTTCCGGCTCCATATTGGGACAGCTAGATTGGGAGTCATCACAGTTTAGTCCGCTATTGCTGCAACTTCAGGCTTGGTACGATCAAGTTGCGGCCATCAGTATTTTAGGCCAGGTAGCTATCACCTTAGTGGGTCTCATCATCATCTACTTGTTGCTATCGCTGATATCCATTACCGCAGCGATTTTAAAATACCACCCCTACCAGCTCAGCCTAAAGCAGCAAACCGTGCACCGCACCGGCGGCATCATTGCCAAACAAAACGATGCTCTCGGCCTGCCTCGAGTGCAACTGCTACGCTTTCACCAGCCACTCATCGGCCGACTGCTCAAGCTTTGGACCGTCAGCTTCAAACAAGTTCAAGGCAACGAAATTGAGCAAGTCAATCAGCGACATATGTTGATCCCCAGTATGAGTCGCGACCAAATCGATACGCTGCTACCGCGGCTTAGCGGACTATGTGCTCAAGCGAAATCATTACCAAAACAGTATCAATCCATTGATATTGGCTGGTTTTGGCGCCGGATGTGGTTACCGCCTGTGATTGTACTAGTGAATATGTTGGGTATCGGCATTAATCCCGTTACAGAAGTCATGGCTACGGTGGCAGCACTGTTTGTACTGGGGTTGTACTTGCGTTATCGTCAGTGGGGCTTTTTACTGCAAGGTGATGACTGTTGGATACACAGCGGTATGCTCAGTCAAAACTGGAATTTAGTGGCACTGCGTAAAGTACAGCATGTTGAAATAAGCCAAACTAAAGGGCAACGGAAAAAACAACTCGCCACCATTACCTTAGGTTTAGCCAGCGGCGAGCAAACTATTCCCTACATCCCTTTGGCTGATGCGCGCTATATTGCAGAGCGCGCGCTTTATTTAACCAAGCAAGACCACAATAACTGGATATAGGAGATCGCCTGTGACGAATTTGCCATACACCCCAGATGACATTATTCAATTTTGGTTTGATGAAATAGATCCAAAGCTTTGGTGGGTGAAAGACACTGCGTTTGATCAACAGTTAAGCCAACGTTTTGGACGACTGCTTGAGCAAGCAAAAAAGGCTGAACTCTATCATTGGCGCACCACACCACAAGGTCGATTGGCAGAGATCATTGTGCTCGACCAGTTTAGTCGCAATATCTATCGCGACACGCCAGGTGTATTTGCCGCCGATCCTATGGCGCTAACCTTAGCACAAGAAGCGGTCACTCAAGGTGCAGATAAAGAGCTGAAGCCAAATCAAGTTCCGTTTCTTTATATGCCTTACATGCACAGTGAGTCGGTCAAAATTCATGAAATTGCCATGGTGCTATTTAGCCGTGATGCCGCTAAGGGCAACTTAGAGTTTGAGCGACGCCATAAGGCCATCATCGATCGTTTTGGCCGCTATCCACATCGCAACCACATTCTTAACCGCCCTTCTACCGAAGATGAGCTAGTGTTTTTATCGCAACCGGGATCAAGCTTCTAACTAAAATTGAGAGCAGTATATGGATGTCAGTTTTTCCTATGGTTGCTTGCTTCTTGTCACCGGCTTTTTAGCCGGAATCATTAACACCCTTGCAGGGGGCGGCTCTAACCTCACCTTACCCTCTTTAATGGTAATGGGCATGCCGGCAGAGGTCGCGAATGCGACCAACCGAGTCGCGGTATTGATGCAATCGGTCACCGCGTTATTTGGCTTTAAAAAACATGGCAAACTTGATAGCCAAGATACCGGGCCTATTTTGCTGCCCACCATTGTGGGCGGCATTATTGGTGCTATAGCCGCAGCGTACGCACCATCTGAGTGGATTAAACCACTATTACTGGGCACTATGCTGGCAATGGCCACCGTTATATTAGTGCGCCCAGCGCTTATCTCACCTGAACTCGGTACACCCAACAAACGCGTAAAAGATACCCCGAGTTCCTGGTGGTGGTTATTAATTGCGGGTATTTATGGCGGATTTGTTCAAGCCGGAGTTGGCTTTGTATTGCTCGCGGCTTTAGCTGGCTCTTTACGCTACGATCTAGTTAGAGCCAATGCACTCAAAGTGTTGTGTACTTTGGTATTTACCTTAGCCTCGGTGGTGATATTTATTGTTGAAGACCTCATTTTGTGGCTACCGGGCTTGATACTCGCAGCGGGTACCATGATTGGTGCCCATCTGGCGGTCAAAATGGCCATTAAAGTCAAAGCTGATACCTTAAAGTGGTTTTTATTTATTATGACCTTATGCGGCACTGTGGCGGCAATGCTGTCCTAAACGCCTGCCCTAATGCGACCTTAAACAATTACCCGCAACGCTATCGGCGCGTACTGGCCACCAATAGCGCTGTGAGTACTTTAAATAGCTAGCTGCTAAGCCACTAACCTTTAACGCGATAGTCTCCTGTGGTGGTCAGAGTAACGACCACTGCTTTGTCGGTTTTGTTTTTCCAATACCATCCATGAGAGCCAGCAAACGGTGTGGTCAACGACCCCTTCATCTCTTTGGCTGTGGTGAGTGAAAAGCTCTCATAATAACCGGTTTTATCTCCCTGAGGCTCGCCATGAAAATCGAAATACAGTGCTGCACTATCACTGCGCCACTGGTAAGTTAAATGCATCCCTGCATCCATCAACAACTTATATTCCAAGCCTTTACCTGCAGCAATAGTAATATTGACTGTATCGGTGCGTACCCCAGTTGTTTGCCGCGCTGCTTTGATGTCCGCCACACTAGGGGCATCGGCCAAGTGAGTTGCTGGTTTGGCAAACAGTAACGGCGCTTCTTCATTTGCCATCAGCTTTGTCGATGCTGTGGGAGACTGTACCAAGGTACTTGCTAGCGCGGCGGGTTTGTCTACTTGGGAAGCGGTTGCTGGCTGCTCTTCGGCTTGGGCCAGTTGAGTCAATCCAGCCACTTTTCCAAGGCCAGTTGGGTCGATATTGTACTCAGCGGGCAAAATGGCCACCAGCAACACAACTATGGCCACCAAAAGGGCAATGATACTGGCTTTGATTAGCGTTGCGGTTGTGTGTACCGGGATGTGAGAGTGTTGTTCTTGGTGTATCGAATTCATAATATTATCCTTTGCAAATTGCTTGTTAGCTTAGTTCAGTAGATAGCCGGTTAGCTGAAAGCCCACCAACATCAAGCCGCAACTCATCAGTAGCGTGTTAGTCGCCACAGAAAAAGTCAGGTAACTGCGATGGCG
This sequence comes from Shewanella waksmanii ATCC BAA-643, assembly GCF_000518805.1. Classification (GTDB taxonomy): domain Bacteria; phylum Pseudomonadota; class Gammaproteobacteria; order Enterobacterales; family Shewanellaceae; genus Shewanella; species Shewanella waksmanii. The sequence goes on from NZ_JAEH01000001.1 coordinate 223,773, forward strand.
ACGCCAAAAACTCATGCCAATGAGCACCACAGCCAACACTAAAAACTGGCCAATTTCGACACCGAGATTGAAAGCGAGAATATTGCTCACCAGCCCCTGTTGCGGCAAATGAAACTCTTGAATTTTGGTTGCCAAGCCAAACCCATGGAACAAGCCAAATATAATGACCGCCAACTTAGTGTTGGGTTGATACCCCAACATTCGCCGGAATCCACCTAAGTTATCAAACCCCTTATAGACAATAGAAAAACCAATAATGGCATCAATGAGATAGGCATTAAGCTGCACCTCATTTAACACCCCAAAAAGCAAAGTAATACTGTGGCCGACAGTAAATAGGCTCACATACAGCAAGACATCTTTGCCACGAAACAGAAAGAAAATCACCCCCACTAAAAACAGCAGGTGGTCATAACCTGTCACCATGTGTTTGGCGCCAATATAGATAAATGGCACGATGGCCACGCCTTGGTTGACGGTGAGAAATTGCCCAGTAGTCTCATCGACACCGTGGGCGGCAATGGACCATGAGGTCAACAGACACAGCAGCGTCAGCAATGCCATAACGGCAGTCGCTAAAGAACGGCTCATAAATTTAATACTCCAATTAGTCTATGCCGTGTTAGGCATAGCAATATCTTGCAGATAGAACCTAGGGTTCTAGCTATCGAAAATAGATTTAAACTAATTGGATAAAAGGCGGACGAACGGGCGGCGGGTCGCGACGATAATGCTGGGCTACATCGACAATTTTTATTATGTCGATTTGGGCAAACAAACTGACAAACTGCACTTCCATCGGTGGATGTGATGGCATGTGAGAGTGGTTTTGGTGCTCATGTTCTATCTGTTCACCGGCAGCATCTAACGTTTTAGTGGTAAAGTCTGCCAAGGTATCGACTGACTGGACAGCATTGAAGGCGATGGGGTGATGATGTTGAGTATTGTGGCTGTTATCCCGCTCATGGCTGTTATCCCGCTCATGGCTATTGCCTAGCTCATGGCTGTGATGATGGCTAATTTCGCTGCCTAGCGGGTGCTCACCACTGGGATACTGCAATGACAATTTCATTCCCGTCGCCAGTAATTGGCACAACAATACCACTAACAATAACGTTAGCATCATCGTTGATCTCTTTGACCGAAATTCTCGGTTAGATTGCCTTAGGGACGTTATGATAAATACCTACAAAAATGAATTTGACGTCGAACATGCGAGCCAAGATTAAAACAGATAATTAACTTAACTACTAGTTACTAAACAAAGATTCATCGAATGCTTAATAACAAAAAAGCCACTGACTAGCGACAGCGCAAGTCGGTGGCAAAGGGTTGATGATGAGGATCAACGAGGTGAAAAAACCATTCAATCAAACATTAAACCAGTGAAGTCAGCATCTCTTCGCTATAACTAACCACTGGCAAACCTTGCTCTATTCGCTCAACGTAATCAGGGTTGGCAATAAACGGCCGGCCAATAGCCAACAAATCAAACTGGTTATTGGCAATAGCGGCAGCGCCTGTTTCAGCACTGTAGCTGCCCACACCCATTAAGGTATTTGCATAGTGTTTACGCACATAACTAGACGCACTACCGTCTAAATAGTCAAACTCCATCGCATCATCAAAAATACCAATGTGTAGATATGCCAAGTTACGTTGCTCTAACTCAGGAAGTAAGTAGTCGAATACCTCGCGGTCGCGGCTATCACCACTCATATTAAAATACGCGCCCGGCGATACTCGCAGTGCCGTCCTATCGGCACCAATTCGCTCACAAATAGCGTCAACCACAGCAAGAGGGAAACGCGCCATGTTGGCTGGTGTAACCCCATATTCGTCTTCTCGACGATTGCTGTCATGATGCAAAAACTGATCAATTAAATAGCCATTGGCACCATGAATCTCGACACCGTCAAACCCAGCATCTATGGCATTTGCTGCAGCTTGAGAATAATCAGCCACTAACTGAGCAATTTGTTCATGACTAACTGGTGTAGGGGTTTGATAAGTTAACTCACGCATGCGCGGCACACTGCCTTCCACTGCGACTGCCGAAGGTGCCATAACCGCATCATAACCGGTGACATCTTGATAAAAGTGCGGGTGAGCCACACGACCTGTGTGCCAAAGTTGAGCAAATATCTTACCGCCTCCAGCATGAACCGCGTCAGTCACTTGACGCCAACCTTGAATTTGCTGCGGGGTGAACAAACCAGGAGTATTGGGATATCCCTGCGCATCTGGGCGGATCACCACCGCTTCAGAAATAATCAGTCCAGCCTGTGCACGGCGACCGTAATAAGCGGCCATTGCTGCTGTCGGCACCAAATCATCATCGGCCATGCAGCGAGTCAGTGGTGCCATCACAATTTTATTGTTAAGCGTTAAGGTGTCATTGAGTTGGTATGAATCAAATAGTTGCTGCGTCATGGTGCTGTCCCTTTCTTGAATATTCATTCAAGATAAACTTACTTGAATGATCATTCAAGTACTTTTTGAACAAACATTCAAAATTAAGTACAATCGCCTTTAAGCCACCATAGGAAGCCAACATAAATTTATGCGCCAAGCCGAATTTGATAGACAGCAAGTGTTGCGTTCAGCAATGACCGCGTTCTTAGCTAAAGGTTATAGCAAGACCAGCATGCAAGACCTCACTAAAGCAACGGGGTTACACCCTGGTTCTATCTACTGCGCATTTGAAAATAAGCGTGGTTTGCTGCTGGCGTCATTGGAGCAATACCGCCTCGACAGAAATAGCGAATTTGAACAGTTTTTTGATGCGGATAACAAGGCGATTATTAATCTAAAACACTACCTCGATTTCATTGTGAGTCAGTGCCTTAGCTGTGACACTAATCAGGCGTGTTTACTCACCAAAGCGTTGAATGAAATTGCCGAGCAAGATGAAGAAGTCCAACAGGTTATCTGCTCACATCTCACCACGTGGCAACAGGCAATCGCAGCGCAAATCGCCTTGGCTCAGTCGCAAGGGGACATAAGCCCAAGCAAAGATACTGAACATCTGGGTCGCTATATTGTGATGGGAATATATGGCTTACGCACCTTTGCCCACACACACCCTAAGGCTTGCGAGCTCGAGCAACTGGCCGACCAGTTGCTCAAGGATATTTGCGCCAATCGTTAGACTTATTTGACAACCAATACTGGGCAAGCCGCTCGGTTAGCCACAGCTTCAGCCACATTGTTATGTAAAAAATGAGATAGTCCACTGCGGCCATGGCTTGCCATCACTATCATACCCGCTTTGCTGTCCACCGCTTCGTTGATGATCTGCTCAGCAGGATCGCCGCGGCGTACCACTGTTTCTATGGTGAGTTCACTATCGAGTTGTGCCAGCAGCTGCTGCATTTTTTCAGCTGCTTCCGCTTCCATGCTTTGCGCTAGCTCTTCTGGGGTTATTGCCAATATCTGAAAACCTTCATCACCGATTGGCTGCTCAACGACGTGCAGCAGTCTAAAACCTACTTGATAAAAGTTTGCCATTTCAACCGCATACCTTAGTGCATGTGATGCAGTTTCTGAAAAGTCAGTAGGACATAGTATTTGACCTGTACGCATAACAACCTCCTAGACCATAGTGGTTTGATTGCTAGAGTTTCCGCCGTCTCCCCCAGACAGTACTCTTTGATTCAATGTAATTGTAGCCGATATAAGTGACAAAATTATGATCTTGGCGCATAAAATTAGTGCAAATTGATCTAAATTTGACCACAAGCTATTTGTCGCTTAATATAAACCGACTAACTAGTCAGTCTAGTCAATATTGGTTATAAGATTTTCAGGAGATGCTATGAATATGCCCGTTGAAGCTCAACAAACCTTAACCGCTATTTTGCAGAGCCAACGTCAAGCATTTCAAGCTGACCCAGCGCCGCAATACTCGCAGCGTGTCGCTCAACTTCAAGCGCTAAAGCAGGCGCTGATTGCCCATCAAGACAAACTCACCAACGCACTCAAACAAGACTATGGTCACCGGTCGGTGGATGACAGCATGATTTCCGACATCATGCCCTGCATCAATAACATTAACTACAGTCTTAAACATCTTAAAAAGTGGATGCAACCTAGCCGTCGCCATGCCGGCTTGCTGCTGGCACCTGCAAAAATAAAGGTTCAGTATCAACCAGTTGGAGTAGTAGGAATTATTGTGCCGTGGAATTTCCCGGTCATGCTTTCAGTGGGCCCGTTAATCACTGCTATTGCAGCCGGCAACCGAGCCATGTTGAAGCTGTCTGAATTTACACCGCAAACCAACAAAGCACTCATCGCAATGCTCGAAGAAGTGTTTGAGCAAGATAGCGTGGCGGTAATTGAAGGTGAAGCCGATGTTGCTGCGGCATTTTCAGCGCTGCCGTTCGATCACTTGTTATTTACTGGCTCAACCACCGTAGGCCGTCACGTAATGCGCTCTGCCGCAGATAACCTCACTCCGGTCACGTTAGAGCTTGGGGGCAAATCACCGGTGATAGTCGCCGAAGATATGCCGATAGCGACAGCGGTGGAACGCTTGATTTATGGTAAGTGCCTCAATGCGGGACAAATCTGTGTCGCACCAGACTATGTACTGGTGCCACGAGGAAAAACGGCAAGTTTTATTGCAGCCTACCAAGCCAAATTTACCAGCATGTATGGCCAAGTCGCTAATAATGACGATTACGGCGCCATTATCAATCAACGCCAGTTTGATAGACTGCAAGCGGTACTGCAAGATGCGAAAGACAAAGGCGCGACGGTGGTCGCAGCGAGCAATGAAACTCAAAGCGCCGTTCACCGAAAAATGCCCACCCAACTTATCAGTGGTGTCAATGATGACATGTTGGTGATGCAAGATGAGATCTTTGGCCCGATACTGCCAATTATCGAGTACGACGGTCTACCTCAAGCCATTGAATATGTAAATCAACGCCCACGACCGCTGGCTTTATATATCATGAGTTTCGATTCTGGGGTACAGCAACAGATCCTCAACCAAACTCATTCCGGCGGCGTATGTATCAATGATGCCATATTTCATGTGGCTGCTGACGATGCGCCATTTGGCGGGATCGGTCCGTCAGGTATGGGGCATTATCATGGTAAAGAAGGTTTCCTCACCATGAGCCATGCCAAAACCATTTTACAACGCGGTAAGCTCAATACAGGTAAGATAGTTCATCCACCTTATGGCAATAAACTGCAACAAATGTTGATGAAGTTTTTCGTGCGCTAAGCGCTGTGTCACCGTTAAAGAAGTAAATAAACTATGGCAAAAGATAAAAAACAGGCCTTACTCGATACTGCCCTTGAACTCTTTGTACAGCAGGGATTTTATGCTACATCTACCGCCTCAATCGCGCGCCAAGCAGGGGTAGCAACAGGGACCTTGTTTCATCATTTTGCATCGAAAGATGCACTGATGAATCACTTATATTTGTCAATAAAGCAGCAGTTTGCTGACGCCATGGTCGACAATTTGCAAGCCAGTGGCGATTTACAAGCCGACGCACGAACCTTGTGGCTGGGTGCCATTGGCTGGGCCATGGAGAACCCGTTAAAGCAGGAGTTTTTTAGTCAATACTCGCTGTCGCCCTCGGTTGCTCACCAGGTTAGAGAGCAAGCTATGACAGGTATCTTAAGCTTTATTGAACAGCTGATTAAACAAGGGCAACAGGCAGGATTGTTAGCTAAACACCCATTAGCGCTGATGCGCGAAAGCTGCCATGGTCAATATATTGCGACCACGCGGTTTTTCTTAGACAATCCAGAGCTTTGGCAAGATGAACCACACCGCGAAGCTAGCTTTCAACTATTCTGGCAATCAATGCGGCCTGTAGCCTGAAAAGGAACCAATAAAAAAGCCCAATGAGCTTGCTCACTGGGCTTTTTTACTAATGTTGAGCAACGTCTAAGATGACGCGCCTAAGGTCGATTCTGTTTGCACCTCAGTCGCGGGAGACCAATAACCTAATGCGACACCTTTATCGACGATCTCTGATACCGCTAGCTCAATCGCCTGCAGCACACAAAACTGCACTGGCTCATTGGTGGTGAAACCCACTTCAGCTTCAGCTAAGCGGTTTAAACTGGTGAAACGGATTAGGCCAGCCCGCATCTCCTGAGAAAACACCCGTTTAGTGGTCGATACCGACATCAGCACCTTACCAGTATGCACATCAACCGCACGCAAATAGATGGTAACCTGATCTTCACGGTACATTTCAGAGGCGCCAATACCGTAATATTCAACCCCAGCACCGCCGGTATTGATATTGGTTTCATAACTGATAATGCCGCCTTCTAATAACAACCTAGCATTGGTCAACTGTGGCACCACTTTGTCGCTGGCCTGTTTTGGCTGTTTCTTACTGATTTTACGCTCCGTGAGCAGATTCTGCAGGCCTTCACGTTCAACGGGAGTAAACCATTTGGAATCCAACAGGGTCTGCACCAACATGGATGTCGCCCCTTGCGTCACTGCGGTGGAAAATGAGCTCACATTTTGCTGCGGTTTATACTGCCCTGTTTGGTCCCTAAAAGAATACACAGCCACAGGAATTGGATACTTAGGCCCTTGTTTAGCCTGCAACGCCTGCATGGTCTCACTCATTGGATTAAGCTCAGCTTCCTGAATATTTAGCTCTGGTTTTGGCACTAGACTGCAACCACCGAGTAGCAGAGCAATGAACACTAAAATAGATTGTTTCATTGGTTAGACTCCGTACACAGGCATTTCAATCACGGTGACTTCACCGCTGAGCAGGTTAGTAATGGTCAACATCACCCCATCGCCAATAGTCGCCACCTCAATACGAAAATCGCCAGTATCATAGATACCATCACTGATCTCGCCATTGGCAACGCCGCGGGTGATGGTGTTCATGATATTACGCTCTAGTGACTCCTTAAAACGGGTGACGAAATCCTTGTCATTGCTATCGGCACTATTATCATTCTGTGCATTGGCTTTATTTAGTAGGTATGAGCCATTTAGCGGTGAACCACCAAAGCTTGGGTTGATGGGGGTGTAGACAAGTTCGGTACTTTGGGCACTGATTGAAAAAGCGGTCCCCGCAGCAATGATTAACATCCTGCAATTCATTTTCTGTCTCTCTAGTTATTTAATCCCTGAGATAGCCGTGTTGCACTGACGCTATCTGCTAATATCCATCGTCGGCATCCGCAAACTCACCCGTAATCGCATTGGCGCGAACCTGCGCCATATAATCAATGGTGAGTAATATGGCTTGTTCGGCACGCTCTTTAATCGGACTTGCACGCCGACCAAAGTGGGTGACATAAAGTGTTTGGCCATTCACTTCAAGCGTAAGGCGAGTGCCAGCCTGTGGAAAAACGGTTTCGTTTAGGCTAACGTTAAAGCCTTGCGTAAAAGGCAAGTCACGCCAATAACTCGAGTAGTAAAAGCTAAAATCTTTACCAAAGCGAGTCAGCGTGCGGTCGATAACCAGACCACTGATTTCAATATCGCTCTCTTGCGTGTGGCTCACAGAGCTAAACAATAATAGCGCTATTATGAGTAATCCTTTGATCATCATTCCCTTGCTAACCTTCGTTATGACTATGCCATTTGGGTCCGCTATGGCTGCGGCCTAAAACGAGAAAAACCACCTTAACAGCAATCATCTACATTCGTCATGGCAGTAATGAAATTTGCACGATAAACCAGCATTTAGGGCTAGGATAAAGGTAGTAGGTTTAATACCTTAGGATAATTCTTTTGCATGAAGAGTTAGACGAAAAAAGAGACGCTAAACTGCTGATTTAACGTCTCTTACAAAATATTTTTAATAATCAATATGGGTTATTTTACCTAACCGGAGGCGGCGGTTTGTTGTTGTCGAGTACGCCAGACTTTAGTTAGAAATTGCCCCACGACCATGGCAATGACAAACAGTATAAACAGCGGATCAAAGCTACTTAGATTGACAATTGCAGGCCCTGGACACATGCCAGCAACTCCCCAGCCAACACCAAATAGTATCGCGCCCAATATCAACTTTCCGTCAACCGTTTTCACCGTCGGCAAATGATATTTGTCAGCAAATAGTGGTTTATCACCATTAAAGATACGTGGCTTGACCACGAGAAAATATAGCGGCAAATACACACCTAGTGCGCCACTCATTACCATCATTAATGCTGGGTCCCAACTGCCATCAGCCATACGACTGACATCTAGAAAGCCGATCACTTTATCGGGATCGGCCATCCCAGATACCATCAAACCTAAACCAAATAATAGGCCCGAGATCAGCGCAACACCTTTATTCATATCAACCCCCTAGTGCACGATAGTAGCGGTGAGCATACCGCTGGCAATAAACACACAAGTGGCGATAATTGAGCGTTTAGATAAGCGACCTATGCCGCAGATACCATGACCACTGGTACAGCCCGAGCCTAGGCTGCTGCCCACCCCAACCAATAGACCGGCGATAATTAACGGCACGATACCAACCTGAACAGTAAAGACTTGATCAGAAAACAGTCGGTAACCACCACCTCCCAAAAGCAGGCCAATAACAAATACCATCGGCCAACTCAGTCCTTTAGCGCCCTTGTTTTCAAATAGGGCTTGGGAAAAAATGCCACTAATCCCCGCAATACGACCATTGCCCAGCAATAACAAAATGGCCGCTAAACCAATCAACAGTCCGCCCACTAAAGGCCATATCAATGATGCAATCATTACGCTCTCCTAATCAGTGCTACAGGCGGTTAAAACTGTGCCTGCACTAGCTGATATGTTTTATAACCACCGGTCAGGTTTTTAGCATCAAATCCATGATTATGTAGCATGCGATAGGCCACATTACCTCGCAGTCCCACTTGGCAGAATATTAAAATCTGCTTGTCTTTTGGCAGCTCGGCTAAACGCTCACGCAGTTGGTCTACGGGAATATTAATCGCACCGCTAATGCTACCCACCTTCTCCAGCTCTCCAGGATTGCGCACATCCAATAGCACCTGGTCTACGCTGGGGTTTGCCACCTCTTCACTGTGGCATAATACCGTGTCACCCTTAAGGTAATTCGCCGCCACAAATCCAGCTTGATTGAGCACATCTTTAGCTGATCCAAAAGGCGGAGCATAGGTGAGCTCCAAGTCTTGTAAATCATGCACTGTCATGCCAGCTCTTAATGCCACAGCTAGCACATCGATACGCTTATCAATGCCGTCTTTACCCACAGCTTGGGCGCCAAGGATTTTGCCATCTTCACGAGCAAACAGCAGCTTCAATGACACTGGGTGGGCTCCGGGGAAATAACCCGCGTGGCTAGCGCCGTGGACATAAATTTTGTCATAGTCCAATGCCATGTTTTTAAGGCGTTTTTCACTTAAGCCGGTACTGGCCACTGCCAAGTCAAATACACGGCAAATAGCGGTTCCCTGGGTACGCTTATAGGACTCATTCGCACCAAAAATATTGTTCGCGGCAATACGGCCTTGACGGTTAGCTGGGCCAGCCAACGGCACCAGCACGTTTTCGCCAGTCATGAAATCAATCGACTCAATGGCATCCCCCACCGCAAAGATGGCTGGATCGGATGTGCGCATCTGCTCATCAACCGCAATGCCGCCTAGCTCGCCTATGGCAAGACCCGCTTCTGCAGCGAGTTGAACCTCAGGTTTAACACCAATTGCGGTGATTAACATTTCAGTCGCCAGGGTTTCGCCGTTGCTCAAATGTAATTCAAGGCCAGCTTCGACCTGCTCGACCGCTTGCAGACCCACATTGAGTTTCAAATCCACCTGATGCGCTAGCAACGTTTGATGCAGCATATTGGCCATCTCAAGATCCACCGGCGCCATCACTTGGTTTGATAGCTCAACTAAGCTCACTGAGATACCGATATGGCGCAGTGCCTCTACCATCTCTAAGCCGATAAAACCGCCACCAACTACCGTCGCATGCTTAGGTTTTTGAGTTGAGATCTGCGCCATAATCCGGTCCATATCGGGAATATTACGCAAAGAAAAGGTCAGCGGATTTTGCAAGCCAGGAATCGGCGGCACAACGGGCGCGGCGCCAGGAGACAATAGCAGCGCATCATAGCTTTCATGATAAATTTCATCGGTTTGAAGGTTTTTGACGCTGACTTGCTGATTGCGTTTATCAATCGCGATGACTTGATGTTGCACCCGCACATCAACGTTAAAGCGGGCTTTAAAGCTTTGCGGCGTTTGTAAGACTAACGCACTACGGTTTTCGATTTCACCACTAATGTGATACGGCAAGCCACAGTTGGCAAAAGAAACAAACTCGCCACGTTCAAACATGATAATTTCAGCATCTTCATTTAAACGTCGCGCTCGCGCTGCTGTTGATGCACCACCCGCAACTCCACCCACAATTAATAGTTTTTTCATCTCAACCTCTGCACGTCATAAGATATGCAGCAGTGTAATATAAAACTTGTTATATGCAAAAGTTTTTTATTAGAAAAATCTAACGGACTTTGAGATACCTCAATTTTTTACCGAGTTTTGCGCTAGCAATACCGTTACTCCGGCAGCCATAACCGCACCTCTAAGCCTTGTGGCTGGCGGTTATGCAAACTGATGTGACCATCATGGGCCTCTAAGATCTCACGACATAATGGCAGACCTAATCCAGTACCTGTTTGTTTGGTGGAATAGAAAGGCAGCAGTGCCTGCGCCAATACATCAGATGACATGCCACTGCCCGCATCGGCAACCACAATCATCACCCCACGCTGTTGTTCATCAAGCTGAGTGACTTGAACAGATAAGCTAATCTCACTGGGCTGGGAGCCCGATTCGTGGGCGTTTTTAAGCAAGTTTAATAACACTTGCTCCATCTGTACCAAATCAAAATAGCCGGGTTCGCGAGGTAAACTATCCTCAATAGTAAATTGATAGTGCTGACGCAATTGCTCAGTTAGCTTTTGCCAATCAACCGCGGTTTTCTTTGGCAATGGTAATTTAGCAAAGCGGGCATAGTTGAAGATAAACTGGCTAAGATGTTGAGTACGATCTTCAATGGTGTCGAATATCAGTGCCAATTTAGGATCGTCAATTGATGCGGTGATTTTACGTCCAGATTTCACCATCGAAGCGATTGGCGCGACAGAGTTATTTAACTCATGGCTGATGATACGGATAACTTTTTTCCACACCGCCACTTCTTGGCGATTTAACTCTCGGGTCATCTGCTTTAGTAGCAATAAATGATGATATTGACCATTGAGCATGAACCGTCCGCGGGATAAATGCCAAGTTTCATCTTCGGCGCCATCAACGCCGGCGGTGGTGAACAGTCCACCTTTGGGGTTATTCAGCGCCGTAACTAACGCCTCTGGCTGGGTGGCTAATAACTCTGGCAACAAACAACCTTCAATACGGCTGCCTTGATTAAACGCATGGCGCGCAGCGTCATTGGCATAGATGATGCGTTGCTGATCATCAAACAACAACATGATATTGGGCGAGCTTTGAATCACTTTATCGAGCAACAGTTCTCGCTGATAAATGTACTGACGCTCTTTACGTAAAATACCGGCTGATTCATTAAATAGATCGGCAAGTGCTTGTAGCTGTTTATCACCCGTTACTGGGATATTGACGCTAAAGTCATTGTCTTTGAAATTAAGTAATCCCACCTCTAACGCAGTGAGGCTATTGTCGAGTGTGCGAGTAAAAAATGCCGCTAGGGCACCACTTAATAACAAGCAACTGGCAACAATTAGCCCCAGGGCGGTATAGCCCATAAGATCAATTAAATCGGGCACTTCAATCACGATAAACAGCAATAACAATAATAAACCACTGCTACTGGCAAACATTGCTGCGAGCACTAATTTAACGCGTAATGTCATAGTGACATAGACTCCTTTTAACCCGCTCTACTTCTCAATGCCAAATTTTTCCATGCGCCGATATAACGCCTGACGACTTAACCCCAGTGACTTAGCCACGCGCGCAATCACGCCATTATGTTGCAGCAATGCTTGCTCAATACTGTGCTTATCCACATCCACTTTGTCTGCTTCTTGTGGTGAGGGAACCGCGGCAGATACTGCCGAGCTTGCCGGCGTCACCGCTTGATTCAGCGCGGCGGTTGTCGAATAAGTATCTAAGCCAAAATCAGCCGTGGTTAATCGCTTATCTTGGGCTAGAATCACCGCACGTTTACAGGCATTTTCTAGTTCGCGGACATTTCCTGGCCAACTATGAGCCTGCAGCGCTTGTTGGGCCTGCTTATCAATACTGAAATCTTGACCAATAAAGTGCGCCGCTAATGGAATAATGTCTTCCAATCGTTGCTGCAACGGAGCCAGTGCAAGCTCGATGACATTTAAACGATAGAACAGATCTTCGCGAAAACGCCCCTGAGCTATATCCTCGGCCAAATCAGCATTAGTAGCGCTGATAACTCGCACATTAACCTTACGAGTTTGATGGCTACCCAAACGCTCAAACTCGCCTGTTTGCAACACTCTAAGCAGTTTTACTTGGCCTGATAGAGGTAGGTTACCGATTTCATCTAAAAAAAGTGTGCCGCCGTCAGCCGCTTCAAAACGGCCAATACGCACCTTATTTGCGCCGGTAAAAGCGCCCGCTTCGGCGCCAAATAACTCTGCTTCCAACAACTCCATGGGCAAAGCGCCAATATTGACCTTGATGAAAGGCCGATGTTTTAGCGGTGAATTGGCATGGATAATGTCGGCTAGCTTGTCTTTACCCGCGCCATTGGGGCCCGTGATCAACACCGACACGTCAGATTTAGCCACTTGTAAGGCTAAGTCTACACTGCGTTGCATGGCTACACTGCCAAAAACGATTCCGCACAAGTCTGCGCCATCTAGGGCCTGCATGCGCTCATGTTCAGCTTTTTGTAATACGCTATTTTCACGGCTCAGCGCATGTAGAGAGATGAGATTATTAACACTGGTAAGTAGCTTGTCATCATCCCAAGGCTTACCCATGTAATCAACCGCGCCCTCCTTTACCAGCTCAACGGCCACTTCCAATTGTGTCCATGCCGTCAGCAAAATAATAGGTAGTGCCGGTTGTTGCGCTCTAATCTGATAAAACAGCGTCTTACCTTCTTCGCCAGAAGTGGTGTCTTGGGTAAAGTTCATATCTTGCAACACCAAGGCAATGTCATGCTGCTGCAAAATCGGCAGCACCTCATCGGGCGAATAACAACTGATAGTGTGATAATCATTGAGCTCTAACATCAGCGCTAATGCACTGCAAACCGCATGATTGTCATCAACGATAAGAATCGTATCCATATGTCCTTATGTCTATCTATGGAAAAATACTGCTAAGAAGATAAAGCGGATTGACTATGAATACCACAGGCAATCCGCTTAACTGGGTGATTAACGTGTTATCTCAATTACACTTACACGCTACGGGTAGCAATCGCCGGCGAGATTTTGGCCGCTTTGGTCGCCGGGAATACCACCGCCAAAGTGGTAACAATCACTAAGCCAACAATGGTGGCTAGCGGATATTGCCACTCAAGCTGCGGCAGATCGTAGTGCTGCATTAACTGCTGACCAAGCGCTATCGCCAGCAGGCCGCCAACCACACCGCCAACTAAACAGATGATATAGTTCTCCACTAAGAACAAGCTCACCACATCGCGTTTGGTTGCCCCTAACGCTCGGCGGGTGCCTATCTGCTTAGTGCGGCGTTCAATATTAAACATCACCATTCCCGTTAATCCTAAGCTAGTGATAAGTAGCAGTAATACCACCATCAAAGATAATACCGATGCCATGAGCTCGTGATCACGATATACACTGGTGCGATGTTCAGTAAGGGTGGTGAAGTTTTGAATCACCCGGTTTTTCTGATCTTTGTGCAGCACTTCTGGGATCTGCTCTTTCAAGCGGGTGAACGTGCCTTCTTCGGCTCGAACCAGATAGCGCATAAACGCGTTAGTTAGCTCCACACCAATAATCACCGAGTACTCAAGGTTATCACTGTTAACCCAAGCACCTTGTAGGCGCTCAACCACACCAATAATCTCAATCGCCTCTTCACCTAGATTACCGTTGTAAATCACCTTGCCTACTGCTGATTCGTCAGGAAAAGCTTGGTCGGCAAAGGCTTTTGAGACAATCCCTTTAACGCCGCTGTCGGTGAATGTGGGTAATATCTCCTCCGGACGTAAATTACGCCCTTCAATCAGCTTAACCCCTAAGGTGTCAACCATCTGTTCGTCGCCATAGTACATAGCTGAGTTAGGTGCGCTGCGCTCATCTTCCTCACTGGTGCCAATGGTAAAGCTTGAAGACCAACCACCACCACTTAACGGCGTCATGCTGCTGAACGTCGCCGACTTAACCCCTGGCAGGTCACGGATCAACTGCAGATCTTTATGTTGCTGCTGCACAAGATCGACACTGGGGTCGAAGCTGTACATGGTAAAATCAAATACTTCCTGTTCTACCACGCCTGAGTCTCTATCCATCAAGGCTAATCGCTCGTGAATAATGAAGCTGGCATTGGCCACAATCGCAACCGATAAGATAATTTGTAGTAGCAGCAACAGAGGCGAGCTCTTACTGCGCAATAACATACTTAAAATAGGTTTTATCTGTAACATAATCGGCCTTCCTATTGGCTCTTAAGATAAATGCTTGGGTTGGTACTACACACCCGCCAAGCGGGATAGATACCGGCAACCAAAGCCGCAGAAATTGCGATTGTGGGTGCAACCAGCCACATACTCATATCAAGTGAAGTTAGCGCTTGTTCTAATTCAAACTTAGCCGCCAGTAATGACAAGGCGCCCCAAGCCCAAAGTAGCCCGATTATGCCGCCGCAAAAGCCAATTAAGCCGACTTCCACCATATGCTGCGAAAATATTTGCGCGCGACTTGCACCAATGGCGCGGCGAACACCCACTTCTGGCGCCCGTTTCAGGAATTTAGCCAGTAGCAAACCCAGCATGTTGACCAAGCACACCACTAAAAACAATGCACTTAAGCCCACCAATACTTTGTTGTCTTCGGCGACCACTTGGTTTTCGATTAACCAGTCGGCGACATCCATAATTTGTACATCGGCATTGGGCGAGTTAAAACGTCCAGGTGCTTGCTGTTGCTCAATATAACTACGCACCCAAGCGGTATATAGCTCGACATCATGTTGATCTTTTAGCTCAACCCAGTACTGTAACCAGTGCTGCTCTGAAACAATTTTTGCTGCCACTGTACGGGTATCTTCATGCTTCCAACCTTGGTTGTTACCCCAACTTTGATACTCTTCAATGGGCGTAAGCGAAAATGGCACGAATACTTGCTCAGAATCATTAAAAGCACCGTTGTTCACATCATAATATTTTGGCTTAGGGCTCCAGTGATCCACTACACCGACAACTTTGTAGGGTTTGCGATTAATATAGAGTGTGCGCCCAACACTGTTCTCGCCACCAAATAGCTGCTGGTTTAGATCGGCATTGATCACCACTTCATATTTGGCCTGCTGGTCAACACTTTTATCCCATGCTTGGCCATATAAAAACGGCACAGAAAACAAACTAAAGAAGTCGCTATCGGTCACGCGCACTCCCTCAAGAATGGGCGCTAAATCTGGATTATCAGTTTGAATCGCCCCACCCGTTCTGAACATCGGGGTTTGTCTTACTGGAATATCACCACGGCGTAAGTTAAACGAGTCTTGATAAGTGATCTGCGGATTAAACTCATCCCATGAATCTTCACCTTGGCTCCACAGTTGCACGGCAAATAACTTGTCAGAACGCTCGCCAGCTGGATTTACCGAGGCCATTTTGTATATGTTCAAGGTAGTGATAGTGATGCCAATTCCAATAGAGATGGCAAGCACCATTAACACTGATAAAAAAGGCGTTTTCTTAATACTGCGGCAAGCTAAATCTAGATAATAGAAAAACATACGCCCTCCTTAGCTCACAGCCTGAACATTGTCGCTAACCAGCTGCGGTTGACCGCCTTGGTACATGGTAAAGTCACACACCTGACCATCGACAATTTGAATATTGCGCTGGGCACGACGTGCCAATTCAGGGTCATGGGTCACCATAATAATGGTTGTGCCAGCTTTATTGATGTCTTCGAGCAGCTCCATAACTTGGCGCGCCATCATGCTGTCTAAGTTACCCGTTGGCTCATCCGCTAATAAGAATCTTGGCTCTCCGGCAAGTGCTCTGGCAATGGCTACCCGCTGCTGCTGACCACCTGATAGCTGTGCTGGCAGGTGTTTCATTCTGGCACCTAGCCCCACTTGCTCCAGTGCTTGCTTTACGCGCTTATCTCGCTCGCTACGGCTAAAACCACGGTAGCGCAACGGCACTTCCACGTTCTCCGCTAGGTTCAAATCAGGAATTAGATTAAATCCCTGAAAAATGAAGCCAATTTTCTCGTTTCTGATGGCAGCGCTTTTGTTGTCGCTAAGGTTGGAAATATTGACGCCATCCAGAAAATAATCACCATTGGTGAAACCTTCAAGCAAGCCAGCAATATTAAGAAACGTGGTTTTACCAGAACCAGAAGGGCCGGTGACCGCAACAAACTCGCCCTCTTTCACCTCAAGATTAAAATCACGTAACGCATGGGTTTCCACTAAGTCGGTTTTAAATACCTTGTTGATGTTCTTCATTGAAAGCATAAAATTCATTCCTTTAAAATTAATACGTTACGCTTGAACAAACCTGTTCAGCGATAGAGATTAAGACTTCTGCAAGGTCCATACTTTGATGAACCACTTCAGCAAACTCGTTGCTCGACTCAACCGCTGGCGCGGACATGTCGATAATATTCAGGCCTAACAAAAACCAATCTGCTGGATTTGCTGTTAGGTTGTGCGTCGCCACTAGCAGCAAGGCAAGGGCTAATAGGGTGACTAATTTATGTTTATTCATTACTAAGCTCTGCATCATAGCCTCCTAGCGAACCAATACTTGCTCAGCATTGCTAAATGGCTCAACACTGGAAATCACCCAGGTGTCACCCACTTCGCCACCTGCTATCACTTCAATGTGACTCATGCTGCGAGCGCCTAATTGAATTTCGGTCAAGGTCGCAATGTCATCGTTCATGCTATACACAGCACGACCGCCACCCGAAGACACAAATGCGCCGCGTTTCACCATCAACACATTCGGTCGATTTTCTAACAGCACTCGGGCAGATAAACGTTGGTTTTGACGTAGTTTTAAACTGTCTTTTTGGGTAAAGCGTACTCTAGCGGTCACTTCACGATTTCTCACTTCAGGCGAGATAGATGACACCTTACCGAGTATCGTGACCGTGCCGAAGCTCAGCTCCACATCCATGCCAAGTCCTAACTCATCGGCATAGGATTCAGGTACGGCCAATTCCGCTTCAAATGCACTTAAGTCAACAACGGTGAGGATGGGTTGGCTTTGATCAATACGAGCCTTTTGCTCGGTTAACCAGTTACCAATGATGCCGCCAACCGGCGCGATAATGTTCAGCGCGGCCACCTGACGTTGTAGATCTGATACCACCAATGCTTGACGGTCGACCTCAAGTGCTTTGTTCTTCACTTCAAAACTCAAGGTATCTTTCATCAAACTGGCTTCTTGTTTAGCGTGAGCAAACAGCAACTTGGCTTTGTGGAGATCATCTTTGCTTTTTTCAAAGTCAATTTTAGAAATCAGCTTGTTCTCAATCAGCTTGTCACCACGGCGACTCTCGCGGTCGGCAGCCTCTAAATCCACTTTGGCCATATCAATGGTTTGCTGCGCCTTTAACTGCTCACGTCTTGCATCAAGGCGTGCCCGCTCTAGTGCGCTTTGCATTCCTTCTAACAGTGCTTCTTGCTGCTTTAAACTGTTGGTTAGGCTATGGCTTTCTATGGTTGCCACCACTTGACCTTGCTCAACTCGGTCACCTGGGTTAGCGATTAAGGTCACTGTGCCGCGCTCAGGGCTGTATAGGATTGGGGCATTAGCGGCGACAATTTTACCGGTAGTGGCGATATCGCGGGTTAACGTCCCTTGCTCTAGCATGGCAAAACGCAGTTCGCCACGATTGATTGATTTACTCACACCACTGCTGCCGACACTCGCCCAGACTAATCCCGACAGCATCACCACACCAATACCCACAATGGTAGGCCACTTAAGCTTACGTTTGATGCTGGGGGCAACGACCTTATCTTGTGCGCTGGTATCCTTAATCATGGTGTTATTCCTTTACAGTGTCCGCTACAGCGGTTTTCATCAATAATGTAAGAGTTATTACAATTGCCGTGCCAAAAAACACTAGTCATTGATTTTATTAAACTTATTGATATATCCGCTAGTAACGGTCAGTTCAAAAGTGTCCGCGGACACTGTAAAAGTGACCGGACAACCTACAAGCGGACGCTATATGGGGACGGCGGACAACCTGCAAGCGGACGCTATATGGGGATGGCGGACAACAGGCGAGTTCGAGCAGAGATAAGCCCTTGAAGTAGCGTTAAAAATTAAGGTTAAGGATGTCGACGCAAGCATGCTGTAAAGGCACAAAGTAAGCCTTTAATCTCAACTGATGCACCCCCATATTGTTATAGGAACGAGTTTAGCTACCTACAGACAAATAAAAGGATTTATTGATGTTTTGGACACTGTCATTTTGGATAATCGCCGCGCTGCTCATTTTGCCCTTTCCAGTTAAAATTTATGAGTACATCAGCGGACGAGACAACAGCCCGCGCATCGTTAAAATTGAAGAGATGGCCAATGCACTGTTCATGTTAGTGGGACTGTGCGGTTTTTACGGTTTCTTACAGCAAACTCCAATGCTATTTGCCGAATTTTGGTACGCTTGGTTAGCGCTCTATGTGATCATTTCGCTATTAAGCTTACGATACTCACCCAAGCTTAAATACAGCGCCAAGCTCAACAGCTGTCGCTTTCATACTATCGCCATGGCACTGGGTATCTTGCTATATACCCCCATGTTGATTGCGGTGTTTTACTATGCTCAGCAAATGCCAAATTAACGAACCACATCATCACTACCATTGCAAAATGCTTGTTAATGGCTTTTACTTAATTAGCTTCTAGTAAAACGGCGTCAAGGAGAGACATGTGGATTATCAGTATTATTGCTGTGTTATGGGCGGTACTTATGCTGCGATCAGTTGTAGCAGAATACCGCTATTATCAAGCTGTGAGAGAATTCGAGCCGGCCATCTGGCAACAGCTCGGTGCACCTAAAGGGTTAAAGCTGCCTATGGTTTTTGTCTCCAAATCGGCCAATGAGCAACTTAAACAGGTTAATAATAGCCAAGTTATCGCTTTAGCGACTAAACATCGTCAAGCTGGCAAGTTGTTTCTCGGCTATGTGGTGCTTGTACTGGTGAGTAGTATTGTTTTTTTCAAACTTGCATAAAGAAATCATCTGATGATACGGCCATACCACAGTCACTAGCTTGTCTTAACTCTTGTCTAAACGTTAGCCTAACCTATGCCGCCTTTTGTTCTAAAAGGCGCACATCGCTTAAACGATTAAGTCGAACAGCTAACTGCAATTACTCCCTTGTTACGTGTTTACGATACGATGCTGACATTGCATAAACTTTAAGCAAAATTAAGCATTTAACACTATATAAACAAGATTTACTTTGTAAATCGCCTCGCTAAAACCCTAAAAAACATAACAAACCTCTCAAATTTGTATCAAGCACAGAAACATCTATTGCAATGCGAACGAGAATAATTATCATTCTCCACACAATAATGATGAGGGGTATTAACTTATGCAACAATTTCGTTTTTCGCTACTTGCAGTCGCCTGTGCCGCAAGCTTTTCTTCTGCAGGAGTATTGGCACAACAAGCCGATGTCTCAGCCGAGAACGCAGCGAGCGTAAGCCAAGCAGAAGCAGAGAAAAACAAGGATGTGGAACATATTACTGTCTATGGAAGACAAAACCACGTGGTGATGAATTCAGGCTTGGCGACAAAATCTGATATGTCGCTTATGGAAACGCCTGCCGCGGTGGTGATCGTGGATGAAGAACTGATTAACGCGCAAGGGGCCGATAGCTTGCAAGACTTGGTGCGTAATATCAGTGGTGTTACCCAAGCGGGCAATAACTATGGTATTGGCGACAACCTAGTCATTCGTGGACTGGGAGCTAACTATACCTTTGATGGCATGTATGGCGGTGCCGGGCTTGGCAATAGCTTTAACCCCACCCGCTCGCTGACTAATGTCGAATCTGTCGAAGTACTAAAGGGACCAGCAACCGGTTTATATGGTATGGGGAGCGCTGGCGGGGTGATCAATCTGATAGAAAAGAAACCCCAATTTGAATCTAGACATGATATCGGCGTCGAGGTTGGCCAATGGGATGCCTACGCTTTGTCAGTTGATAGCACCGGTGGCATTACAGACGACTTAGCCTACCGCATCGTGGGCAAAACGGCCCGCAGTGATGGCTATCGTGATATTGGTACCGACCGCGATGAAATCTACACCTCGCTAAAATATGTGTTCGACGATACCCAAGATATTATGTTGTCCGCATCTTATATTAAAGATGCTATCGCTGTTGACTCCATTGGCCACCCAATCCGAATTTTTAATGCTGCTTCTGTTGATGGCAAAGCCGCTGATCAAGTGAGCTGGGAAGATCTGATTAATGACCCTAACGGCAATGGCATTAACCTCACTGAAGCGCAGCGTAAGCAGCTTGCTGACTCGCTAGCAAGCGGCGATGGCCTTACGCCCTACGCTTTTGGCGACGCAGGGATTATCTCACCTATCGCTAAAGACAACGAAGGCGAAGAGCTGCGTTTTAAGCTGACCCACAACATCTACTTTAACGACAACCTATTCTTAAATCAGCAGCTACAATACCGCGATTATACCTCGGGTTTTGCACGACAAACGGGGGCTTATAACTATGTCTACTGGAACCGCAGTGGCACCATCAACGCCGACCCACGCGGCCCACTAGTAGAAGACGGCGTGCTCTACCCCTTTGCTGCCCGCCGTCAGGAATACCGAAAAGTGGAAGCCGATGAAACCTCTTGGCAGTACTTTGCCGATCTACGCTATGACTTCGAGTTGGGCGGCATTGATAACGAGCTGTTGCTTAACGCTAATTTTGAAGATCGCACCATTAGCTTTAAGCAATACTCTATTTACGATGCTGATAAGATAATCAAAGATAAGAACGGTGCAGTGCTGTATCAAGGTAAACATCCTTATATCTACGATATTCGCCAGCCAAACTGGGGCCAAGGCAGCTTTGAAGACTATGACCCACTGCTTACGAGCAACTACAACAAAACCGTCAATGCCTGGGGCGTGGGCGTGCAGCACGTTGGTTACCTAGGTTATGGATTTACCACCCGTATCGGTGTTGCATTTAACGAAATTAAGCAATCATATGAGCATTTAGGGGTGGACGCACGTTACCGTGCCAGTGCAGCAGAGCCCACGCCTGAACAAGATACGACTGACAACGGCATCACCTATAACTTAGGTGTGACTTACATGCCAACCGATGATCTGTCACTGTTTGTTAACCACTCAAAGGGCAGAACCGCTTACAGTATATTAGGTAGCATCAATGGCGAAGATGATCGCCCAGATTCTGAGTCTGTCAGTGACGATCTAGGTATCCGCTACAAAGCCTTTGATGACCAACTGCTGGCGTCATTGGTGTTGTTTAAGAGTAAGCGCACTAACCTACGTTACACTAACCCAGACTGGGAAGAAGGCGTGTCAGCGCCCAATGTTGCGCAATACTTCAATGATGGCGCCGAAGAAACTAGCGGCGTAGAACTTGATCTAAACGCTTACCTTAACGAGCAATGGTCAGTTAACGTCAATGGCGTTTATCAAGATGCACGGGATAAGAAAGATCCCACTCGCAGCAGCTATGATACCCGCCAAAAAGGCGTGCCCTATGTAACCGCTAGCGCCTGGGTCACCTATGGGGCTGATTGGTTCTCGCTTGCCAGCCCATTAAACATTAGCCTAGGGGCGCAGTATGTTGATGAGCGCAGTACCAATTCGAGCTCATTTGGCATTCCTGATGGATATGTGCCGAGCTACACCGTAATGGATACCGCGATTAGCTATCAAGCAGATAACTGGCAACTACAGTTAAACGTTAACAATCTATTCAACGAAAGCTACTACAACAAAGCCATGTTCTTAGGAGGCATGCCAGGCGAAGAACGTAACGCTAAGCTGACCTTTAACTACCAGCTTTAATGCGGTTTTAGCCTAAGATAGCACGACAAAAAAGCCCCACTGTTATCAGCGGGGCTTTTGGTATCAAATCTTAAATTTTACTGCCAACTTCAGCCACTAAAATGCCTGACATAAAATGGTAAATGACGCGATAATGGCCACAAACCAAGACAAAGACCGCAAAGTACCTTTATCAATCAGGTACAAAATATGGTACGCCACACGGGCGATGACATGCACAATGGCGGCAGTTTCAGCAACACCATTAACCTTACCTGTGGCTAACACTGCCACGACAGCCAAACCAAATATCAGCAACGACTCAAACGCATTTTGATGGCCTGCAACCGCTCGCGCGCCAAAACCGGTTAGTTTAGCTTGCTGCTCACGCGGGTGATTATTGTCATAGCCCCCTAACTTAGCCATTGCCACCGCAACAGGGCCCTTGGCTAAATAAGGCAATAACATCGCAATAAACAAGCAAATTAATAATGTTGTCATCAGTTTCTCAATCCTTTGTATTATTATTGGTGATCTAGCAAAAAGTTAACGCGCTTTATCCAGCGCCTCGCAGAGCACTTCCACACCTTGAATTGCCCGTGGCGCTGCACGATGCAAAATATCGGCATTTAGCTGGTAAATATGGCCATTTTTCACCGCAGGAATATCCTGCCACTGCTGCCAATTAACGCCTAAGATATTGCCCTCATCCTGACTTTGCAAGATAACTTGCGGCTGTTTTAACAACACACTTTCAATACTGACTTGTGGATAATCGCTATCACTATCAACAAACACGTTGTTGCCGTTACACACCGCAATAATCTGCTGGATCCAGCTATTTTTAGCCACCGTCATTAATGGGGTCGACCACAACTGATAAAACACATCCACTGCTGGTTTTGATGCGTTGTCTTGACGCAGCGACAGTAAATTTTGACGATACTCATCAGCCACCGCCTTGGCTTGAGTTTGTGCCCCGGTAAGCTCACCCATGGCCAGCAACTCATCGGCAACCGCCTCTAAAGACTTAGGGTCGCTATCAAACACTTGAAAACCCAACGACTTAATTCTGGCTATCTCCTCGGCTTTATTACCACTGCCCCACACCACCACAAGATCTGGGTTAAGCTCTAATACCCGCTCTATTTGAATACCATGATAACCGCCAATACGAGGGATATTGTTGGCGTCAGCCGGATAATCGGCATGGTCGGTTGTGGCAACAATCTTATCGCCCACCCCAATGGCATACAGCATCTCAACCGCATGGGGCGATAGGGCAATAATTTTCTCCGCAGGTTTGCTTGCCTGCACTGCACCGCTGCTTATGAGCAATGCCGCACAGCACAACTGTATCACTAATCTCATCTCAATCCTTGGTTGTATCGGGCTAATTTTTCTATGACTTCAGCAGGATAGTATCGCTAATTGAAGCTCTGATGGCTAGAGGGAGGAGGTTAGACTTCACTAGCAGGACTCATCAACGATAGCAGCTAGATATTCTTTTGTTACGGCTAAGACACTAGCACTGTCTAGCTCACTTTTGGACAAAAACGTGTTAGAACAGCACCTCTGAAGTTAGCTAGCAGAATGAGAGACAGTAAGCTATTTATGGGCAACTTAGAATCTCAGAAACTGACCTTTTCCTTTTATTCAACCTATTTAAATCAGCATACAAATATCAGATTTTCCTTCACACTCTCTTCACACCTTAATCGATATAGTAGCTACACATTGAGCAGCACGAGACTTAAAAACTCTGTTACTTAATATAAAATTTTGTACTACCCACTTGATTTATTAAGGAAAAACCATGTTTAAAAAATTAATCGTGTTACCTCTTGTTTTATTTTCAAGCCTTAGTTTTGCTAATTATGAACCTACACAACAAGGTGGGTTTTCAGGACCAAATACAGATGTTGAATTGTCAGTTAAACAAGCGTTAGAAGTAAAAGATGATACGACTGTTTCTTTAACTGGTCATATTGTACTTTCAAATGGTGGAGAAGATTACTGGTTTGAAGATAAAACTGGCCGTATCCTAGTTGAAATTGATAACCATGTATTTAAAAACCAGACTGTAACACCTGAAATGTTAGTGACAATTGTTGGTGAAGTCGATAATGATTGGAGCGATAGTTCAGTGGATGTAGATGCATTAACAATCAATTTATAATAGATTGATTCAAGCATGCATCTTTCGTAAGGTAACTATTTATCATTCAACTTTATAAGTTTGTATTACGAAGGTGCTAAAATGCATATATTAATTGTGGATGATACGCATAGTGTCGCAGAAACAATTGCTGATTATCTTGAACTTGAAGGCATGACCATTGATTTTGCTTATCATGGAGAAGCAGCCTTACAATTAGTGCAAGATAATCACTATGATGCCATTATCATGGACATTATGATGCCCAAAATGGATGGCATTACAGCGGTTAAAAAGTTAAGAGAAGAATTATTTTGTGATACACCTATTTTGTTCTTAACCGCTAAGGATCAGCTTGAAGATAAAATAGCTTCTTTCAAAGCTGGTGGTGATGACTATTTAGTAAAGCCCTTTGCATTAGAAGAATTGAGTTTACGTTTACATGCTCTTTCCCATCGTGGTGTACGTCAAAACATTGGCCAATTGAGCTTTGCGGATATCAGTGTTGATGTTAAAAGTGGTGAAGTGAATTGCGCTGGTAAAATGATTAAAGTGAGTCCAACTCAATTAACCATTCTTAAAGTGTTACTTAAAAAAGCTCCTAATATTGCGAGTCGACAAGAAGTCATACAAGCAATATGGGGAGATGAAAGCCCTTCTAGTGATGCACTGCGAAGTCATGTATATAGCTTGCGCACTAAACTTGCTGAAGGGCAAAATGAATCCCGACTAGAGACTATTCATGGGCAAGGCTTCCGACTTAAATCAGAATAACAAACAATATCCGAGCATTTATCGCCACATAAGACGCCATTTAAGCATCTCATTGTTGGTTATTTTTTGTTTTTTCGGCTCAACTGTTTATCTTGCTGAAAGCAAACTTGAAGTGATTAGTTTGCATCATTGGCTAGATACTGAATTAGATCGTTACGAGAAAGAATATGCCATCTATGGTTTAGCTACCAAGCTGCCCAACACCGCTGAATTTGATACTTATTGGACAGAACGTGAAGTACCTGATTGGTTAGCTCCATTCCAGCAGATTGGTTTTAATGAGCACTTATTAGGCTCAGAAGACAAACACTTTATTATCGCAAACCACCCTTCAGGTAAGGGGTTGATGTATATTGTCTTTAAAAAAGATGCCGATGATTTTTTAGATATATATGAAGAAAGTCTACATACCTATATTATATTCCTCGGTTTATTTATTGCATTGGGCGTGGTGATTTACAATTTCTATTTTATGCGTTTAATATCTTCGCCATTACTCGCCATAGAGCAAAAAATCACGCTAATGAAACCTAACCAACAGATGTCTAAACTACAAACAAAATATCGTGAAACACGCCATATAGAACAAACCTTTATTAAGAATAAAAAGGATATTGAAGGCTTTTTCCAACGAGAAACCGAGTTTAGTCGCTTTTCATCTCATGAGTTACGCACACCAATCATGGTGATCAAAGGCTCTGCTGAGTTATTAGCAAAAATGCCCAACCAGCTGCCTGTTGCACAAAAAGCAATTAAACGCGTACAACAGGCCTGCGAAGACATGGAAGTATTATCAGAAGCCTTTTTATTATTAGGTAAGGAATCAATTGAAGAAGCACACTTTAAAGAGGTTCAGCTTGAAGATGCTGTTAGAAAACAGCTCGATGAATTGCAGGTTTTATTTTTAAAACAAGGATTAGATTACTCCTTACATCTACATCAACCAGCCACAATAAAGTGTCCACCTTCCTTTGTTTCTATTGTGATTAATAACCTCATTAAAAATGCATTTAGTTACAGCGTTGCAGATATTCAAGTCAGCCTACAACAGCGACAATTGACCATCACGAATCGTCATCAAGGAAACGAAACTTATCAAGCAGGCTATGGTTGTGGTTTGGTGATTGTTGAGCGCGTGTGCGAACGAATGGGATGGATATTTACTAGTAAAGATACGGGAGAAGAGTTTATAGCCTTTGTACAATTTTAAGTTGTTCCTACAATAAAATATTAGCTAATATTTTATTGTTAGTATCCTGTTCTTCAAACATTTAACCTTCCTTAAATTGAGTAAATCTACTCTGCTGAATTATTTTAAACTTAATTTGAATATAAAAAATACCTTCACGTTCTCTTCACACCTTTACCTGCATAATGCCCACATATTAATTTACTTGGTCGTAATAAGTAAGTTAACAACCTGCCATTATTGAGCGACTTATTTTGTGAGGAAAAATTATGTTTAAGAAATTATGTGTATTACCAATTGCTATGTTTTCTAGCATTAGCTTTGCAGCCATTACACCTATTCAACAAGGTGGATTTAAAGGCCCTAGTTCTGCTCCCCAATTAACAGTTTTACAAGTTCAAGATGCACAAGACGAAACCTTGGTTTCAATTACAGGCCATATTGTTTCGACGCAAGGAGATGAAAATTACCTATTTAAAGATGAAACAGGTGAGATTCAAGTTGAAATTGACAATCATTTATTTCATGGCCAAGCAGTGACCCCAGAAACAATAATTACCATCGTTGGTGAAGTAGATAAAGAATGGAAACAAATTTCGATTGATGCTGACTCGTTATTAATCAATCAATAAATGCTAGCTGAACGAATAAAAATTATGGATAAGGACATGATAATTAAGACTTTAGCATCCGTAATTGTAAGTTTAGCTGGGCTTATCGGTCTGACTATATATGCACTAGTTACTTATAGTAGTGATATTTATAACGCATTAGAGGATGACTCTTTAATAAAAATTCAGACCCAAATCGAGAATGTACATACCAACATTGAATCAGTTGTAGAAAATACGGAAAAAACTATTGAAGGTAACATCATTGAAATTCACGGCCATGTTGAATCGGCAATGAGTAAAACTGACGAGACAATTCAAGGCCATGCAGAGCAGTTTAAAAGTAATGTTAACTCCGCAGTTGAGAGTACAAATTTACAAATTCAAGGTAGTGTTAAAAATATTAATGAAACTGATGTAGAAGAAGATGAGAGTATTGAGTAAAAGTAGAATAAGCTTCCTTCTACATAAAATGGAAAATATGCTTTGTTTAATATTTTCCATTTTTATCTCAACTAGAAAATGAAAGTCAAACATTTCAATGTGTCGGTCAATAGAAAATTGGACACAACTTCAAAACGTATCTAACTCGTTTTGGGGCAGAAACGTGCTAGAGCATCGATTCTAATTAAACCAAAAATGACTAGAAAAATTATCTTAGTTTATTTGGAAGCACTAATTCTCTCTGCGCCCTTTATCAAGTAGGAGCTTAAGATCTAACTTATGTGTTATTGATTAGGGAGGTCATAGCTATTTAGTATGTGCTGACGCCGCTTGCAAAGGCCTAATAACTAGAGCAACGCGGCGTGAGGTCCCTGGCTAGGTTTGAGGAACCCTAACGAAGAGAGAGGCAGGACTGACTATGACAAGATTCGTCAAGTAGGCATGGGCAGATTACGGATTCAAGTTTCTCACGAAGAATCCATAAAAAGCTGATAATTAGTCCGCTCGCAGTATCAATTATTCCGACTATACCTGAAATAGCCCAGCTAATGATTTCGTTATAAGTTTGACCGAGCGACCTTTTTCTCAGTTTATTCTTAAACTCGCACAGTAATTTACACAGGTCTTCTCTTTTTTGCTTATCAATAGATCCGTGAATCCTATTTTTGGCCGCCCTTATAATAGCCCTTACATCTCCCTTTGCTATTCTTCTGGCCTGATGGCTTTTCTTTTTTCTTATCATGCTTCGAGAAGATTTTATCAGTCCACTTTTATTCCTAACCAGATTAACATACCTCTCATTATTGACACTTCCTGTCATTGTAATTCCTTAATTTTACACAATAATTACTCCTATTAGTGCTCCAAATAAAAATGATGCTGTAAGATTACGAATCTTATCTTTAATGCACTGTAGTTTTTTGCTGTAAATTGCGCTTATGTTAGCAATAAATACAGATGCAATAACGAGTTGTGTCGCCAACAACTCACTCTCGACTAGAACTACAAAGCCCCCCCCTAGAAGAGCAAAAGCAAACATCAATAAAACACTAACTCCTTCGGTATCACTCTTCATAAGCTAGTCGCCTATTCTAGTAGAACCTAATTAATACTTAGCACTCTTAGCATGAAATGGCAATAAAAAATCTAGATGTTCTTGAGTTTATAGAATTATCAGCTAACTCACAAAGTAGGTCATAGGGTCAGGTCTTTATTTTACCTAATGCATTAATTCAGGTATGGCAAATGTGATAAAGCAATTTATGAAATAGTTACTGTTCCAACACATTAAGGGGCAGAAGTAAGTCATATAACAAGCTTGGGGATTTTAATAAAACCTAAATCGAAGAGATAAAATATCTAGGTGTAGATGCGGCTGCGAGTTTCGGTTTCATGGATGAAACCTTAAAGCGGCCATGGATGGCTTTACAGCGTCTCGCAGAAGTAGCTGCACATTCCCCGCCGGACAGGCGTTAGATGACTTTGAAGGTTCAACCTTAGAACTCATCGCAGAGCCCACATGGAGGTGCTTGTGGCGTCTCGCAGAAGTAGCTGCACACTCCTCGCCGGACAGGCGTTAGGTTCCGGCCTGAAAACGTCCCGCAATGACGATGGTATCACCCTTAAACGGGCCTAAAACACACTATACCACCTCACAATAAGCCATTGTTTTATAGGGGCTACCGGTTGATATAAACCATGTTGACCACATTTTAGAAACGGCTTTACAGCAAGTGAATTAGCACAAATGACTTTCTCTAATTCGTCGACCTCAGTTGGATTAGTGAGTTTAATTGACGCAACTAAGCAGATTTAAACGATCTCAGGTCCAACAAAGAAGGTTTCATACATGTATTCAAAAATCATAGGTAGCGGCTTATTAATTACAACGGCATTTTTTGCCGTAGCAGATCAGTACAATATGTCGTTGAACTACGAACCTATCACAATGAAAAACGGCGCTGTCACCACCCAACCCGCTTCGGTTGTCGATAAAGTTTGGCATGTAGAGAAAAAAACCGTTACGCCTATTACCGAAGGTGTCTATCGCATTGCAGGCTGGGGGATTGGGAATGTGATCGCAGTGCAAGCGCCTGAAGGCTGGGTTATTGTAGATACGGGCGATAGTATGACAGTGGCCAAAGAGCAACGCGCTGCATTAGAACAATTGTTGAATGATAGCCTTGATGTAGCAGCGGTTTTGTATACTCACTCGCATTATGTGTTTGGCACCCAAGCCTGGATGGGAGAGAACACTAAAGTATATGCCCATGAATGGATGGAAAAACACTTACACGCAGACAATGGTGTCAGCGCCTTAGCAGGCAATTTCAACGCGAGAGCCATGATCCAGTTTGGCATGCTTCACCCTGAGAGTGGCCCTGATGCCTTTCCTAATCAACTTGGCTTCAGCATGGATAAACTGTCAGGTGAAAAAGGCTATGTATCACCAGATATTACGTTTGCACATAACGAGATAGAAACACACCATATTGCAGGCACAGAAGTGATTGTGCTGCCAAGTCCTACAGATGTTACCGATAGCGTGGCCTATTACTTTCCTGAAAAAAGCTTGATGGTGACTAATGCTATTAATGGCGATGGCGGTATCTTTAATTTATACACCTTAAGAGGCGATAGATACCGAGATCCAATTCGATTGGTAGAGGCAGCAGATTTGCTGTTGTCATACGACTTTGATTTTCATGTCGACATTCATGGCGCAGCCAATACAACCCGAGAAGATGCCGTGCAGTCGATTCACGCTTTTAGAGATTCGATGCAACTCATTCACGATCAAACCGTTCGGGCAATTAGCCTAGGAAAAGATGCACAAGGTGCAGCGGAATTTGTTCATATGCCATTGGCGCTTAGACAGGATAAAGAGATCTATGGTCAAGTTGAAAGCCATATAAAGCAAGTTTATAACGGCATAATGGGCTGGAAAGGTTGGGACGTTTACGATATTAATCCGCTGCGCACTAACGAATTTGCCAAGAAGTATATAGACAGCCTTGGCGGCGTAGAAACTGTCAGTGAAATGGTCAAATCGTCTAATCAAAAACAAAGCCTTGATGGCTGGCAGTGGTCGCTTTATCTGACCTCGCAAATATTGGCAGTTGATGCAAATAACGCCGATGTAAAGCAGCTTAGAGCTGACGCTGCAAGAGCCCTTGGACAACGTACCAGTTCGGCAAATGCACGTGGGTTCTATATATCAGAAGCGCTGTTGCATGAAGGCAAACTGTCACTAGAGGGTCATGAGTTACACAGCTTTCAGCAATTAGGCCAAATGATGGGCGTGATTGATGAGCAAAGGCTGAAAAAGTCGCCGATAGCATCAAACGTAGAATACTTACGTTATTTAGTTGATACCCAAAAAGCGCAAGGTTTATATGCAAAGTTCAACTTAGCCATGAACGATAGTGATGCCGCATTTAGCATTGTGCTTCGAAACGGCATTATCCAAGTTGCGCAGCAGACAATTGATGGTGTGACTATTTCACTCTCCCATGCACAATGGAGTGACGTGTTACTGGGCAAGACAAGCTTTGGCCAACTAGACCCTTCTTTAAAAGATTTTGATAAGGCCTTAATTTTATAGCCTTAAAACAACTTGAATAAGCGACCTAATCAGGTCGCTTTTTTTGTGGTTGGAATACTCAACTAGCAGATATAACTTTCTCTAATTCATCGATTTACCCTCAGTAAAAATGTGTAATGCACCTATAAATTTTTATTGGCAAAACGACACATCATTGAGGCTTTCGATATATGTATTACTCGTTGCAGCACCGCGTTAAAAACAGCTTTATGACCATGAAAGTCGTAACCCCCCTCTTTAGTCTTCAGACTGCCTTACTCATTTTTATAAGGTGATTAAAGTGTCACTTTCTTTTAGATTAAAACTCAATGTAAAGTCGCTTGCTGTAGCAGGTACAGTGTTAGTTAGTACGGTCTTAAACGCAGAAGATATAACCCTTGATGATATCGCAATAGACGGGCAGCGCTATTATCGGCCAACGATCACCAATAGCAGTTGGGAGGAACTAGCTTCTCAGGGGGCCCAGTATGAGTCGCCCTACAAAGTCTCGCTATTTAACCCTCAACATGGTGAAGATAGTGCGCGTTTGTGGTCGCAAACCAAATCAGTCGCCGCTTACGGTGTTGGTGTAGCGGGTGCAATGACATTACTGCCAACCAGTATTACCAACTGGGATAAAAGTGATGATAGGTTGATGCAAAAATGGTGGGATAATGTTCGCTCTGGTCCGGTGTGGGATCGCGATGATTTCGCCATTAATTATATTGGCCACCCATACTTTGGTGGCGTTTATTACCAAGCGGCTCGTAAATCTGGCTATCGTCAATGGGATGCGTTTATTTACTCATTTATGATGTCGACATTCTACTGGGAATACGGCGTTGAGGCTTTTGCCGAAACGCCATCAATTCAAGACATTGTGGTCACCCCGGTGCTTGGTTGGGTTTATGGAGAGTGGGCGTATAACAAAGAGCAGCAGATCCTTGCTCGGGGCGGTACCGTTTGGGGCAGTGAAGGCATGGGCAGTACTGCGCGTTTTTTCCTTGACCCAATCGACTCAATAGGCCGAGGTGTTAACCAATTATTTGGCCAAGATATTGTTATAGCCGGCACGGGTTATATCGGGATCTCGGAGCAAGAGTTAGATAACGGCTTAACGGATAAACAAGTGAAATTGCAGTTAAGCTATAGCATTGGTGGCGGTCGAACTGAATCTAATATTAGTCGTTACAGTTATCTACACAGCTATCATGAACAAACTGGTGATCCTGTGAGCTACTCTATAGTCGGTATCTCTGCCGGTACCAGCATGCTACAGCCATCTTCGGCTTGGGGGCTAGAATCTGGATGGGCGCCTACATTGAGCCTAGGTTTGTATTTCACGCCAAGTCTGTCAACTAGGCTAAGCTATGCCAGAGCCGATTTAAAGCAGCATCATAGTCAGCACAGCGTCACCTTTGAGCAATACAGTTTAGATACCCAATATTACTTTAATGCTGAGCAGTCAATGCGGCCCTATCTCACTGCCGGTTTTGGCGAGTCAATGCGTGACAAAGACTTAAGCCAAAAAGCATTCCAAATAAACCTAGGAGCGGGATTGCATTACCAACTTGCGGCCAACTGGGCCTTGCAACTTGATTGGCAGCAACACTATAGCGCTAAACATAAACAATCGGATAGGCAGCTCAATGCACAGTTCGTATATCGATTTGGCCAAGGTGCGAGCAACTAAATCACAGTCTACATTGATAGCGATTGTTAAACTTCTACCTTAGTTAAAAGTTTAACAATCAATTTGGGCACACTTTTGGATTCATTTCTCCAAAAAATGTGAAACAAGCTGTGCTGCAAGCGCTGACAGCGACTTGCTGGATTCAAAATAAAAACAAGCATCAAACTCTCGTAGAGGCTCTAGCGATAACAAAGCACGACACTATTCGCTAGTGAGCTTACAGTTCAAAATATGCACATTTATCTGTCACTCTGAACACTGAACACTGAACACTTAACACTTAACACTTAACAATCACTATGCCATTGATGCAGGCCTATGCTTCAAACAATACCATTGCAGCCTAATAATCAAAGCCAATTTGCGCTTTCACCCCAGCTTCAAACGCATGCTTGATAGGCTGCACTTCACTGACCGTATCCGCCAAAGCTCTCCTGAATTGATGATGATCACAACCGGTACAGAAGGTTCTTTATTGTCGACTCCCTTCGTAGTCAGTAATAGAGTTATATCGCAACATGACTTTGACAATACACTACTGAAGATTGATTAATTTTTAGTGCTCAGCAAAAAAATTTATTACATTCCAGCTCATCACACCTTACAAAATTCACCCACCCGTTCTCACCTAAGCAATTGATTTGCTAGAGCACAAACACTAAAAGTAAAACCTTGTTCTCATAAGCGGTCAATGAAAATAAATTTATTCATGTTTAACAGATACTTATAAAGCTTAAATGTGACCAACTCTTCTTTTTTTTGTTACCTAACTCTGCGACAATCGCCGCACAAGTTAACAAGAAGTTAGCAGATATTATTATAAAGATGGGGTTGATATATGAAATATGTAATAACGCTACCGGAGATTTCGTCATTAGGCTCTCCTCCTACCTGACCTACTTTCATTATTAGACAGAAATAAAACAACATTTTTAATTTGGATTTCGACCTACAGGTCGGACTGAAAAACAGCTAATCGGAAGTAAAGTTAATGTTAAACAAATCAACAATTGCAATCGCTATTGTCACTATGCTTAGTGCAGGTTCAGTGAGCGCTGTAGTACTCGATGGTGATACTCAAGGTGACCATGTTCGTCTGTACGGCGAAGTCGGTGTCGGTGGGCATTTTGATACTCATGCAGATTATAACCATGATGAATTCTACGACACCAAAAGCTACGTAGATGATAGCTTTGCCACTTTAGGTGTAACCGGACAGCGCCAACAATTCACTTATCGGCTAGAGCTTGACTACCAACGTCGTAACTGGCTTGGTGGCGACGGTGAATTTGAATTAGCGATCGACAAACTATACGTAGGTTACGTGTTAACTGATCAACAATGGTTCGAACTCGGCTTAACTGACACCGCATTCGACGATTACGACCACTTCGGTGATTTTACATTTAACAAATCCATTGAAACCGGTGAAGCTGGTGACCAAGAAAATACGGTTAAATACCAAGCCGAATTTGAAAACCTCATTGTCGGTGCCTCCTACTCATACGACGGCGAACATAAAAGTGGGGCGCTACAAGGCGACATCATTAATGGGTACGTAGGTTGGATGTCTGATCCGTTGTCAGTTGTCGTTGGTTTAGAAACTCGTGGCGGCTCTAACGGTATTAGCAAATACGGTGAACAAAAGCTGATTGGACTCGGTGTGCGCCTGAAACTGATGACAGACTTATCTATCGGGTTAAATGGCTTTTTAGAAGATGAAGATTTGTCGACACGTAAAAGCGGTGATATTCACCTAGATTATCAAACCTTCCGAAACCAAGGCCTAACGGTCAGTGCCAAATACGATCTAAATGAACACTGGGAAATAATTAGTTCTGTAAACCACGAAGAATACGAGGGCTGGGACTTAATCGGTCCTAATTATGACTACTCTGAACTTCCACCAGAATACGGAAAAGAACGTCAGTGGGCCAGCTTAGGCTTCAACTACCGCCCAGCCCGCGATGTTGTCTTGTCTGTTGAAGGCCGAGTTGGTGAAGCCCCTGAAGCTGGCTATGCATACGCACGTATTTACTTCTAGTCCGAACTGAATTCAATTTTACAGAGTTTACTATGAAAAAAAGTTTCCTATCGTTGGCCATTGCCAGCACTATCAGCATGGGCGCCTTCGCTGGCGTTGAAGACTTACTGATCACCGAAATGACCCAAAGCACCGATGCCAATGTTGGCACGGTTGAGATCACCAATACAGGGTCTGATGCTTTCACTTTCACCGATGACGTTACCGCATTCCAACGCTCTAGCGGCAAGTACGACAACCAGTTGCTTAATGCTGATGCTAAGCCCCTGCTGACGGGTTACACACTCGCACCGGGTGCTTCTATGGTGGTAGTCAATAGCAGATCTAGCGAAGAATTTCGCAATGCCATTACGACTCAAGGCGGCACTGTTGTTGTTTCTACATACGATGCCAGTAATAAGTACAATAACCTGTTTATGACAAGTGATGATGGTTTTTTCCTGAAAAATGGCGATACCGTTATCGATCGTGTGGGTGCTGTAAATGAGACCAGTAAATGGGCACCGAATACCACTTTGCGCCGTAAAAAAGCCGCTGATGGTAACAATCCGGCTCAATCTGGTACGTTCGATGCGACTAAGTGGCAGAATATCTTACCAATGAGATTTGATGATCTAGGTAAATCAGAGCTTCCTGCTGCTGATGCTGAAGACATCATGGACATCTTTACATGTCCAACCAATAGCAATGAAATCATGTCTCCTAGCGAAATCCAAGGGACAGGCTTTACCTCGCCTCTGATTGCTGCTGGTGAAACCGAATCAGCTGAAAAAGTGGCTGTAGAGGGTATTGTCTCAGCAAAAGTTGCTATCCCTAACGAAGGCTTCTACCTGCGTAATATTGTTTCTGATAACAATCCAGAAACCTCAGATGGTATCTTTGTGAGTTCTAGTGCAGCGGGCGAATTAAAAGTGGGTCAGACTGTTTGTATCGGCAGTAAAGTTGCTGAGTTTGAAGGTCAGACTCAACTGTCTGCAGATACCGCATTTAGCTGGAACGTCACAGATACTAACATCCTAACCCAGCCGACAGATATTGAAGTTATAAGTGCAGATAATGGCTCTTTCGATAAGACGCTAGAGCGTTATGAAGGTATGTTGGTTAACCTGCCTGCAGATCTCGATCCTCACACTGATGGCGATCAAGATATGCGCATCACGCGTAGCTTTAGCTACAACTATCTATTAAGTAGCAAAGGCCATAACCGTAACAACATGGTGGCCGCTTATAAGCGTCCTAACTTGCAACCTAACCACTTGCACGTTGCTGGCAGCCCAGAGTCTAAAGCCGCCTACGAGCAAAACAATGACTACCGATTGGTGATTGAAAGCTCACCTAAATCCAACGGCACCGAAATCCCCTATTATGCAGGGTTTAATAGTGACCCGCATACCAACTATATTCGCATCGACGACAGCCTAGTTAACGCGCAAGGTGTGATCAGTCAATATGAAACTGAGTTAATCCCCGGCACTGATAAGTTTGACCAGGACTATAGCCTGACGATAACCAATCAGTTGACCAGTGATAACTTTATTCACAACTTACCACGGACAGAGAAACCCGACCTGAAAGACACCGTGGCAGAAGATGATTTTGCTATCCGCATTTCTAGTCAGAACCTATTTAACTTCTTTAACTCTCCTTTTGGTGGCGACAATAACAACTTTGGTCAGAGCCGAGGAGCAGATAGCTACGATGAATATATTAACCAGAGAACCAAGCTGGTAGAGATTATTCGTGCTCAAGATGCCGATGTCATGGCCCTAATGGAGATTGAAAACAACGGTTTTGGTGATGCCAGTGCTATTGCTGAGATTGTCAATCAAGTCAATGTCCAGTACGTGGATGAGCGCGCTCAAGATTACAATGGACCGAACTCCACAGAGAACCGTTATGTGTTTGTTGGCTTTGACAACAATGGTAATCAAATGTTGGATAACCTAGACGCCATTGGTTCAGACGCCATTGCGACAGGTATCATCTATCGTCCAAGCAAAATGAGCATTGAGCGCACTCGCGTTATCCCAATGCCTCAACAGAAAGCGCCTACCATAGTGAACGACTTAGGTGAGGTGATCAAAGATCAGAACGAGGAAATTCTAGAGAACGGTCAGAATTACCACCGTGACGCCTTGGTAGTAACCTTTATCGTTAACCAAACAGGTAAGCGTTTAACACTCGCCGTCAACCACCTTAAGTCAAAAGGTTCTACTTGTTGGGAAGAATGGCAAGGTGTTGAGTTTGGTAATGCCACGACTTGGAACAATCGCACCGCACCAGATCTGGACTACCAAGGGTCTTGTGCCGAGTTCCGTGTAGCCGGTGCTGTGCATTTAGGTGAAGAGATGGAGGATATCCCAGGGGATAAGATCATCTTGGGTGATTTGAACGCCTACGGTAAAGAAGATCCGATACTTGTCCTTACGGAGAATCCACGTAACAAAACTATCGTTACTGCAAGTCACACTTTCCTTGGACCTAAGCCACAGTTTAATGAAGATGGCTCAGCTGCCACCATCACCAAGACATATGGTTACATCGATATCGTCAGTGAAAAGTTTAAGGAGAAGGGCAAGACTCCTTGGAGCTACTCATTCAGTGACGAAATAGGTTCACTTGATCACATCTTGATCTCACCTTCCCTAAAAGATCGCGTGATTGATGCCACTGACTGGCATGTTAATGCAGCAGAAACAGGCCTGTATGACTACCAAAACCGCTTTAAAGGTAGCATTGATGGAACAGGTACACATAAGTTCTATAAGCCAGATATCTATCGAGCTTCGGACCATGACCCAGCACTCATTACCCTTAGCTATAAACCAGGTGATGCAGATGCTAACGTGCCTCTAAATCTGCCAAAACTAAGAAAACTGATCAAGGTTCCATACCAGATCCCAGCAGCGACTTCTGCTCAAGTTGGCGATGTAGCAACCATTAGCATGAGCCCAGAGGATGATGAGCAACGCTTAGATTTGAGTCAAATGGTACTGCCTAATGTCGTGCTCTCTAACGATGTGACAAAGCTGATTAACTTCGAAGTCTTTGGTGCACCGTCAGCAATTTACAACGTAAGCGTCAGTCTACAGCGTGATGGCAAAGTTGTTGAAGGTTCTAAGCAAACTTTCCGAGCCAAGGTATCTAATCGCGATACCTTGATTGCTGACATTGTTGAAGAAGAGATTGATCACACCGGTGGTGATGGCAGTGCAGGAAGCACTAGCGTCATCAGCTTGCTATCCCTGTTAGGGCTTGCAGCTATACGCCGTCGTCTTCGCAAGTAAGCGTTGATCTCGACAATGAAGCGCCAGTCTTCAGGCTGTGCGCTTCCCATCAAAGATTCGAAAGAGATACGATTATGAGAATTAAAATGAATGCAGTTGCCGCCGCAACTGCCATGTTTTTAGGCACCCTATCGAGTGCAGCTAATGCAAATTTGGTTATTACTGAGTACATCGAAGGAAGCAGCAACAACAAAGCCCTTGAGCTTTCTAACGTAGGCTCCAGCGCCATTGACTTAGATGCTGCAGACTATAAATTACGTCGTTACAACAACGGCGGTACCGATGCGGGCGCAACAGAAACCTTGACCGGAACCCTAGCAGCAGGTGAGAGCATTATCTACCATAATGGTGGCGCTGCTGATGAATTTAAAAAAGGAATTGAATCAACAATTACCTATTTCAATGGTGATGACACTTTGGTTCTAACCAAGGATGATGTTGTTATTGACCGCTTTGGAAAATTAGGTGAAGACCCTGGTTCAGCATGGACCGATCCTAACAATGCCGACTTCTCTAGCGCTAATAAAACTTTACGCCGCAAAGCTAGTGTGACGACAGGTGATACTGATGCAACCGCAGACTTTCCAAGTGGCGATCAATGGCTAGTGTTTGATACTGACACTGCGGATGGTCTTGGTTGCGCTGGTGAAACAGCTTGCAGTTCAACCGCAACTCCCGGTGTACTGCTGCTAACTGAGTACATCGAAGGCAGTAGCAACAATAAAGCGATTGAAATTTCCAATATTGGTGGTACTGCCATCGATCTCGATGCCAACGTCTATAAACTCACGTTATTTGGTAATGGTAAAACTGAGCCTGGTAATACCGAGATCTTAACGGGCATTTTAGACCCAGGTAAGAGTACCGTATTCCATAACTCTGGTGCCGCTGATGCATTCAAAGTGGGTAATGCTTCTACTGTCACTTACTTTAACGGTGATGATGCATTGGTATTAACCAAAGATGATGTCGTTATCGATCGCTTTGGTAAGCGTGGCGAAGATCCGGGCTCGGCTTGGACTGATCCAAATGATCCTAGCTTCTCTACCGCCAACAAGACACTTCGTCGCAAAGTTAGCGTCACTGCTGGTGACACAGTCGCAGAAGCCGATTTTCCTGGTGCCAATAACCAGTGGGCTATGTTCGATGTAGACACGGCTGACGGTCTTGGCTGCCCTGGAGAAGGAGCCTGTGATGGCTCTGTCACACCTCCTGAACCAAAGCCTGAAACAGGCCCTTGCTCGGGTTGTGAAACACTCACTCCGGTTGCGGATCCGGCAACGTTTAATGGCGAAATCTACTACTCAGATATACTCAGTGGTGACTTTGAAACGGCCAATGACCTGAAGAACGCTCTATCAGCGATCATTGCAAAAAATCATAAGCAACTAACCTATAAGCAGGTTTGGAGCACATTGACCTATGCAGACCAAGATCCTGCCGATGATAAGAATGTTATTGAGATCTACACTGGTCACTCTATTTCCAAATACGACAACCAAACCAGTGGCAGTGGCACCGGCAAGTGGAACCGCGAACACGTTTGGGCTAAGAGTCATGGTTTCCCTAGCGAATCTCAATGGGGATATACCGATGCTCATCACCTTCGCCCTGCGGATCCAGGTATCAACACTGCACGAAGTAATAATGACTTTGGTGCCTGTAAAGATACAGGGGAAGAGGTGCTATTTAATGGTGTAGGCACAGGTAACTATCTGGATAAAAGCATCGATTGCTGGGAACCTCGCAATGAGGTCAAAGGTGATGTCGCTCGTATGATCATGTATATGGATACTCGCTATCAAGGTACGGATACTGCTACGACTCAAATGCCAGATCTCGTTGCCGTCGACCGATTAACGTCGACAGAGGAAGATAGCGCTCCATTGATTGGAACACTGTGTACGCTATATGCTTGGAACCAATTAGATGCTGTTGATACCTACGAGCAAAATCGAAATAACCAAGTTTATAAATACCAAGGCAACCGTAACCCGTTCATCGACCGTCCGGAGTTAGTACAGCAAGTCTATGGCGCAGTCTGTGGTGACGATCCAAATCCAGGTTTGGTCGCCGAAGGTGATATCGTCGCGCCTGAAAGTGTCGATGAGGGCGTTGCATACACCCTAGATGCCTCAGCAATCAAAGCTGACGAAGGCGTAGCCCTTAGTTACAAGTGGGAACAGGTTGTTGAAGACAACAAAATGGTTATTGGCAATGAAGCGATCTTGCCTCTAACAGCACCACAGGTAACAGCTGACGAGACGTTAAATTTCATTTTGACCATCAGCGACGGTACATTGGAAGCCACCAAAGCGGTTAGCCTGACCGTGACTAATGTACCTTTAACACTGACAGTGGAATTTACTGGTACCACTAAAGTTATCGAAGGTGATACAACCACGATTACCGCCGAGGTTACTGATGCGCCGGAAGGGATTCAATACAGCTGGAAACAAATATCTGGAGAGTCAGCAGAATTTAGCGCGACAGGTCTTGTACTTGAAGTCATTTCACCTAATGTCAATATAGACCAGGAACTTGTGTTTGAGCTCACGGCAACGGTTGATCAAGAAAGCTTCAAGCAAACAGTAAGTATTGAGGTGACAAATACCGAAGAATCAGGTTGGACTAAGCCAGATGGAGCGGGTAGCTTAGGAGGACTAATGACTCTGTTGCTACCGTTAATGTGGTGGCGTCGCCGCCAAGGCTAATCATCAGCTAAACCTACAAAAGCAGCACCAGAATCACTCTGTGTGCTGCTTTTTAACGCTGCCTTTCCCCTTTACCAATGTGCTTGACTATTAAAACTAGTCCACTCGGTGAGTAGCAGCGCTTATCTGAATAATATTGAAGGATTACTATGAATACTTCACTCCCATTTTCTAGCCTCCTTCTCGCTGGCTCAGCTATTGCTCTCACCTTAACTTTGAGTGGCTGTGGCAAAGAAAAAGTAGAAGCCACGCCCAAATCAACTGCCTCTATTTTATGTCAAGCTGCCGGTGATGACTGTAAACGTTTCACCTTGCTGCATACCAACGATCATCATGGTCGTTTTTGGCAAGGCTCAAGAGGTGAGTACGGAATGGCTGCTCGAAAAACCATTCTTGATCAGATACGTAAAGAGGTCGCAGAACAAGGCGGAGAGACAATACTGCTCTCTGGTGGCGACATCAATACTGGTGTACCAGAGTCTGATCTCCAAGATGCCGAGCCAGATTTTATCGGCATGAACCACCTAGGTTATGATGCTATGGCTGTGGGCAACCATGAATTTGATAACCCATCAATAGTCATGGATAAGCAAAGAAGTTGGTCAAAATTTCCTTGGTTGTCAGCCAATATTTATCACCAAGTTGATGGCCATTGGCAGCGTTACTTTGAACCCTACAAGCTATTTGAGGTTCAGGGGTTGAAACTGGCTGTCGTTGGCCTGACGACCGAACATACCGCTGAAATAGGTAATCCAGAATACGTTGCAGG
The DNA here is from genome assembly GCF_000518805.1 of Shewanella waksmanii ATCC BAA-643. Classification (GTDB taxonomy): domain Bacteria; phylum Pseudomonadota; class Gammaproteobacteria; order Enterobacterales; family Shewanellaceae; genus Shewanella; species Shewanella waksmanii. The sequence goes on from NZ_JAEH01000001.1 coordinate 265,251, forward strand.
GCTAAAATTCACCTCAGCTCAAGTTGAAGCGAAAAAAGTCTTAGCTGAGCTTGAACAGCTGCATAAACCGGATCTTGTTTTCGGGCTTACCCATATGGGCCACTATGAAAATGGCAGACATGGCAGCAATGCTCCCGGTGATGTAGCGCTTGCTAAAAGCCTCGAACCTGGTCAAGTGCAAGCGATTATCGGTGGCCATTCACAGCTCCCCGTATGTATGGAAGCTGACACTGGAGAGTATGTAGAAGATTATGGCCGAGATGAGCCTTGTAAACCTGATCAAAAAAATGGCACATGGATCATGCAAGCTTACGAATGGGGAAAGTATGTTGGTCGCGCAGATTTTGAATATTATGATGGCAAACTACATTTAGCAAACTACCAGCTAGTACCTGTTAATACAGAAACCAAATTTGGCTCCTATTATCCGCCTCATATGATGACGCCAAAAGATGAAGAAACGCTAGCATTGCTTCGTCCTTATCAGCGAAAAGGTCAACTTAAGTTAAGAGAACAAATTGGCTTGGCTAAAGCAGAATTTAATGGAAAACGAAAAGTCGTTCGTTACCAAGCTACGCCGCTAGGGATAATGATAGCCCATGCTCAAACCCAACTCCCTGTGCCTGCCGATTTTGGCATCATGAACTCAGGAGGTATTCGCGCCTCGATCAAAAAAGGCCCTATTCGCTATCGAGATGTACTCAAAGTGCAGCCTTTTTCTAACAGTGTGACAGTGACTGAGATGAAAGGTGCAGAACTAAACAAGTACCTTGCCAAAGTTGCCCTTAAGACTCGAGGTTCAGGTGGTTTTGCCCACTTCAGCGGCATTAACATGACCGTCGACTGCAAAGCTAAAGAGGTTGATATTAAAACGATTGCAGGCAAACCATTTCGAGCAACTGATACATATCGTTTTACCCTTCCTAGCTACAATGCAGCAGGCGGTAATAAGCACCCTAAACTCAAGGGCAAAGCGGTAGACACCGGTTTTATTGATGCGGATATGCTTTATCAATTCATCAAGCAAAATGGCACGCTAGATCCTGGCGACTATAACAAAACCAAAGAGGTACGCTACATCAACTCAAGAAGCAGCAAAGGCTGTGGCCGTTAGACTTATTTTTTAAGGTAAGCTTAAAACAAGCAACAGTGCTCAAACTATCAATTGAGCACTGTTTTTATATAGCCATCGTGCAACCACTCATTATTAGAGGTGCCATGTGACTAAACAGATATTAAAGTCGATCCAACCTTTAGGACAAACTCAAATAAAGCATCAGCGTAAAGCGACAATATGTAACATGGCACATTTTAATAAACGACAACACCATTGCAGCCTAATAATCAAAGCCAATTTGTGCTTTAACCCCAGCTTCAAACGCATGCTTGATAGGCTGTACTTCACTGACGGTATCCGCCAGTGCAATAATCTCGCGATGACACGCGCGGCCAGTAATAATCACATGTTGCATCGGCGGGCGGTTTTTCAACGCGGCCAGAACGCGCTCAAGTTCGATGTAGTGATAGGTCACCATGTAAGTCAGCTCATCAAATAGCACAATATCGATGCTGTCATCTTGCAATAATTTCTCTGCTGCTTGCCACGCAGCTTGGGCCGCTTGGGTATCTTTTTCTCTGTCTTGGGTTTCCCAGGTAAAACCCGTGCCCATCACATGGAACTCTACCCCAACCTGCTCCAGCACTTTGCGCTCGCCGCAGGGCCAGTTACCTTTAATAAACTGCACCACGGCTGCTTTCTTGCCATGGCCTACCGCGCGGGTGATATTGCCGAAACCTGCGGTAGACTTGCCTTTGCCGTTACCGGTTAATACCAATAGCACGCCTTTTTCTGTTTGCGCTTTGGCGATTTTGGCATCGACGCCCTCTTTAACCTTTTGCTGTCTCGCTTTATGGCGCTCAGCTTTCACTTTATCGCGTTCGCTTTGGCTATCATTCGTTGTTTGATTGCCTTGTTGATTGTCTGCGCTCATGGTCCCGTCCTAAATGGAGTCATTATTTTTGTTACTACTCACCAGTAATGATGGCTTCAATTGCCGCCATGTCTAAATGGCGACTGATGCCATCGGCAAGTCGTTGTAATTGCATTTCACGTTGTTGGCTAATATCTATCGCCTGCACCTTTTGCATACCCGCCCATTGCAGTAACAGTTGACCCGCTTGGGGATGATCAAATAGGCCGTGCACATAGGTACCCAAAATCTGGTCATCATCACTGAGGCACCCCTCAAAAAATTCACTGGCGGTATCAGTACTGAGTATCAATGGTTGCCGAGGTTGATTAAGCAGTTGTGATTGCCCACAGTGGATCTCATAACCTTGCAATTGCGCTTGCTTACCGTCTAAGTGCAGTTGGCCGCTAACCTGTGTCAGGCATTTATTGGCCGTTAATGTGGTCACTATTGGCAGTAAACCTAGCCCTTCAGACTCACCAGCTGTACTTTCAATGCCTAAAGGATCGTCAATCGCTAAGCCTAGCATTTGATAACCACCACAAATGCCCAGTACTTTGCCACCATAGCGCAAGTGCCGCTGTATCGCTTTATCCCAGCCAAGCTGTAACATCACCGCAAGATCTTCACGCACATTCTTACTGCCAGGCAGAATAATCAGATCGGCCTGAGGCAGTGACTGCCAGTCGACTTGCTGCTGTGCATGCACATATTGAAACTCGACGTCGGGGTTAAGCCGCAATGGGTCAAAATCGGTGTGGTTGCTGACGCGCGGCCAGACGAGGACTAACACTTTAAAACTGGCGGCTTGTTTGGCTGGCACGTTATCGATGGCATCTTCTGCATCAAGATGAAAATCGTTGATATAGGGCAGCACCCCGAGTACCGGCTTTTGGGTGTATTGCTCTAGCCAGTCAATCCCCGATTGCAGCAAACTTATATCACCGCGAAAGCGATTAATCACAAAGCCTTTCACTCGCGCTTGCTCCGATTCCGATAATAGTGCCAGCGTACCCACCAAATGGGCAAATACCCCACCTTTGTCGATATCAGCAATGATAATCACCGGGCAATTCACGTGTTCAGCAAAGCCCATATTGGCGATATCGCCTTCACGCAAGTTGATTTCGGCTGGGCTGCCCGCGCCTTCCACCAGCACACATTGATATTGCTGCTGTAAGCGAAACAATGACGCCTCGACTGCCGCCATCGCTTTAACTCGATAGCCTTGGCTGTCTTTACCGAAATACTCAGCGGCTTCCATATTGGCTAACGCTTTGCCATGAATGATCACCTGTGCTTGGCTATCGGAACTGGGTTTAAGCAAAATAGGATTAAAGTCGGTGTGCGGTTTCACTCGCGCAGCGATGGCTTGTAAGGCTTGGGCGCGGCCAATTTCGCCGCCATCATCGGTCACAGCACTGTTTAACGCCATATTTTGTGGTTTAAATGGCGCGACTTGCCATCCTTTATTGGCAAAGTAGCGACACAACCCCGCCACCAAAGTGGTCTTACCCGCATCGGACGCGGTCCCTTGAACCATTAATATGTTTTGCGCGACTTTTCTCTGTTGTTGGCTCATGTTCTGCACCGCTCATGCGCCTGCTGCGCAGATTTGAGCACTTGAGCAATACCTGCGGTGACCAATACCACCTCATCGGCTAACTCGGCCAAGGCTTGATGCAACCAACCGGCTTGATCGACAAATTGTCGGCTCAACGGATCTGCTGGTATCACCCCCGTGCCAACCTCATTGCTTACCAACACCACATCTCCCGGCAGTTGCTGTAAAGTATTAAGTAATTGCGCTTTGATAACCGCGTAATCACTTTGCTGCATCAGGTGATTTGTCAGCCACAAGGTTAAACAGTCCACCAGCACAAAATTGTTTGCCGTAGCATGGGTTTCAAGACTGGTCGATAAATCCAGTGGGCTCTCAATAAGCTGCCAGGCTATACCATCGGCCGCGCGCTCATCTTTATGGCGGCTAATACGTTGCTGCATCTCATCATCAAAGGCTTGTGCTGTCGCAATAAAAACACAGCACTTGCCCTGCCCACTCGCTTGATTGGCAAGTTTTAGCCCATATCGAGATTTGCCACTGCGCGCGCCGCCCAATATTAAAGAGATCATGCCAGCACCACCAAGATAAACAGGTAAATGACCAGCTCACTCACCTGTTGAGCTGCGCCTAACGTATCCCCAGTATAGCCGCCAATTTGGCGCTTAAAGCCCCAAAGTAAGATGAATCGCGTTAGCCCTAAGCAGACGATGAGTGATAAGTAGTGTTCAAGCGGAGATAACCACAGCACCGCGGCACCCGTGGCGAGTAATATGCCAAGCTCATTGGCAGTCTGGCTGCTCGCTAGCGGCTTACTTTTACTTTGAGTGTCGCGCACATAGGTCGCTGAAAAGATCATACTGGCCGCCAACATACGACTTAAACAATGTCCCACAACCAAAGCAACGGCAACAAAGTAATCATCAATGAGCGCGACTTCGGTCAACAACACAAATTTGGCCAGCAAGGCTAACACCAACGCCAGTGCCCCATAAGTGCCGAGACGTGAGTCTTTCATGATGGCAAGTTTATCGTCAACCGTCCAACCACCACCAAACCCATCAGCGGTATCCGCAAGGCCATCTTCATGAAAGCCTCCGGTAGCGATCACACTCATCACCATCGCGGCAACGATGGCGATAGATGCCGGTAGCCACTGGGCCAGCAATAGATAAGTAAACGCACTAATTAGGCCAACAACGATCCCCACTGCGGCAAAATAACGACTGGCTTGATTTAGCCGTTCTGCATCAATGGTGATACTGGCAGGAATAGGGATACGGGTAAAAAAGCCAATAGCAATTAAAAATAGCTGCAACTGTCTTACTAGCATAACCTACTCCGATTAGCTGACTGGCGGTTGTTTAGTATCAATCTCTATGCCCATGTCATCGAAGCTTGCCATGTCATTGAAAAAGCTCGCCGCAGCCTCGATAAGTGGCAGAGCTAACGCTGCGCCCGTGCCTTCACCTAAACGCATCCCTAAGTTAAGTAGCGGTCTAGCTTGCAAAAATTCCAGCATCAGTAAGTGACCACGCTCATCACTTTTATGGGCAAACACCATGTAATCACGGCAATTTGCATTGATCTTTATTGCCATTATCGCCGCCGCGCTTGCGATAAAGCCATCAATTACCACCACCATGTTTAATTCTGCCGCCGCAAGTATTGCCCCGGTCATTTGTACAATTTCAAATCCGCCCAGCGCTGCCAGTAGCTCAATGGGATCATCAAGGCTGTCAGAGTGAATGCGTAGTGCTTCTTCAATGAGGGCTTGCTTGCGCTTTAAGGTCGCCGCATCAATGCCGGTACCACGGCCAACACAATCGGCCACAGGAACTTGCAATGCCGCGGCCATAATCGCAGCCGCTGACGACGTATTACCGATGCCCATCTCACCAAAACCAAGCAGGTTAGTCCCCTGTGCATGGTGGTGTGCCACACGGGCTTTAGCCATAGCAAAACCTTGCTTTACTGCGCCAATGGTCATGGCGGATTGACGATGAATAGGATTGGTTCCAGCACCCAATCGTTGATTGATAAGCCCAGGCATATCTAATGGCTGCGCAATCCCGCAATCAATGACTTCCATTTCAAAACCACTTTGACGACAAAATGCATTGATTGCCGCACCACCCTCTAAAAAGTTAACCACCATCTGAGTGGTCACTTCACTGGGCACAATAGAGACGCCCGATGCCGCAATGCCGTGGTCACCGGCAAAAACCAACAATTTAGGTCGATGAATACAGATAGGATCCCCTAAAATTTGTGCCAGTTGCATGGCCAGACTTTCAAGCTCTCCTAAGGCGCCAAGGGGTTTGGTTTTATTGTCGATTTTATGCTGAATGGTCTCATCTTGCTGATGGTCAATGGGCTTGATTTGAAACATGTTTTTTCCTATTAAACTCAAGGTCATTCGTTATACTTATCATTATTTTTAGCTTTATTATTGGAACTATTGCTAGCGTTTACTGGCTAAGATAAACAGAAAGAAACCACTGCCGATCACCGCGGTAATGATGCCAATGGGTAGCTCTTGATAGCTCAGTAAACTACGTGCAATCACATCGACCCATATCATGAATAAACCCCCTACTAAGGCTATGGTTAGCAGCGCAAAGCGGCCGGGCATCAACATTCTGACGATATGTGGCACCATTAAGCCAACAAAGCCAATACCACCACAATTGGCGACGAGCACTGCGGTTATCAATGAACACAGCAACAACATGCCAACCCGCAAGCGCCCCACGGCAATGCCCAAGGTGTGAGCGGTTTCATCGCCAGCTTTCATTGCCATCACTTGGCGCTTAAACAACAAAATAATCAAAGTCGCACCCACCACAGTTAACACAGGCAAACCCACATCGGCCCAGGTGGCTTTGGCAAAGCTTCCTAGGCTCCAAAACAGTACAGATGCGGCGGCCTGTGGACCACTGAAATACAATAGTAGGCTGGTCATGGCGCCAAACATAAACGAGATGGCGACACCGGATAGCAGCATACGCTCCACCTGAATACTTAACCTGCCACCACAAAATGCCATCACTAATAACACAGATAATACCGCGCCAATAAAGGCGCCCAATGGCAAACTTAGCCAGCTGAGCTGCGCAGCTAGCTCGCTTTGCCCCTGCAGCGTTATCACCACCACGGCGCCTAGGGAGGCACCGGAGGAAATACCAAATAGGTAAGGATCGGCCAAAGGGTTTCGGGTCACGGTTTGCAACACAGCACCGGCGACGGCCAAGCCCGCCCCGGCAGCAAAAGCAAGCACAATACGCGGCATACGCAGTTCCATAACAATCCGCTCAGTGACACCAAAGTGACCCGTATCTCCGCGTAACTGCGCCAGTATCATTTGATAGACTTGGCTAAAACTAATGTCAGCCGCGCCAAAACTGGCCGCGAGCATCGGCGTTAGCGTGCTGGCTAACATAATGGCCATTACCATGAGGCCGAAATAAAGCTGCTTGGGCAAAGTGCGTTTAACTTGCATCATTACCTCCTGCATGGGTTTCACTGGCTTGATAGCCATAGTAGTAGGTAATTTGCGGACGTTGATGCTGTGGATGCGGGGCAACGGCGCAGCAAACCTCAAATACATCACCAATCAATTGCTCGGTGAGTACCTGTGATGGCATGCCCTGTGCGATGCCTTGACCCTGGTTAAGCAGCAGTAATTGATCGCACATCGCACTGGCAAGGTTGAGATCATGAATACTGATCACCACAGTAATGCCTAACGAATGCAGTAACTCAAGGATCTGAATTTGATAGCGGATATCAAGGTGATTGGTGGGCTCATCCAGTATCAACAATTTAGGCTGCTGCACTATGGCTCTGGCGATCAGCGCCCGTTGCTTCTCGCCACCAGATAAGTACTCATAAGCTTGCTTAGCTAAATGGGATAAACCGACTTTTTCAAGGGCCTGCGCAACCGCAAAATGGTCGGCTTGGCTAGTCAGCGACAATGCTGACTTGTGGGGTGTCAGCCCTAACATGACCAACTGCTCGGTGGTCATATCAAAATGCTGTGGGGTATCTTGCAGCACAACGGCCACTTCACGGGCAAACGCCTTAAGAGGGTAATGGCTAATATCTTTGCCAAATAAACAGATTTGCCCTTGGCTGGGAGTGAGGTAGCGGTATAAACAACGAAGTAAACTGGATTTACCCGCGCCATTTGGGCCAATAATGCCTAACATTTTACCCGCAGCAAGCTGCAAGTTGACGCCTTTAAGAATCGTGCGCTCACCCGCATGCCAATGCAGATCAGTTACATTTAGTGCATTATCGCTATGATGTTGACAATCTTGTGCAGGCATCGCTAACTGACTTCCCACTTGGTCACCGTGGAAATGTAGTTGCTGCCAACCGATATAATGGGGTACTTCATTTCAAGCTCCCTCGAGTTACCCGCTCGAGTTTCTTGGCGAAAAGTAAGGCAGGTATCCTGGCTTGCGATAACCTAACGCAGGTTAGCATCGGTTATGGCGTACAGTTGCGGGCACAGCTTGGGCAGGCAGTGAGACTGCTCCCCAATTCCCTATTAAGTTAAGCTTATCTTACCCAGCAACTAGGCCAATAAGACGCTCAACACCTTACTTTCGACTATCGACATCTAGACGGCCAATAGTCTTTAACTGTGGCTATTATGCCGATTTTCAGCCAAGTCGCCAACCTCAGTAGCAAAATGTTGTCTCAGTTCACCCTAGTGACATCGACCTCAATTCACCGACTTAAGCGAAATAGAGCGGATTAGCCATTAGGCCAATGTAGCCGGTAGTGCATCTGACCATCCTCGCCCTGATATAAGGTGATATTGACCACAGCGCCATAGGGGATATCCAGCTGAGAATAAAAACCACTGGCTCGATTAACGCCTAGCGCTTGTGCCATCAAGTGACGTATCACTCCACCGTGGGTTAATAACAGTATGTGTTGACCTCGGCATTGATTGACTATGTGCTCAAAGCCAGTTTGCACTCGCATTTCAAAAGCAGCCATAGTTTCGCCATTAGGTGCAGGGTTTGCCCATGGATCTTGCCAATAGGCTTCAAGTTGCGGCTGGCAAGATTGATATAGCTCATCTAGTGGCTGGCCATCCCACTCGCCAAAGTCAATCTCGGCTAACCCGTCGCACTGCTGATACGCAAGCCCATAACGGCTGTTAAGTTGCTTAGCCACAGACATGCAGCGCTGCCGCGGTGAGCTAAAACACGCGTTTAGTTGCTGCGACTGCATTGCAAGTTTGTCTACCAACTTAGCAATATTGTCGAGCATCAAGGCTTGCCCCTGCGCGCTAAGCGCGACATCGGTAGTGCCCCGTAAAATTTGACCGCCTTGGCACTGACCGTGACGCATTAGATATACGCTGGTTATTTTCATCAAATGGATAAGCTTGTTAATGAACACTATGCACCTAGCCTAACGACTTGGCAGGCGCAGATACAAGCATGTTGATCAACTTTTAACTACAAGCGCCAAGGTTAGATTAGCCAAGTTCTATGTAAACGCTCAGATATCAAAGTTTATTGGCGGTGGCTTGCTGTGATCTTGGACTAATAACCTCGGAAATAAAATATGATAAACCAAGCCTTCATTTGGCGCGGTCTTGATATCCACCTTCCCTTGCAGTTTTTGACTGACTAAGTTGTAAACTAAATGCGCACCTAAGCCGCTTCCGCCCTCATTGCGCTTAGTGGTATAAAATGGGTCAAAGAGATTTTTTACCCCCTCTTCATCTAAACCGATACCATCATCAGCATAGATCAGTTCAACCGTCTCATCTCGTAACTGTGCTTGAATGGTCATCGTGCCGATTTGTTCAGCTTCAAACCCATGCAAAATACTATTCATGATCAAATTCGTGATCACCTGTGACAATGCCCCCGGATAGGTATGGCACATTAAGCTAGGGTCGCAGTCAATCGTTATATGATGGGGTAACTGCTTCAATGTTGGCCGCAGCGATAGTATCACTTCTTGCAAATATTCTTTAAGTAAGAATTGCCGTTGCTGCTCACTAGATTGATCGACGGCAACACGCTTAAAGCTTTGAATTAAGTTTGAGGCGCGGGCATTATTTTTTAAAATAATATCCATGGCCTCAATGCATGTATCAATAAACTGAACAAACTCTTGCTCGTCTAGCTCACCAGCTAGGAACAATCTTTTTAGCTCATTGACCTGATCATTCATATGCGAAGCCGCTGTGACACATACCCCGATAGGAGTGTTGATCTCATGCGCTATGCCCGCCACCATTTTACCTAACGACGCCTGCTTTTCATGCTCTACCAGCTGATTTTGGGTGCGCTTAAGCTTATCCATCGCCGCCTGCCACTCCTCGGTACGTTGGGCAACCAGGGCTTCCATTTTGTCAGAGTATTGCTTTGCCAACTGCTCTTTTTCTTTTGCATAGTTAAGCTGCTGTCGCAGTTGAGCTGGGCTAATTTTCAATTGGGTTAATAGCTGTCTGTAATAGCGAGCAAGTACCTGCTTTTCTGACTTCGAATACAAGTTTGATTGTGTCACAACCATATGTGCCACTGATGCCCCGGTTATCCCGCTCAACAACCGTTCTGTGGCTCGCTCTAAATTGGCCAACTCTTGCACGTTAACCGGATCTTCAACCGACAAGCCCACCTCTAATAAGCACATATCGACTTTGAGTTTGGCTAAATCATCTCTGAGATATTGGCCAAAAATATCGGCAATGATGGTCAATTTGGGGGCTAAGTCGATATCCTGTGGTAGCAACTCAAATAAGGCTTCATTGTCTTCGCCTTTGTCGGCCATGACATCGATAAACTCAGCGCTGTAGCGCTGCTCTTCTGCGGGGGTTTGGCTAAAAAGACTCACCATGATCAACGTCGAAATATTGGCAATTAACGACCAAAAAGTCCCATGGCTAATATGCTGCATTTGCGAGCCAAACAGATGCTCTGGGCGCAACCAATCTATCCCCCACGGACCTGCGGTCAAAATATCTGCCGCTAACCAACCGCTATTCATCAGCGAGGGAAGTAACAAGCAATAACCCCAAACGCTGAATCCTGCGGCCAAACCGGCAATCGCGCCTTTGGTGGTAACCGTTGGCCAGTAAAGGCCACAAATCACTAACGGCATAAATTGTAATATCGCGCAAAATGATAACATCCCCATATTGACCAACATATAGGAGTCGCCAAAAAGTAAATAAAACACCTGACCTGCACCGAGGATCAAAAATACAGCCAGCCAACGACTTTGCAGTAAATAGCGTTTAAATATGGAGTTTGGGAAATAACGTTGCAGGAAAGGCAGTGCAATGTGATTACTGAACATGGTCGATAAGGTCATGCCAGACACCATCAACATCGCCATTGAGGCCGAGAAGCCACCAATAAATACCAACAGCGTCAGCAAGGATTGGCCGGAAGCCATTGGTAAAGCCAACATAAACATATCTGGATTCTGCGGGCCAAGTAACAACAAGCCAGCAGCCGCAATGGGGGTAACAAATACCGTCATCAAGAATAGATATAACGGCAGCATCCATTGCGCTTTTATGACGTGCTTAGCATTGGCGTTTTCAACCACCATAACGTGAAACTGGCGAGGAAGGAGTAAAAATGCTGAACCGGCTAACAACAAATAGCTACACCAAGTCATTAATGCAGGTTTTTGCGCCATCGTTTGTGCCATTTCAGGCAACTGCTGTTGCAGTTGAGTTAATATCGCCAAGGGTGAATCAAACAGGTAAAAACTGACAAATAACCCCACCGCTAGCATCGCAATGAGCTTGACACTGCCTTCAATAGCTAAAGCTAACATCATCCCAGGATGGCGCTCAGTTGGATCTAAATGCCGAATGCCAAAGACAATGGCAAACAACGCTACTCCAGCCCAAATGAACCAAGTCAGTGCTTGATATACAGGCTCGCCACTGTCAATTACGGTGTCTATTGCACCGTTAATTGCTTTTAATTGCAGCGCTAAATAAGGGACTACGCCGACCATAGCCACAACCGATGCCAGCGCCGCAAGCGTGATACTGCGATTAAATCGAGCGGATAGGAAATCGGCAATACTGGTGACATGATAAACTTGCTTAACCAGCAAGATGCGCTGCATCAACGGCCATAGCACCAGCATAACTAAACTGGGCCCTAAATAGATGGTCAACATTAACACGCCAGAGGTGGTCGCAATGCCGACACTGCCAAAGAAGGTCCAACTGGTACAATAGATTGCAATAGATAGCACGTAAACTGACACGCTATTGGTGACTTTCTGCGCGCGTATACTGCCTGATTCTGCCCATTGGGCAATCAAGAATAAAACACCGATATAACCAATAATAACCAGTATCAAGGTAATTGGAGATATCATGTTTTCATACTCCAACTCGTCGCTTCATTGACTGCGCAAACTCATCACAAATAGCAGCGCTATTAATCCAAGCCAAATAATTGAAACGACGATGATGAGCTGACCAATATTAAAATCAATATTGGTGGCCATGGGCCATGTAATGACCATAGAAGCGAGTATCAGTATTAACCACCTAAATGCTGGCAACGTTGTTTTGTTGATCACCACGCATCTCCATTGCTTGACGTTGTATAAGCATAGTACAAACTTGGCGCACTATTATCGGTCGTAAACATCGATAGCGTGGGATAAACAGCGGACTTGAAAACCGATAAACATCGAGCAATAAACTTGCTCTTAGCAGGTCAACTGATTAGTATAGACGTCTATACGTATAAACATCTAAAAGTAACACTGCATGTTGTTGATTAAGCATGCTATAGCTGATACTTAAAACCGCTGGTCTCTTTATTGTAAGAAAGCAATATTTTGATCAAATAAACAATGCTATACAATGTGTTACGTCGCTTAGAGCGAATGTGTGTCTGTTGCAGTCTGTTTTAAATAGGTAGAATTTATGGCGATCCGTACCCCGATAACTCAAGTTAGGCAAATCAACGCGCAAATCGAAGCGCAGCTGAAACAACAGATCCTGATCTTAGATGGTGCTATGGGTACCATGATCCAAGACCATAAATTAGAAGAAGAACACTTTCGTGGTGAACGCTTTAAAGATTGGCCCTGCGATGTTAAGGGCAATAACGATCTGTTGGTGTTAACCCAAGCAGACATCATCAAAGAGATTCATAAGCAGTATTTGCTCGCTGGTGCCGATATCATCGAAACCAACACGTTTAACGCCACGCGCATCGCGATGGCCGACTATGAAATGGAAGAGCTGTCGGCCGAAATCAACCTTGAAGGAGCCCGAGTGGCTCGAGCAGCCGCTGATGAAGTTGCCGCCGAAACGGGTCGCCATTGCTATGTTGCAGGGGTACTTGGTCCCACCAATAGAACCTGTTCTATCAGCCCTGATGTAAACGATCCGGGTTATCGCAATGTCAGCTTTGATGAGCTTGTCGAGGCTTATATCGAGTCAATTGAGGCACTCATTGCCGGCGGCAGCGACATCATCATGGTAGAAACCATTTTTGATACCCTCAATGCCAAAGCGGCATTATTCGCCATAGAAACCGTATTTGATCAACTCGGCCAGCGACTGCCAATTATGATTTCCGGTACGATTACCGATGCCTCAGGTCGTACCCTTACCGGACAAACCACCGAAGCCTTTTATAACTCACTGCGCCATGTAAAGCCCCTGTCTATCGGCTTAAACTGCGCCTTAGGCCCGCAAGAGCTGCGCCCCTATGTAGAAGAGCTTTCAAAAATAGCAGAATGCTATGTGTCAGCGCATCCTAATGCCGGCCTACCCAACGAGTTTGGTGGCTATGACGAAACACCTGAAGAGATGGCCAGCGTTATTGGCGACTGGGCGGCTGAAGGCTTTTTAAACATTATTGGCGGCTGTTGTGGTACCACCCCAGATCATATTCGTGTCATCCGTGAAGCAGTCATTAAACATGATTGCCGCGCCTTACCTGATATCCCAGTTGCCTGTCGCTTGTCTGGCCTTGAGCCTCTGACCATTGATGAAAACTCGCTGTTTCTCAATGTGGGTGAGCGTACCAACGTGACCGGTTCAGCTAAATTCTTGCGCCTTATTAAAACCGGCGAATATGAAGAAGCGCTATCGGTGGCCCGCGACCAGGTGGAAAACGGCGCACAAATCATCGATATCAACATGGATGAAGGCATGCTTGACGGGGTTGAGGTGATGCAAAAGTTCCTCAACTTAATCGCCTCTGAGCCTGATATTTCCCGTGTCCCCATCATGATTGACTCTTCCAAGTGGGAAGTGATTGAAGCGGGCCTTAAATGCATTCAAGGTAAAGGCATCGTCAACTCTATTTCCCTAAAAGAAGGTGAAGACAAGTTCATTGAGCAGGCCACCTTGGTTAAGCGCTATGGCGCTGCAGCGATCATTATGGCCTTCGATGAAGTCGGCCAAGCAGATACTATGGCACGTAAAGTGGAGATCTGTACCCGAGCCTACAATGTATTAGTGGATAAAGTGGGCTTCCCCCCTGAAGACATTATTTTTGATCCCAATATTTTTGCCATCGCCACCGGTATCGATGAACATGACAACTATGCGGTAGATTTCATTGAAGCCACCCGTGAAATTAAGCGCACCCTGCCCCATGCAATGATTTCAGGCGGGGTATCGAATGTGTCATTCTCGTTTAGAGGTAACAATCCGGTCCGTGAGGCTATTCATGCCGTATTCCTTTACCATGCGATTCAAGCGGGCATGGATATGGGGATTGTTAATGCGGGACAGCTTGCCATTTATGATGACATCGATGCCGATCTTAAAGAGAAGGTCGAAGCCGTTGTGCAAAACTTGCCTTGCCCTGTGGCCGACTCCAACAACACCGAACAACTGCTCGACATTGCAGAGAAGTACCGCGGCGATGGTAGCACTGCAGGTAAAAAAGAAGACTTAGAGTGGCGCAGCAAGCCAGTTAATGAGCGTTTAGCCCATGCACTGGTTAAAGGTATCACCGACTTTATTGACGAAGATACAGAAGAAGCTCGCTTGGCCGCTAATCGACCACTGGATGTTATTGAAGGGCCGTTAATGGACGGCATGAATATTGTGGGCGATCTATTTGGCTCAGGTAAAATGTTCTTGCCCCAAGTGGTTAAGTCGGCGCGGGTGATGAAAAAAGCCGTTGCCTACCTTAACCCTTATATTGAACTGGAAAAGGTCGAAGGCCAGTCTAACGGCAAAATCTTAATGGTCACTGTTAAAGGTGATGTGCACGATATTGGTAAGAACATTGTCGGCGTAGTGTTGGCCTGTAATGGCTATGAAGTGATAGATCTTGGCGTTATGGTGCCGGTTGAGAAAATCATTGAAGTCGCCAAAGCCGAAAATGTCGATATTATTGGCATGTCTGGACTGATCACCCCAAGCCTTGATGAAATGGTGCATAACGTTAAGTCTTTCCACAAAGCAGGCTTAACCATCCCATCCATTATTGGTGGTGCGACTTGCTCTAAAATTCACACTGCAGTCAAAATAGCGCCGCATTCGCCCGAAGGTGCGATCTATATTGCCGATGCATCACGCGCAGTGCCTATGGTATCTAAGCTGATAAACGATGAAACTCGTCAAGCGACCATAGATGATGCCTACAACGAATACCAAGTGATGCGCGACAAGCGTAACTCCCAAGCCAAGCGCAAGCAGATAATCAGCATTGAAGCGGCCCGTGACAACCGCTGCCAGCATGATTGGGATAACTACAGCCCATTTGTGCCCAATAAGCTCGGTCGTCAAGTGTTCGATGATTACCCATTAGAAGACTTGATTGAGCGCATCGATTGGACCCCCTTTTTCCGCAGTTGGGAATTACACGGTCACTTCCCTAAAATCTTAGATGATGAAGTGGTGGGTGAAGAAGCGCGTAAGCTCTATGCTGATGCCCAAGCGATGTTGAAAACCATCATTGAAGAGAAGTGGCTCACCGCCAAGGCGGTCATTGGTTTATTCCCAGCTAATACCGTTAATCATGACGACATTGAAATCTATACCGACGAAAACCGTGATGAACTGGAGATGACCACCCATCACCTGCGCATGCAGATTGAACGCGTTGGTAACGATAACTTCTGTTTAGCGGATTTTGTGGCGCCAAAAGATTCAGGAGTGGCCGATTATATGGGCGGTTTTGCGGTGACGGCCGGCCATGGTATTGACGAACATGTCGCCCGTTTTGAAGCCGCTCACGATGACTACAATGCCATCATGCTTAAGTGTTTAGCTGACCGATTAGCAGAAGCGTTTGCTGAACGTATGCATGAGCGAGTACGTAAAGAGTTTTGGGGTTACGCCGCCGATGAGCAACTTGATAACGAAGCGCTTATTCGCGAAAAATACAAAGGTATTCGCCCGGCACCTGGCTACCCAGCTTGCCCGGATCATACCGAGAAAGGCTTGCTATGGGATCTGCTCAAACCTGATGAAACCATTGATTTGAATATCACCGAAAGTTTCGCCATGTTCCCGACCGCGGCAGTGTCTGGTTGGTATTTTGCCCACCCACAATCGCGCTACTTTGGGGTGACCAATATTGGCCGCGACCAAGTGGAAGATTACGCTAAGCGTAAAGGCATGAGCATTGAAACAACGGAGCGTTGGTTAGCACCGGTATTGGATTACGATCCAGAGTAATACCAATCAGTATAAACATTTAGTCACTCAGCGAGAGTTTAGCGGTTCTGAGGCAAGGTCTTTAAATGCTCCTGCATTAATGACATTCACCACATCCATGTGGTTTGCAACGAGTGAAGAGCATAGTTATTCTACGGTTAAACTCGTTGACACAGCATCAAAATCGCTAAAACTCGCCATTCTGGCGCGTTTTTGGCTACCTACTTCTGCGTTGAGTAACCTCACAAGGGAGCAACCATTGTTTCAATACTTACTTTGAATTAGCAGGCCTTGAATTAGTTTGCCTAAAGCGCGCTGAGTAGATCAAATTCTTATACTGATTGGTATTAATTAAGCGCCGCTCTTGCTCGGTAAACTCACTTTTTATGTTTTCAACCACTGCCACTTCTTGTTGGCTTTCAACAGCCTCACATAAATGGTCTTGGAACACCTTCTTACCATCAAATTCGCACTGGTATATTTTGGCAGAAACGCTCGCGTTCATAACAAAACAGCCACCTAAAATGGCAATAAAAATGCGATACTTATTCATGACACTTCCCTGCATTTGAAACAAATTAGGCTAACCTAGCCTTTCCCTAACGCATTGATTATGCAGTATAGGCAATCAAGTTTCACGGTTTAATAACATGGGATGGCTTGCTACACGAAACAAAGCCAGTCTGGAGCGGACTGGCTTTTTGATGGGAACTATAGAGATGAGATGGTCTTGCTAGTTAGCGCAGTTCAACTGGCCACTCTTTCTTAACACGCTCTTCAATGAAGGTATCTTTATCAGACTTCATCTTGTCGTAATCAAGACCGGCTTCAATTTGTACTTTTGCTTTGCTGTCATACTTACTCGCATCATAGACATAGTCTGGCGCATACTTAGCGAGAAGGGCATCAGCCTCAACAAGGGCGGCATCTAACAAGGTATTAGACTTAACCAATAAGCGCTTCGCTTCGGTGATGTTATGCGCATAGATGCCATGCGATGCCGTGGCACTATCCCAGAACCACTGCGCATTACGCACTTTGCCCAGTAAACTATTCATCTCGGTAGCGAGTTCGTTTCCAGCATTAAGCGCAGCTTCATAATTGCCTTTTGCTTCGCCAATTGTCTTGCCTGATTCAATCCCCTCTACGCCGTTGGCAGCCCACACCGCTTGCGCTTTAAAGTGAACTTCAGTTAGGCGAGGATCGGTACCATTAGCATCGAATCGCAGTGCGTCAATCTCCGCTTTTCGATTAGCAAACTTAGTTTCAAAATCACTGGCACTATGACACATAGTACAATCGCTTGGCAGCTTGCTAGCATCAAACTTAACGTTATGATTTGAGTACATTACCCCTTCAGCATTCTCGGCCTGTGGCATGTGGCAAGTGTTACAGCTGAACTCCAAGTGATTTGGCATAACGTGGCTGGTTCGATCCATCAAGTTTTCATACTCAGGATGCTGAGTCTTCAGAGATGGTGCACCAGAAATTGCGTTGGTCCAATCCTTAAAATTAATCTTGTCGTAGTAAGCCAGCTGCGCTTCTGCGGCAAAACCTTTATAGAGCTCATCGCTACCTGTATAGCCCACCACACTGGCATAATCGGTTTCAACGCCAGGTACCCAGTGATCCCATGGGTAACGTACTTTCTTGTCATCTGTGCCATCAAAGTAATACTCAACATGGCATTGCGCACACGTTTGGCTTGCTTGACCGTTATGGTTTTGCTCTGCAAACGTATAACCAATTTGCGTCATTGCACGCTCGGTATAAGGACGACTTAGGCGCAAGGTATTCTCGCCTAGCTCATGACAGTCCGCACAGCCAATGGTGTTGCTCATTTCGTGGCCCCAGGTCGACCAACTGTTGTTGGCAAACTTGCCTTCGCCGATAAGATCGTACATACGGGCGACATCTGGAGACTTACACGACCAACAAGAGGCTGCCATTGCCTCCCCGACCACTTTACCATCATGCCCGACAACGGGACTGCCGGTTCTTAGGCTCTGTATCACATCAGTCAAAGCAAAGTGATGGCCACGGGCACGGTTGTAATCTTTAGCAAAACCGTAGCCTGCCCACGCGCTAACCAAGTTTGGATTAGCCTCTAATAGGTCTGTGGGCTTACCAGATTCTGGATTGTTTTCATCGGTACTCGCCCACGTAGCATGTTGCTCAGGGAAACTTTCTTGCCAGCTATCACTGTTGTAAAAATCTACAGGTCCAGTTGTAGGCGGCACGATACAGGTGTTGCTGTCTGGGTCGAGCACTGTGCCTTCACCACATTCGACAGGATCAACGGGATCAACCGGGTCAACGGGATCGACCGGATCAACTGGGGTGACTTCACATACGTTAGTATCCGGGTTTAGCTCAGAGCCTTCACCACAAGTCACGTTGTTGCCATCATCACTGTCATTACAGCCGGCGAGTACCGCAGAGATAGCGATCGCAATCGCGAGTTTTTGAATTTTCATCTCACACTCCTCAAAGTGAACATTATTCACTTTTTATGCTACTTATTATTGTAATCAACTTGTCAAAAAGACATTTCCAGCTATACAAACACCCAAGTCAACCGTAAACATCAAAGCAACATTTGTGTGACAATCATCACTAGGCGAACACCCAAATATCTCTAAAGGGGTATACGCAATACTGGTTACAGATCATGTTTTTCACTTAAAATGATATATAAACAGGCCATTATTTAGCCTAAACTGCTATAGATAAAGCAAAATTAGCCAATAGGTTATTTATTAAGCATTAATATTTCTGGGAGTGAGACTACACCTAAGGTGTAGAGAAATGACTCATATTGGCTCGATTGGCTGGTTCACACTCAACAACATTGAAGCAACATAAGCTTAGGGCTACACACATGATTACCCACGCCCCAAGAGTGAATAAAAATTCATAAAATGAGTGTTGAGTGTGAATATTTTTAGATGGTAATAACACGACAAATTGGCTGTCGACGCACCCCAAATCAAACAGAGATTGCAACATGTGACCAACACAGCGGAAGTTAAAAATGGTTAACGCAAGCAGTGATAACCCACCAGCAGCGATAGCGCGAGGCTGTAATTTTCTATCTTATATAGCACCGGCACGATAGACAAAAGGCAAACATCACAGATGATGCCCACACTAGGATGAAAGTTTGAACCTTAGGCTTGTTGCTTAAGCTGCTGCTCTGTTAGCGCGGCAATTTGCGCCAATAGACTCGTCAATTGTGCTTCAAGTACCTTACGCTGCTTATCAGCACCGTCAGAGCGATCGCCAACGAGTTCATCGAGTTGCTTTTGCAACTCTTCGACCTGCTGCTTGAGGCTATCAATGAGTTCATCGAGTTTGTCTTTGGGGGCAAGTTCGGCGCTTTCCTTGCTTGCAACTTGCTGATTTGCAAGGCGCTGAGCGTGTAATGTCATACCGGAGTCACTTGCTAGCGCCTGATAAGCTTGAGCAGATATTTGCACCACGTCATTATCAGTGGTTGATAGTGCACTTGTACTCGTTGCTTGGCTAGTTTGCTGATTTGTCGTTCGAGAGGCAATTTTTAGTTGACTGAAATCACCGATGGGCTCGGCAGCACCCACAGCTTTGGTTATCACGTTCACAACACCACTCCTCAAGGCAGCGCTAAAACATAGCACTACCAATAGTCTCTATAAGAGTGATATCGGCCTAATTAGCAAAACATTAACCCGTTTTATGCTGCTTTACGCTATTTGT
This sequence comes from Shewanella waksmanii ATCC BAA-643, assembly GCF_000518805.1. GTDB lineage: Bacteria > Pseudomonadota > Gammaproteobacteria > Enterobacterales > Shewanellaceae > Shewanella > Shewanella waksmanii. Next base: position 285,163 of record NZ_JAEH01000001.1, read on the forward strand.
CATGCTTATCTAGCAAGTAATATTACTGCGCTTGCTAGAAAGCCCAATAAATACTGTGCTATAGCAAAGAGCGAACGCCCCTTTCATCTTATCTTTGCTAGTGATTTGCTAATAGCGCGGACTGTTTTTAAATAAACGTCTTTAAACCAGCATCAAGCTGGACTCATAGAGGGGCCTAATCACTGCTAGCTTTGAAAAATCCATTGCAATTTATTAGTAATCTACGCGTCTTCTTCATGCATATAGCTCTCGATGAGTGACAGCTGTGCTTGTTCATCTAACCATGTCGTAGTGACATGATAACTGCTCGCATCCACTGCTTTTGCCGGCATATCCACCTGGCAATCTATCTGCATTTTTCGCGATACAATCTCACTAAAGCCGCCACTGTACTGCGTTTTAGACATAGCCATACCTTCCTCCCACAACTTAATGGCCGTTTAAGCTTTTAACGATAGGGTTGCAGTTAATTATAGTCCAGCGTGGGCTTTTCAGGTTTCGCCATGACTAATACACCTAGCACCAACGAGATTATTTTAAAAATGTGAACTGTGCATCTGTCACTCAGCTAACACTTGTACGCATAATAGAGCCGCCACTAATAACGAGAAAGCCGGAGTTTGCAATGAAAAATAGACACAATCTTCAAACACGATGTACGGCTTGCAGCGAAACTATGTCAGTGAATGCTAACAACTGTCCGCAATGTGACACTCCCATAGGACTTGAAGCGTTAGCGGGCGTCGATCCCAACATGCGGATTAAAAACCAAAAACTGGCGATATGTTTTGGTTTATTACTCGGCGGGCTAGGTTTACACAAGTTCTATTTAGGACACCATTTAAAAGGCAGCCTGTACTTGCTCTTTAGCTGGACACTCGTGCCTATTGTTATCGGCTGGGTAGACAGTATTCGTACCTTTAAAATGAGCCCATTTCGGTTCGCGCAGCGATACAATCAAATCAAACCCTCACGTCTACACGCCCTCTAACCCACAGGCAACCGACAGCCTAATAATAAACATTAGGCTGTCATCCAATATTTCCCTAGTAACCTAGCAGCACCTAACTAGAGTGCCAGCTCAACTGCGCCTGACAAAATATAGACAAACGTTTGAATGACTGTTTAAATGGTTGTTTATGTCTTTGCGGTATTTGACGCTAGAAACTTAATTATTTAAACAATAAGCTGTTAATTAATATCTAAAAATCAAAATTAGGGCATTCGAATTTTTTGGGACATCACCGGTTATTTACTGGTGCTAAAACACAACAAAAAAGGGACCATTCGATGCGTTTAAATAAGTTCATGCTTACCATGGGCATTGCTTCATCTGTGTTTTTAACAGCATGTGGCAGTGACGACGGCGGCGCCAATATTCAACGAGACAAACCACAACCTGAGATCACACCGCCATTGCAGGTTTTCGCGCCTGATGGCTTACTTAAAGCCCAAGTACGTCGCACCGCTTATGGTGTTCCACATATTCAAGCAGACAACCTAGAAAGCCTAGGTTTTGGTAGTGGCTATGCTCAAGCCCAAGACAATTTATGTGTACTCGCAGACGGGTTCATTAAGGCCAATTCTGAACGTTCAATGTATTTTGGCCCCCACGCATCTATTGATTTTTCGACAGGCTTACCAACCGCTGAAGATAATGGCAACCTGATTTCTGATTTCGCTTATAAAGCATTAAAAATCCGTGAAAAAGCGGAAAACCAATATAGTAGCTTTAGCTACAACTCCCGCGCCCTGATGGAAGGTTTTAGTGCCGGATATAACCAATTTTTAGCAGATGTAGAAGCCGGCAATCAAACTGCTGAGCCGTTCTGCGCAGGTCAACCATGGGTCAAACCAATCAATGGTATAGATGTCGCTAACTATCTGTTCTCCATTGCATTATTGCCTGGTGCAGCAAACTTCTTAGATCTCATTTTTTATGCCAATCCCGGTGATGGTCAAGAGTACCTACCGCGTATCGTTGGCCCGGCGGCGACAACTGCAGCGCAAACAGCCTTTATTACTGACATAAATAATAAGTTTATAGCCCACCAACAAACGATCACCACCCCAGAAACCAACCCACGCGATTTGGGCTCAAATGGTTGGGGCTTAGGTAAAGATAAAACTGAAAACGGTATGGGAATGGTGCTAGGCAATCCGCACTTTCCCCATACAGGTAACCTACGTTTCTGGCAGTCGCATTTAACTATCCCTGGGCACTTAGATGTCATGGGTGGCTCTTTAGTCGGTATGCCAGGAGCGATAAACATCGGCTTTAACAAAGATTTAGCTTGGACACATACCTTCTCTACTGCTGAACATTTTGTGCTCTATAACTTAGAGTTAGTCAGTGGCGATCGCATGCAATACCTGTTTGACGGCGAAGCGATGCCGATTACTAAAGAAACGGTACAAATTCTAGTGAACGGCGGTGCCGCTGGCATGCTCGTAGCTGAAAAGGATATTTATACCACACCAAAAGGGCCCATTGCTGAAGCCCCTGTCACTCAAGCGCCATTTGGTTGGGATGATGGCCAGGCCTTTATGCTACAAGACGCCAACATGGCAAATAAAGATCCAATCGATCACTGGCTTGCCATGAATCGCGCAACCAACAAAGATGAGTTTCAACAAGCCTTCAAGAATTATGACGGCGTCATTTTCAATAACACCATGTACGCCGACAAAGCGGGTAACGCTTTCTATATTGATGACTCAACGGTACCAGGCTTAACTGGCGTGGCAATTAGCTTGTTAAAGTCTAATCCCGACATTATTGCCACTCGTGCACAGGCTGGGTTTACGATTTTGCCTGGAAACAGTTCATTATTTGCCTACGATGCACCGCTTGGTTATGAGTTTGCGCCTAAGTTAGAACGCAGTGACTTTGTGCAAAACTCCAACAACTCTTTTTGGTCAACCAACTTAGCTAGCCCACTTGAGGGGTACTCTGCAATGTATGGTCCAGAGCGAGGCCAGCAATCGCTGCGCACTCGAATGGCGCTCAAGCTTATGCAAGAAGCCGGTGGTGAAGATGGCAAGTTTAACCTTGATGAGCTAGCAGCCGCGGCGCTGTCTAATCAAGTTTATCTGCAACATTTGGTGTTTGAAGACTTAATCAGCCAATGTACTGCGCAAGGTGATACGCCGGTGATGATTAGCGAAACACTGAGCAAGGATATCAGCACTGCTTGTGATGCATTGCAGCAGTGGAATGGCAGACAAGACAACGACAGTATTGGTGGGCCATTAATCCGTGAATTTGCGCATCTATTTGATCAAGCTAGCATGTTGAGTGTGCCTTTTGACGCCAATGACGCAGCAAATACGCCAAACACCTTGGCAACTGACGGCAGTGCACTTGTTGCACTGGCACGCGCAGCAATAAACCTTGAAGCCGCAGGCTTTGCTGTGGACGCAGCACTTGGCACGGTTCAGTTTGTTGAAAAATCGCTACCCGATGGCAGCCCTTCAGGTAACAAACTACCTTGGCCTGGCAGCCACAATGCATCTGGTGGCTTTAATGTGTTCTCAACCAGCCTGTCTGGTGATGACACCTTGATACCGCAACACACCTACCCTAGCGTCATAGATCCGGTTAGCCAAGCACAACTGCCTTCAGGCCTGACGGCGCAAGGCTACCCTATCCGTTATGGCTCAAGTTGGATGATGGCGGTAAGCTTTACCGACCAAGGGCCTGTCGCAAAAGGCATTTTAACTTACTCGCAGTCGAGCAATATCACCTCTCCACAATCGAGTGACCAAAGTCAGTTGTACTCGAGCAGCAAACAGTTCCGCCCACTGTTATTTAACGAAGCGGATATTGCTGCAGCAGTTGAGTCTAGCACCGAACTAAGCTGGCAAAAGCCTGAATAGAATGTAAGTTGGCAATTGCGTGATTCAAGGGTAGCAAGCGCTACCCTTTTTTTTATTGTTAACTCATAGATTAAAATTAGCAAAAACTTAAGTAAACCATTGATAAAATGAGCTTTATCTATCCTAACCTGTCAACTAATATCAAAGTAAGCCGGTGTAACAGGGATGCAGTGATGGCTAGAAACATAACTAATCTGACGCTATGGGGTGCGGTAATAACCCAGCTTTTAATGCCGTGCGCAATGGCGGCCACCATTGAGCTCACCCGTTACGATGGGGGTTATCAAGGAGATTTGAACGATGAAAAAGCGTTGATGTTTGTATTCTCAAGTAATAACCAGCACTTTCAATGCCACGTCACCACCACCGAGAAGTACCTACGTCAAGCCCAACACCGACTAGAGAACATTAACTTAAGCGAGCCCAACTTCTATTTCGACTGTCAGTCAGATGAGCAACATTATATGTTGTCAAACCGCTATCGAACCTACGCTGAGGTCATTATAAAGCAGCCCGATAGCCAATTTCCGATGTCGATGCATATCGAAGCTAAACTGGTCAATCTTGATGGCGATTTCGCCTACGTGCGAAGTGGTGATATTGCACTCACACGCTAGTTATTTGTTGCTTCCAATCTCAATGTTCAGCTACATAAACTTACATATTTTCTGATACAGCTTTTAACTGAACACCGCTATACTCATGACGCCCCCAGCTTACTGAGGGCTAACAATAATAAAACTAATCACAAATTGAATGTTATCCAAGGAGACCACTCGTGAAGAAAGCCGGGATTATATTACTGTGCCTGCTACTGCCTCTGGCAAATGCATTTGCGGCGCAGAACAAGCCTCTTTCAGTTGATGTGCTGTGGCAACTCAACAGAATTGGTAGCCCAATGATTTCCCCCCATGGTGAATACATTGTTGCGCCAGTTACCCAATATGACGTACCTGAAGATAAAGGTGCGACTCAACTATGGTTATTTGCCAAAGATGGCAGTAGTCAGCGACCACTTACCGCTAAAGGTTTACGTGCTAGCGAACCGGTATTTTCACCAGATGGTAATACCCTTGCTTTTGTCAGCAAACGTGATGACGATGAAGCTGGACAAATATACCTGTTGCCTTTAAACAAAGCGGGCGAAGCACAACGCCTAACCGAAGTGCCAGGCGGAGTTTACGGAGTAAAGTGGGTCGGTGAACACTTATATTTCATCAGCCGTATTTTCCCAGGTAAAAACTGGCAGCAAATGAGTGAGCAACTTAAAGCTGATAAAGACAGTAAATTATCTGCACAACAATGGAATGAGCTGCCTTATTCAAGTTTTGATCACTGGATTGACGAAAACAGACAAGCCCACGTTTTTAGAATCAATGCTAACGGCGGCGAAATAGAACCAGTCACTGCCACATTCAATAAGCAGTTACCTCGCTCTTATCAAAGTGCAGCTAGCTACGATGTGAGCCCTAACGAACAGTACATTGCCTTCAATGCCAATGGCTGGGCAGCGGATAAAAAAACGCGCAATGTCGATCCAAAAATCGATATTTTCTTAGCTAAGATAGGCAGTGATAAAGCGGTTAATCTCACGCCAAAAAATGAAGCTCCCGATGCCAACCCAAGTTTCAGCCCTGATGGAAAAACGCTGGCATTTACCCGTCAACTTATCCATGGCTTCTATGCCGACACGGCAAACCTAAACCTGTATGACATTCAGCGTGAAACACTGCGTGAAATCACCACGGATTGGGATCGTTCGGTTGCGCGCTACGTTTGGACCGCTGACAGTAAAGGTTTTTATGCGGCAATCGACGATGCAGCCACACGCCGTATTTACCACATTAGTGCCAAAAATGGCAAAGTGAAGCCCATTACCGATAACACCAACTATGGCAAGCCTTCAATCGCCAATGACGGTACCCTCGTCGCTGCCAATGATAGCTTTCTCTATCCTGCACGAGTGATTAAGATTGATACCCGCAGTGGTAAAACGACTCGTTTAGATAGCTTTAACGACGATATTCTAGCTGATGTCGATCTGGGCACTTATGAGTCAGTCACCTATAAAGGTTATAATGACCAAGATATTCAGATGTGGGTGCATTATCCACCTGGATTTGATCGCAGCAAAAAGTACCCACTAATGATGCTGATCCATGGCGGACCACATAACGCCATCTCTGACGGGTTTCACTACCGCTGGAATGCACAAACTTTTGCATCTTGGGGATATGTGACCGCATGGCCTAATTTCCATGGTTCAAGTAGCTTTGGACAAGAGTTTGCCGACAGCATCAACCCAGACTGGAAAAATAAATCACTCGAAGATGTATTTAAAGCCACCGAGTGGTTTGAGAGCAAAGATTGGATTGACAGTGAGCGTATGGTGGCTGGCGGCGCGAGCTACGGCGGCTATTTAACATCGATTATTTTGGGACAAAAACACCCGTTTAATGCATTACTTATCCATGCAGCGGTTTATAACATGTACTCACAAATGTCAGCCGACTTTGCCGTACATAGTACCCGATTTGGTAACTACTGGGATAACCCAGAAATTTACCAGTCTATCTCACCACACTATGGCGCAGGCAACTTCAACACGCCGACTTTGGTCATTCATGGTCAACTTGATTATCGCGTACCGGTAGGGCAAGGGTTTGAGCTATTCCGCACCCTACAAAGCCGTGGGGTCGAATCACGCATGATATATTATCCAGATGAAAACCATTGGATTATGAAGCCTAATAATTCTATTTATTGGTACAACCAAGTGGAAGATTGGATGACGCGTTTTGCCGAGCCGGGCGGACGTTAACTCTTTATACTAACGATTATAAAGAGTTGATCGCTCAGCGAGCAGGTAGTGGTTCAGCGGCTAAGTAACCAATTTAAAGCTAGTGACACTAGGTTTAGATTGGTTGCCACCGCATATGGACCACTATAACTCGCCTTTAAACACTGCTTTGAACAACCGACTTGTAGGTTGTGTAACCTTTTAAGGAAGTCACCATTCTCGGTGATATTCGCCTTAAATTCACCTGTCAAAAATCATGCTAAGTAGCAGCTTATCTTTACCAATAAGTATTCAACAAGCGACAAATCACAAGGCCACATGACCTCGCTTTTTTTAACATTCCACAAGTTATTGTAATAAAGGAATTTTGTTAGCTGAATCTAGCTATTTAATTTTCCTCTACCTGTATCACCCCTCGGATTAAGTAAACTTGCATAATGCCATCAAAGTTAGCTATGTTAGATACAATTTATTACATAAGGTGAGCAACATGGTAAAACCAATTATTGGTAGTATTGTATGTTTATTAATATTTATTGGGCTGCTACAAGGCACCCATCACATGTATGTAGCTGTAGCGGATAATGAGTTGGGGCTTTACGCTGTAGCAGCACTAGTGTGCGTGATGTGGGCTAGCCTCTTTGGTGTGGTACTAAGCTTATTTTTTCCACAACTAAAAGCGCTATGGTTGTCGATTAAAGATGACTGAGTTGCTGAGAATATTTGTGTAAAAGTTTAAGCACATTTGTCTGATAATTGGTAAATGTGCTAGCACAACTTTCTAAGTTTGACGTTTGACCCATACTGCATCCCTGCGAGTCAACATGAAACTGGACGATTAAATATAATCGATCAGCGATTAAAAGTTAACTGATTAGTTTAAAAATCAGCCTATCTGCTTATAACAATTTGATTCGTTAATATTACGGCAGAGCATTTCCATTAACCTTTATTTTCATATGGTTATTGTACTTCTAGGAGCTCGCTAGATACTTGTCGAGCTTCTGTTGAATAGCATCGGGCAAAATTGGTTTGGTCACATAATCACTAGCGCCTAACTTTTTGGCAAACTCCTGATCTGACTCTTCAGCTAATGTACTGATGACAACCACAGGTATTTGCGCTTTGACGCTGTCTTGCTGAAGGTGCTTAAGCACTTGGTAGCCGTTAACTTGCGGCATACTGATGTCTAAAAAGATTAAATCTGGAGTGGTTGAATCTAAAAGATCGATACCACCTAAACCTGAATTAGCGGTGGTGACTTGATAATCATCGCCCAACATAGCAAGTAACACGCCGGTGCAGACGGGGTCATCATCTATAATCAAGATTTTAGCTCTATCCATTCATCACCTTCAAACCATTAAGATTTTCAAAACTAGACTAACCCGAAGCACGGACAACACAACGCTACCTACACTTTATGACACTAAAAATGTGCTTGAGTTCACGTATCTAAAATATTAGCCAACTCACCATCATGATGCAATGTTAATTGAGGCAATTAGGCTTAATAATCAATGAATTATACTTCACCAGCATCTAACAAGCGCCTTTAATACAAAAGGGCATGCAAAACAACAACTTATAGTCATCCCTGCTAAAAATTAGCACCTTTCGGAGACCAGCTCCACCAACCTCCCCCACTAGATAAACAACCAACCACTAGATAAACAACCAACCACTATTGACTAAATTGCCATCACATTTGTGGGTTTGATCGCAAAAAGTGACCACTTTATCACTGTACAGATAGTCGGCAATAGCCTATATTCTCCACAATTTCAGCAGCACTGACTCGCTGAAACCAACAAACCAATCAGATTGATTTTTTGTAACCACACTCGTTGTAGTGAAAGGAAAATAGAATGGCAAAACCACGTGCCTCTTCGCGTATTGGCCACGAACATGGTCGAGGAGAGATTAAAGACAACGCAATTAAAGCGTTAGTAACCAGCAATTTATTTAGGCCAAGAGTTGAAAAGCCTAAAAAGGGCAAAGGTTCATACAACCGCAAACACAACAAAGGGGCATTCGCTAAAGGGCAATGCCCCTTTTGATATTTAGACACTCCTGCAACTTATCTCAATTGCCATTCCTCGCTCAAACTGAGCCCATAACATCGCCGTTAAGATCAAACATAGGATTACAGATTAAGATAACTGACATGGTTATTTACTGTAGCCACAAATTTTTGCTACTTGTGAGCGCCTGACTTTCGGAGGATAAATTGGGATTATTCAGTTCAATTACTCGCCGCTGCTCCAATTTAGCTTTTTGTAAAATCCCCGCTGTGGTTGGATGGCTAAAAAACAACTCATCGAAACTGCCGTCATCAATCGCCTTTGCTAAACCAAACTGAATTCGCGAAGCTAACTGATGATTATCAGCATTAACAAAGAAATATATCGGTGCTGAGTATTTGACCAACAATCCAGTTTCTATCATCACATCGCTGCGCCCGGAAACCTCCTCCCAAGGCTCGTGTAACGCACGAGGAAATGCATCAAATCGGCCCTTAACCAACATATTTAGCAAGTTATCAGACGCGCCTCTTACCACTGAAAAGCCATGGGATTGTAAAATATCGGCATCTGGCCAGTCATTACCTTGCCCAAAAACCAACTGTTTCATATCTTCAAGATCATTGATGTGATCAAACCGCAACTGTTCATCACGACGAATAATTGCGATCCGATAACCCATCAAACCTTTCATTATGGGAAAGTACACGGGCAATAATTGCTGTTCACGCTCAGGGGAGGTCATGGTCCAAACAATATCAATTAACTTTCTATCGGCGACTAATTTGATTGTGCGACTTTGCGGCATCGACATAAAAACAGGTTTAAGCTCAAAATCACCGTATTCTGGACGGCTTTTTTCCAGTGCTAATGTGAGCACATCAATATAATAGCTTTGTTTGCCATCGACTTTATCTGCGGAGATATTGTAGCGAATAAGACTTGGAGCTTGAGTACCAAATGCGGAAAGCACGCAGGTAAATGGCAACAACAAAATCAAAATTACGCGCGTTATCATGCCTGCCCTATGTAAAATCCATTTCATGTTTATTCATACTAGCTCAATAATCTAAATAATGTCAGTGAACCGTAGCGCTTAATTTGGGAAGTAAAGAAAGAGCCCCAGTAATCAGTTTTAGCCTAATTATCTGATTGACAATCTTCCGCCTGCCATTCAGTATGAAACCAATGACTAATATAGTGAAATAATGACCAATATGAACTCCCTTGTGTTAACAAGCCCCAATACATTCCAGTGTAACCAACCTCTAGTGCGAAAACTCGCAACTAGTGTTTGTGTGTGGCTGAAAACACCCGCGGATCATATGGACTAAACTCCCAGCTATTAGCCATCCCTGACCGCAACGTCAAGCATTGCGGTCGCTTTATCGCATTGCCTACCTGTTGTCGTCACCTTGCTAACAATATGGAACATTGAGGTAGACATGTAATGAAAACAAAGCCATCACTTCCCAAGCTCGTCCCTATCGCATTTATTGCTGTGGTACTGATCTGGTCAACAACCCCACTGGGGATAGTCTGGAGCAGCGAGAGTGTTCATCCCACTATGGCGGTATTATTACGCATGGTGCTGGCACTAGTGATTGGATGCTTAGTGATTGCCTGCAGTTCAATACGTTTACCGCTATCTGCAACAGCCTTTAAATTATATGGCTTTTCAGCCATCGGTATTGTCGGTGGCATGCTGCTCAGCTATATGGCTGCCCGTTATATTCCCTCTGGTACCATGTCGCTGCTTTTTGGGCTGTCACCGATTATTTCAGGGCTGTTGGCGCAAAGGATTTTAGGCGAAGCCAAGTTTAGCCGAGTGAAAATTGTTGCACTCATTTTGGCATTTTCAGGATTGGCCATAGTCTGCTCATCTAAATTGGCTTTGGGCAGTGAAGCAGGTATAGGCTTAGTATTAATCCTGTGTGCGGTAACCCTGTTTAGCTTAAGTGGTGTGTTAATTAAGACGGTGAGCTTGAGTATTCATCCCATCGCAAGCACCGTGGGTGCCTTGCTGATATCAACTCCGCTATTCGCCCTTGCTTGGTTGCTATTTGATGGCACTGTGCCTACAGAGACTTGGAGTGCAAAGTCTATTTGGTCAATCGTTTACCTCGGGATATTTGGCTCATTAATTGGCTTTGTAGGTTATTTCTATATATTGCAGCACCTTAATGCTAGCACTGTATCACTAGTAACCTTGATTACACCTGTATTTGCTATGGCGCTAGGGGCTGTACTCAACCAGGAACAGGTCAGTCAAACACTGATCATTGGTGCAGGACTAGTCTTATTGGGCTTAGCCTTTTACCTGTTTGGTGATAAATGGTGGCAGAGTAAACGGCAAAATAGCTGCATTCAGTGATGGCATTGCGGTGACAAAGAGCGATGGGTCACCGCAATGTTTAACATAACAATGCATTAGTTGTACCCCAGTACAAAATCGGTTTCTTGATAGAGTACATGCTGATTGGTGTGCGCAATCCCTAGCTCTTTCTCCGCTTGCTCACCAATAAGTTTAATCACATAGTCCACTCGACAACGGTAAGCATCCGATGTTTCATAGAGATGCTGATTAATCGCAAAATGTAGCTGTTGCTTAGCGAGGTTTAAGTTTGAATAAGCCATGATGGACTCCTTAGGTAATAAATAGAACGACCAAGTGTTGATGGTCAATATTACCTAGAGCATATCCCATGCCACAATCGATGTCAGAATCACCAAGCAATGCGTAAGCAGCTGTTTTTATATATTTTAATGCATCAATTTCGACAATATTATTGCTATATTTGTTCAGTATTGTTCTAAAAATAACTCAGCATATTCCAATCTCAAGCGAACAATTTGCAAAATGCATTGGCAAATTGAAACAAGCTGACAGATATTAACTGTGCGTAGTTTATAAACCGGCTGGCATCCAAACCTAACTTCACTTGATTAGTCTTCGGTTAAAATGATGTGCATCCGACGAATATCTTTGTTCCACAACTGAATGATCTTTCGACTCTTATCTTTATTCCAATAGCAACGTCCAAATACGATGATTGCCGCCCCCGCCAGTTCACTGGCTTCATCGATATTAAAGCGTTGCTTAAACTTAGCTTGGTAAGCATCAATTGGGATGCCTATGTGTTTGTTCTCCGCCGGATTTAACCAATTGAGTTGTTTATCTGCATGGGATAAGGTGCCCCAATACATCCTTGGTGCACCATTGTCTGTGGGCTCGGCATCGGCGAAGTTCACAAACAAATTCTTGGCACGCCAACGATACTTTTCATCGGTATAAACCCACAGTTGCGACTGTTGCAGCTCACTACCACGAAGTAAGCTATGCAATAGTCGTTGCAACCCCTCTTTGGGCTTAGCTAATTCAGATTGCTTTTTAGCCTCATCCGCTTGGGAGTTTGTAACCGGTGTGGTTGGCGTTGACTCACCATCAGCAAGTATCGACTGGGGTGATTGACTGGTCAACGCAGGCTTTAATGGGCGGGGGGTTTTAGTGCTTGTATGCAGCTGACGTTGCTTCGATGGGGCAAGGTTAAAATCAATCTGCATGGCGTCGTGCTGTAACACGATGTCATTGACAATTTGTGCATCCGCTTCTTCGAGCTTTCTTGAACTTGAAGGTTTAAATTCGAGACAATCAGCCGCGTGATAGCGAGAACCAAAACAAGCTGCTTTGCCATCTTTAGATGCTTTACGATAATAAGCTAGCCCCTGACACTCAGGGCAATAAAGGTGACAGCGTAATCGGGCAATCTCGTCATCATCAAGCTGCTGAAAGGCGAATACTGAATAAACTCGCCCAGGTTCATCAAGCGCAGAACCTGCTGAAGAGGCTGGTCGATATACGGCATCTAACATAATAACTCTGGCCTATGTCTCTTAGTCTTGCTGCTCTGCTTTAGCCTGGCCTGCACTAACCAAACTCGCAACCACAATCGCCATATAAAATACCCCAGCAATAGCTTCCATATACACTGCAACTTGGGCAAACGGGGTAACCGGGCTAATGTCGCCGTAACCTAGTGTCGTTAAAGTGACGAAACTGAAATAGGCCATTTGCGAAAAGTTTTCGCCCCATGCTTGAGGCTCGACACCGGTAAAAGATTGAGGGGAGAACTCCAAAATAAACAGATAAATTAATGACCACATCAAACCGAGCAATAAAAACAGCGCGATTGAACCAATAATTTTATTCCGATCAACATGGCCAACAAATAGAATTTGCCGCGCAACTGAAGTAAACGTCCCCCAAAAGAAGGCGAACATGAACGACAGCATCAGTAAATCCATGACCTTGATATCTAACAAATTGCGAACTAGCGTGGCCGCTAACCAACACACCACCAGTAACACCATAAAGTGATACCAACGCCGATCAAACCGTAAACTCCGTAAACAGACAATAAACGTCACTATAGTGAAACCTTCTACTACGTATTCTAATACGCCTTGTGGCATCACCTGCACTAATGAAGAACAGACCAATAAGCTCACTAAAGCAAAGGTCATATAAAAGAAGTTATTACTCTGATTAATCTTTTGTTGCACGTGCACAGCTAAACCCACCCTGTCGTTTCAATTCCCTGCGCTATTTATTCAATAGCAAAATGCCACTTCAAACTATCACCAACATATGAGTAATGACCTTATTGCGCAAGCCAAATTCAAATGACAATATCAATTTCTAATACGGCAAGTGACGCAAACAGCCGCATGATCACTGCTATGGCTATCCGTTGCATACTGGGGATTGGTCAGGTGTTGGTCGAACGTATGATAGCGAGTCACCTCAGCCAAACTCTGTGGATTCTGACTATTAAATTCTGCAGAGAGTAAGATGTAGTCCAAGACATTGCCGTGATTAAGATGATAGTGGGTAGGTGCGCGCGCTACAGCACTGGGGGCATATTGATTGGCTTGGCATAATTCATAAGCATCGCTTAGGCTATATAGGGTAAATTCATGCTCGCTTAGCTGATTTTTCAGTCGGCTGTCTTGACTCACAAGTCCTTTAAGTACACCTGTTTGTAGTGATTCATTAAAGTCTCCCAGTAATACACAAGGGTTTTGAGTCTGCTCGCGCCTAGATGCAATACTATAGCGAAGTAGTACCGCTTCTGCGCCGCGTTGTTGAGCCGCCCCCCATTTAGCCACCGCTTCTAAAGCAAAACGCTCTGGATTACCCATATCAGTTTGCACTTGCTCATCTACATCAAAAATTCCCCGTTGCGATTTAAAATGCACAACGAAAAAATCAACTGAACCTAATAATGGTGTTGCGACAGTGACACGCAGAGGGATACGGCTAAAAGCAAAGTCACTAGGCAATGACAGTAGCTGCAACAGTTGGTGTTCAACCGCGACGGCATTGATCTCAACAATTGGGAATTTAGATGCTAACGCCACCACAGGACAGCTATAAATAAAATCATCACTAATGCTTGGCTCATCAACAACAGCAAAATATTGATAACCCGATTGTTGCATCAACGTTTTGAGGGCTTCAATACTAAACACTTCTTGAAAACCGATAACATCAGGTTGCTGCAAGTCAATATATCGCGATATCCATGTCAGTTTTTTCTGCCATTGTTCTGCTGTATAGATATTTTCAAAATCATAATACGCATTGGGTGGCTCAACAAAGTTAAATAAGTTAAGCGTCGCAATGTTAAACTGAGTATGTTCATTCTGAGTCGACAAATTGATGGCCGCAGCTGAAAGGCATTAGTTAATTATATCTGATTTAAACCACAAACCGCACTATTTTAAATTTCGACAAAATCCTCTACACACTGCAATAAAGGAGTTAGGTAGCACGAAAGTAACGGGTCTGACTCTAAATAAAACAACCTGATAGCACCACTTAACGCTACCAGGCTAAATACTAAACCTTAGTGGCTAAGGGAACCAACAACGATTAGGCTGTGGTATGGTTGCTAAGCAGGCCTCAAAAGAGCTGGCACAGTGTTGTCCACCCGTAAACTCACAGCGCTCGAGCGCACTTAAACACTGGTAGCAAGTAGCAGCATATGCAGAGGCAGCTACCCCTAAGCCCATTCCAACCAATAAAACTTTAGCTAGTTTTTTTATATTCATCACTCTTTCCTTTTAGTTGACTAAGCTGTTAATCAGCGACGGTGATATAAATCAATTATCGCTATACAGCCGATATTTAAAAACCTTTAACTTAGACGAGCTGAGTTGATTAGTACAACCAGCATGGCCCTTGAACTGTTCGCTTACAAGCACGAAAGTCAGTATGGCAAGCAGATGGATAAGCACCACTTTCTAAACAGTTATTAAATGCATTATTACACTGGGTACACGATGCCGCATAGGCTGATGCCGCAGCACCTAGACCTAAACCTAACAACATAACTTTGAACATATTTTTAATTTTCATTTATATTCTCACTTATTATTTTTACTTTATAGAATTTAAATTGCTTGTTACTCAGCGTTACTATAACGCTGCGAACAATTAAATATCATCCAAAAATGATTACAACCCCCCAAAGGTATATAGTACCCAATCATTCACAGACTCATTAATATAGTAAAAAAGAACTATTGGCTGAATTAACAGGCTGATTTAAAGTGGCTAGATAATAATAGAAATATAAATGGAATTATAATGAGTAACATCAATACCGCAGTAAAACAGCGTCGTAGTGTAGCAATACTAAAGAGCATTACTTCATACGCACTATGCCTTGGTATAGGGCTTGCTTTGGGATATGGCGCCTTGCATGGCTATCAATGGCTGACAACGCCGGCGCCCGTAGTGGTCGGGGATTATTCACAACACTTTGAATACTCTGACAAGCCCGTGATTATGTATGGTACCGACTGGTGCCCGGTTTGCGCTAATACCCGAGACTATTTTGCCGCAAATAACGTTGCTTATACCGAATTTAATCCTGAAAAAGATCAACAAGCTAGCCAAAGATTTAATGATCTTGCCGCCAATGCTTATCCGGTCATTATCATCGGTGACAAACGAATTATCGGCTTGAATATTCCTGAAGTGGAACTGGCATTAAAAGAGCAATCACTACTTTAATGAAGCGGTGATTAGCCCTTAAGCAACACCTTGTTCAACAGCCGTAATGGCGGGCTTAGGCACATGATAGTGCACGGCATTGCGGCCATTTTCTTTGGCCTGATATAAGGCAGCATCAGCCAAAACAATTAGGTCTTCAATATGATTTGCGATGGTCGGCACCATCGCAGCGACCCCTATACTGGCGGTGACAAATTCGCTTGTGGTCGAGCCAGTATGCGAGATTTGCAACGCTTCGATTGCCTCAATGCAACGCTGAGCAGGAATCGTGTTATCACGAGTATGAGGTAGTAATAAGACAAACTCTTCGCCGCCATAGCGCGCAATGAAATCACTTTTACGATTAAGACTTTGTTCTACCACTTGAGCCACACGCTTTAAGCACTTGTCCCCTTCTAAATGGCCATAGGTATCGTTGAACGATTTAAAATGGTCAACATCGAGCATCATCAGCGTAATGCAACGCTTGGCTTTGATCGCTTCACTCCAAACCGCTTCATAACGCTGTTCAAAATGGCGGCGATTGGCCAGCCCCGTTAAACCGTCTGTTTGAGATAATAGTTCCAATTGACGCTTGGCTTTATAAAGATCTAAAGTACGCTGTTGCACCTCTTGTTCCACAATATCCGTTCGGCGTCGCATAGCAACATAATAGCCAGCGCCAAACAGAACAAACAAGCCGCCACATAGCCCAAGCACCAGTGGCAACGCACTGCGATGACTATCTACATATTCACTGCTAGGGCGCGCGATAATAGTCCAACGTCGCCCAGCAAAAGTCGATAGTTGGCGCTGGTATTCAAAAGACTCGGCACCATGGCCACCATGCTCATTGCCTAAGTGCAAAGTCAGTAATGTTTCTACTAGCGGGTCAGTATGATCTTTTAAGGTAAAATGAATCCCCTTCGTCGCGGTTCGTTGCACAGCTCGGTTGAACATCGCATCCACTTTCAGGCTGAGCACTGCAACGCCAAAGGTTTGTGCCCTGCGCTCAATGGCATTATTAGGTTCTCCACGATAGGCACTGATAAACACGTTAATGTCTAACGCACTGCTTTTGCCTATACCACTTGAGCTGGCAACTACGTTATCGACGTCAATGGCTTGCTCAATGGCACTGCGATAGGTATCGCGACTTAGCAAATCAAAACCAAGGATCTCATCATAATTTGTCAAAGAAGCCACGTAGGTAACTGGCAACTGAGTCAAACTATCAGTGCTGCCCCGCACTGCCCACTGCAGCGAATCGATATCTTGATGCCTTTGCAAATAGGGAGTGGCTATTTTGTCAAACTCTGCACGGGTGACGTCATCTGAGCTTTCAAATAATCCTTTTAATGCATACAACACTTCTATATTGAGCAACACTTCTCGCTCTAACGCCGCGGTTTTATCATCAACATCTTGCTGAAACTCAGCCGCGATCGCGCGAGTTTCTTTGTCATAAACTCGATCGACCATGACCGCGGTCACGGATAATCCGGCCAACATCCAAAAGATTAATAATACCCAACGCCAACGGCTCACGTCATGCTTCCCTAGCTAAATGTTATTTAAAGTAATTAGCACAAAATATCGACTAACAAGCCAACTTACCACAAATAAATTATGACTCGCCAGTATGTGTCAATTTGTATTACCTATGTTCATCCAAAAACCTGAGTAAAAGGCGATAATATGTTCGCTGTATACTGGTGACGGGTGATTAATACTTGCGTTCAATTACGACTATGTCATAGTAGAAAATATCGCCAGTTACCTAGAGTCTCGTTTATGCTTTTAGCCAAACCAGCCTTCACTGAACCAAGGCTAACTGATGCTTCTCAACAGGAAAAGCTTTGCCATATTAAAGGCGATAACCCGCTAATTTGGCCGCTACTTAGCTTACTACAAGCCAGTAACCAGAGCTGGAAGGTCCATCATTTAGCTGCCGAATTGCAAGCTAAAGGCCTAATGCAAGATTTAGATAATAATCCCGAAAAAGCCCTGTTCAAGCGCAACTTCCTACTAATGAACGCGCTGTTCAATCTGCAATCGATACTGCTGCCCAATAGCTATTTACATGTCAAAGCCATGGAGATCCAAATTTTTAGGATACTCCCGAGTAACCTTGACCAACAACTCAGTACTGATGATGCGCTGCGAGACTACTATTTAGATTGGGGCAACTATGATACCTGCCCTAATGTCATTCAAGAGATGTTAGCGTCTTTCTGGAGTCGCTATGAAGACTACATTGGCGCTAACCCCACCGACATGCATCATTGCCGCGCCTTAAGCGTGTTTGAGCTCAATGAAGAGGCAACCGATAAAGACATCAGTAAGCAGTGGCGCCGACTCGCCCTTAAGTGGCATCCAGACCGAGAAGGCGGCGATGCGATAAAATTTAAGCAAGTTTGTGAAGCATGGCAAACTTTGCGACGGAACTTATAAGAACCGTGCAAAAACTTGTTACAGGTCACATGCTAAACACTGCCATTTCAAGCTACTTCAGTCATACTTAAGCTTTCGCTATTATGCTAAATAGCATAGAGGTTTGCGTTAATGATAAGTTACATAAACTTAGACAGACCTTTCACATTTGAGGACAGCAGCTTGATTAAATATATCGCATTAGCTTTAACTTTGGCCGTGGCACCATTAAGCGGTTTTGCCGCGCAGTTTGTTGAAGGTAAGCACTTCACTACCGTCACTAATAAGGCACCCAGTGCCGAGCCTAAACTAACCGAATTTTTCTCTTTCTATTGCCACAACTGTTTCAATATGGAAACTCAGTTCCTTGGCGATATCAAAGCTAATCTCAATAAGTCAGTGACTTTTGATAGTAAACACGTTGACTTCATGAATAGCGACATTGGTACTGAAGTGATGCGCTCTCTTGCAGTCATTCAAGAAGCCGATCTTGGCGATAAAATGACTCACGCTATGTTCGTTGCAATTCAAGGCGAAGAAGGCGCACATGGTCACAGCCATGACCACGACCACAGCGCGCATGAGAAACCAGAAATCAACAACCGCGATGACATTAAAAAAGTCTTTGCAGAACATGGTTTCGACGTAAGCAAATATGACGCGATTGCCGATAGCAAAGCCGTCAACGACAAAATCGACCTATGGCGTGTACAACAACGTGAATTCCGCGTACAAAGCGTACCGGCATTTATCGTTAATGATAAATATGCCGTTAACATGGGCCAAATTCGTACACTGGGCGAATTGATCGACTTGATCAACTACCTTGCGGTAGAGCGCAAGTAACTTTAATGACTCCCTAAAAAAAGCGCCAAACTGGCGCTTTTTTTATATGCTTTGTAGGCTGCAGCTTGCGCCAATAAGTCTCGCCGAGCTAGTCGGCGAGCTTCATCAATGTCAATCGCCACCTTTGTATCAATGCCGGCCAACTTTGCGCAACACGCTGCCGAGCATCGGATGAAATGGCAAGACTTTGTGGTCGGCTTTCTCTGGCTTGCAACTGGTTAACAGTTTGCGATATCGCAGCAGCAAACGCCACTGGGGTCATCGCGGTAAAACGTGGCCAAGCCTGAACCAGATTTGCTGCCAGCAAATAATCTACCTGCTCAGGCAAACCATCGGCTAGGGATATCATCACAGGTTTTCCTGCTAGCAGCGATTCCATACACGTTAAACCAAACGGTTCCCATCTGGATGGGATTGCGACTATGTCGACCTGTTGCATGAACAGCGCAATGTCGTCAACTTTACCAATGAACTCAATATTGTCCGAATCTTCGGCCAATGCACGTAGCTGTGCATATTGCGGCCCTTCACCGGCAATTTTTAACTGTACTAGGGCAGGATCAAGCAAAGTGGCTGCTTGCACTAAAATATCAAAGCCTTTTTGTTGATTAAATCTGCCGTAAGCCCCAACAACTAATGGTTGTTCAAGCGGCTTAGGCGTAACGGCAAGAAGGTTTAATCGCTGACATCCTTGCCCCACAAAAATCAGTCTATCAGCGCTTATCAATTGCTGCTCTAGCATCCACAAGCGTTGTGAAACTGAGATACAAAGCACTCTATCGACACTGCGATACATCAACTTTAGCATCCAATAAAATCGCTTTGGTGTCTTAACATTATGTTCCACGAAGCCACGACTATAGTGATGCTCTTGCAGTGCGATACGTCCAGAAAAGCACAATCTAAGCAATAAAGTGAACCCGATACGGCTCCAATTAGCAGCGTAATGTAGGCAGATAATATCAGCTTGATGCTGCTTTATCGCACGCAGCGCTCGCCACCATTGCCGAGGAGAACGAAAACAGACACACAAGCTGGCAAAGTCATACTCTGTATTTAGCTCACTTTCCATTAAGCTTGCCAAGGCAACGTTCACCCCGCCCATGGCCAGGTCGTCCACTAAATGGAGTACTTTTGCTTGCTTGTTGCCCATATCGCCTTCCCCTAGCCCAACACATAGTATCTATCAGCAGAAAGTTCACATGAGGCCTCAGCCCCATTGACTATATGGCCAATGTAACATAGAAAAAGATTAACGTATTGAGCTAGGAAGAAGGAAAAGTAGCCACAAAGGCTATTTTTTAAAGCAGCTAAACTGAGTTAGTTTCGAATAAAGTCCAGCAGATGCAGCGCGGCAAAAATCACGTGTAATGCTAAGAAACCCATTAACCCTTTGGCGGCCATAATGTGGTAGTTGCGCCACATCAGCGCATCGGTCGTACCTTGCAATACAAACCACATTGCGCCAGTTATTCCCACCGCTACCATAATCAGCATACCAAGGCCTTCCACACAACTGAACAAGCCACGCCCGCCCGCTTGTGGTAGCCTGCCTTTGAAAAGGCCTTTGATGTCTTGAAGTAATTGTGAAAAATCCAGCGTTAGCCAAGGAAAATACTGACGCCACTTATTACCCATGACATTGGTTACTAAGAAGGTAACAGCAATAAAGCAGGCCAACAAACCCAGATAAACATGGGATATATCCCAAAAAGAGGCGTTTTTACGCAGCGCTCGCCCCATCATCAAGTAGCCACTTGTTGGCAATAAAAACAAACATAACACAATCAGTAATAGGTGCTGACGCTCCAGATACTGAGAGATAACCCGCTGAATGAGTGAACGGTTTGCAGCCATATTTATCCTTGATTATCGACAAGCCATTGGCGCTATTTACAGTGCCATTAATTGCTGTGCATAGCGATCAACTTTTTGCCAATCAGTATACTCAACATTAGTATTTGCATCGATAGGGCCCTTAGTGATCCACATGATAAATCGGATAATATTCCGATCCATCGCGTTATAACCTTGGTAATTCAAATTGCCACCGAACACTTCTAACAAATTTGGCCGCCAAGGTGTTTTAGCTAAAAACGCTTGCATATAGGGATTAGTTTCAGCCGTATTTTTTGCCGGCTTTCTCGCCACTAAGCTCACCGAGAAAAAGCTCGTCGCTTTCTGCTCAAGCACAGTTTGTTGTTCAGTGATGAAATCATACAAACCGGGTGTATGCTTACCGTGCCGAATGCTGGCCCCGAGTACCACCTTATCAAACTCATCCAATGCCGGAGCCTGTTCTAAAGTTGCCGTAGTCACTTGGTGACCCTGCTCAATAAGCTTTTCAGCTAAGTAATTGGTTACTTTCAGGGTCTGACCATGCACGCTGGAATAAATAATAATAAATTTGCTCACTCTCGCCTCTAAAAATAACTACAATTGATAAACTTATCATAATAGATAATTGCCAATATTTACTTGAATCAGATCACAAGCACTTTGGCTTATCTTGGCATTAATTTAATCTCTATCACATAACACTATCAATTAATTAAACAGAGTATTAATGCGCTATATTTTTGCCTAGTGATCGTATTATTTTAGCTACAGCAACATGCGCTAATATCTAACACTATAGCCTGGTATTTGTTATCGAGATATGCCTACCAACTAATTGATTTATCGTGTCCATGTACTCAGAAAATCGCTCGCCAGTGTCGGCTAAACCCAGCAGCAAAACCCTATGATGTCGTCGCTGTTTACTTAAAAGATATTGCCTGTGACTAGCAGCAAGTATCGCCCGGCTCATTGCACCTGACACGTCACACCAAGAGGCTGTATTTAGCAGCCGCGATGCAGCATTGATCGCTCAATTTGCCTGGCACGCTCAGTGCTAAGGCAAACAGAGTGCGGCGCTATTTCGCGAACTAACCATGAGAAAACAAAGGGGGAAGCACAAGTACTGTTACCAAAAAAGCCACCCTAGTACTGAGTGGCGAACCCATTTGGAGGTTGGGTGCACACCCTTAGGCAGATTAAGAGGTGTGCAAAGTAGTTGCGCTAAAATGGCATCCTGCCCAATCACTTCCTTGTTAATTCGACGAAATGACAACTGTCATCCCTTCGATCTATCGCCTGATGAGAGGCTGATTTTCACTTTGAATTTTAACTAATTAGCGCACCCACTACCGTTAAGTGGGTGCAACTTGGTGGAAAGGAATCTAATGACAATCTGCACACGTATCATTAGGGTCTTTTTCATCATGCACGATATGACATGTTCCGCAATCAAGTACACCATCATGTTGCTGATGAATTTCCCCCTCGATACTATCTAATCCCCCATGACAATCGATACAAGTTTGGTTTTCATAGGCCATATCTGCAGAAGGCTCTCCGTTCATATGACAAGCTTCACATCCAGCCATTTCCGTATGCGTATCTGCAATTGAATCTGCAAGCGCTGCACCTGAGAAACTGAGTAAAATGGATAGTCCTAAAACTTTTAGCATGGTTAACTCCTAAATAATGATTAAGCTACCGTCATCTGGCCGGTATAAAGAATGAAATTACGCAGCAGTAGTACACCAAATAAGCTGCAGCTTGCTGTGATAGCAACATAAGAGAATTTACGTTTGGCTGATGCTGTCATGAATAAGTTGAATGCCAATGGCATGGCTAAGCCAACCACCACCACTCCGCCCCAGAAGATCCAACCCCAGAAGCCTTCTCCAATTGCATTGAGAGCAGCTGCCTGACTTTGTCCACCGGTAAGTATTAGGCCAACAAAGAATGTAAATAGCAGGGCTAATTCAAGTAAAATTAACGGAATTTCAATGTTGTGAATGAAATGCACTTCTTTACCATCTGGGTTGCCTTTCATTAACACACCACCTAACAAGGTACCTGCGGCGCCTGAAGAAATACCTGAAATCAAGAACAACAGCGGTAGCACTGGGTTATTGAGCATCGGGAAGGTTGTTAGTGCTGATAGCAGGAAGCCTGTGTATGCACCTAAACCTAATGCTAATATCACCAACAAGCCGGTAATCGTCGCCTCCCACTTGGTGAAAGCATTCAGAACTTTATCAACCACTGGCCAGCGGTTATTGCACCATTTAAGGATTGGCTCTTTGAATAAACAGGCCAACCAGGCAAACAAAGCGACTTGATAAATCAGTAGCACGGCGACACCGATAGACATCACCGACGTTGGGTTATAGAAAACCAATATTTTCCAAAAATCGAAAGGCTTGGTTAAATCGATGACCAAAATACCTAGGCCTGCAAATACCGCAAGAGGGGCAATTAAACAAGCCGCCCTTACAAAACTAGACTTGTAGGCGTTCTTGCCTAACTTAAAGTGCTTTAGCAGTACCGCAAAGCAGATTGCCCCAGCAGAAATGCCTGCTAAAAATAGGTAAATAGCAATTGGCCAGTGCCAAACTAAACTGTCAAAGTGGAATGGGCTCATAATTTGATTTCTCCCTCTTGCGAAGCAATACGGAACACTTTAGGGCGAGTACCCAGTTCAGTCTTGCTGCGATAATTCGGTGTCGCTTTAAGTACTTCTACCACTTGTGAGTGTGGGTCTTTAAGGTCACCAAATGTCAGTGCTTTTGTAGGACAAGCTTCAACACAAGCAGGCTGCCGCCCCTCTTTCAAGCGAGTTTCTTTACAGAAATCACATTTGTCAGCAGCTTTAGTGACAGGGTTGATAAAACGAATCTGATATGGGCAAGCGGCAATGCAATACAAACAGCCCACACATTTCCATTCATCGACACTGACAATACCGGTGCTTGGGTCATGGTATGCGGCACCTGTGGGGCAAACATTCACACAAGGTTTGCCTTCACACTGCTGGCAAGACTTGCGGGTAAAACGATAGAATTGATTTGGGTATTCGCCAAACGGACCTTCACGCTCAATCTCTAAACGACTCACGCCATCAGGTACATCATTGGCTTCACGGCAAGCAACTGAACAAGCATCACAGCCTATGCATTTGTTTTCATCATGAATCAGTGCGTACTTACAGTTGGTCTCATTTTTATCTTTATGAGCATTAGACTTAGCGATACCAAGGCCCGATACGCAGGCTACGCCAAAGGCTGATGCACATGCCCCTTTTATAAATTGTCTTCTTTCTTTTTTCATTGTTATATCCTCCTAATTATTTGCTTTCATGACAGCTAACACATGACGCGATGCGTTTGCTTTCACTAATGCCAATAATTGGATCGACTTCTGGGTGAAGTTGGTGACAGCCAGCACAGTTGACTTTGTTCGAGTGAACATTGTGAGTCCAGTCTGCCTCGGACAACTCTTGTTGATCATGGCATGACATGCACGCTGCAGTTTGCTGCTCAACTGTAGCCGGAGAAGACTGGCTGAAGCCGATAAGATCTGACTCACCACGAGGATGTTTACCTTTATCGCCATGACAGTCTTGGCAAGTTTGTCCCAAGGCATCGTTTGCATGCAAACCGTACATATTGCCGTTCTTCTTATGGCACATAATGCATTGGCGATTTTGGTTCATTTTTAGTTCTGACGTTTCTGCTTTGACCATCGGCGAGCTGAAACTAAATACCACCAAAATGGAGGTCAGCAAAGGAAGGGCTATTTTAGAGATTTTGGACATAATGAGTCCTCACATTATTCAGTGATACAATTTATTCTTTTGAAGGATTTGAGTACTGAGGTGGACCCTCAGTACTCAATAACACTATGCAGCGAGAGAATTACGGATGAGGGATTCATCACATTGCTGGTTCTGTGCAAGGTGAATCACTTTAATTCCTACTTCTGCTAAGGAGTGGTCGATAAAGTCATTGTTTTCAGGTGAATTGTGCTGAGGATCAGTAATCACCAATTTAACGGCAGAGTTATCATCAACCACAACATAGTCAAGGTGACAGTGTCTTAAATGCTGGTGTGCATCCTCTGGTTTATCCGTTTTATCAATGTCGACTATGCTGTCCATTGAAGTGCCATATAGAATGTTATATTTCCCCTTGGCAACAGTGTTAACGATGTTGTTTAGATTATTGAAGAATCCAACCGGTTTGTTCGCAATTTTTTCTGGGTTTAATTTAATATTAACTCCCACATTCTCTACATTGCTTGTTTTGAAAAACTTTATACATGTCATAGTAAATATCACTAAAACAAAAGGTACAACAATAAGCAGTACAAAGTAGACAAAAGCATAGCTTAATATGACTGATGTGTTCATAAACGCCTCCAAACTTTCATTAATTATTAAGTTTATATTTAAAGCACATTCAGTATTTCCCCACTCGGCATTACAAACATTGATTTAAATCAATTAATGGATAGGGCGATAACTTTCATACCCAAATATATCGAATGAGGTTATTTATTAAAATTTACATTTTGAAAATTTTAAAATTAATTTTTTGAAATGCAATTTTAAAATATCTAAACCTTTTATTTTCACAGTGAAAGAACAGTTATGCAGAAAACAAAAAACCAAAATACACAATAAGCAATAGCAAACTTAAA
The DNA here is from genome assembly GCF_000518805.1 of Shewanella waksmanii ATCC BAA-643. Classification (GTDB taxonomy): domain Bacteria; phylum Pseudomonadota; class Gammaproteobacteria; order Enterobacterales; family Shewanellaceae; genus Shewanella; species Shewanella waksmanii. Next base: position 310,736 of record NZ_JAEH01000001.1, read on the forward strand.
ATCCAACAAAATAATTACTTAATGGTTTTTAGGTTATTTTTAAGGTAAGTAAATACAGTAAACTCCATATAAAATACCAGTATTACCAGATTCAACTAATAACTATAAAAATTATGAATAACTTAATAAGCGACACAGCATGCATTTCTAAAAAGTAATTAAAATAAAACAACAAAAACAATTACAAATTATGTATTGTATTAATGTACCAACTTTGGAGGAATGCAGATGAGAGATATTAGCTTTAGCAACTTGGACTTATTAAGTATCAACATCCTAGTAAACCTCTACGAATACAAATCAGCAACATATGTATCAAATAAGCTGAATGTTCCAGCCCCCAAAATTAGCCGATGCCTTAAACATGCACGTGAAATTTTTGGCAACGAATTATTCATACGAAAAAAATATGGCTTAATTCCAAATGAGTTCGCAGGAAAGGTATACCCTATTGCCAAGCAAATTCTAGAGTGCTCGAATAACTTACAGCAACTCAATGGCGAGGTATTAGCAGAGCACGTTCATGACTTCGAAATTGTTGCCCCAGATCTTGTGTCGTTTCCTTTTCCGAAGATGTTGCTGACATCAATTAGGGATGCAGGAAAAGAAGTTAACTTTAATATCTCTCCTTGGAGTAAGTCATCACTTAAACATATTGTGTCCGGTGATATAGATATCGGTCTTTGTTGCTGTAAAACCGTAGCTAACTTAGAGACCATTGATGAGAATTTGGCTATTGTTCCACTAGAAAAGCTCAATAAACTGTTTTTAATTTGCGATGATGATCACCCCATCCTAAAGGAAGATATCACTCTGGAGTCCATTGCAAAGTATCCCTATGTCAATAGCAACATAGGGGATGCTGAACAAAGACTAAGTACCTTTCAGGAGTATTGCTGCATCAATAACATCCCACTGAATACCGAAATGGACCTTAACGGCGTATCCAGTTTGTTTGAATATTTAAGAAAGACTGATGCAGTTGCCCTACTGCCATACAGCTCTATTTACAATGTAATTAATTCCACTCCGGGCTTACATGCGTGTCAATTGGCAAAGGTTGAGTCAGAAAGGCTTTATATGGAGATAAAAGCGCCGACACTGTACATGATTTACAATAGAAACAATCATAAAATGAACTTTCACTGGCTGTCCGATAGACTGCAAGATCTAGTACATACCGCACTGCACTAGCGCTTTTAGAATCAATAGCAAAAAGCCATTAGATGACTAATGGCTTTTTGCTATTTAATAAAACGAAGTTCATTTATAGCGGTTTATTTCAAAGGACTGAGTACTATTTATGTTTCTGTATAACTGTTGGCATAGCTTCAAGTTTTCTTTCATAATTTCAGACAGTAATGCAGCAAACTCATTTTTCTGAGTTTCATGAAATTGTAAATAGTGGCTCGGGTGACGCAAGTTCTCTATGTGCTTAAAGTGTTCTTTATAGAATTGAGTCATATCAATCAGCTCAATATCGTCGCGCTGCTTGCTTAGCTCATAAGGAAAAACCGAAGGCGCCCAGCATAAGTCATCAGAGTTAATTACCCTCTCAAACGCAACCAGTAGGCTCGATGTGATCAAGCTAATATCGACTTTCTTGTTGATAGTTTCACCACAGCGGTCAACCAATTCTGTTAGCTCAGAAAGTGGTCCGTTGTTAATGAATACTAGTCTATGTTCAAGAATCGCCTCTAAGGTGATCTCCTGTTGCAAAATCGGATGACCTTTACGTACTGCCAAGAACCAGAACTCTACGTCTCCAAGTTTATTATTGATGATATGCTGGTTTTGCACCGGTCGAGCTGAAATACAAAAGTCTAACTTTCCCTGAACCATCAATTGTTCGACATTTTCGCCCCAGGGATGAATATCAACGGTATGACTCACGCCAAAGGCCTCACTCGCTTGTTCAATCGACTGTAAGATAAAAGTCGACATTTGCTCCGGTGCGCCAATATGCAACAGCCGGTGATATTCAGGCTTCGCATGAGCAACAATAGCCATTTGGTCATAGGAAGCCACAATCTTTTTGGCCAAAGGATACAGGCGTTCAGCCATAGCATTAGGTTGCAATCCGTACTGCTGCCGAATAAATAACTCATTATGGATCACTTCACGCATCGTGCTGAGTGCACGGCTTACCTTAGGCTGAGTACTATTAAGCTTTTCTGCTACAACACTGCCATTTTTAAATTCAAATAAGCCGATGAGCACCTTTAAAGTAAAGTAATCTAACCTTGATAGTTGTTTTAACATGAGTTTTTGACCAAATGAATTAAGTTACTTCGATTGTGAGAACTTATCACAACAACTGCTGTCTTAACCTAGTTTAACTCACATATTACCCCTAAAGAGGTATTTTTGTGATCAAGATATGATCCAATTTTGATGACTTGCAATAAGCGAGTTACCACATTTGAGAAGGCCAAGTTTGACTTGTTAACCCACTGTAAAGCAGAACAATTAAATACTGCGAAGAGGTGAAAACTTGTGATGTCGCGATATTTTGGTTGCAGCGATCGCAGTTGTTCACGCTTGGGATCAGCGTAAGGTAAGCATTAGGTGCTATAGGTAGCGCACACTAAGAAGCATAGAGCTGGCTATACGCCAGCTCTAAGTGAATCATAATGACATAACAAACGCGATAACCTGAGCTCGCTCAGCGGCGCTAAGCGCCATAAACTTATCGGTACTATCTTGTGACTCGCCGCCATGCCATAAAATAGCTTCTTCAATGGTCGCGGCACGGCCATCATGCAAGAACCCCGCTTGAGGATTAACGGTTTGGGTCAAGCCTATTCCCCAAAGCGGTCGAGTACGCCACTCTGTACCATCCGCGAGAAAGTCTGGGCGATTGTCCGCTAAGCCTTCTCCCATGTCATGTAGCAACATATCGGTAAATGGGTAAATGGTTTGCCCTTTATGACCTTCAGTCATCGCATTGCCACCAATTGTCCCCTCTGTCTTAGTGACAAATTTAGGCTGGTGACAGCCGCTACAGTTAATCTCAGCAAACAGTCGTGCCCCTTCACGTACATCTGCATCTTGCACATTACGGCGAGCTGGAACAGCTAAGGTTTCGGCATAAAACACCACTGCGTCACTGAACGCGGCATCCGCTTCAGGTGCGCCGTTTTCATCTTCACCAGTATCGACAAAACCGGTACGTGTCAGATAACTATCGTGCAAAGCAGTGCCCGCAACACTTTCTTGTGGGAACAATGGATTAGTAATGCCTATATCGCCACGCAGCGCGCCTAGCGACTGTACTCTGACACTGGGTGTATTGGCCTTCCAACCAAACCGTCCCAGCGATACCGGGTTAGGATCACCGGCCTGCGCCTTTACCGCATCAAACACGTAGTTCGCGCGTCCAGAAATGCCATCTTGGTTGCTATCATTTTCATCAACCAGTGCCAAAATGTCCGCTTCAGGAATCGCTTCTAGCAAACCTAAGCCAAATACTGGCATGCCATTACGCCAACCCATCAACACATCATCTTGTAACAAGTTGGAGGTTACATTGCTGCTTTGCTTCGTTTCCCCCGGCGCATCGTAAGGGTTTTCAACTTCGAATAAAGGCTTTTTCAAGGTGACAGTGTGGCCATCAAGGTAAGTAACTTGGCTGGTCTCATAAGACAGATAAACATCGGCTTGACCGCCAAACAGATTCGTTTCCCAATCAGGCCGAGCTTTTAACACACCGCGATGAAATAGCTGGCCACCAAAATCTGGTACAGGGATCGGCGCACAGTAATTGTTAGCTGCCGTGCCTTGGGTACAGGGCTGATCTCGCGCAAGGCTTATGCGCAAGAAGATACCAGCCTCAGACCCCAATTTAACGCGTGTTTCGCCGCTGGCAACAATCGGTGTAGAGTTACGGCCATCGCGCTGATGACAAGAGTTGCAGTCGGCATTATTAAATACTGGACCTAACCCATCTAAATCAGGGTGTTCTACATTGGGCGCTGTGGTGAATGCAGTTTCAAAACCTAAGTCACCGTCTAAATGCAACTCAAGTTCAGCTTCGCTAAGGTTAGGTGCCGGGGTTGAAAAACCATGCCCCGACTCTGACGCATCGAACGTGGTGGTGTCACCGCCTAAAGCAGTCACATCAGTATAATCTGGGTAAGTCACTTCGGGCTCAGGAATGACAGGGTCGACAACCTCATCACCTGATCCTCCGCAGCCACTAAGGGTAAATAGAATAGCTAAAGAAATACTTGATAGTTTTATCAAGCTATTATTGATTGATTTCATGCGCTGCACACTCTATATAGCTCTTAAGCATTTACTGATAAACCATGTAAAAATCATGGATATACAATCAAAAAAAGGGAGCCTAAGCTCCCTTAACTTTTGTGGTTAAACATTCCAATCTTGCAATAGTGGTAACACATCAGACTCTAAGGTGGTTTGCAGCGTGGTCAAGGCATCAACCGCTGTTTGCACTCGTTCTCTACCTGCTTCATCGAGAATAGCTTGTCTAAATGGCATGTCACTGGTGCCCGCTATCGCTTGAATTTTAATGATGGCATCATCAATCTCGCTGCCAACGCGTGCGGCTAAGGTGGCATCTGCCGCTGCAACAAAATCGACAATTCCCTGTTTATCTGCTTGGCCTGTTAGCTCGCCTTGATAAACATTACGCACGCCAATAATATTGTCGCTAAAATCAGTCAATGAGTTCCAAGAGTACTGTGACTCTACCTTAGAAGTGTCTGCATCATTAATGGTGGCACCAAATGGGTCAGCAATTTTGCCATTACCCACCTCATCGACAATGCCAATCATGCCATTGATAAGCTCTTCAATCACTCCAACCTGCGATGCATAAAATGTATTACCATCAGCGCCAGGATTTTTCACTAAGTTGGCATAAGCATCGCCACTTTGACCGTCATGGCTAAGTTGCCAGGCATCATCAAGGGTTTTGGTATAGTCGCGAAAAACTTCGGCTAGCCCCATTAGATAGTCACGCTCTGTTGCCGTTAGATCGGCAATATCTTTCTCATTGTCCGCAACACCATCGCCAAACAATAGGTATTCCATAGTGTGGAAACCTTGCACATCATCATTCCAACCTTTAATAGTGTCAGCATCGAAGCCTGAGTTAGTCGCCAGCACAGTGGTTAAGTCGGTGGTATTGAGTGGCCAGCTATCTAGATGTGGGTCAATACCTAACGAGTCAACTGGGCCAAAAATATGTGATTCACCCTGCTCCCATGGTTGGCGCGCCGCCTTCCATGCTTCTTGAGCAGCAATAAGGTTTGCTTGAGTGGGGGTGGCAACCAGTGTTTGTGTTGCCGCAAGCATCGCTTCACCTTGTGCCGCTAATGCAGCGTAACCAGCAACAATGACATCATCGGTCAAATTAGTAATAAGTTCATCGGCACTGTAAGTGAAGCCCGTTTCAGGGACCACTGGATCGGGTGTGCTACTGTCACTGCCTGAGCCACCGCAAGCTGCAAGTGTGGTAATCAAAGCCAATGCCACAGCTGAATATTTAATGTTTTTCATGTTAAAGCTCCAAAATTTTAATAAGTTTCAATGCCTATTAGGCGGAATATTTACAAAGAGAATTGATAACCGACGCCTAAAGCGAAGAAGTTGGTATCGGGAATGGCAGCAACGGCGACTTGTTGGCGGCCGCCCTCAGCCTTGATGACAATTTCAGGGATAGGTGAATAGTTAACCCCGACACTCGTCCAAGTGTTTTCGTAGCGTTTGGTCGCCGTACCGGTTTCCACCTCTTTCAGCGGATTTGAATAGTCGATATTGGCAAAAACAGTCAATGGAATAGAGGTGAAATAACTTAAGTCGACACCAGCTTCAACAAAAAAAGCTTCAGACTCTGAGCCCAGCTGAGCAAAGTTGCCAGGCTTTAATCCTGGGGTGGTTTTATTGGCTTGGGTAATCGCATCGGCATCACTTAAGGTGCCGTATAAGTATTGGCCTCGCAGTATCCAAGGACCTTGAACATATGCACCCGACAACGCCAAAATAGACACGGTACCATCGCCAGTTACCTTGTTGCTCTTATGGCGATTGCCAGTGGTATTGCCATAATAGTAAGCGACACCGGCTGCAAAACCGGGTTGCTTAAAGCTGCCGTAATCTAACCGCAATGCATAGGCGAGATCGTCAGCGTTGACATGTTCAAAACGTTTTTGATGACCAGAGGCTACCCAGTCATAGGTGCGAAAATACTCAGAATTGAGCCCACTGACGACTTGCGCTTGATAGTGAAAATTTGCCACTTCACCAAAAATACCGACACCGGTTTCATTCCATACCGCTGGCATCATTGCGGTTTCACTACGATGACGCAGCACTGTCAGGTATTGATTAGGCTTGTGAAGGATACTCGTCAATCCGATGGGTAGATGGATATTACCGAACTTGACGCCAAACGCCTCATTAGGTCGATACCTAATTTGGGCTTTCTCAATCATCACTTCACCGCCAGCTTCTACCTCTGACTCGAACTCACCAAACTCATCAAAGCCATCATACTCTAGCGCTGCGCCCGTGCCGCCGTGTTCATATTCAATTTCAACTTCCATATCCCACTGGTCATTAAATTGATAGCCAAACTCGGTAACGATACGCTCTAAATCGAACCTTCCACGACGCTCTGGTGTGGTGTCTTGGACATTCTCGTAATATTCGTCGCTGGTATAGTTAACTGAACCGTACGACTTGAAGGTAAATTTACTCCATGGGCTTTCACTGACTTTTTCATCAACAATCGCTGCAACCTGCTGTCGCTGCTCAACAGCGCGTTGCTCTTGCTGTTTTGCCTGCTGCTTTTGTTGTGCCGCAAGTTCAGCCAAGTCCTGTTTTAACTTTGCCAGTTCTGCTTCCTGCTTAGCTATCGCTTTTTCCAGCGCTGCTGGATCGGCTGCTTGAACAGCATTTATGGAACACACGCTTGCTATACAAATTCCTAACAAGGTCAATCTTGTTTTCATATCATTCTCCGCTGTAGAACAGCTCCCCCTGAAAAATCCCCCACAAAATATACGGAATGAGAACAATTTGCATTAATATTTACAATACAATTTACAATGCAATTACATTTGCAACTGCTAATATTGTTTCTCGCTAGTAATTCCAACTTTAATAATTAGTAAATACAATAATTTAGGGAATAAATTTAGGTCGAGCGAATTGTACAAGTTACATTGCATAGCAATCTTGGCAGATCGGCTAAACAGCGCTCAGTGCACAGCGTTGAGCGTCATCGTGACCATACACCCTCGCTGAATCGAAAATAGCCTTGGGGATAAAGTTGGATTTCGGATAGACTGAGCTCTGGTGCCGACGATGGAATGAACCAATGCAAAGAACGCCGCAAAGCTTATTGTTATGGATGACATTTATTATGTCGTTGGTCTTTTCCGTATGGCAGGTATTGCTCAACAACTTTGTTATTGAACGTGCAGCGTTTACCGGCGCTGAGATAGGTATATTACAAAGCTTGCGCGAAGTACCAGGCTTTCTCGCCTTTACCGCAATTTTCGTATTACTGGTGCTAAAAGAGCAGAGCTTTGCATTAATTTCTTTGGCCGTATTGTCCATTGGTGTCGCGATAAGTGGTTTTTTCCCGTCAGCAATGGGCTTATATCTCACCACTATATTAATGTCTGTGGGCTTCCACTATTTTGAAACTATCAACCAATCATTAACCTTACAATGGGTAGATAAGCAAGACACGGCAGGCTTTTTGGGTAAAGCCATGGCATGGAAAGCTGCTGCCGCATTAACAGGCTATGCCAGTATTTGGTTAATTATGACCTGGCTTAAGTTTGACTATGTGTATATGTATGCCTTTATTGGCTTACTTGGGCTATTTATGGTGGCAGTGCTAACGGTATATTTTCCCAAGTTTCCAGAAGGTGAGCCGCAGCATAAGAAAATCATCTTACGTAAAAAATATTGGCTGTATTATCTACTGACCTTCTTCTCTGGTGCTAGACGACAAATATTCATGGTGTTTGCGGGCTTCATGATGGTAGAGAAGCTTGGCTATAGCGTTAGCCAGATCACTGCCCTGTTTTTGATTAACTATGTCGTCAACTTGCTCTTTGCCCCCGCATTAGGGCGCTTTATTGGCCGAATCGGCGAACGCCGGGCATTAACAATCGAATATATCGGCCTAATCATTGTATTTGTAAGCTACGCTTTTGTGACCCACCCCTATATTGCAGCAGGATTGTACGTCATCGATCACTTGCTATTTGCCATGGCGATCGCCATCAAAACCTACTTCCAAAAGATTGCTGATAAACAAGATATTGCCGCAACCATGTCGGTGAGTTTTACCATTAATCATATTGCTGCGGTGGTGATTCCTGCCCTGCTAGGCCTACTATGGCTGTATTCACCGAAAATGGTGTTTTTTATCGGTGCTGGGCTGGCACTGTGTTCCCTCATTTTGGCGCGCAATATCCCTTTAATGCCAACTCAAAACCACCGTGTCTGCTGGCCATTAACCCCAACCAAGGCCCACTCAAATGCTCAATGAAACTAAATAGCACTGTTCAATAGCTGTGGTTAACACTATTATTTTATCTTATTAGCAAAGCAAAAGACGGAACCAATAGACATCATGGCTGACACTCCCTCAGAGCCCAAAAGCGAGCAAACCTCCGATGTATCGGCACGTAAAAAAGCACTACTGTTGGGAAGACGGTTAGGTTTAACGAGCGAAGAAGGCTATCGTGCATCTCAAGCCTCTATTGCCGAGCGAGCTGAGCACCGTCAGCGTAAACTTGATAGCCAATACCAGGCCAATTTAGAAGCGGTCTACACCATTGCGTTAGCAAATACGCCATCTGAGGTCACTGGAACCGATTTAGATCCAGATTGGGTTCACCAATTCTTTCAACTGGCAGAGCAAATCCACAATCGTAAAATGCAGGAGCTGTGGGGGCGCATTCTCGCCTATGAAATTACCTCGCCCGGCAACTTTAGCTTAAGAACATTAGCCACGCTAAAGCAGCTCACCCATAAAGAGGCGCAGTTTTTTGAAAAAGCCTTGGCGATGGCAGTAAAAATTAATAACGAGTCCCGGCATAAACTGATTATTGGTTATCGCTATGCTGGTGGTATAGGTAAGCTGTTTCGCAAAACCGATGCTATCAGTATCGGCCTGTCTCAATTTGGCTTACCTTACTCAACAATTTTAACGCTAATTGATTCGGGCATACTGCACCGAAGTGAATTTGAGACTGGCTTACTCAACAGCAAAACCCCAATCAGTTTTACTTTGCAAGATATAAAGATGACATTGACACCTAAGGGCGGCCACCTGCTATTTAGCTATTATCGTCTTACCCCAGTGGGAGAAGAACTAGCCCAATTGGTGCGCCCTGGGGCAGATATCGAATATACAAAAGCAATAAAGGCCTTGTTTGCTAAAGACTTTATTATTGATTGAGCCGAATGGCAATTTGCTCATCAATCGCGTTAGTTGCGCCTTTGGGCTGAAACCAGTTTAGTGTGTCAGCCAAGGCTACCACTTCGCCAATTATCATTAACGCTGGCATTTGCAGCTGCGGATCGGCGGCAAGCTTATCAAGCTGACCTAATGTTCCAATAAATCTTTGCTGTGCTTGTGTCGTCGCTTTAGAGACTATGGCCACCGGCGTATCTGCTGAACGCCCCGCACCAATCAAACCTTGCTTTATCAAACTGGCATTGAGAATGCCCATGTAGATCACTAATGTATGATTAGCTTTAGCATAGCTGGGCCAATCCATCGGACGGCTTTCAAGCTTGCAATGACCAGTTAAAAAGGTCACACCTTGAGAATAATCTCTATGGGTTAATGGAATACCCGCATAGGCAGAGGTGCCGCTAGCCGCAGTGATCCCAGGGACGACTTCAAATTCCACTCCGGCATCAACTAAGGAATCAAGCTCTTCGCCACCACGGCCAAAAATAAACGGATCGCCACCTTTTAAGCGCACCACATTCTTGCGAGTATATGCTTTGGTGACCAACAATTGATTGATCTCTTCTTGCGCTGCGCTGTGTTTACCCGCACGTTTTCCCACGGCAATTCGCTCCGCATCACTGGGAACCAACGCCATAATATCGTCGCTCACAAGCGCGTCATAAAGTACAACATCAGCCTGCAAAAGCACACGATACGCTTTAATGGTTAGCAGCTCCACATCGCCAGGACCTGCGCCAACTAGCCAGACTTTTCCGGCAGCTTGCTGCCCAGGTAACGCAATGAGTTCCATAATCAATTCCAGACGAAATAACTTCAGGCTAATATAGCGATATTCTTATAATTAAAAAAATAGATAAAAGTTAAAATTTATTCCTTTTTGTTATTAGTGAGGCAATACTCTCGCTACCAAAGTCGTAGCGGGCCTATGGTTTGAATATGTTGGCTGAAATGTCTGTTCGTAAGCAGCTATATAAGTGACTGATTTTTATCTGTCATCGTATTGGCAAATTGCTGTAATTTGAAGGATACTCAGATAAGCGAGTAACTAGCACGATATCTAGTTAACTCACTGATAAAACACAATGGATAATTAGCTGGCTTTAGATGAGTCGTCACCGACATAAGGACTTTGATGCAATTTGGCGCTAAGACAATCATCAACTTTTTTGGGCTAGCAATGCTGACCAGTGGCTGTGCACTGGGGTTAATTGCACTTAACAGTGATTGGCAAAATACCCATTTAAGCCCCTATCAGGCCAACAAAGATCTACAAGTCTTGCAGCAGCAGATTAGCCAACACTCGGCCATAGCAGCTATTGATCCCTCTCAGTTAAATCAAGTCATTAAAGCCAGTCAGCAGTTTCAGCAGATTTTGCCCTCCCGTGTCAGTGTCACGGAGTTTGTCCCTGAAGTGCAAAAAATATTGGCACAACTCGATGACATAAACGCCCATGTTAAAACTGATCGTTTCAGCAAGCAGCTGCCAATCCATATTCGGTATATTGATAACCAGTTTATCGCGCTGAACGATAAAGGCAGCCTGCAAATCAGCCAGTACCCATACCTTACTCACCTTGATGGTCTGCCGCTGAGTTATTGGTTAAGCGCCGCTGCCCGTTATTTGCCATCGGGACTGAGTCAAGATTACAACGCACTCCTGACCCAACTAAGCTATTTGCCGCAGTTACGCCAAGAGATTGGAGCTCGTCCTAGTGAGACTGTCACATTGACACTATCAGACGGGCAACAAAGCCACCAGCAAACGATTGCACTTATCGACAGTGATAGGCCGCCGCACCTGCCTTTTAGTGCCAATTGGGTGATAAAACCGCAGCCAAGCAATGTGTTTGAAATTGGTAATTTCAATCAATTTGATAACGATACCGCTTTCAAAGCCGTGGTTACGCAAAGTCTGCTTACGCCGCTTACCATTCTCGATCTACGCCGGGGGCACGGCACAAACAGCCTATTAACCCGCACCCTTGCAGGTTATTACGGTATGCAAAGCTACTCCGGCATTCAGCCTCCGGTGGCAATAGCCCGTTATCGCCTAAACAATCGACTGCGGGCCGATTACCTGCAAAGCCGCCAATTTGCGCTGTTTGATCAATTTTCTTCCTTTGAGCAACTTCATTTAACTACCGCAAGCCAGGCTGCCCACAGCAACAGTGACAGTAGTTTTGGTCAGTGGTTTGCCCGTAAAGCCCCTTTTAGTCAGATTAAGGTCAGCCCATTGCCGACCCATAATAAAGTCGGCAAACTGGCATTAATAATTGGCCCACAATGCCGTGGTGAGTGCCAATGGCTGGTTCATTTTGCCCAAAGTTGGCCTAACGTAACCTTAATTGGTACAGCAACCCGAGGCGATTTTGATTTAAAGCACCGATTTACTTTACCTAAGAGTAATATAGACGTTACGCTGACCAATAGTTTGGTCTATGACATGCACGGCCAGCTACTCACAGGGCGCGCAACTCAACCCGATATTGAATTGACTGTAGATGAAAATATCCATTGGCCTGGCCTATTGGATGTGATCAACAGCCATTCAAGCACCGCAGTGACACAATAACAGGATCAACAGATGAAAAAATTAACCATGATGCTAGTTGGCCTTTGCTACCTATGGCTACCTTTGAGCGCTCACGCAACGGATTTAAAGGTGGGCGACAAAGCCCCTGACTTTCGCTTACAAGCCACAGACGGTCATTTTTACCAGTTGCAGGACTATTTAGGGAAACAGACCTTAGTGTTGGCTTGGTATCCAATGGCCAATACCCGTGGTTGTACGTTGGAGTGCCGCTCACTGGTTAAAGATGGCCACCTAATTCGGCAGTACAATGCGGTATATATGATGGCTAGTGTTGATGACTTAGAAGATAACCAAGCCTTTGCTGAGCAAGAAAAAGCCGACTTCCCTATGCTCAGCGATCCGAGCAAAACGACCGCTAAAGCTTTCGATGTGCTCAACTTAGTCAGAGTTGCTAGCCGAGTTACTTTCTACATAGGTAAAGATGGCACCATTTTAAAAATTGATGATGACATCAATCCAGAAACTGCAGCGCAAGATATTGCCGCCACGCTCGCTGAGCTTAACATCGACAAGGCAAGCTAACCGATAAGTAAACCAGCCAAGCGGTTGTCCCCCCCCCATAGCCAGAATGGTTGTCTTCGCGACCATTCTGGCTTTGTTTTACCGATGAAGTATCAGTCCCTAGCTGCTAATGCGTTCACAATGAGCTTTTGCTCAGGTTTAGCTACTATGCATCCAATCCTTCAAACGCTAAATCAAAAGCTTTGGCCATATCTTGAGTTTTTGGCCGACAGGTTTTCTGCTCTGCCCAGCGTTTATCGGTAGCCCGTATTGTCGCAGGATGAATAAACTCAACCGGCTGCGCCAGACAAGCTAATATCACTCCTTCAAGAATAAAAGTACCCGCCCCACCCGCACCTTGGCCAGTGGTAGCGCGGCGATTCACAATTAAAGCATTACTTCCAACGCTGCTAAGATATGCCTGCAGCGCATTAATGAACTCAGCAATATCTTGCTGAGTAGGATTTTTAGCAATGACAATCTTATTAACCTGACTTGCGACTAGATGACACTGCCCTCGTGTGCCAGACAAACTAACCAATCTCGCTTCGTTGGCCTTAAGTAGTACCCCAGTTGTAATCATTATCTCTCCAAATAAAAAAGCCCTACCTCATATTCTTAATATGAATTAGGGCTTTGAAAACCAGTCTTTGTTTACTGACTATTTGACTGCATCACCGAACCCATAACAATACCATGTTTATTGATGTCTAAGTCGAACTTGGCTGACATGTTGTAGTACTGGAAGTCTTGCAGTTCAGGTGGAATTGGCTCGCCACTCATTTCCAGCACAGTCATCAATGGCGCAAGTAAGCGTTGGTAGTCGGCGGTGATACTCAACAAACCATTATTGTCGACCGCCCCTTTGCCAACTTGCTCTGCCACCTTAGCGCTCGCCTCGCCGGTATAAATCACCATATGTTGACCCTTAATCGCCAACTTAGCATCTAAGCCATAAGCAGCGGGGACTTGTAGCGCTTGATTGAGTGACACTGGCGTACCGTCGGTAGGCACCTGCAGGTTGGCCAGTTCAGGCACAAAAGGTTTCACCATGTTAAGCAACATCACCGGATCTTCAGCTGACAGCGTCATAATGGCATCTACCTGATCCATGGCAGGCTGATTAATATCATCATTAAGCTGATAGTCAATCAGGCCAAAACTCATGCCTTTAACGCCATTAGCCATACCGGTAAACATGCCCAACATTGCCGGACTTTGTTGATTCATCTGCCACTGCATTTGTTGTAGTGGTTCACACTGATATTCTGGGTTTAGGAACTCGTTCCAAATCGTCGTCACAGCCGGAACGAACTCATTGACATTAATCCCCACGCCCATAGAGAAAGTACTGGCCTTAACATCTTGAGTAAAGCTAGGTAAATAACCCTTTAACTGACTCAACGCTCCCAGCATGGTCTGGTTATTACTCTCAATGATGGTGCTGAAGTTAAGTTTGGCTTGTTTAGCATCTATCTCGAGCTCGTTGTAGCCCATCACCGTGCGTGGCCAATTTTTAGCTATGGCACTTAAATCTTGGTGGCACTCATTCGAGCGAAGCTCATACAGAGGATCATCGCCGACAAGCTCAAACAGTTTAGTCATTTGACTGGCTAGTTGATTGCCATCTGTGGTGGTTAATGCAGTGACGAGCTGTTGGTGATCAATATAGCTTACCCCGGTTTTCATAAAACCATGGCGGTCATAAATCGCATCAATAATCCCAGAATCAACCACTGACTGTTGCGGTTTTACCAAACCCAGCGCCACATCTAACAAAGCAGGTTCGGCAAAGCTGGCTTCTAAGGTGATGGTCAACATCTTACCGTCAATGGCCACAACCACATCCAGCTGTTCACTGTCAGTGGCCTCTGTTAAGCGATAGGCTCGGTACTCAATCTGTTGGCGTTGCTGCTTCATGTGGGTAACACCACTTTGCTGCTCGGCATTGTCCAGCACAGCCCAAATAGCCTGCGGATCGTCAAGTTCAACCTTAATCACTGGCAGAGCGCCCAGTGTATAAAAATAGCTACGGCCGCTCTCTCGTAACCCAAAGGTATCAATAAATGCCTGACCGCTCGCACTAGCCGCAGCATAGCTTTGCGTTAAACTCGCTAAAAACTGTGACATTGGCGCGGGATCGTCTGCCAACTCTTGCGCAAACGCTTTAACTGAGTGCAGCTGGCTCGAAGCCATAGTGTCGATATAGTCTTTAATGGGGAAAGCTGCGGTTTGCACTGCCAACATCGGGGTGTCAGCGGGGATGTACCCTAATACGCTATCAGATTGCGTTGTTGCTCCGTCTTGCTGTGATATGACATAAGCCCCAGCGGCTAAAGCCACTGCCGCCGCCCCAATTAACACCTTGTTCATGCACTCTTCCCTATATTGTTTCAATCAAAGCCGCTGCTTGACTCTTAAGCCAATATGGCTACTACGCACCTATATGTTAAGGAACGTTACAACATCAAGCAGTTACCATTAAATAATACCAATCAGTATAACTGTGGGCACTATACTACGACACCGACAAAATAAGCGCACGTAAAAAACAAATTCGAGAGCAAAGAGGTGAATTAACAGTCAGAAAGGAAGCGAGTAATCGTCGGGCTCCTGGGTAGCGACACCGCACTACCCAGGAGACAGAGGCTTTTGATTGTACAAGCGCTAGCAAGCCAATCAAATCGCAAGGCATCCACCTTGCTTTAGGTTTAACACTACCAACGCCTCTGTCGACTAACCGTCATCTGGTATGCACCAGCGGAAGGTGACAAATTAGCTAAGCTCAAATTTAAGCTCAATACAGAATGGTAGCTTAAAACCATCTACGGGAACCTAAGACTATAGATCAAAAACAGCCCTTGTGCATAACCCTGTGCAAAAAATTGTAAAACTATTTTCCAGCGCATTTCACCACAACAACAGCAAAACAGCAAACCACTGAATTAAAAGGAATTATCCAGTTAGCTTATGGGCGCATAACTGGTACATCAGTACTAGTTATGCCAATAAAAAAGCACTGAGTGAATCAGTGCTTTCGAGGTCGTTTTGTCTGCCTATTTTGCATAGTGCCTTGCGCATTAAATATCAAAATGTAAACCACACTCGCGCTTCATACCATTGAAGCGGGTTTCCTCTTCACTCATACCCACTTCAAGTGGCTTGCTTGAATGAGTATCCCCAACTGAGACATAACCTTTCTCCCACAATGGGTGATAAGGTAAGTCATTATTGGTCAGGTACTCATGCACCTGCTTATTGTTCCATTCGATAATAGGCAGCAGTTTATAGCGCCCACCCGTTATGGCAAGAATAGGTAAACCTTCTCGTGTGCTCGATTGACTATGGCGCAAACCGGCAAACCAAGTCGTGACCTGTAACTCTTCTAGCGCTTGCTGCATGGGCAGCACTTTGTTCATGCGATTGTATTGCTCTAAACCGTCGAGCCCCTGTTCCCACAATCGACCAAAGCGCGACTCTTGCCAAGCACTGCTCATGTTAGAACGATATACTTTCAAGTTAAGCGATAAGCGCTCGGTCAGCTCATCAATAAACTGATAAGTTTCAGGGAATAAATACCCTGTATCGGTCAGAATCACCGGGATATCAGCCTGTGCTGTCGTCATCAAGTGCAGCATGACTGCCCCTTGAATACCAAAACTTGACGAAAGTGCATGGTTGCCAGGCAAATATTTCAGCCCCCATGCAACTCGCTGTTGTGGCGTTAATGCTGACAGGAACTCATTAACCCTTTTAAGCTCAATATCCTGCTCAACTTTAGGCGCAGATAACAGCGCCTTAAGTTCGTCAGCAGTGATCACTGAATCATCCATGAAAATCCTTAGCGGCATCGTTAACCGCCTTCACGACGCCAATGCGCACCGTAAAGTTACCAAATGTCTCGTCAGTTTCACGTTCAGCCACGTAACGAGCAAACAAGCTACCAAGTTCAGACAAAATCTCTGCTTCTTGAATATTTTCTCGATATAACTTGTTCAATCTTGTGCCTTCGAAACTGGCGCCTAAATAAAGGTTATAACGGCCAGGCGCTTTACCCACCAAGCCAATTTCCGCTGCAAATGGTCGAGCACAACCGTTTGGACAACCTGTCATCCTGACCACAATCCCCTGGTCAATAAAGCCATGCTTTTCCTGCAGCGCTTCAACTTTAGAAATAAAGTCTGGGAAATAACGTTCAGCTTCCGCCATGGCAAGCGCACAAGTCGGTAAAGCCACACAAGCAATAGAGTGGCCACGTGTTTCAGAAATGAGCTTACCCATCAAACCATGGCTGCGTGCAATATCTTCAATCTGCTGCTTATCTTGCTCATCAACACTGGCAATGATGATATTTTGATTCGAGGTCATTCTAAAATCACCTTTATGCACCAAGGCAATCTCTCGTAAACCCGTTTGTAATGGCTGTCCTGGCAGATCTTTAATACGGCCCCCCTCAATAAATAAAGTGAGGTGCCATTTATTATCAACGCCTTGGATCCAACCGTAGCGATCGCCACGATCACCAATAATCACATCACGTTTAGGCTCAAATTTAACGCCAGCTCGCTGCTCAACTTCCGCTTTAAATGCCTCAAAGCCATGTTTAACAATGGTGTACTTCAAACGTGATTGTTTACGATCTACGCGGTTACCCCAGTCACGTTGTACTTTGAGCACAGCTTCAGCAAACTTAAGCGTGTCTTCGGCCTTAATAAAACCAAAGTCATCTGCAAGACGAGGGAAGGTTTCAACTTCGCCATGGGTAGAACCCATGCCACCGCCTGCAACCAAGTTAAAGCCAACTAGCTCGCCAGCTTCTGCTACAGCCACAAAACCTAAGTCATTGGTGTAAACATCCACATCGTTATCAGGTGGTACAGCTACAGCCATTTTAAACTTACGTGGCAGGTAAGTTTTACCGTAAACAGGCTCTACCTCTGTACCTTCACTAACCGCAACCTTGTCGTCACCCAACCAAATCTCAGCGTAGGCTTTAGTACGCGGTAAATAGTTGTCAGATAGCTTTTTGGCCCAATAATAAGCCTGTTGATGTAACTTTGATTCAACAGGGTTTGGATTACACATCACATTACGGTTTACGTCACCACACGCAGCAATTGAATCTAATGCTTCTTTATCCAAATCTTGGATAAGCGTTTTAAGATTACGTTTTGGAATGCCGTGATACTGAAACGTTTGTCGCGTCGTCAAACGAATACTGTTAGAGCTGGTTAAGTTAGTGGCAATTTTGTCGACACCAAGCCATTGCTGCGGCGAGCAAACACCACCAGCAACACGGGCACGCAGCATGAAGCTATACAAAGGCTCCAGTTTTTGCTCTTTTCTTTCATTGCGTAAATCACGATCATCTTGTTGATAGAACCCGTGGAACTTGATCAACTGTTGATCGCCTTCGCTAAAAGAGCCTGTCAGAGAAGTATCTAGCCCTTCTTCAATACCGCCACGTAAATAATTACTGTCGGTTTTCAAATACTCATTTACAGATAACTTTTGCTCGCTCATGGCTTATGCCTCACTCTCGCTTGTACCGACTGACATCCATACAAGGCTATTGTTTTATTGGTTTTGTTGTATTTAAACTGCAACGTCAAATGCGTTAATAGACGTCTTTCTGGTAGCGCTTGTCGCTACGTAGGGCTTCTAAAAATGCCTCAGCCTCTTCAGCACTTTTGCCACCATATTGGGCAATCACATCTAGTAGTGCTTGGTGCACATCTTTTGCCATGCGCTCAGCATCACCACAGATATAAATATGCGCTCCCGCCTCTATCCATTGCCACAAGGCCTCTCCACGCTCAGCAATACGGTGCTGTACATAGACCTTATGGGCTTGGTCTCGAGAGAAAGCGGAATCAAGACGACTTAAGGTGCCTTCTTTAAGGTACTGTTGCCATTCAGTTTGGTAGAGGAAATCTTGTTCGAAATGCGGGTTTCCAAAGAACAACCAACTATCGCTGGTAATGCCTTGTGCGCTGCGCTCCTGCAAGAAAGATCTAAATGGTGCCACACCGGTACCCGGGCCAATCATTATCACTGGCGTTTCTGGGTTTTCTGGCAAACGGAAGTGGTTATTAGGCTCCACATACACGTTAACCTCTGCACCTTCTTCACTTTCAGCCAAGAAACGGGATGCGCCGCCGTAACGCGCAACACCATCACGATCATTTTCAACCAAAGCCACAGTCAGGTGGACTTCTGATTCAACATCGCTCTGCGCTGAGGCAATGGAATACAGGCGCGGCGTAATTGGACGTAACAGCTCTATCAACTGGAAAGCAGTAATCGATACTGGGTAGCTTGCCACTAAATCAGCTAACTGATGATTAAGCACAAATTGACGCAATTGTTCACGATCTTCAGCAAGAGCGGTGAGGCTTTCATCGCCGCTTAGTTGCGCCCAACCTTGAACTAAGGCGGGATGGATCTGCGTGATTTCACGCTTGTTGATGAGCGCATCACGCAAGGTTAAGGTTTCATCTTTAATAGTAACGGTTTCTTCAGGGCCTAAACTTAACTTCGCAAGGATTTCATCAACCAGCACTTCGGCATTGTTAAACCACACCCCAAGTGCATCACCGGGTTGATAACTCAGTTCAGACTCGCCTAAATCGATTTCAACATGACGAACATCGCGATCTGAATCACGACCCGTCAATTTCTGACTAACAAGTAGTTCTGCGGTATAGGGCTTTTGCTTGCTAAAAGCATTGCTTGATGCTGCTGCGCCAATAGACACCACATTGGTATTAGCGCTGCTTGCACTGATAAGGGGCTTAACAGCCTCAAGGACAGTTTGCTGCCACGCTTCTGCATCCGATTCATAGTCAACATCGCATTCCACAATAGGTGCCAACGCTTTCGCACCGAGCGCCGATAATCGTTGGTCGAAGTCTTTACCTGTTTGGCAGAAAAACTCGTAGCTGGTATCGCCAAGAGCCAACACCGAATAATGTAGGTTATCCAGTTTTGGCGCCCGCTTTGATGCGAGGAATTTATGCAGCTCAATCGCATCGTCTGGGGCTTCGCCTTCTCCGTGGGTACTCACGACCGCCAATAACAGAGTTTCCTGCTTTAATTGGCGCACTTTGTAGTCAGCCATAGAAACTAAGTTAACCGCATAACCTTGAGCCTGTGCTTTTTCCGCTAACTGCTGCGCGACACCGCGACCGTTACCCGTTTGGCTACCATACAAAATAGTCAGTGTTTGCTCTGGTGCACTCTCGGTTGCAGCAGCGCTGCCTCCAAGTTCTGCACTAGCAGATAGATAGCCACTCACCCATGCCAATTGAACGGCACTAAGTTCGGCGGTGAGTTGCTTAAGCTTGTCCACTTGTCCTTGTGACAGTGGTGAAGCCAGTGATGATAGCTCTTTTAACAACATGAGGACGGCCCTGTATCAGTTTAATGGAGCTAGCTTAGCGGTAACTGACGAAAGCAAAAAAGAATAAAATCTAATTTTTAATTCGTTTTTGGAATATGCAAAGGTGAATTATTGAGCTACAAAAGTGAGGGCGAAAGCCAATTTTTATAAGAAATAGTGGTGTCTAGCACAAAACCGCAGTGAAAAAAATGTGGCCTAGTGCAAACTTTTTGCTCTGACCAGTGCAAAAAAGCGAATAATGAAAAATTCGCGCTTGTGTCTCAAGTTAGAGCCGCCACAATAATAACCCTACAAGATATTAATAACGACGTCTGTCCCTAACTAAGAGGTTTCCTCTGTGAAACTAGGTCTACTTAAAGAGAGCCAAGCTGGAGAAAAGCGCGTAGCGCTCATCCCTGCAAATGTGACTCGACTTATCAAAAAAAATCTCCAGATTCTGGTGGAATCGGGAGCTGGTCTTGCGGCTGGTTTTACCGATGATGAATACCAACAAGCTGGTGCCACTATCATCCCCCGTGAGCAAGTGCTTCGCGATGCGGATATCATCACAGTAGTAAACTGCAAAGGGACTCAATTCGACGAGCTAAAAACGGTCGTCAAACCTCAACAGTTTGTTATTGGCATGATGGACCCACTTGCCCAAGCGAGCAATATTGCCGAATTCGCCGAAACCGGGGCAACGGCTATCGCCCTAGAATTGGTACCGCGTATTACTCGCGCACAGAGCATGGATATTCTTTCATCCATGGCGACAATTGCGGGTTACAAAGCCGTGTTACTGGCCGCTCACCAAGCGCCTCGCTTATTCCCTATGATGATGACTGCGGCGGGTACCCTAAAACCTGCACGAGCGTTTATTATGGGTGTGGGCGTTGCGGGTCTTCAGGCTTGTGCAACCGCTAAACGTTTGGGCGCTGTGGTTGAAGCCTATGACATCCGCCCGGCTGCTAGAGAGCAAATCATCTCTGTGGGAGCTAAGCCGGTCGAACTCGATTTAGAAGCAGAAAACACCGAGACCAAAGGCGGTTATGCCGCTGAGCAAAGTGACGATTTCCTTAAACGTCAACAGCAAGCCATGGCCAATGTATTGGCTCAGCAAGATATCGTTATCACCACTGCCGCAATCCCAGGTCGCAAAGCACCGATTCTGATCACCAAAGAGATGGTCGACGGGATGAAGCAAGGCACAATCATTGTTGATTTAGCCGCTGAAACTGGCGGTAACTGCGAATTGACTCAACTTGATCAAGTTGTGGTACATAAAGGAGTGACCATTTTAGGCCCTTCAAATGTACCGGGTAGCGCGGCCACCCATGCCAGCCAGATGTACGGTACAAATATTGAAAACCTACTTAAGCTGATGGTTAACGATGACGGTGATTTGGTGCTCGATTTTGAAGATGAGATCGTCCAAGACACCGTTGCGACATATCAAAAGCAAGTGACTAACGCGCGCTTACGAGAATTACTCGAGCTACCTGCGCTCAATGCTGACAACCAAGAGGCTTCATAATGGAACTATTACTTCTGCTGACCCTATTTATGGTCGCTGTATTCTTGGGTGTCGAGCTCATTACTAAAGTGCCACCCACATTACATACTCCTTTGATGTCAGGCTCCAACGCCATTTCAGGAATTTCACTCGTAGGCGCACTGCTTTCTGCAGGTTCAGGTGCCGGCTTGTGGGTCAATATCCTCGGTTTTATCGCAGTGGTGTTAGCCACAATCAATGTAGTGGGTGGTTACATGGTGACCAACCGCATGTTAGCCATGTTTAAAAGGAAATAAAGCAGCATGAGTACGACGATTATTTATCTCGCCTACCTTGTGGCTGCGAGTCTGTTCATCTTAGGCATTAAAGGCCTAACTAAGCCAAGAACTGCGGTTCGCGGTAACCAGCTATCGGCACTGGGCATGTTTATCGCCGTAGTCGTCACCTTGCTAGACCAAAGCATATTAAGTTATGAATGGATCATTGCAGGTGTCCTACTGGGCGGTACCATTGGCGCAGTGATGGCGACCAAAATTCAAGTGACAGCAATGCCACAAATGGTTGCAATGCTTAACGGTTTTGGTGGTGGTGCATCATTATTTATTGCACTTGCTAACTTCCTAGACCCAGAATCAGCAACCCACACGGTAGCCTTAGTCTCTATCAGTTTAACGGTTCTAATTGGTGCGGTAACTTTATCGGGATCTTTTGTCGCTTTTGCTAAGCTGCAAGAGCTAATCTCTGGCAACCCAATTAAAGTCCCAGGCAATAAAGTCCTCAACGCGATATTACTGCTTAGTGCACTGGGCCTGTCTGTCGCTGTGGTAATGGATCCAAGTAACACCGCGCTTATCTACGCGCTAGTTGCTGTCGCCATCGTTCTTGGCCTGTTATTGGTCATCCCAATTGGTGGCGCGGATATGCCCGTTGTGATTGCTTTGCTCAACTCATACTCAGGTATTGCCGCGGCAACAACCGGTTTCATTACCGGTAATACGGTATTGATTGTTTCAGGTTCTCTGGTTGGTGCCTCTGGTATCATTTTGACGCAAATCATGTGTAAAGCCATGAACCGTTCACTGTTCAACGTGTTGTTCGGTGTGATGGCTGAAGGTGGCGAAACGGTTGATGCTGACGAAGTTTATGCCGGTAAAGTGACCTCTTCTTCACCAGAAGAAGTGGCAATGCTACTTGAGACTGCTGAGCGTGTTGTCATTGTTCCTGGTTACGGACTAGCCATGGCTCAAGCCCAGCATGCGGTACGTGAACTGTCATCAGTAATGGAAGCACGCGGCACCGAGGTTCTTTACGCGATTCACCCTGTTGCGGGAAGAATGCCAGGCCACATGAACGTACTGTTGGCTGAAGCTGAAGTGCCTTACGACAAACTGATTGAAATGGACGAAATTAATCCACAGTTTGAGCAAACCGATGTGGCAATTGTTATTGGTGCAAACGACGTAACCAACCCAATGGCTCGGGAAGACAAAGGCAGTCCAATTTATGGTATGCCTATTTTGAACGTTGATAAAGCGCGCACTGTCGTGGTTGTAAAACGTTCATTAAGCCCTGGTTTTGCCGGATTGCCTAACCCACTATTTGCTAAAGACAATGCTTTGATGCTCTTTGGTGATGGTAAGAAGGCCATTGTCGATCTCACCCAGAGCCTGAAAGAGGCCGAGTAAGACAATAAAAAGGCTGCGTAAGCAGCCTTTTTTTCACCTTAAAACCAAGGCGGCTCGCCATTAATTCACGATCCTGATAACATCTTGTTATCATAGCTGCACGCCATTTCCTTTTGTATTGGACCCAATATCATTATGACGCGAAGTTTGCTGTACCGAATTGCCACGCTGCTTACCTTAACTGTATTCCCTTGCTCAGTATTACTAGCTGAAGAGCCTGCTACTAAGAGTGATGATACAACAGCACTGGAGTCGAGTGAGCAAGATGCGTTGCGCTATGATTCATGGGGTTTAGCCATTGGAGTACGCCGTGGTGATATCCCTTACGCTGTAGAAGACGACCAAGTCTACGATGTACTACCTTTATTGAAGTATCAAGGCAGTTATGGCTTTATTGATGGCATGGAAGCTGGCCTACACCTGTGGAAAAATGATGCTCATCAAGTCAATGCCTATACCCGTTTCCGCTTTGTCGATATCCCCAAAGAGTTGCAAAACGAATCCCAAGCACAAGCTTTTGACTTCGGCCTACAATACAAATTTAACCATGGCCCTTGGGAAGCCGATGTTGCGTTACTGTCGGATTCGAATAAGCGCGGCTATATGTATACGCGTACCAAATACCATTGGCATAGCGGCGACTGGGATTTGATTCCCTACGCAGAATTTCAATGGAAGTCTGATAAATTTAACCGTTACTATTACGGGCTAGATCAATACGATACTGAAGGTGGTTTGCAATTTAATGCCGGCGTAACCGCGCGCTACCATGTGTCTAGAAACTTATACTTAATCGGTAAGTTTGGGGTTGGCCGCCTTGAAGATAGCGTAGTAGATCTGCCCAGCATAGACAGCCAATATCAATACGAAAGCTTCTTAGGCTTCGGCTTCTTCCCAGAGCCTGGAAAACAACGTTTCGACTACAAAAATCCAAGTGCTAATGAAGATAACGACCAGTTTTTGCGAGTCGCTCATGGGTGGGCAACCCCCTCTAATCTGAATGATATTCTGTCTGGCAATGCCGAAAAAGATCCTTATAACAACCAGATGACGTCGCTGTTTTATGGTACGCGCCTAACTGAAACTTTATTCACTTTACCAATAGAGTTGTATTTTACCCCCGGCGCCGTTTGGCACTACGATTCAGAAGTTCAAGACGATATCGTTGAGGCTGTCGTCGCAATTAAGGCATTTTATACTTTCAAATTCGGCCCTAGATGGCGCCTTGGCGTAGCTGAAGGTTTATCTTACGTCAGCAACCTCACCTATATTGAAGGCTCTGAAATAGCTGAAAAAGGCTACAAACCATCGAAACTACTTAACTATTTAGATTTTTCATTTGAGGTTAATATTGGGGATATTATTAATAGCCAAAGAATGAAGAACCTGTGGTTAGGCTATAGCATTCACCACCGTTCTGGTATTTTCGAAACCAGCTCGGCATTTGGGCGTATTAAAGGGGGCAGCAATTACCAGACCGTATCGCTGCAATGGCACTTTTAAACACAGGCCTCACTGTAAGCTAGTCTCAAATATCTCACCGCACGCGACTTGATGCGGTGAGATAATACCAAGCACTATCGCTGAATCTTCAGCTCTGGCTGATTCAACATCGACAGCAATGGGTTACGTGCCATCACCGATTGCTTTAAGCTCAAGCCAACCAACAGCCCCGCGACAAAGCCGCCAATATGGGCCCAGTAGGCCACACCTTGACCCGCCATCATCAAGCCAACAATGTTGAACACCAACCAAATGGCAAAGAAAGCCATCGGACTCAGCTTCTTCTGGAACACGATAAACATAAATGTCAGGCTGGCATGACGAAACCATAGTAGGTACATTCCGAATAACCCAGCTATGGCACCGCTGGCGCCTACCATGGCGATATTAGATTGAGGATCTGCACCAATTTGCGCAGCCGCTGCAGCAAAACCACACAACAGATACAAACCAACAAAGCGCAGTTTACCTAACGCATCCTCTAAATTGTCACCTACCACATAAAGAAAATACATATTGCCCGCAAGGTGCATCAAATCGCCATGCAGGAACATATGGGTTAACAAAGTCCACGGTTGTTGACCCGCCACGATATGGTCGGCACGCATGGCAAATTCATCAAACACCACTTCGGCAGCCGATAAATTGAACCCATAAGCCATGAAAATTCCGATATTAACCAGCATCAGCAAATAGGTAACCCAAGGGCGGTGTTTGGGCTTGATATTAAACTCAACTGGCATTTGCGATAAAAACTGAAACAACCAGGTTTTAATACTTATTTGCCTATCAAGCTCGCCTAACACCTGCTTGATTTTCGGCGAATGCACCACTTTTTGAGTTTCATCCGCATCGAGCCACACACCATGGCACTCACTACAGATATCAATTTCAACTTCAAAGCCTTCCATTAAGTGAAAATGTTGCATCGGCTGCTGGCAATGGCAGCATTGACGTGAAGTCTGGCCCAAATGCTGCCCTAACGACCGCTCAAGTCGTACACGGTCATCGCCATTGTCGGCGGTAGACAGCGCACTATTGAGCTCACCCCGCTCAAACCACAATCCACAACAATCCTGACAACGGTCGACCTCTTCGCCATGAAAATCAAATACGTCAAAGTGTTTACTCTGACAACTGGGGCATTGCATGGTCATAAAAATCCTTTTCTAATCAACTTCAATATCATTTTCACGCAGTGAAAGCGCAAGTGCGGTATAGTTTGTTTTTAATGCTGGCAGAGTCGCTTGGCGCATTTCAGCTGTGAGTGCTTTAAGCAATTTTCCACCATAAGCAGCGCCGTAAAATCCCCGCTCAATTTTGTCGACAATATCGCCTGATTTCATATAAAAGCGCCTCGTCTGAGACAAGATAGCGGTGGGTGTTTCCAGTGTGTGCGGCGAATAGCGCATGTTGTCCCACACAAAAGTTGCCATTATCGGTCGAAAGTTTTTGCGTTCATGGGCTGCCTTGGTCGCAATAACGTCGACATAGTTTTCTATCTCAGCCACGTTATCAGAGACTTCATCATACAGTGCATGACGTAAATAGTAGTTGTTCTGCTGATTGGTCAGTGAATCGAAAGTAATTGCCTGCGACAGGCCTTCTTGCGCCGCCAAATACACGCCGGCAACGGTGGCAACAATCATGAAAATTTGGCTAATCCAAAAGCTGGTTTTAACTAGCTCTTGATTATCAAGCTGCGGAAAACGTTTATTCACTTGCTGACTCACGCTTTGAGCTTGGTTAGCGGGTTGCGGTTTAATATCCATATTCGTGCACGACTCCTTAACAACGGCACTACGCTCCATAATATGCATCTTCTGCGACTGTGATGCACCGTTCATTTACCCGCCAAAGGATACGCTAGAGCACGGCAAGAATGCCAGTGAAAATAGGCCTAATAATCAATGTTTTCAAAACCCTGGCCCAGTAATTTAAATGTATGAACTACAGAACAGTAATTTCATGACTTTGTTAACAAAATAACAACAGCCGACTTGCATAAAAATTCAACATCTGATTAGATAGCAACTGGTCGAATATTATGATGAGCTAATCATTAAGGGAGCTGTGTAGATGCAAGCATCGGCACTGAATCATACTTTTACAGATTTGGGTGATAGAAGAATAACTCAACCCAATATAGATGAGCACTGGCATAGACTCACCACTGCACAACGCTTTGCTTTTTATACTTTAGCTAAGTTAGGTTACCAATTATTGTTTGTCCGTCAGGAAAAAACTCACAGTACAGCTGTCGCTAAACAAGATGATCAATTGGTGACCATTGACGATGAAGGCGATATCGATTTTAACCCAACATTAATTCTCCGCCAGCGACGAGACGGCCGACCTAACTAAAACGGCGCACAACATAATCAATCAAAGTTGTTATATAAACAGGGAGCCTAAGGTTCCCTGTTTGTTTTTAACGCCGGAATGAGCTAAAAGCAACCCAATACCGAGTCAACCACTGCATATGCCAATGGCCCACTAATCACTTGCCAGCATTTGATGTTCGACAAGCCAGTCACTTGCGAGGCTTTGTCCCATCATCGATGCCAATGTGGGCTGCAAGTACTCTCCCAATGCCGCTCGGCGCCAACTCATGTAATTGGGCAGATGAAAAGTTTTACCGCGCCCAAACGTTCGGCCGACTAAACTGGCAAACTCGGCTAATTCATCTTCACTGTATTGGCGGCACTGGGGATAAAAAGCCTCAAACAGTTGTGAGAACTGCGCGAATTGCCCTACCTCTTGCCACGAGTACTGCTGGAAAAGCTGCAAAATAATAGGTGAAGACCAATGGCTAATCGCCGTGGTATCGGTCATGAATGCTAAATTTCTACGATGATACTGTTGCCAAGCGAGCGCTTGATCTTGCTGCTCATGGGCTAGTCTCCAGACCAAGTAAAGATCAGCAAGCCATTCATGCTGATATGCGCTCCATTGCTCACCTTGTGCTAATAACAAGCTCGCCTCTATATGGCCTAATTCATGCCAAAGCGTCAACTTAGGCTGCTGCTGCAATGGCAAAGCATACGATTGATTATTCCAATACGCGGAAACTTGGGTAGGTATGGCGCTCTCAGATAGCAACACCAAGCCACTAATCGCATCATGGGACAAGGGGTAAACTAACGCACCTCGCCCGCCAAGCGCCTCTGTCGCTGACACCGAAGTCAGCGCAACCTGATGGGTTAACTCATTGGGTAATTGCGCTAAGCACGTTTCAATTTCTGCAACTGAGCACACCAATGCCTGGCCTTGACTCAAAGGCGTCCACAGCCAACTACTGGCCAACAATAACCACGTATTCAATCGCTCTCCATCCTTTCATGCTCAATCATGGGTCATTCTATCCACTGCTAACCCACGTATATGTGGCACCAATTTACACTAATATTGGTTAATACCAATCAGTATAAACATTTAGTCACTCAGCGAGAGTTTAGCGCTTCTGAGGCAAGGCCCTTAAATGCTCCTCGGTAACTGCTCCTGCGTTACCCTACCTCCTATATCCCTATAGTCGTGCATTAATGACATTCACCACATCCATGTGGCTTGCAACGAGTGAAGAGCATAGTCATTCTACGGTTAAGCTCGTTAACACTGCATCAGAATCGCGAAAACTCGCCATTGTGGCGCGTTTTAGGCTGCCTACTTCGGCGTTGAATAATTTCACAAGGGAACAACCATTGTTCCAATATTTACTTTGAATTAGCAGGCCTTGAATTAGTTTGCCCAAAGCGCGCTGAGTAGATCAAATTCTTATACTGATTGGTATAACACAGCCAGCATCGCTTTTGTATGTTGGCTATTTTGCTACAAAATTTCAGAAACACGCCAATACTCGGTAAATTTTGCGTTAGAATAACGCAATAGTCAGAGAAATAATGAGTTAGACGTGATCGACAAAGCCCAATTTACCTCACACTTGTACCACCCCAAATATTGGTTGTTATGGTTCGGTGTAGCTTTAATGCGCTTAACCCAAATTCTGCCGCTAAAATGGCAAATGAAAATTGGCAGCGGCATTGGTGGTTTAGCGCAAAAGCTGCTCGGTAGCCGCGTCAATACAGCTAAGCGCAACTTGCAACTGTGTTTTCCCGATATGCCACAAGCAGAGCAGCAGCATCTACTGAAACGCAACTTCCAAGAAACTGGCAAGGCTATTTTCGATACGATCAATGCTTGGTGGTGGTCAGATGCGAGAATTCAACAACACATGACCATTAATGGCCGCCAACATGTCGAACAAACCCTTGAATCTGGGCAAGGCGTGATCTTATTTGCGGTTCACTGTCTACCATTGGAGATGGGTGCGCGTATATTTGGCCAGTTTCAACCTGGCGTCGGCGTCTACCGACCCCATAACAACCCGGTTATGGAGTACCTGCAAGTAAAGGGCCGATTACGCTCTAATAAAGCATTGGTCCCCAAGCGAGACGTGAGACAAATGGTCCGCTGCCTGCGCAATCCAGATGTGATCTGGTACACGGCAGATCAAGACTTTGGCCGCTCTAGCGCAACCTTTATTCCATTTTATGCGGTACCAGATGCCGCTACAATTACCGGTGCGACCACATTAGCTAAGCTCGGTCGCGCTAAAGTACTGCCTTTTGTTGTAGTAAGAAACGATGATGACAGTGGTTACACCATTGAAATCCAACCGCCATTAGATAACTTCCCCGGTGAAGATGAAGTACAAGATGCTATACGCGGCAATAAAATCATTGAATCAATCATAGATCAAAAACGTGAGCAGTATATGTGGCTCCACCGCCGCTTCAAAACTCGCCCAGATAAAGACTCACCGTCTCTTTATCAGTAACCGCGCAATATCAATACGGTGAACCCTGTGGTTCACCGCTTTATATAGACCTTACCAAATTACTCAACTTACAGTTGCTTTGGCTAAATAAGCCTTTATATTAAAGCCTTAGCCTTCTCAAATGGAATGAGTACCCCACGTCTATGCCAATCAAATGCTTATGGCCAACGCTGCGGCAATCAATTGTACTTATCTTACTGCTGATTGGCACAACAACACCGGGATGGTTCTCCGCTGCCTTAGCGGCAGAAGCGAGCCTAATGACGAAGGCCAAGCCACTGTATGAGGTCGAGCAGCAAATTGAATATCTGCAGCTTGAAAATGGCTTACAGCTGCGATTGCTGCCGCAAAATTCTGCCAGTAGCGTGACCATTGCTAGCGAGTTTGCTGTCGGTTCACGGGATGAAAACCCAGGACAAACAGGCTATGCCCACTTATTTGAGCATATGTTGTTTAAGGGCAGTGAAAATGCCCCGGGTGATAGCTACGCACAAACAATGAGCCAGTTCAGCGGCCGCTTTAATGCCAGTACTTTTTTTGAATTCACTAACTATTATGCCACGGTACCCAGTTACGCCTTAAAGCTCGCCTTATGGTTAGAAGTCGATAGATTTATGGCTCCGCAGTTATCAGATGCAACAGTAACTAATCAGCAGCATACCGTCTTAGAAGAGATGGCGACCACTATCGACAATCAGCCCTACGTGCGACAAGCCATGGAATTTTTGCTCGCACAGGCGAAAAGCTCCCCCTATGGTCATGCCGTGATTGGCAGCGCTGAAGATATACAAGCGGCCACGCCACAGTCACTACTGGAATTTCACCAACGTTATTACCGTCCCGATAATATGCAATTGAGTCTAGTAGGCTCACTACCCGCGCAAACACTAGATTGGGTCAATGGCGCTTTTGCTCACTGGCAACCACCTGAAAAGCCGCTGCCCAAACGCGATACCCACTACACTTTTGAAGCCAAATCAGTGTCAGGAGAGATCATAGACTCAAGAGGCCCATGGCCAGCGCTCCTGCTCGCTTGGCACACCGTTGGCCAACAGCATCAAGATGCTGCTGCAATCACACTGCTTGAAAATTATTTACTACAAAATCGCAGTAGCTTAGTCCGTCAGCGCGGTTTAAGCCAAAATGAGTTTTTATTGAGTTATTCAATTCCATTGTCGATGCAATATATGGGCGTGAGTAATTTAGTCCTAGTCCCAAGGGCTGCGGTGTCACTAGACTTACTCGCTGACAACGTTGATCGATTGATCGCAGATGTGGCCGCCAATGGCGTTGATGCCGCTGCATTGCGGCAATTGAAACAAAACTGGTTGATTAATGCGCTGCAAAAACTTGATGATCCTGCGGCACTCGCAAAGCAGCTATCAGCCACTGCAGCGCTAGATAAGCTGACGCCATTAACGGGCCCATGGGAGCGTATTTATGCGGTCACGCCTGAGCAATTACAAGCTGCGGCGCAGCAATATTTTCAACAAGGCACAGTTACATTGAAGCTTTTACCACCTTGGTATATACGCTGGGGCAAAACGCTCATGGAGTGGCTGCCAAGTTCGCTAGCAGAAAGCATTGAGGAATGGGCACTATGACAATCACCAATCGAATGCTCATTGCGCTACTGCTGGCGTTTAGCCTAGGTTGCCAACAAACCAACATTGAGTTCACCGAGCATCAGCCCCCTACAGTGGCTGAATTTGCACCGCTTAACGGCGCCCCCACCTTAAGTGTCCCCACCCACCTGAGCAATAACCTCAGTGCCATCATACCAAGTGGGCAGGTAGAGCAGGTCTCCTTACACCAACTGCCTAAGCGGCAATCAACACTGATAGATATTAATCTTGTGTTGCTCAACCCGAATCGACCACTACATGATATCGACGTGCTGCAAACCGCGCTGCAACTTAATGCCATTGCACTGGCGAAGCGTTCGTCATTATCTTGTATAGAAACATTACAAATCAGCGCTAGAATTCATCATATTAGCCTAGCGATGACTTGCCCTGCTGAGGAAGTAAACACAGCGATAGCCTTGCTTATTGAACAATGGCAGCCCAGTAGTTTTGATCAGCTGGATATGGCGTTGGTGCAACGTCAACTCAAGTTAAGCAAACACATCAACGCCTATAGTGGTGCAGAAATTGATCGTACTTGGGCCAAACTTATACTCGGTGCGGACCATCCCTACACACAATCATTGAACAACCCCAAATGGCAAAATGAACTCTCAATGGCACAATTAGCTCAGATCCAATCGAATCTATTGCAAGGCGCACAATGGCACTTATTGCTCTCTGAGCCAATTGATAACGCGTTAACAACTGAGCTTACGCCGTTGCTTGCTAAACTGCCTCGCACCAGTACACCTATTACAACAAAAGCGCTAACCAACACAGAAATGAGCGCTAGCAACGACAAAATTTATTTGATCGATGCACCTAGTGCGGTGCAAACCCAGGTTAGAGTTGGGTATCGGCTACCTTCCGGCCTTGTCGCAGCGCAGCAATGTCAAGAAATGGCAAGCTGGTTAGGACGCAGCTTTAGCGGTCGTCTTTATTATGACTTACGCGAAACTCGCGGGTTAACTTACGGTGTATACGGCCGTTGTTATCATAACCCGCAAGCGACAACACTGAAGTTTTATGGCAACACCAAGATTCAGCACACAAGTACTTTCATCAAAGGCATAATTGATCATCTCACTTTAGCGCAGTCACAAGCAGTAAAAGCGCCAGAGGTCAGCGCATTGAGAACCTATCTATTGAGCCAATATCAACTCAAAGGCCAAACCCCGCGTAGTGCACAAGCTTATTACATTAATGAGCTAACACTGGGGGCAACCCAAACACAAATACAGCAGCATATACAACAAATTGAGCAGTTAGATTCGGCCCAACTTAACGACAGTGCCAACGCACTGATGCAAGCGTCACCCATCATCTTGATACGTGGTGATGCAGAGGTTATTCAACCCCATCTACAAACTCAATTTCCACAACGGCAAGTCATGCTGATAGCACCAACTGACTAGCGTATTAGGCTTGCTCATCTAACCATGACAAAGCCTCAGCACGATATTCAAAGAAATGCATGTCGGTTAGTTGTAATCTGGCCGTTAATGCTGCAATGCTCACCTGCCATGTGTCTGTACCCCATATAGCAACATGCCTGAAAAGGTGTCGATATTGCACCGCTAACTTCAGCTTTTTATATAACAGTTTTAAATCACAGTGTTGAAACTGACTCATATCCAACAGCACATCAAAGCAGTCATTTTGTGCCATTAATATGTTGCACATGGGGGCAACATTCGCGCAGTCGTTATCTGTGACCTCCCCCGCTACTTTGCAATGCAGTCGCAATACGCCAGCCTGCTGACGGGCCACACTAATAGTAATGCTTGGATAGGATATAGACATTGCCCCTCCCTCACTTGCTATCGCCATTATTGATGCTTTGACTTATACCAATCAGTATAAGAATTTGATCTACTCAGCGCGCTTTGGGCAAACTAATTCAAGGCGAATGATTGAAACAATGGTTGTTCCATTGTGAAATTATTCAACGCAGAAGTAGGCAGCCTAAAACGCGCCAGAATGGCGAGTTTTAGCGATTCTGATGATGTGTTAACGAGCTTAACCGTAGAATAACTATGCTCTTCACTCGTTGCAAACCACATGGATGTGGTGAATGTCATTAATGCACGACTATAGGGATATAGGAGGTAGGGTAACGCAGGAGCAGTTACCGAGGAGCATTTAAGGACCTTACCTCAGAACCGCTAAATTCTCGCTGAGTGGCTAAATGTTTAT
>NZ_JAEH01000002.1 GCF_000518805.1 Shewanella waksmanii ATCC BAA-643
TAAAACTCGCCATTCTGGCGCGTTTTTGGCTACCTACTTCTGCGTTGAATAACCTCACAAGGGAGCAACCATTGTTTCAGTTATTCGCCTTGAATTAGTTTGCCAAAAGCGCGCTGAGTAGATCAAATTCTTATACTGATTGGTATTACTCGTATCATCCTGATACTCGCCCCATCAGAGCCGCCGCGAGCGACGTTCAACTGGCTATTTTATGTGGAGCCACGGCGTTGTTCCTGACAAACGTGTCGAACCCTTATGCGGCCTCTCGCCCGTAGTATTGCAATCTAAATTGCCAACCAATAAAAAAGGCCCCAACACTTTCGTGTTGGGGCCTTTTCTGAATTGGTGGAGGCGGCGGGGCTCGAACCCGCGTCCAAAAAGCCTACATCCTCGGCGCTACATGCTTAGTCTCTCTTTTGGTTAACCAAGTACACTCCGAAAGACAGGATTGCAATTGGCGAGTTCAGTACTGTTTCGCGGTTCACCCCTGAACAAGGTTCCCTCGCTATCAAATGTAAAGGTGACCATCTAGATACTCTGCCCATTTGAGAAACGTGAGCAAGATGGCTAGCGAGCCTAAGCTGCTAGAGCGTAGTTATCGTCGTTTGCAACTATAACTGTGCGGCTTTTTACGAGGCCAACCGCCCCTCGGCATGCTCCTAGGGTTTCGTGAATCTTGTCGAATCCAGAATCGCCCCCAAGTACAAACTGATTGTAACCTGTGCTTTCCTCGATTAACAAGGATAAATGCCACAAGTGCAATCGATTGTTCGTTATCCGTACGTTTTACGCGTGCAACTTACTGTTGAACCGCTTTTTTCATCGTACGTGATTTTTCAATCTTCCATTCGCGCTCTTTGGTGTCGTCGCGCTTGTCGTGTTCTTTCTTACCTTTACCTAAGCCAATTTCCATTTTGACCCAAGCGCCTTTACGCCAGTACATGGAGATGGGGACAATAGAATAACCTTGACGGTCTACCAGTCCTTGTAGCTTGTCGAGTTCACGGCGGTTTAATAGTAATTTACGATCGCGCATTGGATCGCATACCACGTGAGTCGAAGCGGTATTTAGCGGCGTAATGGTGCAACCAAACAGCCAAGCTTCGCCATCACGCATGAAGACATAGCTTTCTGACAGGTTTACTTTACCCACACGAATTGCTTTTACTTCCCATCCCATTAAGGATAAGCCAGCTTCAAACTTCTCTTCGAATTTGTAATCGAAAGTCGCGCGTTTATTACGTGCGATTGTTGCTGGTGGGTTCTTTGATTTTTTTGCGTTTTTCTTAGCCATAGGCGGCCATTATACGCGCGCCTTGCCAATTTGGAATTCCCCTTTGTCATTATTTATAGAAATTAGCGCGATCAGATGACAGTTTGCGGTTTTTTTGTTCGCTTAAATGGTGGTTTTTGTGTGGGTGTACTTACGCGGTTAGCATGTTAAAATTTGCTGCTTTTAGCCTTAACCGTTCAGATACTTGTATAGGTAACTTAAATCGATGCCACAGATTTCCCGTAGCGTTTTAGTTCGCTTTAGCGCAATGCAGATGTACCAGTTAGTTAATGATGTTGAGTCATATAAAGAGTTTCTGCCCGGCTGTGTGGGCGGTAAAGTGCTCGAGTTTGATGGTAAAACCATGGTAGCGTCGGTCGACGTGGCTAAAGCGGGCATCAGTAAGACGTTTACCACACGTAACCAAGTGGTACCGGGTAAACGCATAGAGTTGGCACTGGAAAATGGCCCTTTTAAGCATTTGCGCGGTGAGTGGGTATTTACTGAGCTGACAGAAGATGCCTGTAAAGTGAATTTCGAACTCGATTTTGAATTCTCAAGCAGTGTGGCGGATATGGCGTTTGGGCGGATTTTTAAAGAGTTGATGGCTTCAATGGTCACCGCCTTTACCGAGCGCGCTAAAGTCGTTTATAAGTAAAGCAATATCCGCAGATATAGCATGACTAAGTGAGATCGTATTTATCAACGTTGTAGAGGGCACAGGCGTGTCAAACCAAACAGATAACTTTGCGGTTGAGGTGATATATGCCTTGCCAGAGCAACAAAAGCGCATTCAAGTGACCGTAGCACCGGGTACTACCTGCATAGAGGCTGTAGAGCTCAGTGACATGGCAAGTTTCTTTCCTGATATTGATTTAGCTAAGGTTAAACTGGGGATTTTCAGTCGTGCGGTTAAGCACCATGAGGTATTGCAACCTGGGCAGCGGGTGGAGATTTATCGCCCCTTAATTGCCGATCCTAAAGATGTGCGCCGCAAGCGCGCAGAAAAAGCCAAAGATGAAGGCAGAGCCAATAAAATCACTGGTGGACGTGTCTAGCCATTAATATGATAAATCATAGCTTGGCATCAATTGGCGAAGGGGTAGCCTAAATCAATTAGCCACAAATTGAGTTGCCTAAGTGACACAAAAAAGGTCGAATACCTCAGTATTCGACCTTTTTTATTAATTTTTCTTGAGTGCTTATTCGAACTCTTTGAGCTCGTTCAGTGGCTGCTCGTCGACTTCGGGTTTCGCTTCAGGACGCACTTCTGGGTTAAGTGGTTCTAAGTCACCTTGGTTACTCAGCTCCTGTGCAATTTCAGGTAATGAACTTTGCTCAAGTGGAGTATTGAAATCGTCGTCTAGCTCATAATCCCCATCCACTTTACTGAGTTGGTCACCGTCAAAGTGGATAATGAGCTCTTTGTGGGTGATTTGCGCATTACGGCCATTTTTATAATGGTAAACATAATACCAAGTGTCATCAGCAAAGCTATCTCGTAACACAGGGCGGCCGAGAATATACTCTACCTGCTCTTTGGTCATTTCTATACGAAGCTTCTCAACCTGTTGAGTTTCTACGTAGTTACCTTGAGGAATATCAGGCTTGTAGACTAACCAGTCAAATACACCACAGCCACTCAATGATAGAGAAAGCGCTGCAGCACCTAATAGAGTCAGACTTCGTTTTTTAATTGTCGTTTTACTTGGCTTTATATCGGTCATTGATTGCGTTACATCCTAAAAATCTGTCGGCCATGATAACCAAGCACTTACCCTGCTGACAAGCGCTATTGTCTTCTATTGTTGTTAAAACCTTGAGCATTGAGACTCATATCAGATGATTAAGTTCATCTTGTTCGTTGTTTGCTGCTGGATAAGTGCACATTTTGATTTTTATATCACAGAAATATTCAAGGTAACTTGCTACAAGTAAATTGCTAACAAGCTATTGCAAAGTCATTATAAAGTCGCAACAATGCAATGAGTTAGATGAAGAATCACCCAAGTAAGCGAACGTTAAATATTTACTGACCACCTTAATGAATACTGGAAAATAGATGGCGCAAAAGCAGGGCAGTTTGGTGTGTGTAGGCACGGGAATGCAGCTAGCGGGGCAGATAAGTGTACTTGCTAAAAGCTACATCGAGTCTGCAGATGTAGTGTTTTCGTTAGTTCCTGAAGCCTACACAGAGAGATGGCTTGAAAAGCTCAACCACGATGTACGATCACTGCAAGGCTATTATGCTAAGGCTGGAGAGATCAAAAATCGTCGCGATAGTTACGCACAAATGGTTGATGCGATTCTCACAGAGGTTAAAAATGGCAAAGATGTTGTCTGTGCTTTTTATGGCCATCCAGGTGTGTTTGCTTGCGTTTCGCACTTAGCCATAGAGCAAGCGACAGAAGAAGGTTATAGCGCTCAAATGTTGCCAGGGATTTCAGCTGAAGATTGTTTATGGGCTGATTTGGGCATTGATCCTGGCAGCTGTGGTCACCAAAGTTTTGAAGCGAGTCAGTTTATGTTTTATCAGCATACGCCGGATCCTTGCGCCCATTTGTTACTTTGGCAAATTGGTATTGCGGGTGAACATACACTGACGCAATTTTCTACCACTAGTGAAAAGTTACAGGTGTTGGTGGAGCAGTTGCAGCAGTGGTATCCGGCTGAGCATCAAGTGGTATTGTATGAAGCGGCGAGCTTGGCGACTTTGCAGCCACGCATAGAGCGCATTGCTCTTGCATCACTGCCGCAAGCCAAGTTATCTGGCATTACGACATTGCTGGTGCCGCCATCTAAACCCTTGAGCCATAATAATGAAATACTTAGCAAGCTTGGGATATCTGCGACGGATTTAGGCTAGATTTAAGGCAGATATAAGATAGATTAAGGTTAATAGTGAAATGCTAGCTATAGTTAGCAAGTGTATGAATAACAATAAACCAACGAAAGTCTAAAAGGGAGAGACCATGTCAAAGTTAAGTGATTTTTTCGAGCGTTTAGGCACAGATGCAAAATTACTCGAAGCCTATAAGAAAGACCCTGTTGGGGTGATGCAAGCCAATGGTGTGACTGATAAGGAAATTAAGGTGGTGATGTCGGGTAACGATGATGATATAAAGAAACTCTTAGGTGATGGTAAATCAAGACAGGCGTTTACTGTTATTCATGCCAACAAAAAGTAGTTTTACTCGCTCTCTATTTTTAGTACTTGCTTTCTGCTTGTCAGGTGTCATGCCTGCCATGGCAGAAAGCCGCGCCAGTTATGAAGCGGCCTTGGACCACTTAGAGAGTATTCAAGTTGCCAAACCGCAACAAGCTAGAGCTGAAATAGAAAGGTTACTTGCACTAAAAAGTGAGCTAAGTAATGAGCAACTGAGCCGCTTGTTGATCAGTCAAAGTATTGTCCATTTGTTAGATGGTAAGTTTCAGTTGGCATTAGATAACCTGCAACATGCAGAGCGGTTAACGGTGTCAAATTCAAGGTTAACCAGTAACTATTTATATCAAGCTACCACTTATTTGAGTCTCGGGGATTATGAGAGTGCTCTTGACATCATTGCCAAAAACCTCTCACGGATTGAGCAATTAGATGAACTGGATATTAAGATAAGCTCCTACCTACGTTTAACAAATTTATATGCCAGTTTAGAAGCCTACAGCGAAATGACACATTACGCCCAGCTTGTTTGGCAGTTGAGTAAAGATACTGACCCGCTAAACCATTGCTATGCTTCATTGTTTTTAGCTGTTGCAGAGTTTAAACAAGCTAAGTATATGCAGGCAGAAAAGCTGTTCCAGATTACCCAAGATTTTTGTGCAGCCAACAATATTCCTTTAGTTGTTGCTATGAGCAACAAAGGCAAAGCCGAAACCCACCTTAAGCGGGGAAATTATTCAGAAGCGTTGAGCTTGTTATTGGAGGCGCAGGCGGGCTATGAAACTTTTGCTTTTCAAATGGAGCTTAATAGCGTTACCGCATTATTGGCTGAAACCTATTACCATTTGCAGCAACCCGCCCAAGCAAAATTGGCTGCAAATGCGATTATGGCGTTACCTGAAGCGCCGATAAATATCGAAAATAAAGTGATTGCTAGTAAAGTGCTTGCCTATTTAGCCCATGCAGAAGGTAATTACCAACAGGCGTATGACTCTTTAGCTTTGCACCAAGCGTTAGCTAAAACATTACTCGATGAAACTAAAGCCAAGGCACAGGCTTATCATATGGCCAAATTTGAAAACGGCGAAATGACTCGTCAGGTAAGAATGCTTGAACAAGATCGCGAGTTGTACAGTGCCCGTCAAGAACTGAAGGCGCTAGAAGATAGTCGCAATAGTATGATTTTATTGGTGACATTGGGCGGTATGGTTTTAGTCTCTATTTTTGGTATAACCACCTTAGTACAAAAGCAGCGCTATAAAAAACTGGCCCAGTTTGACCCACTCACTGGTGCCTATAATCGCGGCATAGGACAAGAGTTGGCAGAGAATATTTACGTTAAAACTGTCGCTTACCATAAACCATTTAGCGTTATTATATTAGATTTAGATAATTTCAAACTGATTAATGACAGTTATGGCCATCATGCCGGTGATTGGAGTCTTAAGCAGGTTGCTAAGGTGGTGCGCAAGTGTATTAGCGGCCAGGATATGTTGGTGCGGATGGGTGGGGAAGAGTTTGCGATCTTCCTGCCTAACCGTGACAGCGAGGCAGCGCAACAAATTGCTGAGTTGTGTCGTGAAGGGATTGCTGCAATAGAAGGGAAATATAATAACTATACCTTTGATATCACAGCCAGCTTTGGCGTTACCAGTAACTTAGCTGACGATTTGAGCTTGGACCCTATTACCCACCGCGCCGATTTAGCCATGTATCGAGCCAAAAAAGCTGGCCGTAATACTGTGGTGTTTCAGCTTGATAATAGTGGAGAAACGCTACCGAATGCTTACCAGAGTAAATTCGCATTGGGCTAGCGATTAGCTTTAAATACCCTTAAAAAAGCAAAGACAGTGTCTTTGTTTTTTTTATGGCAGGTTCAATCAGCAGCGTTAAGGCTAAAGTTTTGTCGATGTTATGAGTGGTTAGTTTGGTAACTCATAGTTAGTTGTATGCATTGGCTTGGCTGTTCAAACTGGTGGAGCATCACCTTGCTTATTGCTCAGTTAGACAAGCTTGCTCGTTAGCCAAGCCTCTGAAGTATGTAAATCCATCTTATTTATCCGCGTAATCACCTCTTTGTACACAAATATAGAGATAGGCTAAACACTAGAACTAATTAGCTTATTTTTAGTGATTTCTGCTATTAAGGCGGTTTTATGAGATTTTATTTAGTTTTTTTGTCGGTAAACCAATTTAATTTTCGATGTTGATCGACATACTAATCTGCCATTTGCATATCTAGTCTTAACCTTTTACCTCTAGTTTACGTAAACGTAAAATTAAAACGTTCGTTTGAATTACTGTTGATTGATTCTTTACTTAAGGTATTGATTATTAATGGTTTGCCTTCTTTCCGTGGCAGGTAAAGCCAAACGCCGATTATTAATCCGCCTAGTCTAAATTTGCTATTTGCCTGGAAAGTTATATTTACTTTAAGTTGCTTAATTACGTAATAACTTTCTTGTTGAGCTTGATGGTCAATTTGTCTGACAAATTGAAAAGTTAAAAGTAAAATGGCTTGGGTTTCTTATTTAGTTACTGATTTTTAGGGTTTTAATTGTCTGGCTTTACCATTTTAACTCATGGTTTTTACATTGTTTCGCAAGCGATTCTAGGTTACAGCTTTGTTGCAATCGACATTTTTTGTGGTTAGGTTTTAGTCAGGTTTCAGTTTGGTGACAGTTTAATATTAGCAATCGCGATAAACGATTTAGCTCACCGTAAAGATAGTTTAATTGCATAAGAGGGCAGATGGATGACAATTCAAACAATAGAAAGAGCGCCGACCGCGACAGGAATTGCCATTAAAGGGAAGCAGGTTGCAGGACAAGAGCAAGTGCTAACATCTGGTGCACTTGGGCTACTTACCAAACTGTGTGAGATGTTTGGTCCCGAGGTTGAGCAATTACTACAGGCCCGTAATCAAAAGCAGCAGCGTATTGATGGCGGAGAGTTACCCGACTTTCTGATTGAAACTAAAAAAGTCCGCGATAGTCGCTGGCAGATCCGCGGCATTCCTGACGATCTGCAGGACCGACGGGTAGAGATCACTGGCCCAGTTGATCGTAAAATGGTGATTAACGCGCTAAATGCTAATGCAAAAGTCTACATGGCCGACTTTGAAGACTCTCTAGCTCCAACATGGAAAAAGGTCATAGAGGGTCAGCAAAACTTGATGGATGCTGTTAACGGTACCATCAGCTACACTGCACCGGAAACGGGTAAGCACTATAGCCTTAACGATGATCCCGCGGTATTGATTTGCCGAGTGCGCGGTTTGCATTTGCCAGAAAAGCACCTTGAATTCAACGATAAGCCAATCGCTGCGGCGCTAGTTGATTTTTGCTTGTACTTTTATCATAACCACAGGCAGCTGCTAGAAAATGGCTCTGGTCCCTACTTTTATATTCCTAAAATGGAAAGTCATCTTGAAGCGCGCTGGTGGGCAAAAGTATTTAACTATGTTGAGCAACGTTTTTGCTTAGCGCCAGGCACGATTAAATGTACTTGCTTGATAGAAACGCTTCCAGCCGTGTTTGAAATGGATGAAATCCTGTATGAGCTACGTTCTAACATTGTCGCCCTTAATTGTGGCCGCTGGGACTACATTTTTAGCTACATCAAAACGCTGAAACAACACAGTGACCGGATATTGCCTGATCGCCAAGATTTAACCATGGACAAAGACTTTTTGAACGCCTATTCGCGTTTGTTGGTTAAAACGTGCCACAAACGTGGGGCCTTGGCTATGGGAGGAATGGCTGCATTTATTCCGGCGAAAACTGAGCGCGAAAATAATGAAGTGCTTGCGAAGGTGCGCCGCGATAAAGAACTTGAAGCCCGCAATGGTCACGACGGTACTTGGGTTGCCCATCCAGGACTTGCAGATACTGCGATGAGTATTTTCAATGAATTTATTGGTAATAATCATGTCAATCAATTGCACATTACCCGCGATGTAGATGCGCCTATTCAAGCAAGAGAGCTGTTGAGCCCTTGTGATGGCAAGCGAACAGAAGCGGGTATGCGCCTAAACATTCGTATCGCATTGCAATACATAGAAGCTTGGATCAGCGGTAATGGTTGTGTCCCCATTTATGGATTAATGGAAGACGCTGCGACAGCTGAGATCTCGCGCGCATCTATTTGGCAATGGATTAAACATCAACAGCGTTTAGACAGCGGTGAGTTGGTCACTAAAGCCTTGTTTAAGACAATGTTGGTAGAAGAGCTTGCCACGGTTAAAACAGAAGTGGGACCCGATAGCTTTACCCATGGTAACTATACTCAGGCCGCGGTATTGCTGGAGCAAATAACCCTTGCAGATGAGTTAGTTGATTTTCTGACTTTACCTGGCTACGAGATGTTAACGGCATAGCGCTTAACCTGGCTATTAACATCATGCTTAAATTTACCACCCTTTTCAATCTGCCACACGTGTGCCGGTTGTTCCCGCGTTGTATTCCTACGTGCGATGCGGGCTTTTAATCTGGGCTATTCATTTCTATTGCTACGATAGCCTTGCTTGTGTTTGCGACTCATTGAGTCGCTTTTTTTATCCAAATTTTTGTTACTTGCCCCTAGTGCAACACGTTGTCGCGCTTTTTTAGCCATTGAGTTATCCATGCAAATTGATTGTCCCCGTGCACCATGATTAACCAACTAATGTATGATTTAGGTCAATAAGCGCTCATCCATTGGTAAAATAAGGTATTATTTGTCGCTATAATTACTAGGTATAACAGCATAATATCCGCTATGTTTATAAGATAAATGCAGAGGATTTTAACGGGCGTTACTATGGGCTCATCTATAGATGAGAGTAATACTCAATTTAATATCTTGTCCCTTTGCGCCCCTACAAATTAAGAGAGCGTTTTGAAAACGACCAATCCTCATCCACATCAATCGAAGGGAGTCGATTATTGGACCCAGCGTATCAGCGAGCAGGAGATGCCCGCGCTATGCTCTACCGTCAAATCTTTAGAGAAGCTGGCTAAAGATGATGTGTCCTCTTTGGCGATTCTTGGCCGCAGTGTGATGCATGATAATGCGTTAACATCAAAAATCCTTAAGGTGGCAAATAGTGCCATTTACAGTAAAGGCATTACGCAAGTTACCACCGTTAGCCGTGCGGCTGTGGTGTTAGGTTTTGATACTATTAGAAATATTTGTATCACTGCCAAATTGCTGAGTAGCCTGCTAGAAAATAAAGGCTTGTCTGAGAACGTATATCAGCGCTTAATTAAGTTAATGGCGAGTTCTTTTCAGGCGGCGATGCTGTCGAAGATGATGCTAAAAG
The DNA here is from genome assembly GCF_000518805.1 of Shewanella waksmanii ATCC BAA-643. Lineage (GTDB taxonomy): Bacteria > Pseudomonadota > Gammaproteobacteria > Enterobacterales > Shewanellaceae > Shewanella > Shewanella waksmanii. Next base: position 9,739 of record NZ_JAEH01000002.1, read on the forward strand.
AACACGGCGAAGAATTACAAGAAGAGGTCTTTGTTGCCGCTTTGCTATACCAACTTGGTGAAAGTGCATTTTGGAGCATGGGGGGAGAACCCACTGAGCAGCTCGATAGGCTGCTGAATGAATGCGAAGATGACAAGGCGCAAAAAGCGGCGGTGCGCCACTATCTAGGCGGCTCTTTTAATCAGCTATCAATGGGTATTGCCAGAAGTTGGGGACTGGGAGAAGTGTTACTTAAATCGCTCAGTCATCCCGATGAGCGCACCCCTGAAATTCGCGCTATTTTTCTGGCGAATAAGATAAGTGAATTAATGGCAGAGCCTAACGTTGATTTAGCCGCATTAAACCTACGGATAACTCAAGCCGCAGAGATGCTCGATGTTGAAGTTGATGAGTTTAAAGGCCGGATGATCCGCTGCACTAAGGCAACGGCAAAGCTTGCTGATGCATATGGTGCTAAGGTGCTGGTAGATTTTCTACCCAAGACTGAGCTACTGACATTAGATTATCAAGTGGCAGAAGTTGAGCAGTTTGTGCGTGAGCCCAATCAATTAATTCAGCTAAAGAAACTCAGAGAGCTTACCAACTGCGCAGTGGAGCAAGCCGACTTTAATCGTGTGCTTACGGTAACACTTGAAGGCATACTAGAAGGCTTGGGGGTTGATCGCTGTGCCTTGATGTTGCTATCACCCAATCGTAAAAGATTACAACCTCGACTAGTGCTAGGCGAAGAGTCTGAACAGATGAAGCAGGATTTTATGGTCGATGTCTCGCAAAAAAGCGGAGTGTTTGCTGATGCAATCTCACTTAAGTGCCCCATGTTTGTCGATGACCCCAATTCCAGTAAATGGCGTATGTATATTGATGATGAACTGCGTGGATTAACCAGCCACCATGGGTTTATGTTGGCGCCTGTGGTGGTGGACTCTAAAGTGATTGGGGTGATTTTTGCTGACAGGTTGCAAACCGAGCGCGTAATTACCGCGATTGAATATGATGGCTTTACCCATTTTGCCCAGCTGGCCAATGTGTGTTTGGGCGCAGCTTTGCACGCCCATTAACCTTTAAACGCCAAACTTAGATTTTACTGTTCACTGTTGCGTACGCCCGCCTCGTGGGTCTTAATCTGTTGGGTAATAGATTTAGCAATATCGTTGGGGATGGGGAAACTCAAGTGGTACTGGGCGATCTGCCAGCCATTTTCGTTCAGAATCAAGGTGCCAGTCCCGCGGCTTGTGCCATATGATTGGCTGTCTAATAACTCATCAAACACCATAGTATCGCCATATTGCATCAGGCGGCGACTAATGGGCTGATAGCGCCAGCCGTCGGTTGGGCGCGCATAGGATGCGAACTGTTTCATGTCCCAATACTCTGCTGCATCGGTGCCGATAAAGACCGCATCTTTGCTATACAGGGCAAAATAATTGTCCCAATCGGCATCGGCGGCATAGTGATGCAACTTATCAAGTACCTTTCCTGCCGAGTCTTTTGCCATCGCGCTGGCGAGCGAGTGCCCTTGAGACTGTGTCTCAGCGTTGGCGCCCGTCAAAGTTAAGCATAAAACCCCAAATGCTAGCGCGAAATTCAGTGTTACTCTCTTATGGCCGAACAGCTTATTCATTATTGTTATCATCCTTTTACCTTACCCAGTTTGGCTGTGGCTAGTGATTTATTTTATCTACTAATGCCAGTTTACTGGATCAAGTTTAAAAAAGTGACTGAGTTGTAGATATAAATGACGGTGCTCAGTAAACAGCGCGTGGGGACGCTCAAAAAATACTTCGGTGATGACCGCAAAAAACTCGGCGGGGTTAGTTGCACCATAATAACTAAACAGTGAGTACTCATGACTGTGAGCGGCATTTTGCAAGCGCTCAAACTCGTTTGCTAACACCTGCGACCATTGCTGATAATCTTCAGTGTTGTCCAGTTGTGGTGCGCCATTCGCGGGGCCAGTTTCTTGATCAAGCTGATGGGCAAATTCATGCAAAACAACATTGCTTCCATCACAAGGGTTTGCTGTGTCTTTTTGGGTGGTTTGCCATGACAGTATTACCGTGCCTGTTTCCCACGACTCACCCGCTAGTACCCGTTGCTGCTCGGAGACAACCCCACCTTGCGCCACCATTTGGTTACTGACGATAAAGGGACTGGGGTAGACTAGAATTTTGCGTAGCTTAGGGTAGTAATTGGTTGGGCGGTTTAACAACAGCAAACAGGCTTGAGAAGCAATTGTCAGTCGAATCTCATCATTAATCACCATGCCATCACAGCCAACAAAAGCCTTTTCATCGAGAAATATTTGAATATGTTTTTTTAGTTGTAACTGCAAATCTGCTGGTAAGTGGCGATAGTAAGGAACCTTTGTTTGCAGTATTTTGCGCCACTGTCGAGGAAACGGTTTATTGGCGATGCGTTGACGCCGACGCGTGAGCCGCACCTGGCTGGTGGCCACCCACGCGATAGCCACGGTGCTGAGCAAAAAAATTAACGCAATCATCATGGCTTATCCCGTACACAAATTAATTAGTTATTATTGATATAGGGGAGTAAGGACCGCTTTTCAATGATTGGTATAAGATTTAATTTCTAGTCGGTTTCGTCAACCTTGATGGTATTTCTACCGCTGTGTTTAGCCAGATACAATGCTTCATCTGCACGTTGGATTAGTGTCGTGGCACAGTCTTTTTCGTTGATGGTGGTGCAGCACAGGCCAATGCTTATCGTCAGCATGCCAAAAAACTCAGAGTCTTGATGGGGGATAGATTGTAATCGTACCGCATGTTTCATTTTTTTTGCTAGATTGAAAGCGGCTTCTCGGTGCGTATTTGGTAATAACAGCACAAATTCTTCACCACCGTAACGCGCAAAGATTCCGTCAGTCACGCCATCAACCTTAGTGATGGTTTTGACGATAGTCTTTAAACATTCATCTCCGGCAACGTGGCCGTATCTGTCGTTAAATTGTTTAAATCGATCAATATCAAACAGTAATAAGGCTAGCGGTTGTTGGTACTGCATTGATTTGTGCATCTCTACTGTTAACCGCTGGTCGAAGTAACGTCGATTAAATGCCCCTGTCAGGCCGTCAATTTCAGAAATGGACTTAACCTTGGTGGCATAGCGTTTTAGGGTTGTTAGGGCGCTGACCATTTGTTGCAGTTCAAGGTTATTGGTTTGCGGCAAAGGTGTGTGTGGTTTTTCGTTGGCGATCGCGTGCATGGCAGAGCTGGTGGCGATTACTGGTTCGACTATGCCTTGTGAGATTAAGCGCCAGTTAGTCAAGGCAACCACTAAAGTGTAAAGCACGCCCGCACAGAAAATGAGAATTACGAACCAGTCACTTTCTTGTTTAAGTTGCTCTCCACTTTGTTGAAGTTTAGATTCACTGCGACTGACAAAATCTAACGTGTAGTCGGATATACGCTGCGAAAATTCAGCCTGCAGATCGAGGTGGGCATCGGCAATGGCGTCGGTATTAACCGCGTTCCGACTCAATTGAAAGAGGTTATTTTGCCCCGTTAACAAAGGCGTTAAACGCGCTAGCCAATCTTGAGTAAGTTGATGATTTTGGCTATCGTCGATTTCGATATATTTTAACTGTAAATACAATCTCAATGTTCGCCGCTGGATCTGATTGATAGTCAATATATCTTTGGTATGGCGCAGCTGATTAAGCTCAGCGAACAGCAGTTGAAATTGATGTAGTAGCTCCGTTAAGGTTTGATGTTGTGTTAGCTGCGCCTATAATGATGCTTTCGGCGCATGTTGTAAGCTTTGCATCATTTTTTGGTCGTACACCGTTAACTGTTGCTGTATGGCGTTAAAAATCTGCTCTTCATCCTCTATTAGTTGGCTTTCAATTGCGGCTATTGCTTGATTAGCCGAAAAAGCTGATTGAGTTAAGGAGTTAAGTAAAGGCAGTTGTGATTGCTCTTTGATGAGTCGTGATTCGAACTTAACCAACCGGGCTTTTTTATTGTCAGGTAAAGGGATTAATTGCAGTTGTTGCGTAGCTGATATCAGCAGTTGCCACTGGGTAGATAGCGCGTGTAGTAGTTGCTGCCTTTGAGTTTCTGAACTAAACGATTTGAGTTGATTAGTGATCACTTGCAGGCGCTGAGCATCTTTGGCTAAACGCAGTGCGGTGGTTATCTTAACCGTGTCGTGATTAACTAAGTTGTCAATTCGTTGTTGCAGTTGAGTCGATAAATACAGTGACACACTGCCAATAGCGAGCGACATCATTGCAATGACGATAAAGACAAATCTTGACCGTTGTTTAAGGCTTTTTAGTGGCTTTGTCATAGTCATTTTACGATCGCTGGAACCTCACCATGGTGATTCTGAATTTCAAGAATCCGCTGTCGAAGTAACTGTACTTGGCTGTCGATATCATTGTTTTTATTCGCGAGTTGATAGCAAGCCTTAGTCAGTTCAGGGTAGATTCTGCCCATAGCACTGCTGGTAAAGTGTCCTTGGTTGGCGATATTTTTAGCCCAGGAGATGTTGGCTTTGTGGCTTGCGGTTAGCGCACCATTAATGGCCCTGAGTTGCGGTTGACCCAGTTCGGCTGACAATACGACATCAGCACGACACGGATTACCACCACCCAGTGCGTAGTCATATTGTGCTTGATATGATCCCATGTACTTAAGCAGCCAATATGCCGCAGTGGGATTATGTGAGTCGTAAGCAACGGCAAAGGCATAGGCGCCATTGTAGGGCTTCCCGCCGGGCACTTGGGTGACCTTAAGACGGGCGCCGTTAATGTTTTGCTCTGCTTTATAAGATGCTTGCCATAAGTTGTTGTAGGCAAAGGGCCACATCGCCACTTTGCCGTTAGCTAGCGCATTGGCTGCTTGCTCAAAAGCGAAGTTTTTATCAGTGGGATAGGCGTATTGAAGCAGTTGACGGTAGATTTCTGCGGCTTGTCTCAGTGGTTGGTTATCGGCGCTAATGGTGAACAGGCTGAGCTCATCGTGTTGATAATTGGGCTTCATCCAATGTCCGCCAAGGCTCCACAAAATACTGGAAAACTCATCATTAATATGGGGACGCTTACCGGCCATCAAGGTCAGGCCATAAAAAGGTTGATTTAGGCGTTGCCCGGCTAAAGTGTCTCCTGCTTGGCGTGTGAAGAACTCACTGATGTCGAGTAGCTGTTTAAAGTCACGGGGTGGTGCTAAAGCATAATGATAACGGGCTTTAAAATTGGCTTTCTCTTCAGCATGTTCAAATAGATCAGAGCGATAGTGGTTACCCATTACATAGTTGTTGTAGGGGATGGCGTGCACTTGGTTGCGGTAAGATAGAATATTGAGTAACGAGGCATAATAAGGTTCTAAGTAATGGTTCATCGCTTGCTCGCCTTGGGGGTCATACAAACTGGCGAGTTCTGTTAAGGGCACAGTATATCCATTGGATGCCCACTCTTTGGCCCAACCGGCTTCCATGGTTAATAGATCGTATTGGCCTTTGCCCGCGAGTAATGACTGAGTTTGCAAAGGGTACATCTGTTCAAGTGGCAGTGAGACTACATTGACGGGGACTTGGGTTTGGGCGGTGAACTTAGGTAGCAGTTGTTGTTGCAGATAATCGGTCCAAAAACCCTTCTCGGCTACCAGAGTGAGCGGCTTTTTATTGTCCAGCGGCGGAATTTCAGCGAGTGTGAATTGGGCATAAGTATTGTTTGATACCATGAAAGCGTAATAGATGAAAATCGCAGCAAAGAACTTTTGCACCAAACAATACTCCAGTAAAACGGCTTGGATATAGTATTAATACTATCCTAGCTTAAACTTGTACATAATTATTTTACTTGTTATTTACAATTGGAGGCTGCAAAAGAAAAAAACTGGCAGCTCGGAAAGTACTTTATGGGAAAAGTAAGCTGCCAGTGAAAGGTTGGGAGGAACCCAAAAGATCGCGTACATACTTTGGTGTTACAGTTTGTCTACTCAACTATGATAGATTTTTCGACTCTTCTACGTTCATCATCACTGAGCGAATAATGATGCTCAATGAGGAAGCGTATTAGTTTTGACTTGGCCACATCACAACCACTGGCTAAGTCTGCTAGATGACTAATGGCTGATTCGCTCAAGGTAAAAGTAGCTTTCCTAAATGGGGCATTGCCTTTACCTATTGTACGAACCGGATTAACCGTTTGTTTGTCCTCCTGATGAGGTTTAAATTCTATTATTTCTGCAATGCTGTTGGATTGTTCACCGCCAGCAGCATAAGTGGTAGCCTGATCAATGAAGCCGTCAATAAAGTCATCCAATGACATTTGTTCGGGCACATCGATATGGGTTTGGCGCTTAGATTGCGTAGAGTTTTTCTTGAGATCTGCCAGTCCCATAATCACCCCTTATTTTGGCTTGCTGTTTTTGCGCCAGTTGATTGCGCACCTCTGTGGCACTTTTTACATTGAATAGCTCACAGGCTATACCGCGAATTTCGTCAGCGGCTTTGCCATTTGGTTGAATTTCTATCACTGATAGACCTGACTCTTCACTGTCACCGTAGATGTTACGACTGTAAGTGATAGCATCGAGCACATTGATGTCATAGGTGCGACACACATCTTTTGCTTCAAAAATTCGGTTAGCTTGATTGGGCAGGCTAGGGCATTGAGTAATGACAAACGAGGCCTGCATTTTAGGGTTGATCATCATACACGTCGCGACAATATCATCCATGTGGCTAACCGTTTTCAGATCGCGACGTTTAGGGCGAAGCGGCATCAGTACATGGGATGCCACAGACATAGTGGCGCGCAGTGCCAAGTTATCTTGGCCACCGCAATCAACGATGACATAGTCATAGTGTTGCTCTAAGCTGAGAAGATCATTACGAATCTTGCCATATAGTTGCACGCAATTAATGCTGGTGAGTTCTGGATTGTTATTTCTTGCTTGAATCCAGTCTGATGTCGTGCGCTGGGGGTCACAGTCGACCATGATTATGGAAGCGCCGCATTCTGCACTGAGAAAAACGGCTAGATTCTGCGCAATGCAACTCTTGCCGCTTCCTCCTTTTTCTCCGCCGACGAGTATGATCATATGCTTCCCCTTGCTTGTACTGGTGTTGTTGCGCCTGTCCGAGACCCGATAAAACCGCAGGTATCGCAATGAAATTAGTGCAACTTTAATGAGTTAACTGCGTGTCTATGATCAAATTTAGAGGCTTATTAATCGAGGGTCAACTGTATGATTTTTGACGTTTTTTGTTTTTTTGACTGATGTTAATCCCTTGACGGTTCTGGCAATAAGACAGTTAATTGACAATGATTGATTCTCGGTTTAGTTATGGTTAGATAATAAAACAAATACAGTATGTTACACCGATGTTACTGCTAAATGCTGGCTGAACTTGCCGGGTGTTTGTCGTAAAATCGCTGCTAATAATCCATTTCTTATAACTATATTTATAGTATGTAAGGCTTTGTTATATATATTTGATATAGGTCTTAAATCAGAGCTAAGGCGAGCACACGCCAAGTTGCGACTAGCGTCAGTAAGCGCGGTGTGTTCCAATAACCCATGAGCTGATTATTGAATGATAGGAGAGTGCTGGTTGGACGAGAAGCAATTGGTTGAGGCAATCAATCAAACGATGCCCTTTGGTAAATATGCTGGACGAAAACTGCTCACTTTACCTGAACCCTATTTGGTCTGGTTCCACTCAAAAGGCTTCCCAGAAGGTAAGTTAGGTCAGCAATTGGCGTTAATGTACGAGATAAAACTCAATGGCTTGGAGCAGATGTTGCAGCCGTTATTGAATAAAGTTCCCGACAAATAGGCGCGCCTAGCAGCAAATGAGAGCTAAGTCTAAAAGTTTGCAATCAAATAGTAATTAGCTACTTTAGATAGAGATTTATTATCGAGTGCGTGCTTTAATAATTGGCAAATCTAAATCGTTAAGGAAATTGTAATGATAGCTAAATTGGTCAAACTAGCGGCTGTGGCAACGCTTGCGTTGGGTATTTCAAGTGCATGGGCTGCAGGTGTTGTTCATGAAGGTACCGTTGTCGATACCATGAACGGTGGTGGTTATACCTATGTGCAAATTAAAGATTCAGACAAGACTTTTTGGGCTGCTGGCCCACAAGTTGAGATCAGCAAAGGCGATACCGTCGTTGTTCAAGAACAGATGTGGATGAACGACTTCACCAGTAAAACGCTAGATCGTACTTTTGACGAGCTACTGTTTGTTGGTCGTATTGATAAAAAATAATCCCGAATTATTTAAAACGGCGTTAGTAGTTTACTATTAACGCCGTTTTTTTATGTGCGATAGTGACAAGGCGCGGCGATGAATTTTGAGTTAGTGGAGTTTGATAAACAGTACGCAGAGCAGATAGGCCCATTGTATCATCAGGCCGTGCACAGCTATGTGGGCGAGTTTTACACTACAGCGCAACTCAATGCTTGGTCTGCTGCGCCGCGCTCAACCTATCACTGGCGCAAGCGCTTAAGCCAAACTCGTAGCTGGCTAGCAATTGTTGCTGGGCGATGCGTGGGCTTTATCAACATGGAAACCCATTTTCATTCTCGCGGTTATATCGATAGTTTGTATGTTCTACCGCAATACCAACACCAAGGCATTGCCACTGCACTTATCGTGCAGGTGCAGCAATGGGCAATTGAGCAAGGGTACCGGCAAATAACTGTCGATGCATCCGCGATGTCTAAGCCGGTGTTTATCCGTCAAGGTTTTCAACTGCATCATAGGCGTTACCAGCAAAAAAACGGTGAAGTGATTGCTGGGTTTGCGCTGTATAAAAACTTAACCTGATGCGGTTATAAACCTGGTAATGAGTTAGCTAGTCGGCTAAGGAGTGGCTTAAATAGTTAACCTGTGGGCTCAGTGCTTCATCAATATGTTGTTCTTGCATATAGGCGATAAATGCAGATGGCAGGGTGACCCCAGCTAGTGTGCGTTGCCAGCATGCCTTTAGCAATGGGCTATAACCTTCTTTGCCTGAGGTGGTATAGGCGGATGATACGCCATGGTAAAACTGATTGGGGTCAATCGCGATCCACGTATCAGTTTGTTGATGACTGAGTATTTCTACTTTTACGATACGTTGGCCGATGCCTTGGCGGCCATCATAGAAATAACGCACCCCATAAGTATAAGGAAAGCTACCCGCGCCAGTGCCTGTGACACTATTGTTGGTGGCACTATTAATGGCAGATTCCAGTGCTTCAATTAAATATTGACCTTTAATGCGGTACTTAACCAAAGGCAGATCAAATGGCAAAATTCGGCCTAATACATCTGCTAAGGTGAGCTGACCTTTATTTAAGGACTGGCGCACGCCGCCAGCATTATGCAGTACAAAGTCGACCTTGCAATGGTGACGATGCACTTGATGGTAAATGCTCTTACAGATCCACGGTGCAATCTCACTGCCATGGGGCAGGGCTTTGCTTGGTAATCGAGTATGGACGAGATTACGTGGTATAAAACCGAGTACCTGATGCTCCATGGCATCAATTGCGGGGCGGTAATGCAGGTCAATCACATGCTGTATGTCATTACAGCTATCATCCCCTAATAAATTAGCTTTAGCCGCTAAAAGGTCGGCCAGTTGTTGCTGCTCTATCTGGGTGACTCCTTGAGCTGATTCAGCTAAAAAGGTCTTATCCAGCATGAAGTAGTTGTCACCGGTAAGTGGGGTGACTTTGCCATGGCTGTCAAAAATTATCTCGGCTAATCCGATGGTTTCGGCGTATTTACCCGCCTGCACAATCGGGGTGTGATTGCGTATTTCACCGTAGGGTGAGGCACTTAGGCCAAGCTGACTAAAATCGCCCTGTAAGGTGTGACTATGCCCGCCAACAATTAAGCTTATGCCGTCGACTTGTTCGGCAAGCTCGCGGTCTTGAATAATACCTAAATGGCTGAGCACGACGATGTGCTTGATATTTTGCTGGTGCAGATGCTCAATTGTTTGCCGCACCGTTGCCACAGCATTGACAAACTCGGTATCGGCATCGGGTCGAGCAATCTGTTTCATCTGATCGAGGGTAATACCGACAATCGCGAGTTGCTCATCGTAAAAAGGTTGCACAATATAGTTGGCAATACCTAGCTGCGGATCGTAGTCGTATAAGTTAGGGTGATTAGCGAGTTTATGGGCTTTAGTAGCATCTTCTGCGCTTAAGTCCATATTGCCTGCCAGCAACGGGAATTGAATATTGTTAAGAAAATCGCTTACCGGGGCATTGCCGGCATCAATTTCATGGTTACCCAAAACCATCGCATCAGGGGCCAATAAATTAAGCAGGTGAGCGTTGGCTTTACCTTTAAACTGGTTGAAGTACAACGTGCCCTGAAAACTGTCACCGCCATGCAGAAATAGAAAGTGCTGCTGTTTCTCTTGGGCCAACTTTCGTGCTTGGGCAACTTGATAGGCAATACGCGCGGCACCGCCACTATGACTATAAACTTCAAACTGCTTATCGTTTAGCTGCACATCAAACTGCACATGGTTAGGATCAAAATGTGAGTGGGTATCATTGATGTGGGCCAGTGAAAGCGAGTAAGTAGTCATAAATTGCCTCAAATAACGCGGCCGCAAAGTTTACCATAGCTTTTGGGGGCCAACCTAAGAATTTTACACCTTAGCATCCGCTTTGGAGTTGCATTGCATTTGGTAATAAAAAAGGGAGCCGCAGCTCCCTTGTTGTCAGAATAAAGACTAGCTGTCTTTTTCTGTTTGCGGTGATTCAACGTAAGAGTCAAATTCCCCGTCTGATGATAATCGAATACCTTTGTGCTTCATGCGGCGTTTCCATAGCTTACGCGCCAGTTGCTGCATATCAGTCACAGGATCGTTACTGTCGACAATTTCTAACCCAAGCAAAGATTCAATAATATCTTCTAAGGTGACAATACCTTGACCGCTGCCGTATTCATCAACAACCATTGCCATTTTGGTATTTCGCTTAATCATAAGCTCAAATAACGGGAGAATTTTTGCCGTTTCAGGTACGACAATCAAACTACGTTTTAAGTCCAAAATGCGGCTCTGCGGTGTTTGTCGCTCGGCCAATAGAATGTCATTGCGATTAATGAAACCGATGATATCGTCAGGTTCATTATGATAAATAGGAATCCGAGTAAAAGGTTTGGCCTTATGTAAAGTGGCAAATTCTTCCTGAGTCATGTCACTTGGCAGGCTAAACATCACGGTTCGCGGTGTCATAATTGCAGTAACAGGCATCTCTTTAACCGACAACATCTGGGTTAAAATTTGTGACTCTTGCTCATCAAGCTCGCCCGACTCTTGACCAATTTTGGCCATAGCACTCATTTCTTGGCGGATATACTGGCCTTCATCACCTTTACCCATTAATTGCGTCACTTGTTGTGACATCCAAATTAACGGTTTAGTTAGGCGCTCCATCCACATCAGAGCATAAGAGACGGTTGGCGCGAGCGAACGCCAATAGTTGGCGCCCAGTGTTTTTGGGATGATCTCTGAAAAGAATAAAATCAGAAAAGTCAGTACGCCTGAGAATACGCCAAGCATCTCATCACCAAATACTTTCGCAGCTTGCGCACCGGCAACGGCAGCACCTACGGTGTGGGCAATGGTATTGAGGGTCAAGATAGACACTAGAGGCGACTCAACATTGGCTTTTTGTCGATTTAATCGATCAGCCGCTGTGGCATTAGTTTGACCTAATGTCGCAATATAGCTTGGGGTGACAGACAGTAGAACAGCTTCAAAAACACTACAAAGAAATGATATCCCGATAGCAACAAGGATAATAACAATGAGGGTGACCATGTGGGTGGAAGAACAACTCCGAGTATCAAGCCAATATTAGCTTGATCGGATTCTATCACAGTCTCTAAAAAGTACTTAACATATTTATCGATTAAACATTATTCATCAAATGCCAATCAATAGCCCAGCTTTTATAGGCCAATATGGCAGCAATTAATCGGTAAAGCCCTAGCTTAAATATGGCTTTTACTCGGCAACCCATGTTAGCGAGATGCTAGCTATAATGAATGGGAGTCTGTATAATTCGCCGCCCTGTGGCGGGTTTTCGTGTTGAGGTTGTGCAAAATGAGTGAGAAAAAAATCAATTTATTGGATCTTGATCGTAAAGGATTAAGAGCGTTATTTACTGAAATGGGTGAAAAACCTTTTCGTGCCGATCAATTGATGAAGTGGATTTATCATTTTGGTGTTAGCGACTTCGAAGAAATGACTAATATAAACAAAGTGCTACGAGCAAAGCTTGCGGCGCGTTGTGAAATTGTCGCACCGGAAATTTCCAGCTACCAAAAGTCAAACGATGGCACCATCAAGTTTGCTATTAATGTTGGTCAAGGCCAGGAAGTCGAAACGGTTTATATTCCTGAAGAAGACCGAGCGACCTTATGTGTGTCTTCTCAAGTTGGCTGTGCACTAGAATGTACTTTCTGCTCAACTGCGCAGCAAGGTTTCAACCGTAACCTCACCGTCTCAGAAATTGTTGGCCAAGTTTGGCGAGTATCGCACTTTTTAGGTTTTCAAAAAGAGACCGGTGATCGTCCGATCTCAAATGTGGTGATGATGGGAATGGGTGAGCCGCTACTGAACCTAAATAACGTCATACCTGCTATTGATATTATGCTGGATGATTTTGGTTTCAGTTTGTCTAAACGCCGCGTGACAGTATCGACCTCCGGTGTGGTGCCAGCACTTGATAAGCTTGGTGACGCGCTAGATGTGGCTTTAGCGGTAAGTATTCATGCACCGAATGACGAGCTGCGTGATGTGTTAGTGCCAGTGAATAAAAAGTATCCATTAGAGGACTTTTTAGCCGGAATTCGCCGCTACTTAGCTAAGTCAAACGCTAATCGAGGTAAAGTGACGGTGGAATATGTCATGCTCGATCATATCAATGATAGCACGGACCAAGCACACGAATTAGCTAAAGTGATGAAAGATACACCTTGTAAGATCAATCTAATTCCGTTTAACCCATATCCAGGTTCGCCTTATGGTCGTTCGTCTAATTCACGTATCGATCGTTTCTCTAAAGTACTGATGGAATACGGCTTAACGGTGATTGTACGTAAAACTCGAGGTGATGATATTGATGCCGCTTGTGGTCAGCTTGCAGGGGACATTCGCGATAGAACCAAACGTTTAGCGAAAAAACGCATGCAAGATAATCAAATATCGGTCACAATAAACTAACTCATTGTATCTTAAGTTAGATAGGCCCACTGATGAACCTAAGTGTGCAAAAATTATCTGTTATTGTTGCCCTGTCATCGGTACTGATGACGGGTTGTGTCACCGAACGCACTTATAGCGGTACTGATGTGCCCGTCACAGAGCGTGAGTTTGATAATTCCGCCGCTGCGAGACAACGGGTACAATTGGGCTTGATGTACCTTCAAAAAGGTAATAGCGAACAGGCTAAGTATAACTTAGATAAAGCCGAAGAGTTTGCTCCTAACCTTGAAGATGTGCATGTGGCTATGGCGTATTACTACCAGTCTGTCGGAGAGCTTGAGCTGACAGAGAAGGCATATCGTCGTGCGATCAATGCCAGTGATGCGACAGGCGACTCAATGAACAACTTTGGCGTATTTTTATGCCAGCAAGAAAAGTATGCCGAGTCAGAACGAATGTTTCTGCGCGCGGTCAAAATGCCTAAGTACACCCGTTCCGCTTCAAGTTATGAAAACTTGGGCATATGTAGTCGAAAATCCGGTGACTTAGACAAAGCACAACAATATTTCGGTATGGCGCTGAAGTACGACCCACGAAGAAGTGTTTCTTTGTTGGAGCTAACCGAGATAGAACTTGAGCTACAGAATTATCAGCAAGCTAAACAGGGACTCGCACGCTACCACCGTGTAATACCTGAGTCCGCAGAGAGTTTAGCTTTAGGAATTGAAATTGAGCATGGCCTAAACGATACGGAAGCCGCGCGTAAATTTGGTATTTTACTCCTGGCAAAATTTCCAGCATCTGAAGAGGCTAAGCAATATCGAGCAAGTATGCACTAATGACAGATAAACAGATCGATATGCTAGATGACAAAGCCGAAGCCACTGATACGTTGACCATCGGCGAGGTGCTGGCGGCTGCACGAAACCAAAAGAGCTTGTCGATAGAGCAAGTTGCTAAATCACTGAATCTTCGACCCGGCATAGTAAAAGATATAGAAGCTGATGACTTTGATGACATGGGGTCGACCATCTATGTCAAAGGGTATATTAAAAACTACGCTCGACTAGTTTGCGCAGAGCAAACCGTGGTCGATCAATGTGTCGCCAAGCAGTTCCCGCCTATCGCCGACCCAGAGATGCAAAGCTTTTCTCGCAAAACTAGCCGTCAGGCCCGTGATGGCCGTTTTATGCTGGTGACCTATCTTATTGTTGCCATATTACTGGCACTGCTTGTGCTTTGGTGGGTACAAAAATCTAATATGCTGTCCGGTATCGATTTCTCCAAGCCAACCGTTGAAGAAGTTGCTGAGATTAATGCCCAAGACACAACAGACCCGCAAATGCCAGCAGATGGTTTGCTGCATGCCAGTATCACGCCCAATGCATTTGACATAGTAGAGCAAGTGGCCGCAGGCAGCGACGCCACTGAAGCCGATGATGCAGCAATGTCAAATGACAGCGCAGTGCAAATGGCAACTCAAGATGCAGTCGCTCAGGATGCAGCCCCTTCACAACCGGCGACTCATCAAGATGCTGAGCAATCAGCGGCCAGCCAGATCGCCATGAGTGATAGCTCATTGGGGCAGTTGAGCCTAGTACTTGATGGTGACTGCTGGATCCAGGTAAAAGATGCCCAAGGCAAGGTGCTGATTAACGATTTAAAATTGGCTGGCAGTGAACACAATGTCAGCGGACAGGCGCCATTTAATATAACTTTAGGTGCACCACAAGTTGTGCAGTTAAAATTAAACGATCAGCCGGTAAATTTGGCGCAATATCCAAGTGGGCGTGTCGCGCGCTTAACCTTGCCAAATGTGCAGTAGAGCTTGATTGAAATAGAGTAAATTGATCATGTATAACGAATCACCCATTATCCGCCGACCATCCACTCGTATATATGTTGGCGATGTCCCTATCGGTGACGGTGCGCCTATTGCTGTGCAGTCGATGACGAACACCCGTACTACCGACGTGGCAGCAACGGTCGCTCAAATTAAGTCTTTAGAGAATGTCGGTGCTGATCTCGTTAGGGTTTCTGTGCCAACGATGGACGCCGCTGAAGCGTTTAAGTTAATCAAGCAGCAAACCAATATTCCATTGATTGCCGATATTCATTTTGATTATCGAATCGCGTTAAAGGTTGCCGAGTATGGCGTTGACTGTTTGCGCATCAATCCCGGTAATATCGGTAATGAAGAGCGTATTCGCAGCGTTGTTGAATGTGCGAGAGACAAAAATATCCCTATTCGTATTGGGGTCAACGGCGGTTCATTAGAGAAAGATCTAATGGACAAGTACAAAGAGCCGACGCCTGAAGCACTGCTTGAGTCAGCGATGCGCCATGTGGATATTTTAGATAGGCTTAACTTCGATCAATTTAAAGTCAGTGTTAAAGCATCCGATGTGTTTTTAGCGGTAGAGTCCTATCGTTTATTGGCAAAACAGATCAAGCAGCCTTTACATTTAGGTATTACCGAGGCTGGTGGTGCACGCGCAGGTTCGGTGAAGTCTGCTGTTGGTCTTGGGATGTTATTGGCTGAAGGTATTGGTGACACACTGCGTATCTCACTCGCGGCCGATCCGGTTGAAGAGATTAAAGTGGGTTTTGATATTTTAAAGTCACTGCGTATTCGCTCCCGTGGCATTAACTTTATTGCTTGCCCCTCTTGTTCTCGTCAAGAATTTGATGTGATTGCGACAGTCAATGAGTTAGAGCAGCGCCTTGAAGATGTGGTGACGCCGATGGATGTGTCCATTATTGGCTGCGTAGTTAACGGCCCAGGTGAAGCGCTGGTATCAGATATTGGCCTTACTGGTGGTAATCGTAAGAGCGGTTATTACGACGACGGTGTTCGCCAGAAAGAACGTTTTGATAACGACAACATTGTTGATTCGTTAGAAGCAAAGATTCGCGCCAAGGTCGCTATGATCGATGAGCGTATTCCTGCTAAGGATATTTCTAAGTAATACGCCTGCGAGTCACCGCCCAATTATTTGCAGTGGTGGCTAGCGATACTGGCGTACAAGCCAGTTTTGCGTTTAGTATTGAAGCGCCTATAATGCGGGGCGCTTTTTATTTTTTAGTTTAAGTCGGATGAGTCATAACGTGGCAAAACAGATCCAAGCGATTCGCGGAATGAATGACATTCTGCCCACTCAAAGCCCTTTGTGGCAAAAGTTAGAAACAGTATTGCGTGAAACCGTAGCATCTTATGGCTACAGTGAAATTCGCACGCCAATTGTTGAAAGTACCGACCTTTTCAAGCGCTCTATTGGTGAAGTGACCGATATTGTCGAAAAAGAGATGTATACCTTTGAAGATCGTAACGGTGACTATTTAACCTTACGCCCAGAAGGTACCGCATCGACCGTGCGTGCCGGTAACGAACATGGCTTGCTTTACAATCAAGAGCAAAGATTATGGTACATGGGCCCCATGTTCCGCCACGAGCGTCCTCAGAAAGGGCGTTACCGCCAGTTCCACCAGTTTGGTGTAGAAATCTACGGTATTCCAAGTGCAGACATGGACGCAGAAGTGCTGATGATGTCTGCGCGCTTATGGCAAAAGCTCGGGATCACTGACCATGTGACGCTAGAGCTCAATACTTTGGGCGATCCGCAAGAGCGCAGTGTTTATCGTGATGCATTAATTGCCTTTCTTGAGCAGCATCAAGATGTTCTTGATGAAGATGCTAAGCGTCGTATGTACACTAACCCGCTGCGTGTACTCGATACCAAAAATGCAGAAATTCAAGCAGTATTGGTAGATGCACCAGCACTAGATGATTATCTCGGTGAAGAAACCAAAGCGCATTTTGCACATTTATGTGAACTACTTGACGCTGTTGGCATCCAATACAAAATCAATCCACGTCTAGTGCGCGGTTTAGATTACTATAACCGCACGGTATTTGAGTGGGTGACTGACAGTCTGGGGGCTCAAGGTACCGTGTTGGCAGGTGGTCGCTACGATGGCCTTGTTGGCCAGCTTGGAGGTAAAGATACCCCAGCCGTTGGTTTTGCCATGGGGCTTGAGCGCATTGTATTGATGCTTGAGACATTATCTTTAACTGACGATGTTAAAGGTCCTGTCGATGTTTATGTGACTGCGATGGGCGATGCTTGTAAGGTTGAAGCGATAAAAATTGCTCAAAGCTTGCGTGATGCACTACCAACACTTAAGGTAATGAGCCATTGCGGTGGTGGTAACTTTAAGAAACAGATGAAACGCGCAGATAAAAGCGGTGCCCAGGTGGCATTGGTGATTGGTGAAAACGAACTAGCCAACAACCAAGTCGCACTTAAATACTTGCGTGAAGATAAAGAACAACAATTAGTTGCACGTGATGCGTTGGCAACTCATTTAGCAGAACTGATTTAAAGGGGAAGTATACGTGGAAATTTATAGCACAGAAGAACAACAAGTCGATGCTATCAAACAGTTCTGGAAAGATTATGGCACCTCAATTATTGGTGGTGCGGTCATAGGCTTTGGTGGCCTATATGGCTGGAACTATTATTCAGATCATCAAGTCGCGCAAGCGCAAGCAGCGTCAGAAGCGTTTCAAGCTGCCAGTGTTAACTCAGCTTCTATGCTAACAGCTGCTGAGAGTTTTGCTAAAAATCACTCTCAGCAAGGCTACCAGTCTTTGCTTGACCTATTAGTGGCAAAAGCGGCTGTAGATGCGGGTGAGCTAGGTAAAGCAGAAGAGGCGCTTAAACGTGTGTTAGCTGCCAAACCTGAAGAGAGTTTAGTGATGGTAGCAACACTGCGTCTTGCACGTGTTCAAGCTGAGCAAGGTCAATTGGCGACTGCAATCACCACATTAGACTCAGTATCAGCACCGTCATTTGCGGCTCAACGTGATGAGCTTAAAGGTGACTTTTTAGTGCGTCAGGGTGACGCTGATAAAGCAAAATCTGTCTACCAAGCTGCGATTGATAATGGCGGTTTGACAACTAGCCCAGCATTGCAAATGAAGCTTGATAATCTGAACAAGGCATAAGGAAGCTGCCCATGAAGTCTTGGTGTAAAACGCTGCTTGCCTGCGGATTAAGTATCGGCCTGTTATCGGCTTGTTCTTCAAGTGATGTTGAAGAGGAAGTGGTCAGTGAATTAACGGAAATCGAAGCGACTGTTTTCCCTGAGATAAGTTGGAGCACTCAGGTAGGCGAAGGGGTAGGTGATTATTACTCTAACCTTCGTCCAACCGTACGCTATGACAAACTATATGTTGCCGATCGTTTTGGCGAAATCGTTGCCTTTGATGAGGCCACAGGTGAGAGAGTGTGGAGCAAAGACATTAGCTCTGCTTTTAAAGATAACCTGTTAGCTAAAAATAAAGGTGCGCGTTTAGCAGCCGGTGTGACGGTCGCAAGAAACACCGTGTTTATTGGCGGTGAAAGCGGCTTATTTGGCGCGCTTGACGCAGAAACCGGTGAAACCAAATGGCATGTCATGGCCAGCAGTGAGCTGCTTTCGGCACCAACAGTGGGTGATGATGTTGTTGTGGTCAATACCGGTTCAGGTAATCTTGAAGCGTTCAATATTGACGATGGCGAGAAGTTATGGACCTATGAAACTAAGCTGCCTACGTTAACTTTACGCGGTACAGGTTCTGCCAGCTACGAAGCGGGTGGGTTCTTTGTTGGTACTGCAGAAGGCAAAATTGCAGTTGTGATCAAAGACAATGGCCAAGCAGCATGGGAGCAAGCGGTATATACCCCAACGGGTGGCAATGAGTTTACGCGCATGGCCGATGTAGATATGCAACCGCTAATCCTAGGTGAGAACCTCTATGCGGTCAGCTATAATGGCAACTTAGTGTCAATGGAGCTTCGTTCAGGCCGTGTAGTTTGGACACGTAAGTACTCAAGCTTTAATGAGCTAGCAATGTCAGGTCTAAACTTGATTTTAGTTGACGATCATAGCCGAGTTTATGCAGTAGATAGACGTAACGGTCTAGAGTCTTGGAGTAATACTGAGCTGACTAACCGTGGTTTAACGTCAGCGGCGGCTTATAAAGATTATATTGTAGTAGGTGACTTTGAAGGTTACTTGCATTTCCTTGAACGCGCTACTGGTAAAATAGTTGGCCGTATTCAAGTTGACAGTTCTGGACTGTTCACCCAGCCGGTTGTTGTAGATGATCGCATCTATTTACAGACGCGGGACGGAAAAGTCGCTAGAATAACGCTCCCTTAAAATAAGCGGATTAGGTTTTAAAACCCCTAGACGTTTGTTCTGGGGGTTTTTTATTTTTGATATTCAGTAAGTTTTGTAGAATTAGAGGCAAGAAAATGATTCCAGTAGTGGCCCTAGTAGGTCGACCAAACGTAGGTAAGTCGACGCTATTTAATCGACTGACACGTACTCGTGATGCACTTGTTGCAGACTACCCAGGACTTACTCGGGATCGTAAGTATGGCCGAGCTCATCTTTCAGGTTATGAGTTTATTGTTGTTGATACTGGTGGTATTGATGGCACTGAAGAAGGCATTGAAACGCGGATGGCCGAGCAATCACTTGCTGCCATTGAAGAAGCGGATGTGGTGTTGTTCTTAACCGATGCACGCGCGGGCCTAACCGCGGCAGATGAAGCTATCGCTGAGCATCTACGCCGCCGCGAGAAAGTCACCTTTGTGGTTGCCAATAAAGTTGATGGCATCGATGCTGATTCAGCCTGTGCTGAGTTTTGGGCGTTAGGCCTAGGTGAAGTCTACCAAATGGCCGCTTCGCAAGGCCGCGGCGTAACCAACATGATTGAGTACGCGCTAACACCTTATGCCGAAGCCATGGGGATTAAGCGTGAAGATGAAGGTGAAGAACAAGCGGACGAGCGCGAATATACCGAAGAAGAAGCGGAAGCTGAACAGCAGCGCTTGCAAGACTTGCCAATTAAGTTAGCCATTATCGGTAAGCCTAATGTGGGTAAATCAACGCTAACGAATCGTATTTTAGGTGAAGAACGTGTCGTGGTTTATGATGCGCCAGGCACCACCCGTGACAGTATTTATATTCCCCTTGAGCGTGATGGCCAAGAGTACGTCATTATCGATACTGCTGGTGTACGTCGTCGCAGTAAGGTACATGAAACCGTTGAAAAGTTTTCGGTGATTAAAACGCTTAAGGCGGTAGAAGACGCCAACGTGGTACTGCTAATTGTTGATGCCCGTGAAGGCATTGCGGAACAAGATTTAGGATTACTTGGCTTTGCACTTAATGCTGGGCGTGCGTTAGTGATTGCGGTTAACAAGTGGGATGGTATTGACCAAGAGGTCAAAGAGCGTGTTAAGAGCGAACTAGATCGTCGTCTTGGCTTTATCGACTTTGCCCGCATTCACTTTATCTCAGCGCTACACGGCACTGGCGTAGGACACTTATTTGAGTCAGTCCAAGAAGCTTACGAGAGCGCCACTCGCCGCGTGAGCACTTCTATGCTGACCCGTATTATGCAGATGGCGCAAGACGATCATCAGCCACCGCTGGTTAATGGCCGTCGTGTGAAACTCAAATACGCCCATGCGGGGGGTTATAACCCACCCATAGTGGTTGTGCATGGTAACCAAGTTAAGAAGCTACCAGACTCTTACAAGCGCTTTATGATGAATTACTATCGTCGTTCACTAAAAGTGATGGGGACACCTATTCAGGTGCGCTTCCAAGAAGGTGGTAACCCATTTGAAGGGATGAACACCAAAAAGCTGACTGTGAGCCAAGAGCGTCGTCGTAAACGCATGATGAGCCACATCAAGGATAAGAAGAAGTAATTACTTCGCTATTACCATTAAAAAAGCCAGCTATGTAGCTGGCTTTTTGTTGTCTGATGCACGGCGTTTAAAGATCGATCAGTAGCAAGTAGCTTGTCGTTCTATACTGTATTAAAAGTCCATTGCTTGATTGAATTATCCTATGAAAGCGACTCAATCTAGACTCACTTTCTAATTCATTGCCATGAATCCACTACCGTTTGCAGCCCGGCAGCTACTGAACTTTAGATGTCACTTTACCTTTAAGTAATGTGGTGGTGATGATATCGCCACTGACCACCTCGTTACTGTCTTGCAGCACCTTGCCTTGGCTGTCTTGGCTGATACTATAACCTCGGCTTAGGGTCGCCAGTGGACTGACCGCTTCCAATTGATGTGCCGCTGTTTGGATCTGCAGCTGTTTGTCCTTCATATGCTGAGTCAGCGCTTTATTTAAACGTGTAGATAATGTCGCTAGCTGTGTTTGTGCTTGATCAAGTTGATAGCTTGGGCTCTGGTTATTGAGCCGTAAACTCAAATTTTGCTGCTTAAGGGTTAGGCTATGTATTTGGCTTTGTAAGGCGTTGGTGAGCCTAAGCTGCATTTCGTCAAAGGTCTGTTCATATTGCTGCAAGCGCCTTTTTGGGTCCAGCCGCGTAAGTCGATGCTCAAGGGTACTAGCACGCTGGGCTTGGCGCAGTTGATAATGCTGCCAAGCTTGGGCAAGTTGACGTTGTTTGTTGCCTAGGTGCTGGGCTTTGTTATCCGCGTCTGCAGACAGTAGCTCTGCACCGGCTGACGGGGTAGGGGCTCGCAAGTCGGCCACATAGTCGCTAATGGTGTGGTCGACTTCATGACCGACGGCACTGACCACCGGAATACCGCTGTTATAAATAGTGTGAGCAAGGGCTTCACTGTTAAAGCACCATAAATCTTCTAACGAGCCACCGCCGCGGCTAACAAGCAGCACATCAACTTCTTGGCGTTGATTGGCGGTGTTAATAGCGCGGCAAATGTCTTTATCGGCGTCAGCGCCTTGCACCGCAGTTGGGTAGATAATCACTTCAACAGAAGCGTCGCGCCTTGCAAGTACATGTAAAATATCTTTAATTGCGGCGCCCGTAGGTGAGGTGACGACGCCGATACGGGTGATACTGCTGGGCAGGGGACGTTTGGTGTCCATGGCAAATAAGCCTTCGGCAGCCAGTTTCATTTTCAACGCTTCGTATTGCTGGGCTAACAGACCATCACCTGCTGGCAGCATGGACTCAATGATTAGCTGATAATCGCCGCGGGGCTCGTAAACACTGATAGCCCCTTTAACCAACACTTGCTGACCATTGGCAGGCCTAAAAGTGACGCTGCGATTGCGGCCTTTAAACATGGCTGAGCGTATTTGCGCATGACTATCTTTTAAGGTTAGATACCAATGCCCTGATGCCGGTGATGCAAAATTCGATATTTCAGCTTCTAACCAGACTTTACCCAGCTCACCTTCCAGAAGTTGTCTGACTTCACCATTGAGGCGAGACACGGTGTAAACATTATTTTTCGGCATTTTCATAAGAATTTTGCATCTAAAGCGACTTTTTTCCTATTTTCCATTTACCAAGCCCAATATGCAAGGTATAATCCCGCCGCAATATTTTACCTCTTATCACACCTACATGGGGAGATGTTGCCATGCTACGCCTAAAAAAAGAAGCACTTACCTTTGATGATGTATTGCTTGTCCCTGCACACTCGACTGTACTCCCTAACACTGCTGTTCTTAAGACTCGTTTAACCAAAAAGATCGAACTAAATATGCCTATTGTTTCGGCCGCGATGGATACCGTGACTGAAGCACGCTTAGCTATCGCTATGGCGCAAGAAGGCGGTATTGGTTTTATCCATAAAAACATGAGCATTGAGCAGCAAGCCGAGGAAGTTCGCCAAGTAAAAATCTATGAAGCGGGTATCGTTCAACAGCCAGTGACTGTGACGCCGACAACCACGCTAGAAGATTTGAAAATTCTCACTAAGAAAAATGGCTTTGCCGGCTATCCAGTCGTCAATGAAGCTAATGAACTAGTGGGTATTATTACTGGCCGTGACGTGCGCTTTATCACTGATTGGAGTCGTACTGTTGATCAAGTGATGACCCCAAAAGATCGTTTAGTGACTGTGTCTGAAGGCACACCATTGGACGAAGTGCAAAAGTTAATGCACGCCCACCGTGTTGAAAAAGTATTGGTTGTAGACGATAACTTTAAGCTTAAAGGGCTTATCACGGTTAAAGATTTCCAAAAAGCCGAGCGTAAACCAAACGCATGTAAAGATGAGTTAGGTCGCTTACGTGTTGGTGCAGCAGTTGGTGCCGGTGCCGGTAATGAAGAACGTGTCGATGCCCTTGTTAAAGCGGGTATTGACGTGTTATTGATTGATTCTTCTCACGGTCACTCAGAAGGTGTATTACAGCGTATTCGTGATACACGTGCTAAATACCCAGAGCTGCAAATTGTTGGCGGTAACGTTGCTACCGCAGAAGGTGCATTAGCGCTGGTAGAAGCCGGTGTTGACGCGGTTAAAGTGGGTATTGGTCCTGGTTCTATTTGTACTACTCGTATTGTCACCGGTGTGGGTGTACCGCAAATTACCGCCGTATCTGATGCTGCAGCAGCGGTAAAAGATTTAGGTATTCCAGTCATTGCCGATGGTGGCATTCGCTTCTCTGGTGATTTAGCCAAAGCTTTGGCAGCTGGCGCATCATGCATTATGGCTGGTTCTATGTTTGCCGGTACCGATGAAGCGCCAGGTGAAACTGAACTTTATAACGGCCGTGCTTACAAATCATACCGTGGTATGGGCTCACTAGGCGCCATGACTCAAGGTTCATCAGACCGCTATTTCCAAAGCGATAATGCGGCTGACAAACTTGTTCCTGAAGGGATTGAAGGTCGCGTACCTTACAAAGGTAAGCTGAAAGAGATCATCCATCAGCATATGGGCGGTTTACGTTCTTGCATGGGCTTAACGGGTTGTCCGACAATCAAAGACCTAAACGAGAAAGCGGAATTTGTTAAAGTGACTTCAGCAGGTATGGGTGAATCCCACGTACATGATGTCACCATCAGCAAAGAAGCGCCTAACTACCGTAGCGGTTCTTAATTAGCATTGGGCGACACTGAGTGTCGCCCAATTTGTATCTTTATGGTGATGACCCATCGCCATAATTGACCAATTAGTAAGACTAAAGATAAAAGGTTATCCATGAGCAATATTCATGATCATAAGATCCTCATTCTTGATTTTGGATCTCAGTACACGCAATTGATTGCCCGCCGAATTCGTGAAATCGGTGTCTACTGTGAATTGTGGGCGTGGGACGTATCTGAAGAACAGATTAAAGGGTTCGCACCTAACGGGATTATTCTTGCCGGCGGACCAGAAAGTGTAACCGCTGCTAATTCACCTCGTGCGCCTGAGTACGTTTTTAATGCAGGCGTACCTGTATTGGGTATCTGTTATGGCATGCAAACCATGTCAGAGCAGCTGGGTGGTAAAGTTATTCAAGGTGTGGGTGAAGGCGAGTTTGGTTACGCTCAAGTTGAGGTACAAACTGAGTCAGCCTTGTTTAAAGCCATTGAAGATGCGGTAAGCCCAGCGGGCAAACCACTACTTGATGTGTGGATGAGCCATGGTGATAAAGTCTCTGAAATTCCAGCGGGCTTTGTGGCAGTTGCCAATACCGATACTTGTCCTTTCGCGGCAATGGCCAATGAAGATAAGCAGTTCTATGGTGTGCAATTCCACCCAGAGGTGACACATACTCGCCAGGGTAAGCGTATGCTTGAGCATTTTGCTTTGGATATTTGTCAATGTGAAGCCAATTGGAAACCCGCTTCAATTATCGATGATGCCATTGAGCGCTTGAAGCAGCAAATTGGCGACGATGAAGTGATTCTAGGTTTGTCAGGTGGCGTCGATTCATCAGTAGTGGCGATGCTATTACATCGTGCTATTGGCGATAAGCTGACCTGTGTGTTTGTCGACAATGGCCTGCTACGCCTGAATGAAGCCGACCAAGTGTTGGAAATGTTCGGTGACCATTTTGGATTGAACATTGTACATGTTGATGCTGAAAATCGCTTCTTAGATGCGTTGGCGGGCGAAGCCGAACCAGAAGCTAAACGTAAGATTATCGGCCATGTATTCGTGGATATCTTCGATGAAGAGTCGAAGAAATGTGTTAATGCTAAATGGCTAGCACAAGGTACAATTTATCCTGATGTGATTGAGTCTGCGGGCAGTGCCACGGGTAAAGCGCATGTTATTAAGTCTCACCATAATGTGGGTGGCTTACCTGATGATATGGAGTTAGGCCTAGTTGAGCCACTACGTGAACTGTTTAAAGATGAAGTACGTAAAATTGGTTTAGAGCTTGGTTTGCCATACAACATGCTTTATCGCCACCCATTCCCAGGACCGGGTCTTGGTGTACGTGTACTTGGTGAAGTGAAAAAAGAGTACTGCGATTTACTTCGCCGTGCTGATGCTATTTTCATTGAAGAGCTTCATAAAGCTGAGCTATACCATAAAGTGAGTCAAGCCTTTACCGTATTCCTACCGGTGCGTTCGGTGGGTGTGATGGGTGATGGCCGTAAGTATGACTGGGTTGTGTCTTTACGTGCTGTTGAAACTATTGACTTTATGACTGCCCATTGGGCACATCTGCCATATGACTTCCTCGGCAGAGTCTCAAATCGTATCATCAACGAAATCGATGGTATTTCTCGTGTGGTTTACGATATCTCTGGTAAGCCGCCTGCGACCATTGAGTGGGAATAGTCATATAAGAAATTAAAAAGGGGCATTAGCCCCTTTTTTTATGAGCGGCATTATTGAGTCTCGATGTCGCACCAACCTAATCAGATGATTGATATTTGATTGTGACCTGATTGCTGTGCATGATAGAGCGCATTTTCTACCAGCTTGATATTGTCTTCTACCGCTAAGTGTTGTCCTGCTGCTGCACCAATACATACCGTTACTGAAATCAGCGTATTCGCCGGGGTAAACACCGATGACTCCATATGTTGGGCAATATGCTGAGCCAATTTGGTGACATGCTGTTTATCTGTCAGCGGATAGAGCAGTAAAAATTCATCATCACTCCAGCGGCCAATGTCACTGTTATCTGGTTGTAGCGCTTGTAGCTCTTGATAAATCAAACACACCAACTTGTCCCCTAACGCATAGCCATAACTGCGGGTGATCTGTTTGAAGTGGTCGATACTCATCACCATGATAGTAAGAGGGCGCTGCTGTTGTTCAGCGTTGGCTAGTTTCTTTAATATCCCTTGTCGATTGAGCGCCTGGGTTAGTGGGTCTTGCTGTGACTGTTGCTCTAATTTTGATATTTGTTGTTGGTAGTGTTGCGTCCAATTGATGATACCCAATAACGTCAAAATTAAGCCAAGCGTTATTAGCATATCTTCAGTTAAATCAATCGAGCGATGTTCAATCATCAACAGATCATCTAGTGCATTTAACCAGGTACCATAAAATAGCAAGATGAAACCGAAGAGTAATGGCAAGTAGATAAAGGTTTGCGCTTTTGTGCGTTCGATATAAAACATCAAAATGGCACAGATCAAACTGCGAACTATCTCACTACTGAGTTCAATAGTATGGGGGCTAGTATTGGTGCTAGTAGACAAAATAAGTAAACCAGAAAATAAAGCGGCGACTAATAGCGCCATCAGTTGATTGGCAAATCTTGGTAGCACTATTACGCTCTCTAACGGTGGTTATTATTATCAGTATAGTCACTAAATCGTTATCGTAGCCTTTGTTTATGGTAATATTGCCGCAGTATTTGCGAGCCCATTTTAATAGTTACTATCGAATATGAATCAGAGCCCAGTCTTTAGTGAAGAATTCACTCAGGTAGAAAAAGATCAATACTTTATGGCGCTGGCCATGGAGCAGGCCAATGAGGCCGAAGCGCGCGGTGAGGTGCCGGTAGGCGCGGTGTTGGTTAAAGATAATGAGGTGATTGCAACGGGATATAACTTGAGCATTAGCCATCATGATCCGTGTGCCCATGCCGAAATTGATTGCATAAAAGCGGCGGGCAAAGTGCTGAGCAATTACCGACTGCTCGACACTACCTTGTATGTCACTTTGGAGCCTTGTGCAATGTGCGCCGGGGCAATGGTACATGCTCGAATTAAGCGATTAGTATTTGGGGCAACAGATCAGAAAACGGGTGCAGCGGGAACAGTATTAGATCTTGTGCGTCACAGCGATTTTAATCATCAATTGGAAGTCACATCCGGCGTATTGGCTGAAGCGTGTGCTGAGCAATTAAGTAGTTTTTTTCGTCGTCGACGCAAAGAGAAAAAAGCCTTAAAGGCGGCAGCTAAAAATACCTGATTGCGGTGGTCACTTTGGCAACGGTTCTGAGGGGCTAACTAGGTAGAGCATGACCCCGTCCTTGCCAGATCATATGCTCTACTTGTGTTGCTGGTATTATTCCGAAGGCTTAATAAAAACAAAGAACTGTTTTTGACGATTAAGGGTTCGTTGGTGACGATTTTTCATCTGGGTTCGGCGACGAGAAGCCATATTATTTAAGGTTTTTCTACGCATATTATCCTCCAATTAAAATACCCTTATAGCTGCACTTTTCGCAACGATTTGCCAGGGTATTCACGGCCGCATTATAGCGACATCCATTGCTAATGATACGTGCTCGGGTTCACAATTTACAGCTAATGTAGTGAGTCCATACATATTAGATTGCCGCTACTGGCTAGCTTAGTTGAATTTGATGACGAAATTGTGACGTTGCATCGATTATGTGCAGATTTCACCTTGAGCCAGATCCTGAGCCACATCAAAATCACAAAGCCATTTAGCCCAATACTATGAGCGATGTATGTACTTAGTGAGTTATTGAGGTTGAGCGCCAACTAACTCTGAGTCCGAAGCTGAGTCTGCCGTTTGTGTATCGGTTGCATTAGGTACAGATTCAAGCTGTTGGTTCTGGTTGTCTATCCACACTAAGGTGTCGTAGTAACGGCGAATACTGTCTACGTAATGCACCGCTTCGTTACCTCGAGCATAACCATAGCGGGTTTTTTGATAGTACTTGCGCTTGTGCAATAAAGGCAGCACCTGTTTTAAATCGCGCCAAGCACTGGGGTTTAATCCCATGCCTTGGGCTATGCGTCGGGCGTCTTCAACATGGCCATAGCCAATATTGTATGAGGCTAAGGCAAACCACATGCGCTGGTTTTCTGGAATTGAATCCGGTAGACGCTTAAGTATATCGTTAAGGTATTTGGCACCACCTTTAATACTTTGCATGGGGTCAAGGCGATTACTAATGCCCACTTGTTTAGCAGTAGGCAGTGTTAGCATCATCAAACCGCGCACGCCAGTGGGCGAACGTGCGTTTGGATTCCAGTGGGATTCTTGATAAGCGGTGGCCGCCAGTTTTCGCCAGTCAATATCGCCAGCATATTTGATAAACTGGTCTTTGTATTTTGGTAATTTGCTATCAATTGCCCGCAAAAAGGCGCGGGTATCAACATAATCAAATCGCTTAACATGAGCAAAATACTTTTCATTGAGGTGGGCTAAGGTACCGGCTAGGCGCTCTCCATGCCAAAAGCTGAGCAAATCACTCATTAACTTGTCGCTATTTTGTGACGGTAATAGCCAGACTACCGGTTGTTTCTCTCTTAGTACGGGGCCGGGG
Organism: Shewanella waksmanii ATCC BAA-643; assembly: GCF_000518805.1. Classification (GTDB taxonomy): domain Bacteria; phylum Pseudomonadota; class Gammaproteobacteria; order Enterobacterales; family Shewanellaceae; genus Shewanella; species Shewanella waksmanii. The sequence goes on from NZ_JAEH01000002.1 coordinate 38,438, forward strand.
CGTAGTTCAGGCATAAAGCGACGACTGATCTCAAAGGTGGTTGAATCGGCAATGGTATAGCTGATTTCATCGCGGGCTATCATACCCAGCAGTTCTTCACTGTCCTTGTCTGACTCCTGATTCCAAACCAGTTCGGGGTAGAGTTTTTGTAAGTTGGCCAGTGTTTCAACAAAGGATGAGTCGCTGATCACTGTTATGACATCGTCTAACTCGGAGATATCTTTAGGCGCGCGGGTTCCCTGTTTATAGACCAGCAGTTGATTGACATAATATAACGGTGGACCTAACCGAAAATGTTGGCGACGATGGTCGGTATCGGTTAAACCGGCAGCAAGTAGGTCCACTTCGCCATTGTTCAGCGCAGCGTACAGCTCGCCAATATTACCGTAAGCTTTCATGTTGAGCTCTAAACCAAGATAGTGAGCAAACTTGCTTGCCATCTCATAATCAAAACCTGCTTCGCCTTGGCCTGTTGTGACAAAAATTTGCGAGCCATATAGGGTGCCGACGTTGAGGTGGGTTTTGATGGTGGGTTCAACTTGCTTTGCTGATTCCACAACCACAGGCTGGCAGGCTGCCAGTAACAAAATGGTGGTGAGAATTAGCAAGAGTTTTTTCATTAAATTAGTGTCTTATCAATGGTTTTTATTGAGCCCAGCGGTGAATTATATCACAGCTTATCGCAACTCAATAATTGCCTATTAGTCCCTGACGCAGCGGCTTATCCTTTGCCTAAGCTGACAACTATCTCAGCTCTAATTATGTGCCATAAATGTTGAGTTAACCGAGATTGTTTGTCAATTGATGGTTTTTTTTATTCGCTGACCTTTTTTTATGACAGGAAACTTTGTTTTGAGGTTAGAACACGGGTGATTTGTCGGTGACATTTCCCTATAATAGCGCCCAGATCTGACCCTGCAATTATAATTTATAAGGTGAATAGACGTGATGGAGATCATCCGCGGAGCCCCAGCATTATCAGCGTTTAGAGTTCAAAAGCTTATGGAAGCATGTAAAAGTGCTGATTTGCCAGTAACTGATATCTACGCTGAGTTTATCCATTTAGCTGATTTAACTGAATCTTTAGAGGAAAATGAGCAGCAACAACTTGCCAAGTTGCTGACTTACGGACCTGCGATTGAAGCTCATGCACCAGCCGGTGCGCTTTATTTCGTGACCCCTCGTCCTGGCACTATCTCTCCTTGGTCGTCAAAAGCTACCGATATCGCCCATAACTGTGGTCTAGACAAAGTAAAACGTCTTGAGCGCGGTGTTGCATACTATGTGCAAGGTGAGGCGTTGAGCGCTGAGCAACAGCAAATCCTCAATGGATTGCTGCATGACCGCATGGTTGAAGTGATTTTACCTGAGTTTGAACAAGCAGCTGTGCTGTTTGCGCGCACAGAGCCAGCTAAGTTCACCAGCGTGAATGTGTTAGGTGAAGGTAAGCGTGCCTTAGAGCAGGCGAATGTTGAATTGGGTTTAGCGTTAGCACCTGATGAAATCGACTACTTGGTAGAGAACTTTGTTCGCCTTGGTCGTAACCCCAACGATGTTGAATTAATGATGTTCGCTCAGGCTAACTCTGAGCATTGCCGTCATAAAATCTTTAATGCAGATTGGACAATTGATGGTGAAGTACAGCCAAAGTCATTGTTCAAAATGATTAAAAACACCTTTGAGAAAACGCCTGAGCATGTGTTGTCAGCGTATAAAGATAACGCCGCCGTAATGGAAGGTAGTGTCGCAGGGCGCTTCTTCCCAGAGCAAGACGGTGTGTATGCTTATCACACTGAACCCATGCATATTTTGATGAAGGTCGAGACTCATAACCACCCAACGGCTATTAGTCCGTATCCTGGTGCAGCAACCGGTTCAGGCGGTGAAATCCGCGATGAAGGGGCAACAGGTCGTGGTTCTAAACCTAAAGCGGGTTTAACTGGCTTCAGTGTCTCCAATCTAAAAATCCCAGGTTTTGTTCAACCTTGGGAAGGGGATTATGGCAAGCCAGATCGCATTGTTAACGCATTAGATATTATGACCGAAGGCCCACTTGGTGGCGCGGCATTTAACAATGAGTTCGGTCGTCCAGCATTATTAGGTTATTTCCGTACCTATGAGCAGGAAGTCAGCAGCCACAATGGCGTAGAGATGCGCGGTTATCACAAGCCAATCATGTTGGCGGGTGGTTTAGGTAATATTCGCGAAGAGCATGTACAAAAAGGCGAGATTACCGTCGGTGCCAAGCTTATCGTATTAGGCGGCCCTGCCATGAACATCGGTCTGGGTGGCGGCGCGGCTTCTTCTATGGCATCGGGTCAATCAAGCGAAGATTTAGATTTTGCTTCAGTGCAGCGTGAAAACCCAGAGATGGAGCGTCGCTGTCAAGAGGTGATCGATCGCTGTTGGCAGATGGGTGATGATAACCCTATTCAGTTTATCCATGATGTGGGTGCAGGCGGGTTATCCAATGCCTTCCCTGAGCTGGTAGACGATGGTGAGCGTGGCGGTAAGTTTGAGCTACGTAATGTGCCTTCTGATGAGCCAGGCATGAGCCCACTAGAGATTTGGTGTAATGAATCACAAGAGCGCTATGTGATGTCAGTTGCACCAGAAAACCTCGATACATTTACTGCTATCTGTGAGCGCGAACGCGCACCATTTGCGGTTGTCGGTGTGGCAACAGAAGAACGTCACCTGTCATTAAGCGATGAGCACTTTGACAACAAGCCGATTGATTTACCACTTGAAGTGCTGTTAGGTAAAGCGCCCAAGATGAGCCGTGATGTTGTGTCTGCTAAAGCACAGTCACCGGCACTTGATCAAACTCAGGTCGATATTAAAGACGCAGTACGCCGAGTGTTACGTCTTCCTACTGTCGCTGAGAAAACCTTCCTTATTACCATTGGCGATCGTAGTGTGACCGGTTTAGTTAACCGCGATCAAATGGTCGGCCCATGGCAAGTCCCTGTTGCAGATTGCGCGGTAACCGCTTCGAGTTTTGACTCGTACACCGGTGAAGCCATGTCGATGGGTGAGCGTACCCCATTAGCACTACTCGATTTCGGTGCATCGGCACGTATGGCGGTGGCAGAATCAATTTTAAACATTGCAGGTACTGACATTGGTGCACTTAAACGCATTAAGTTGTCAGCTAACTGGATGTCAGCAGCAGGTCACCCTGGTGAAGACGCTGGCCTTTACGAGGCTGTAAAAGCCGTCGGTGAAGAGCTATGTCCAGAGCTAGATCTAACCATCCCTGTTGGTAAAGATTCAATGTCGATGAAAACAGCTTGGCAAGACCAAGGTGTTGATAAAACGGTGACATCACCAATGTCATTGGTGATTACAGCATTTGGCGCGGTTCAAGACATTCGTAATACCGTGACCCCTGAGCTTCGCAGTGATAAAGGTGACACTGAACTGCTACTGGTTGACTTAGGCAATGGCAAAAACCGCATGGGTGGCTCGGCACTGGCTCAAGTTTATGGTGAGCTAGGTGATACAGCGCCCGATCTAGATAGCGCAACGCAGTTACGTGGCTTCTTTGAAGTGATGCAGCCGCTAGTCGCGAACCGTGATGTGATTGCTTACCACGACCGCAGTGACGGTGGCTTGTTTACCACTCTAGTGGAAATGGCCTTTGCTGGTAATGTTGGTTTAGATATCAATTTAGCAAGCTTATCAGGCACGGCTGTTGAGCAACTGTTTAACGAAGAGTTAGGCGGTGTGCTGCAAGTATCGAAAGATAAAGCCGCTGCTATTAGTGCATTGTTCAGTGACGCTGGTGTGACTGTTCACCAAATTGGTACGCTAGTCACAGGAGACACCATCACTATTAAAGATGGTCAGCAATCTTTATTGTCTGAGTCGCGTACAGAGTTACGTACCATCTGGGCTGAAACGACCTATCGTATGCAAGCGCTACGTGATAACCCAGAATGTGCCAAAGAAGAGTTTGAGTTAAAGCAAGATCCGCAAGAGCCTGGTTTAACGGTTGATTTGACCTTTGACCCGAGTGAGGACATTGCAGCACCTTACATTCTTAAAGGTGCAGCGCCGAAGATGGCGATTTTACGCGAGCAGGGCGTTAACTCTCATTTAGAGATGGCGGCGGCATTTGATCGTGCGGGCTTTGAAAGTCGTGATGTGCACATGAGTGACGTGCTCAGCGGTCGCATTAGCCTCGATGACTTCCAAGGCCTCGCGGCATGTGGTGGTTTCTCTTACGGTGACGTACTGGGCGCTGGTGAAGGTTGGGCTAAATCGATTCTATTTAATGCCCGTGCTCGAGAGCAGTTTACCCGTTTCTTTGAGCGTGAAGACAGCTTCTCTTTGGGGGTGTGTAATGGTTGCCAAATGTTGTCAAACCTTAAAGATATCATTCCAGGTACCGAACATTGGCCACACTTCGTTACTAACCGCTCAGAGCGTTTTGAAGCGCGCTTTAGTTTAGTTGAAGTGCAGAAGAGCCCATCATTGTTCTTCCAAGGCATGGAAGGCTCTAGAATGCCGATTGCTGTTTCTCATGGTGAAGGCCGTGCTGAATTTAGCTCGAGCAGCGCTCAAGCTGCTGCAGAAGCATCTGGTACCATAGCACTGCGATATGTTGATGGTAATGGTCAAATAGCCACTAAGTATCCACAAAACCCCAATGGTTCACCGAATGCATTGAGTGGCATTTGTAGCGAAGATGGTCGAGTGACGATTATGATGCCACACCCGGAGCGTGTTTTCAGAACGGTTGCTAACTCATGGCACCCTGACGAGTGGGGAGAGGATAGCCCATGGATGCGTATGTTCCGCAACGTGCGTGCTAATTTAGGCTAGTTTTAACCTACTAAAACGTTTTGGTTTTGCAACGGGCTTCGAAATTTCGAAGCCCGTTTTTTATTGCCTGAAATTTGTAATTAATTACGCTTTTGAACCAACTAGTTAGCTGGTTCCTTTTTGATTAGTCTTTACTGAAACGAAGCAAAACACGGCTTTTATAGTCATCAGCACTCAAACCAACAATACCGCGGGTTTATTAATGTAAAGAAGTTAGAGCCGCACGCAAGGATTTATTAAGCTATGCTAAATTAGCGTGTTGTTGATAAGTGGTTTTCTAAGGCAATGAGGTAATAAAAAGCCGCTTTAACTGCTAAGAGCTAAAGCGGCGGTTTTGCGCTAACAAAACTTTCAATTGGGTCTATCTTGCTGTTATTACAGCTCGCGAGCGGTATAAAGCTCAACGAAAGTACGCTTGTAACGGTTAACCAGACGATCGAATAAGTTTTTCATAGTATGTCTCCACAAAGTTAAAGGTCATGTAAGCGGAGTGAGGTTGTCCGGGCTACGACACCGGGTTTGTTAAACCGTCTCCTTAACACAGGAGCTATATTAAAGTTTTGTTTGCCAGGCAACAAACGAGAAAAATTGTATGTTGTCATTATTAATTCTAATGCTTTGCGTTGATGTTAAAGTGATCTGTATGTTCAAATATTAATTAAAACACTGTTTTTAAATATATTTTTATTTGTTTGTTTTTTGTTGCGTATTAATATAACTAGCCTTGAAAATAGATATGGTTTTATTTTTTGCGTTTTACGAGGCAATTTGTGATTTTAAGGTGACTATTTTAGTTGTTTACCTTGTAAAGGTCACCCCTATCATGAAATGGCTTGCTTTGCAATAAGGTCGTAGGGGGAAGTGTGCCCAATCCCTCAAAACCCATTATCCGCGCGGTGTTTGATTGATTTGAATCAAATTACAATGGTATAAATTGATAGTGAAATTAAAGTTTGTTAACCACAAGCTACTGAGAAATAAAGATTTGTTGTTTTTGTTACGACACGCCGAATGTTAGGTGTCACAGAATTAACAGGTTGTGTGACACAGGTCTCATTGGCGGGTTGTTTTATCACGAATGATGTAATTTCGCGACGAAAGATAGAAAATGTAAATTTAACCGTTTGCTGAATGAAGATGAGGCAAACACTTTAAAAATAAAATTCCTAATTAGGCATTTTTCATAGTTGATGGGGATCTAACTATGAAAAGTGACAGTAGCACCTAAGGAGTCACTGATGATCTTAGAAGAGGTTGTAGAGTTATCGCGCTTGCAGTTTGCGTTGACCGCTATGTATCACTTCCTATTTGTACCCTTAACACTGGGATTGGCCTTTTTGCTTGCCATCATGGAATCGCTCTATGTGATGACAGATAAGCAAATCTATAAGGACATGACCAAGTTTTGGGGTAAGTTGTTTGGTATTAACTTCGCGCTAGGTGTCACCACCGGTTTGGCGATGGAGTTCCAGTTCGGTACAAACTGGTCTTATTATTCTCACTATGTTGGCGACATCTTCGGCGCGCCTCTTGCTATTGAAGGCCTGATGGCATTCTTCTTAGAGTCGACCTTAGTAGGTATGTTCTTCTTCGGTTGGGATCGTTTTAGCAAGCGTCAGCATCTAGCGGTTACTTGGTTAGTTGCCCTAGGCTCTAACATGTCAGCATTGTGGATTCTAGTGGCAAACGGTTGGATGCAAAACCCAATTGGCTCTGTGTTTAACTATGAAACCATGCGTATGGAAATGACTAGCTTCGGTGAGGTGTTATTTAACCCTGTTGCCCAAGTTAAGTTTGTTCATACTGTAGCGTCAGGTTACGTTGCTGGTGCAATGTTCGTGCTATCAATCAGTGCTTACTACATTTTGAAAAAGCGTGACTTACCTTTTGCTCGTCGCTCATTTGCGATTGCAGCAAGTTTTGGTATGGCGTCAATTTTATCCGTTATCGTACTAGGTGATGAGTCAGGCTATAAAGTGGGTGAAGCGCAACGCGTTAAACTGGCTGCAATTGAAGCTGAATGGCATACAGAACCTGCTCCAGCCGGATTTACTGTGGTAGGTATGCCTAACAGTGAAACGATGCACAACGATTATGCAATCAAGATTCCATATGCAATGGGTATTATTGCTACCCGTTCATTGGATGAAGAGGTCACCGGTATTATTGACCTTATCGATGAGCATGAGGTGCGCATTCGTAACGGTATGGAAGCCTATGCGATGTTAACTGAATTACGTGCGGGTAACGAGACTCCTGAATTGCGTGCCGCTTTTGAAGAAGCGAAAGTTGACCTAGGTTACGGCTTGCTACTTAAACGTTATACCTCTGATGTTGTCGATGCGACAGAAGAGCAGATTAAAGCGGCTGCCAAAGACTCTATTCCTTCGGTTGCACCACTATTCTGGTCGTTCCGTGTGATGGTAGGTCTTGGTGTGATTATGCTGTTCGTCTTTGCTGCGGCATTCTGGCAAAGCACACGTCATAAGATTGATGAAAAACCATGGGTATTGAAAGCTGCACTATATAGCTTGCCATTACCGTGGATTGCGATCGAATGTGGTTGGTTTGTGGCCGAGTATGGTCGTCAACCATGGACGATTTCAGAAGTTCTGCCGACATTCATGTCAGCGTCTAGCCTAACTGTTAGCGACTTGTGGTTCAGTATTATCACTATCACGCTGTTCTACTCAGTACTATTGGTTATTGAGCTGTTCCTAATGATTAAGTTTGCTAAGCAAGGTCCAAGTTGCTTGAAGACTGGCCGTTATCATTTTGAAAAGCTAGACGCCTAAACAGGAGATCTGATTATGTTTGATTATGAAGTATTAAGATTTATCTGGTGGGCGCTGATTGGCGTGCTCTTTATCGGCTTTGCCGTGACAGATGGCTTTGATATGGGAGTGGGTGCGCTACTACCGATTATCGGTAAAGATGACACTGAACGCCGTATCATGATTAACTCGATTGCCCCGCACTGGGACGGTAACCAAGTTTGGTTAATCACCGCTGGTGGCGCATTGTTCGCTGCATGGCCAATGGTGTACGCCGTGTCATTCTCGGGCTTTTATGTTGCGATGATGCTGGTACTGTTTGCCTTGTTCTTGCGCCCGGTTGGATTCGACTATCGTTCTAAGATTGAAGATCCAAGATGGCGTAAAGCGTGGGATTGGGCGCTATTTGTCGGTGGCTTTGTGCCTCCACTTATCATCGGTGTTGCATTTGGTAACCTACTTCAAGGTGTGCCGTTTAACTTCGATGAGTACTTACGTGCTTATTACCACGGTGGCCTGATTGGTCTACTGAATCCATTTGGATTATTAGCAGGCCTTGTGAGCGTGAGCATGTTCATCATGCAAGGTGGCGCTTGGCTGCAAATGAAGACCGAAGGTGAGCTGCGCGAACGTGCTGCGATGGCAACTAAAGTTGCGGCTGGTCTATTGTTTGCCTTGTTTGCTGCTGCGGGTGTTTGGTTAGCTAACGGTATTGATGGTTATGTGATCACCTCTGCGATTGATACCGCAGGTGCATCAAACCCAGCGCTTAAGACAGTAGCAGTTGAATCAGGTGCATGGCTTGCTAACTACGACAAGTACCCAATCACTATGCTGTTCCCTGTGATTGGTTTAGCGATGCCATTGCTTGTACTCGCGAGCAGCCAGTTTAACCGTAGTGGTTTTGCATTCTTCTTTAGTTCGCTAGCAGTAGCGGGTGTGATTCTAACTTGTGGTGCAGCAATGTTCCCATTCGTTATGCCTTCATCTCTTGAGCCAAACATCAGTTTGACTATGTGGGATGCAACGGCAAGTCACATGACGCTAACGGTAATGACTTGGGCTGCAATCATCTTTGTACCAATCGTACTGAGCTACACGATTTGGACCTACTTGAAGATGTTTGGTCGCCTAACGCGTAACTACATTGAAAATAACAAGACGTCACTGTACTAATAAGGAGCCCTTACTATGTGGTATTTTGCTTGGATATTAGGTATTTTGCTGGCGTGTTCTTTCGGGATTATCAACGCTCTATGGCTTGAAAATACTGAAAATATGGACCGAGATTCAGAAGCTGATGAGTAATCTGACCTAGTCCGAAAAGCCCTAACTGGTTCAGTTAGGGCTTTTTTATTGGCACAATGAGTCACTCGTTACACGAATCTCTAAGCTGGTGTTGTAGCAGAAACAACAAGCATTGCAGTTATACCAATCAGTATAAGAATTTGATCTACTCAGCGCGCTTTGGGCAAACTAATTCAAGGCGAATGATTGAAACAATGGTTGTTCCCTTGTGAAATTATTCAACGCAGAAGTAGGCAGCCTAAAACGCGCCAGAATGGCGAGTTTTAGCGATTCTGATGCTGTGTTAACGAGCTTAACCGTAGAATAACTATGCTCTTCACTCGTTGCCTTACCTCAGAACCGCTAAACTCTCGCTGAGTGACTAAATGTTTATACTGATTGGTATTATTCTCACGCCAGTTGCCAGTGTATTTATTGGCGCTAAAAGCGCATATTAAGCAGTTATCACAGCTAAGGTAATCGGCAGATTGGTTTGACCTTGTTTCACACCTGATTATGTTCACGCGCTTCGGCTTTCCTCGAACCATCTTTCCTTGAACCATCTTTCCTTGAGCCAGACTATCCTTGAACAATGTATCCTTGACCCAATTTTTCTTGAACCATAGATTGCCTGCAAAGCCATTACAGCGTTGTGACTAAGATTATGTGCGAAGAGGCGGGCAGAACATTTAAAGGCTGAGAAGCGGGTATTAAAAAGGCTTGAAGTCAACTTCAAGCCTTTAAGGGCAAACCTGTAGCAATGCGCATTATCCATGCGCATATTCTCTAGGCTTTAAATACGCTAATTTTCTCTTTTAGCTCTTTGGCTAATTCTGATAGTTCGAGTGCAGCATCCACCGTTGAACCTGCGCGCTGTTCACCGTCTCGGGCGAGCTCGGTGATTTGATGCAAGTTACGGGTAATTTCATCAGCTACGGCGCTTTGCTGTTCCGTGGCACTGGCAATGCTGCTTGAAGAAATAGCAAGTTCGCCAATGCTGTGGGTAATATGATCCAGCTGCTCACTAGCTTCCTGCCCTTGGGTGGCTGACTCATTGCCCAATTGATGGCTTTGTCCCATCTGATCGGCGGTCACCTTGATTTGCGATTGCAGCTGGGTGATTGTTTGGCCAATTTCTGAAATCGATGTCTGGGTGCGCTGCGCTAACGTGCGTACCTCATCGGCCACCACGGCAAAACCTCTTCCTTGCTCTCCCGCTCGTGCGGCTTCAATCGCTGCGTTGAGGGCCAGTAGGTTGGTTTGCTCGGCAATCGAATTAATCACTTCGGTCACTTGGCTAATCGCTTCACTTTCTTTACTGACATTTTCTACGCTTAGGTGACTATCATTGAGCTGTTGGCTTAGCTTGCCCAGCCCCTCTACAACCAGTGCTAATTGGCTGTGACCTTCACGCGATGCGGTATCAACCTGTTGGCTCTTGTTAGCACCTTCACTGGCGTGGGTGGCCACATCTCGTATCGATGTCGACATCTCTTCAATTGCGGTAGCAATTTGGTCAGTTTGTGCCATTAGCGATTGCGCTTCTTCACCGTTAAGCTTGGCAATTTCTTGCGCTTCGCTGGCTCGTTGTTCCAATCTTGTGACAGATTGGCCAAGGGCAGTGATGAGCTGGCGCAGTCCGTCGGCCATTTGTGAGGTGCTGATGGTGATCTTGTCCACCTCATTTTGACTGTTGCTATCGGGTTGCGCAAACTTCTGTGACAAGTCACCGCGACCGAGTTTATCGAGTTGCTGCTGCAATACCCGCAGTGGCCTAAGTGCCTTAAGCAGTACAAAAGACAACATTAATGTAATGATGATAATGCCAAACACCGCGACAGCTGCATTAATACTCAAAAGCTTTAAGCTCTCTTCTTTTAACTCAGCCACTTTAGTTTGACCCACTAATACCCAGTTCCACCCTGGAATAGTGAGGCTATAGGCATACATGTCATCCCCTTGTGGGTTTTGGTATTGCCACGAGCCTTGATTGGTGTTGGCCTGCTGTTGATTAAGGCCGTTAAGTACCTGAGAGGTTACCGGCGTACCAAATTCATATTGAGGGTGAGAGACAATACTTTGATCGATTGCGCGTATAAGCATAAACAACCCAGACTCTTCAAGGGTTAAGCTGTTCATGGATTGTCTTAGTTCAACTAAGGAGTCGGTAATATCAAAGCCGATGTACAAAATACCTATCACATTGCCCTCAGGCCCTGTAATGGGGCGGTAGACGGTCATATAGTCTTTACCGAATAGATGGGCATAGCCTTCGTACACATCGCCGCGCATCAAGGCGTTATAACCTGGGTGTTTTTGCCCTAAGTAGGTGCCCAGTGCCCGTTTACCATCGGCCTTTTTCAGTGAGGTTGAGATGCGTAAAAAGTCATCGCCATCTTTAACAAAAACCGTAGCTGTACCACCAGTAATATTTGAATATCTGTCTACTTTACTTTTTGACGCGTTAATTTGTTCACGTTCATGGGCAAGAGCCGGGGTAGGCTTACCGAGTACTCTAACTGTTTTGTCCGGTAGCCTAAATTGTCCAGGGTACATTCCCCGTAATACGTCGGCATTACGGCGAGCAATGGCCAGCAGACTGCTGTATTGCAGTTCTATCAAGTCAGCAGTGCTTTGCATCTGGTCGTGCATCGCCGAAATGCCTTTTTCCTCAAGCACTTTAGCGGCGGTAAAATAGGAGATACTGCCTAACACACTGAACACGACAATCGTTAGCAGCAGTGAGAGCACACCAATCTGCTTGGCGATTGGCCAGTTTTTATAATTCATTGCGGTTCATCCATTACTCATCTTTATTGTGCGATTAATGTATATCAAATTGTGATTAAATTAATTGATATAGGTCTAAGGTAAGGCGACAAATAAAAGTGAATACTTAGGTCATGTTGACTTGTTGTTTGTGGTCAAACAATATCTTAGCGATGAAAAAATGGTGTCTTGACAGTGATTATGCAGCCAAGACACCAAAGGGTTGATTAGGCTATGTTAGGTTGCTGCTGCTTTTGTGGGCAGCGAGGTTTCATGATGAGTTTGTACATTGTTGGCACCCAAATGAGTGACAGCAAGGTTGTCAGCAACGTACCACCGGCAATGGCAATGGCGAAAGGTGGCCAGAAACCACCGCCGGCAATGATTAGTGGTAAGAAACCGCCAATGGTAGTGATGGTAGTGGACCCTATGTGTCTGCCACAACTGCTAACGACATCAACAATGGCTTCAACACTGCTTTGCCGCGCATTGGGCTGATCTTCTAGCTCGGCTAAAATGACAATGGCAGCATTAATGGCTAACCCCATCAGGCCAAGTAAACCGATGATAACGGTAAAACCAAACGGGTAACCGAACACATAGACTGCGAGCAACCCTAAGCCTGTCGATTGGAATGCACTGGCTAGGATGATGGCTGTCAGTCTAAATGAGTTAAATGATAGAACGATGGTGGCCAACAACAGGGTCATTACCAGTACAATGTTTGACAACAAGTTACCTACTGCTTCATCACGTTTTGCGCTTTCACCACCTACCTCAATATGATATCCCGGCGGCAGTGCTAACGCATTGAGCCTTTCCTGAACATCATTGAGCACGGTTTGTGGTAATACACCTGCAGCAATATAGGCCTCAACGGTATTGACTCGCTGCCCATCACGGCGGGGTATGGCTCCGCGACTCACTTCTATTTGGCTACTTGCGAGCGCCGAAAGCGGAATGCCGTGGCCGCTGCTGCTGAGTAAGCTAATGTCGCTCAGGTTGGTTTGTTGCTCGCGAGTGACATCGTCAACCCGCACTCTAATAGGCAGTGACTCAGTTTGTTCTAAAATGCTGCCGCCGTTGACACCTGTGGTCGCCATTTGTATTTGCTGGGCAATATCAGTGAGCGTTAAGCCACTCATCATACTGGCGTCTTCATTGACCTGAAACCATACTTTTGGCGCGCCAGCACTGAGGGTGGAGCGAGTATGGATAACATCATTCGTTTGCGCCAGAATGCGCCGCACTTCGTCACCAATGATTCGCAGTTGTTCAAGGTTAGGGCCATAAACACGTAGCTCAACTGGGGCATTAAATGGCGGGCCTTGCTCTAGTTTTCGAACTAAAATTTGCGCGCCGCTGAAGTGTTTATCCAAGGTATTTTGCAACTGGGGGATCAAGGCATTGGCGCGGTCAAAATCAGTCACTTTCACCATTGCTTGAGCATAGTGGGCCGCACCTTGTTGACGTTGCAACAGATTGTAGTAAAACGAGGGCGCATTGCCACCGACCACCCAGTCGATACGTTCAACACCTGCTTGCTCGCGAATGTGTTGGTCGACATCCAGTACCATGTTTTTGGTGTTAGTGATGCTGGAGTAGGGGGGGTAAATAGACTTCAACCTGAAACATGTCGCGATCGCTTGGCGGGAAAAACTGCTCCGTCATCTGTCCTGAGGCGATAAATCCGGCGATAGGCAGTGTTCCTATGACTAATCCCGCTAAAAGAGGACGCTTTAACGCCAAGGTTAATGAGCGTCTAAACGCGTTACTCACCACTGGCAGATCAATACCTTTTTGATACCAGTGTTGGCCTTCACCGTCAGAGCCAAAGCGCCCGGCCAGTCCGGCAATGAGGGTGTGTGAGATAAGGTAGGAACCGAGTAATGCAAACATCACAGAGATGGCAATGCCACCTACAAACTCGCCCGCCGCACCTGGCATTAATACAATAGGCGCAAACGCCAACATTGTGGTGATAGTGGAGCCCGCCAATGGCAACCAGAAATGCTTTAGTGTATCGCCAACGGCTTGTAATTTGTTAAGCCCTTGGGCGCGCCGCTGTGCAATGGCATCAACAATCACAATGGCGTTATCCACCATGATACCTAATGCAACGACCAGACCCGTGACTGACATTTGGTGGATCGGCAAGTTGACGTACTTCATACAGGTGAGAGTAAACAGCGCCGTTAGCGGCAAAGAGATGGCGACGATCACCGCATTTCTTAAGCCTAAGGTCAGCATCAATACTAACAAAATGATAATGAAGCCCATGAGTAGGCTACCGACAAGATCGGTTAAACGCACCGTGGTATAACTTTCTTGGTCAAACAGCCACTGCACTTCGATATTGGCGGGAAAGCTTGCCTGAAGCTCAGTCACAACACTGTCGATACGGGCTAGCCATTTATCAATCCGGGTATCGCTGAGCATGCGCGCCGACACCATCACACCCGGTTCGCGCTCAATGAGGGCGAGGGAGTTGACTGGTGTTTTGGGTTGGCGGCTGACGGCGGCAACATCTGCTAATCTAACGATTTGGCCGCTAGCGTCGACTTTCAGTGGGACCTGACCTACGCGGGTGATGGAGTCGAGTTCACCCGAAACCTCGACTAACGCGCGGAAATGATTATTGCTTAGCTCTCCTGCTGATATTTTTGAATCCGCATTAGCTAGAATTTGTGCAACCGCTGCAGGTGACAGACCGATTTGATTGACTCGCTGCCCATCTAATTGCACGAGGATTTCTTCTTCTGGGGCGCCATATAGCTTGACGAAGTCGGTGCCTGAAACCAACCTTAGCCGGCTCTGCAGCTCTTTGGCGTAGCGGTTTAAGATATCTGTACGTACTTCGCCACCACCTTTCCACACTAAGCCCAGAATGGCAGTATTGGCATAGCCTAATTGATCATCTAATAGGCTATTTTGGGCGCTGGTGGGCAATTGCGCGCGGCCGTCGCTGACAAGATCTCTGGCCCGTGACCATACCGAATCCGTGTCGATGATATTATCTTTAAGTTCGAGAGTAATGACTGAAATCCCTGGACGGGAAGTTGACTGCACTAACTTAAGTTCTTCTAAACGTCTAAGTTGCTCTTCAAGCACTTCAGTAACCAATGCTTCAACACGTTCTGCAGAGGCACCAGGATACTGAGTGATCACCGTGGCGAAACGGTTGGTGATCTCAGGGTCTTCCATACGAGGTAAACTAGAGATGGCGCCTAAACCGGCCACAATCAATAGTGCGATGGCTAAGCTGGCAAGGCGAGCGTTTTCGACCAATGACTTTACCATGGGGTTACCTCGCCGCTGTTGCTGTGGTTGCAATGACTTGCTGACCAACCACGAGCTTGTGTAATCCACCACTGACAAATTGTTCGTTGTTATTCACCGCGCCGACAATAAATGCTTGATCGTCGCGGGTATAAACAATCTCGACATCGCGTCGCTCAACCACCAATTTACCGTCACTATTAGGTTGCAGTACATACAGATTCCACAACCCCCTTAGACCGTCTGTCAATGCCGAGATTGGCACCCAAAATCCCGCTTGTTCAACGGCCTTTTTGTAGTGTAAATAGGCTAGCTCCCCGTTTATGACTTTTGCATCTTGAGGCAATAACAGCCTTAAGGGGACGGTACGGGTAATGGGGTTAACCTCTGCGCCTATACCGGCAATAGTGGCTTGGAATTGTTGCTTACCAACGGTGATAGGCAATTGGGTACCGTTGCTGAGCGTTTGAGCGATGTTAACCGTCACGCCTACGTTTGCTTGGGGGTTATTGTCTTCTACTAGTACAAATATCGGTGAGCCTGCAGTAACCACCTCGCCAAGGTTGTTGCTGCGCTTAGCAATGGTGCCACTAAATGGGGCTATTAAACGTGATTTTTCGATACGCAGTGTATTAGCTTGTAGCGAAGCATTAAGGCGACTTTTCGCCGCTTTCAAGCTGTTTAACTGACCCTTTAGTTCATCTAAGGTTTGGTCGGATGCGTAACCTTGTTTTTTGAGTTCCAAACTCCGATTTAAGGTACTTTGTGCGAGTTCGAGATCGGCGTCATTCTGATTCAGACTCGCAAGTAGCTCCTGTTTTTCAGCCTCTAAAAGTACGGTGTCGAGCTCGGCGAGTAACTGGCCTTTAGCAACACTATCACCACTGTCAACAGCAAGCCTCTTTATCTTACCCGCAAGCTCAAACCCGACACCGGTAGTGTTACCGGCGCGAATACTACCGGTAAAGGTTTGTGTCGCTTGATAGTGGTCAACTAATTTAAGCGTCTGACTGCTTACGCTAGGGTAGGTTAGCGCACTTGTTTCTGTTGCAACGTCCTGTTGGCATGCACTTAACAAACCCACTAAAACGAGTACGGTCATCGTTTTCTGCACTGGGCCTACTGCGAAAATTGTCATGTGTTGTACTTCCGTTGTTTAAGATAGGTTGTAAAACAGTTAAACTAGACTTGCGAGTCTAGATTAATAAAACTGGACTGTCTAGTCTAGTTTTTGTAAAGTTGTTACGAAAAATAACGATAAAAGAGCCAAACCATATGCCGACAACTGTTCAACCTTTAAGTCGTAGTGAAAAAAAGCGCGCTCAAGTGCTTGAGTCTGCAATAGAACTTTTTTGCGCGCAGGGGTTTCCCAATACCAGCATGGATGAAGTGGCTAAACACGCCGGTGTGTCTAAACAAACTGTTTACTCACATTTTGGCAGTAAAGATGATCTGTTTATTGCATCAATCACCTCGAAATGTGTCGTGCATAACATGACCGAAGGTGCGTTTATTGAGTTAGAAAATCCTGAAGCTGCGTTAATAGATTTTGGTATCCATTTTAACGAGATGATTGTTAGCCCAGAGGCCATTACGGTATTTCGCGCCTGTGTTGCCCAACATGAAACCCACCCAGAAGTCTCAGAACTGTTTTATGATGCCGGCCCAGAGAATTTACTGGGCCTGCTTGCAGACTATCTACAACGTATTCAAGCACGAGGCGAGTTTGATTTTGGCAATCATCGTCACGCCGCGGTGAGGTTGTGTTTAATGCTCTACGGTGAAATGAGACTAAAACTCGAACTAGGGCTAGATACAGCAGGTTTGGAAAATGAACAAGCGGACTATGTTAAGGATACTATTAGGATGTTCTTACGCGCCTACCGTGTGAGTTAATCTGCACCAGTATTCTCCTTGCTGATACATCAGTGAATAATGTTTAGCAAATTGTCACACAAAGGTGATCGACTTCAACTTGGCTTTCGTACATTATGCAACAATAACAATATCGTCCGTTGTTGAACACTCAATAAGTTAAACGTCGGACACCTATTTTTCGCTAATGGAGTTAGCATGAACTTTGTTAAATTAAGTACTGTTGTGGTTGCATCGTCTTTGCTGTCAGCTCCTAGTTATGCTGCCGGTAAACCATACTCTCCTTTCAGTGTGTCAGTATCGCGAATTTCTACCTTTGAAGCAGATGTGGGTGACCAAGGTCAAAATCTGCAGCGGGATACTTGGTTGCTGGGGGCAAAAACCGGTATTCCGATCAATCGTCAATGGTCTATTGGATTGAACGTTAATTACGACAAGCTCAACTTTGACTGGGCACAGAGCAATCAAACCTTGTTTGCCAATAATATTGCGCCTTGGGGAGATGTTGACCGTTATGGGGCAGGGCTCTCTTTAATGTATCGACCCAATGCCCAGTGGATGTTCATGCTGGCGCCTAAACTGCAGTATGCCTATGCCGATGGTGCATCGTCTTCTAATGCGCAAAGCTATGGTGTCGTTGCATCGGGTATGTATCGTTTTGGAAATGGCAACTTGCTGGGTTTGGGGGTAGCTTACCTTAATGATATCTCTGAAGTTCGTACTGTGCCTTACCTCGCCGTGAATTGGCAGATATCTGAACAGTTGAAGCTTAGTAACCCATTTAGTGCCGGTTTTAGTGGGCCTGCGGGTTTAGAGTTGAGTTATCAATTTACCGACACGATCGATATGGGTTTTGGCGCATCTAAACGTACTCAACGCTTTTTAGTCGCCGATGATGAACAGACAATTGAGATAGATGAGTGGGTCAGCTTCTTGCGTGCCGGTTGGGCGGTCACAGATTCGCTAATGTTAAATGGCTATGCAGGTTACTATTTCAACAGTGAAATGGAGCTCAATAGTCCAGAAATCGTGGAAGAGATTGATAATCAGACAGCGCTGGCGCTGGCATTAGAATACAAATTTTAAACTCGTGCCCCAGTTATTTGGCTGGGGCAGTATTTAAGTTAATTGGCTTATTGACCCAACATTGCCTTTTTAAGGCTCTTCTGCGCAGGCTGGTCACCCAACCAAATTTTCAGTAGTGCTTGACGGAACGCTTCTCCGCTAATGGTGTCTTGTGCCTGGCCGTTCTTATATGCCGTGACTCCAGTTTGCTTTTGTGCCAATAAAGTAAACTGATCATTTTGTTTTATTTCATCGGAAAATAGCGCCATAAAGGCATCAATCTGTGGCTGAATGGCCTGGGTATCACCATCGGTTGCATCATCAAAACCTTCGATGATGGCTGCCTTCATTTTATCACTAGTGATCATACCTGAGGTGATATTGAGCCGCACTGCGACACTGGGCTGTGCCAGAATATCGTCAAGTTGCTGACTTGGCTGCGACAGGTATAGGCTGCCAACATAAAGATCGATAAAAAACTTGCTGCGAACACCTGCACCATTTAACACAAGCGTGTCTTGTGCTGGCTTAATATTGTCAGCGATTTCAATACCGCTAACCGTGGTGGCTTGTGCAGGTATGGCTAGCAGACACGCTGCAGCTAATATACTGGTTTTGAGGGACTTCATATAACCTCTTTAAATAATTATGGCTTAACCGCGTGAGCCAACTTGATATTGACCAGACTGATGGAATATCGCCGCCTGTTTCTTCTTTGGCGAGATAAGCAAAGGACCGTCGTCAAAAAACAAAAAGCACTTCCAGTTGCGCGCAAATACACCCCAAGTTGTTTCTATGACTTGATACTTTTCATAGCAAAAATAGACCGGTGCTTCTTCTAGCCAGTCAAAATGTAGCTGCAAAATTTCTGGCATGGATGAATCTTCACTGTCCCAGGCACTTTGCCAGTGGTCAGTTTCGCTCCAGGCATCACCTTTAGCGGCCCAATCACCTTTGGTAAACTGTTCGGTACGGCTGCTGCGGTTACTAATCCACTTGTTCCAAACTTCCATCGACGATTTTTGATCTAATGGTTTGATGAGTGCCTTATCGGCCTCAGAGACAGGAAGATCTTTGTGATTAAAAATCCATTTGCGTTTGTATTGTTCAAGGGGAAGGTAGGTGTGTGCCACAATGCCTCAAAGGTAAAAAATGAATGACCCGCGCATTATAACCCTAGCCAATATATGAATGCGAGTATTGTCATAAAGGTCAATCAAACAGGGCGAAAGATAGTCCATCTTTCACCCTGATACTGGCTATCCGCCTACCTGCTGTAGATAATTTTTAGCGGCATAGTTGTCCGGGTCGATATCGAGCACCTGCAGGAAGCAGGACTTAGCGCCATCAATTTGGCCAACCTCGGCTAAGAAAATACCTAACTTCAGTGTTACCGGAATGTCCTGAGGGTATTTGTCCAAATAGTCTAGATAGACCTCGAGCGCTTCTTGGGGTCTTTCTGCCAGCCGTAAACTATGCGCGTACAGTGGCAGGTATTCATCACTGAACTTTGTCAGTGCGGGGTAATGTTGTAATGCGGACTCTAAATCGCTGAGTTTGAGGCTTAACTGCACAATTTGTTTGAGATCCTCTTCGTGGCGGTCTGATTCAGGCGTTTGCATTACCGCTGTCAACGCCTGTGCGTTGTTGCCTTCTAGCGTGTATTGATAACTCAGAGCGAGATTATGCAAGCGTGCCACAAGCGGATCACTATCGATGAAAGGCGCGGTATATTGCGCCATCTTTGAGATGCCTAATAGGTGTTTGGTTAGCATCAAAGTTTGCAGCTTAAACTGGGCTTTATCTAGGGCTCTAACCTGTTTATCTTCCGGTGTATTGATGTACGCTTTAACAATAAACAGGTTTAGATAATCTTGCTGGCATTGCGTCAAATTAGCCTTATCAGTACTTGAGAGTTGCTCATACTTTTCAGGGTTACGTTGCTGCCAAATGAGTGCGCGGCCGCAAAGATTATTCTCACGCCAATATCTAATCAGTTCGTCCAAATTTGGACTGCTTGAAAATTCTGCTTTTCGCATTGCTAACAGCGTTAAAGCTTGCTCGACATGGTCAAGTATTTCATTCCCCATATCTTTAAAAGCATTATAGTAAATGCGGGTTCTGGTATTAATTTCTTCTTGGGTCCAGTCACTGCCTTCATCCATCGATTTGGTCGACAGAAAGTGACTGAACTCATAGTAGCCATAAAACTTTATTAGTGCAGAAAGGCTACTAAATTGATTGCTAATGGATGTTTCAATTTTTTCAAGCTTGTTAGCAAGCTTTGCTACTTTCTCATTACTGTTTATGTTTCTTTCTATTTTATCTATTAGGTGAAGTGCGTCAGAGTTCTTATCAATGAGTGCGTTGAGTTTTTTGCGGGTAGTGATTAATTGATCGTTAGATAGGCTCAGCGATTGCAGGTACTCATCGTTACTACAGTGGTGCTGGCTAGGATTGAGTAGGGCTCGCTGCTCGGTACTAATTCGATTAAGCTCCACATCAGCAGTATCCTGATATATCACTCCAGGAATTTTAGCGGCGTTTTTTGATAAATTGATGTAGGTTGGATTACTATTGGCTTTTACTTGTTCGGCAATAGTCTCTGCCGCACTAAGTAGTTGCATTGGGGTTTCTGCCATCTCACCTGAATAGGTTTCTACCCACTCATGCATTGTACCTATATTCGGTCCCAAACTTGCTCCATAAGTTCCTGAAGTATGGCTAACTCCAGCTTGCGAGTGACAAAAGTCAGCGCCCAACATGAGGATTTGTTCAAAGCCCATTTCAATCGCGATTTCTAGTGCGGCATTCGTCACCGTGGGCCCAATAGACTGAATATTGTCGTTAGCGACAGAGTTATACCATGGGTATTTGGTTCCGGTATACAGCACACTTCCACCCCATTGCCCTAGAATTAGCGGCGCGACATGATAGGAGCAAATAAGCAACGATTGCGGCGGAAGGGACATGAGGTCTTTGTTTACATCAAAACTCACCGCTTGAGGGTCGACCGAGACGATAATGTCAGGTTTTATCGCGAGTTTTTCTAGCTTTCCGGCAATGCGAGAAACGGCGATAATGACGAGGTTGGTGGCGTTTTCCTTTATCCAACTCACTTCATCGTCTAACGAGGGGCCTGCCCCTAGGACAATACAGGTTTTGCCGTTGAATTTGTGCTTGAGGATACTGGCAGGCTTATTCGTTTCGGCAACATTTTTTAGTTGAGTCTTTACAAAGATTTTCTGTGAAAAACCGACGCTTTGCTCAAAAAATTCCTGCTTGATTGTATTGTCTACACTGGCATATAAAATGGTGTAGCTTTCTAAATGGTTACTCTCTACAGCTAAAGAGCGATGTAACTTGAACTTTTGTTTAACGATATAGAGATTAAATTGGGGTTCTTTAATCAGTTCTGCGAACTCATCAAAGCTAACCACGTGAATCTTATCTTGTTGTTCAGCAGGAATATCGACAGTTAACATCGACAAAACAGCATCGGATTCGACAAAAACATATTTGCTATTTTCGGTCGCTAAGCTGTTCATCACAAAATTGGCTAATAGGCCTGAGTCTAACCCAACAATGATGTGCAGCGTATCTTCAACTGAGAATGGTGTCTTAAACTTGTTGTTGTAGAGAGTGGTAGAGTCGATTTTTTCGAATGTTTTTCGATTTACACTGGGTAAATAGTATTCGTTAAATTGACTGACAGCGAATGTGCTGGCTATCTCGGTCTGATTGTTTAGCATTTTACCCTCAACGATGGCTTATCGAAAATATCTGTCAAAAAAATGTCACGGTGAGTACTTAACTTAGGTTCATTTCTTTTGCATTCAGATAAATGCGATTTTCATGCCATCATTTATAGCATATGTCAGTGATTGAGCGAAAAAATGCGCAAATAATCGGGTTCATCGGCTTTCTATACAAATAATGTTAGACATCGCGCATTAAGTTACTAAAATTGAAAGTATTTATAATAATAGCCAGCTAGACATTGCCACTGCGTGATATTCAACAAGTTTGATTCAAGCACGAAAGGTCAGTATGGTGTAAAAATTGCTTTAATGTAGATAGTGCGGCGTTAAAGAGCAAATTATCAACAGCGCTGATTAAGTTTTATTATGCGTTGTAGCGAGTGGGAATATGGAGAGTACATGTTTGACAATAAATCAATTTTAATAACAGGCGGCACCGGTTCGTTTGGTCAAAAATACACCAAAACTATTCTCGCTAGATATAAGCCCAAGCGCTTAATTATCTTATCCAGGGACGAACTAAAGCAATACGAAATGCAGCAAGTTTTTGATGATCCATGCATGCGTTACTTTATTGGTGATGTGCGTGATGGTGACAGGCTAATGCAGGCGTTTAAAGATGTGGATTACGTCATCCACGCAGCGGCAATCAAACAAGTGCCAGCTGCAGAATACAACCCAATGGAGTGTATTAAAACCAATATTCATGGTGCAGAAAACGTCATCAGAGCGGCGATTGCCAATAATGTTGAAAAGGTTATTGCACTCTCTACCGACAAAGCTGCAAACCCAATTAACTTATATGGCGCCACTAAGCTTGCATCGGATAAGCTTTTTGTTGCGGCCAATAATATAGTCGGTTCAGGCAAAACCCGCTTTGCCGCTGTACGTTACGGCAACGTGGTCGGTTCTAGAGGCTCTGTTGTGCCTCTGTTCAAGCAAATGATAGCCAATGGCGCAACTTCACTACCTATTACTCACCCCGATATGACCCGCTTTTGGATCACCTTGCAAGATGGGGTTAATTTTGTATTGAAGAATTTTTCTCGTATGCAAGGCGGGGAAATTTTTGTTCCCAAAATTCCATCGGTAAAAATAACCGATATTGCTCAGGCTTATGCCCCCAATCTGCAACAAGAAATTATCGGTATTCGCCCTGGTGAAAAAATGCATGAGATCATGTGCCCAGCAGATGATTCACATCATACTTTAGTATTTGACGATCACTTTGTGATTACACCCAGTATCCGATTTTATGGTGGGGATATTGATTACACCACCAATAAACTCGGTGAAAAAGGGCAGCTGGTCAGTGAAGGGTTTGACTTTAACTCAGGCAGCAACACGCATTTTCTAAGTGTCGAAGAGATACTTGCGTTAGATGAGATCCAAGAACAGTGATTTTGTACGGCCAGCAAGACATTAACCAACTCGATATCGACTCAGTCGTTGATGTGTTGCAGTCTGACTTTTTGACTCAAGGCGCTAAAGTACCGCAATTTGAACAAGCAATTTGTGATTATACTAAGGCTAAGTATGCGGTTGCGGTCAATAGCGCGACTTCAGCATTACATATTGCTTGCTTAGCGTTAGGGGTGAGCAATGGCGATAGCGTATGGACCTCGCCGATAACCTTTGTTGCGTCTGCAAATTGTGCACTTTACTGTGGCGCCAGTGTAGATTTTGTCGATATTGATATTAACACCGGCAACCTATGCCCAGATGCGCTTGCCGTTAAACTTGCTGTAGCAAACCAAACAGGAACCTTGCCCAAAGTTGTTATTGCCGTACATCTTGCCGGTCATAGCTGTGATATGGCTAAGTTAGCCTTATTAGCTGACCAGTATGGTTTTGACATTATCGAGGATGCATCACATGCTATTGGTGGTGATTACGGTTCAGAGAAAATTGGCGCGTGTCAGTACAGTAAAGTTTGCATATTCAGTTTTCACCCGGTAAAAATCATCACTACCGCAGAGGGCGGCGTCGCTACCACTCAAGATAGCGATCTTGCAGAGAAAATGGCGATGTTACGCAGTCATGGCGTGACCAAAGAACCTACGCAACTGCTGCGACCTGATGAAGGTGAATGGTATTACGAACAGCATCATTTGGGTTTTAATTACCGGATGACGGAGTTGCAGGCAGCACTAGGGATAACGCAATTGGGGCGCCTAGATGATTTTGTGGCTACCCGTAACCAAATTGCCCAATCTTATGATGCTGGCCTAGATGCTAAACATATTTTCACCGTTAAACCAATTACCTCATCCCAAAGTGCTTATCACTTGCAGATCGTGCGTTTGCTGAATTTTCAACAACGCAAACAGGTGTTCAATAAAATGAGAGAGAAGGGGATACAAGTGCACGTGCATTATTACCCCGTTCACTTGCAACCTTTTTATTTGAAATTGGGATTTCAGAGCGGTGACTTTCCGCAAGCTGAAGCATTTTATCAGCAGATCCTTACGTTACCACTTCATCCAAATCTCAATGCTTCAGAGGTTGATTTTATTATTACAGAGCTTAATCAGCTGGCATTGACAGAGTATTAATCGTTTAAGGAATACTAAGTGATTGATGCCTGCACAAGCTCGCAAAGCTTTTTAACTCCCGTTTTTTGGCTGGTGTTGAACTTTTGAATCGCGGCATCTTGCAGAGTAGAAATTTGTTGTTTGTTTTTTATTAAGTCCTGAAGTTTGTCTATCGAATCTTGCAAAGATTTACTGATGATGCAGCAGTTTTCCTTTTCGAGTGCAGTGATTTCATTTTTGTCGCAAAGGTGGGCAACAGGTAGGAGAATTGTGGCGGCGTAATTCGCTAAAGATTCAAAAAAGGATAAGCCGTAGCAACTTAAAATAATCTCCGACTCAGCCATTAGCTGCAATAGATTATCTGGGTTTTTTAGTACTTTGATGTTACTGCCCATTTTTAATTTAGGCGATTGAGCCATAGGTCCTTGAACCCATAGGATAGGCCAATCTATTCCGGACTCTTCTAATAAACTAGGGAGTTGATTCCCATAATTTAAGGCATCGCTTCCACCTGTCATTATCAATATTTGACGATTTTTTCTTGGATTTGTTTTTGCGGGTTGGCTTAAGTAGTTTTGCCAACCAAATGAAACATTCGTTGCCTTAAGTTCGGAATAAAAACTTGGGATGAATACAAGGTCAACCCATGGTTGTAGCTCACCTAGCTGATCGATTGCGATAATTTGCTTTTCAGTTAACGTTCGGCATAAATCAGACAGTTTCATCATGTTGATATGCCTAGGTGAAAAATCCATTAGTAATATTGGATTTTTGTCCTTTTTAAGCATATTTAAAAGGTCACTTTCGCTTGCAAGCCATTGATGTTGGGTATTAAGCCACGGGTAATTGAGAGGGGTGCCATGAATATAAATTGTGGTGCCAAACCCTAAATGCTCTTGCAGTCCTGCTGCGAGCAGTGCGCACCTTCTTAGATGTCCTGCACCAGCTTCTGCTGAAGTGTGGCAGTACAGCGAAACTTTTTTATACTTTTGATTGGCTAGCTTTTGAGTGACGTGTTGGTTTATTTCTCTAAGGCTGTTTGTGCTTAGCAATTGCTCTTGAACCCACAGTAAACTCACAATGCTGGACGCTGGGTTATTTTCATACCATTTTTGATATATTGTTTGCATAAAGTGGTAGTCTGCAGGTGTATCAACGGAGATGCGGTGTTTTATTTGGCTGTAATCAGCGACATCGTCAATTGCCAGTTTGTTTAAGGTTGGTACTTCTACGTCGCCATAGCCAACATGCTCTTTAGCCATTTTAGTCGAACTTATTTTAGCTAACTTTTCCCAGCCTTCAGCGCTGTAAAAAGACATGCCCTCGTGAAGTGTTCTCACATGCTCTGAAAGAACTATTTTTTCCGCGGCTGGGTTTGATTTTAACTTAGCTATTCCATGGTCTATAAATGCAGGTTCAATTAAAGGACTATCGCCACAAATGTACACAATATATTTAGGTTTGTGATGTCTAATTACGGCATCTATTCTCCCAACTAAATCGTTAACGTCGCCATTATAGGCAAAACTTTCAACTTGTGAGGCTTGAGCCCACTCTAATAAAGGCTGGTTGTATTGATCTGCCGTCGTCGCTAGCACTGAGTGATCGACATTTTTACATTTGATTAAACGTTGCCATAAACGCTTAATCATTGGTTCTTGAGCGAGTTCAAGTAAATGCTTTCCTGGCAGCCTGCTTGAGTTTAGTCTTGCGCCGACAATGGCTAGGGTGTTCATGTATTTTCGGACTCCATCGAAAATGGACGTATAGTGAATTCGAAATCACAAAGTTCACCGCCAGCTTTAAGGGTTTCATCAGCTTCGATAAGAGAAAACCAGAGTCTGTTGAAAAACAAATTGCCAACCCTTTTACTGGTTAGCATTGGCAGCGCGGCACATTGACTAGGGCGCCAATCTAATAGAACACCACTTTGGTCATTACCAAATGCAATTTTGCCTTGTGTAGCGCCTAACGCCCCGTTAGCAGAGACTATCGAAGAAACTGGCTGACCATGGTCAAAATCTGTAGTTGAATTGAACCGTTCGAAGTGATCACTCCCTAAGTGTGTTTGGTACCAGCACCGGCTATCACAATTGAGCAAAGTAATAAATCCAAGCCTAAGCGAGGCTTCTGGGCGCTCTTGATTATTAAAGATAAAGCCTGTCGTTACGGATTCGCCAATAATTCTGTAATACTTTACAACGGTGCCAATGGATAAGTCTTGGCGGCATTGTATTAGTGTCTCACTACCTTCATGGCTTATCTCATAATTAATTGGGTTTAAGTCAGTTATCCTGTCTCTTTGTTTGAACCTTTCCATTAGCATATGGTTACTATAGAAGTCTGCACCATAACTTATGTGGTCAAAGTGTCCGTGGGATAATGTACCGACTACAGGGATAAAATTATTACTAGCAAATGCTAAACTCTCTATTACGAGGCCTCGTCCAGCATTGAGTACCAATTGTAAGTTTCCAGTGTTTATGGATACTCGCTTGCGATTTCTATCAAAAATTACGTCGGTGCCTTCAGCTGCAGGGTCTTTGAGTTTCGCAAGTCTGTCTAGTCTCTTTTGGGGTGGGACTGTTATTTTTTGGTAACGTAGTTCTGTTAAATGAGTACGATAGTCGCTAGACCATAATCGGCAAAGTGCACGCCATTGTTCATCGTCATCAATAGTATTTTTTATGAGGTACTCATACCTACTATTGCAGTAAGTATTTAACTGTAAATCATTGCGTCCACTAAGGCCCCAGCGTGTAATATTATACTTTGCTTGTTTTTTGACAGAAACGGGGTGTGCTGCATTGGTTATATGCAACGGCTCTTCGTTCGAAGCTAAGGCTAGTAGCTCTGATGGATGACACCAATGGTATCGCTGATTTTTCGAGAGATGGTCAAATAGTTCGCTTATTCTCTTCCATTCTTGACTAATCTTAGCCGATTCGGTGTTATACCTCCCAGGCCTATAGTCAAATACCTCTGCGTCGCTACCATAAATTGGAAAAGCTAACATTCCCATTGAAGTTGTTTTTTCTAAATAACCTAAATAATCTTCTAGCACCGTTTCAGAATGAGCGTAACGTTGGAACTTTTGAAACGCTATTGCATTATTCCATACCACCTTTATTGAACGGCCGCTTGCAGTTTTAAGTTGCTGTGGTTTGAAAAAATCTTTATTTGTCCAATCTTCACTATGAGAGTATGGATTATCCCACTCTACAACTACAGCCTCAAATCCTGCATCGAGGTAGATATCAAGTAATCCTGCCGAGATTGCTTGCTCATTTACATAAGCAATTTTCGGGCTAACATCGAGTATATTTTTATAGGAGTTTAAACCTATTCTCAGATTATTTTTATTAACTTCTGTAGGGATCAGTGGGCCGATAATTTGACTATCGCCACTTGCAATTAGTTGGCATTGGTTACTTTTCAACAGTTGCTTGAACTTAGCAACCCATTCAGGAGCAATTGCACTAATGGCTTCAAGTGTATAAGCCGTCATTTCCAGAGCAATAGGGTAGCCAGATTCGACTAGATTTAAAATTGGCCAATAACATTTATTTATGACTTTGGCATGAGACTCTATTTCAATAGAAGAAAAAGCTAAATTCATATGAAATATTGCATAAATATTGGTTTTTGGCTGAACTCTATCCGATGTCATTCAATTGTCTCTATTTCAGTGCTAAAACTCTTTTACGAACCTAATTTTTCTTTGCATAAATGCAGATTTCTCTTCCGATATCTAGCTCAGCAAATGCTTGATATAGTTTTCTTTTTAAATCATTTCTCCCTGCATTCGCCAGTTTTGTATCAAATGCCACTCGTTTATGGTGGCAAGTACGTCCAAGCTTACCATCGTTAACGTAGTTGTCTCCCATTAGCAAAAAAAGATCCATAGGAAATGAAGTTTCTTTCAGAAGAATAGTAAACCCACTGTTCGAAATTAAGGTAGATAGGCTATGTGGTGAAAAATAATTCACGTGGTGAGTTGGGCACACCCACCATGGTTGGAACGTGTCAACTTCTCTTAAAGTAGCTTGGAAGGGATTATAATCGTTTGGTACTGTAATGCATAGAAGACCGCCTTCTTCTAACATTGAGTGCATCAATTGAATTAATTCTATTGGGTTGTAGACGTGTTCCAGAACTAAACTTGCGTGAACCACGTCAAATTTACCTAGTTTGTTTGAATTACTAGCATCTAAAAATGCCTCATCGACATCTAATCCCATAGTGTTAGCGTATTGTGCCGCGCTAGTTGATGGCTCGATCCCTTTTACTTCCCAACCTCTACTTTTACCGTGTTTAAGAAAAAAACCAGGACCTGTACCTACGTCAAGAATTCTTCTTCTAGAGTCAGGTAGGGATGATTCAAATGTATCGTATCTATCCGAATATTGAAGGGTTAACCAAGACTCATCCTCCTCTTTTTGTTTAAAAAATAAAGGTTTCTCTGATTCATAAAAGTCTTGACGATAAAAATCTTCTTGTTCTGCCTTCGTCGGTAAGGGTAATACGTGCTTGAAACCACATACTTGGCAGTCAACAACTTCCTTATTATCAACTTTGTCAATAACAGGTCCACGATGATGTTTGGATTCTTCTGGCATAGCTTACCTTTTCATATATTCAATTAAGCTTGGTGGTATCTAGTTATATCTACTCAAGAAGGCTAGTTGGACGGCCTGAATACCAGTGACCATCAATCTTAAATTTTAAAGTGCTATAAACTAACTCTATATATTCAGCTAATATTGAGCGGTTGTCCGCTTTTAGGACGAACACGCCAGCGCGGTCACCGTGAGATTGGATATGGTGAAGTTGTTCTCCGATACTGGGGTAAAACTCCACTTTGCAGCAGAATTCTTGTTGTCCAAGCCAATCGATACCTTCAATGGCTTCCAATTTTCCTGGTGGAAGAAAGAAGTAGCGGTTTGCCACAGCACATTTGTCCTCAGCCGTTAGCGCTTTTAGATTAACATCTTTACCTAAGGCGAGATTTATAACGCTTTTTACGTAGTTAATGCCAGTTGCTAATGGTACTAGGCTTGCAGCGAAGTCACCGCCACTTAATCGTGCCGCCATTTCGATAATCATGGGCCCGCGTGAAGGACAAATTACCACATCTCCTTTGGCAACACCGCAATTAACCCCTAAAGCTCGAGCTGTTTTCTCTACTAATAAACAGATGTCATGTTTCTCTGTTGAGGTGAGTGAACTAGGGAGCCAGCCACCATTTTCCATAATATTAGGCCAAAAACACTCCATGCCTTCATATACTCTATCTGCAAAACCAGGTGTGCAAGAGCGTTGCTCAACAATAATGCTCTCAGTGCTAATTTGGCGCCCTGGTATATATTCTTCTAGCAGAATTTCGTTGTTTAAAGAAAATGACTTTGCATGCGTCAATGCGTCTTGAATGTCTGTCTGATCTGCTATAATTCTTACACCGCGTGAGCCCGCTCTATCCGTTGGTTTAATTATTACTTTTTCACAACGCCAATCTTGCCAGTTTCGCATAACATCACTTTCTGTCTGGACTAAAGCAAATGACGGGACAGGAATTCCCATCGTTACCAATCGACGTTTCATTTGATATTTGTGGGTTGCCCACCGAGCTGTTTCTTGACTGGGACCTCGCCAATTGAAATGCGATGCGATCTGGGCGATTAAGTGAGGTATATCACTTCCCATGGTTGCAACGCCTGCTAGATTAACCCCCTGTTCAATTAGGCTTTCACAGTAGTCAATTACACTTTTAACATCCGAAAAGTCAATCGCCTTAGAATAATCAGCCAGAAATAAACCAGGAGCTTGGGGGTTTAAATCTACAGCCACCGTTTTAATGCCCATACTTTGTGCGGTTTGGATCATGTAAACTTGATCAGCACCCGCACCAAGAACAAGTAAATGCTTTACTGTGGCCATTACCCCATGCTCCGGTTAGCAATAATGTTTTGGTATACAGATTGAGAATCTATCTTACCAACTGCACATAAACTTTCTTTATCTCCAGCAGGGAAAAACCCTTGTTCTAGTGCATTAACACATAATTTAGCGTCTATATTGTTGTCCGTTAGCAATTGATTTATTGCCACCCCTATACCACCGTCTTTTTGGCTTTCTTCTATGGTTACGACGTGTTTATGCTTAGTTAATAGCGGTACTAAGCTAGATTGGGCAAGTGGTTTTATCCACCTAAGGTTTAACACCGTATAGCTTAACCCTTTTTGATTTAACAGTTTATCTCTTACAGCTAATGCTGTTGAAATATGGTTGCCAATCGTGATTATAAGGCCATCT
This sequence comes from Shewanella waksmanii ATCC BAA-643, assembly GCF_000518805.1. Taxonomy (GTDB): domain Bacteria; phylum Pseudomonadota; class Gammaproteobacteria; order Enterobacterales; family Shewanellaceae; genus Shewanella; species Shewanella waksmanii. Next base: position 68,924 of record NZ_JAEH01000002.1, read on the forward strand.
TTCCCCTCAATAATTATTTCATCTTGGTTTAGTGGAGTACTCTTAGATGGCAAGAAATTTGTTTCTTCGAGTGGAACTGTTTCGTATGGGTGTAAGATGATCATCGGCCCGTGTGGCTGGCTTGCTCTCGCTGATATGATTGCTTCGAGGTCGCGAGCGGTCCCAGCATAGAAAATCTGGATATTGGGCAATGCTCTTAATAAACCGAAGTCATAAATACCATGATGTGTCGGTCCATCAAATCCTGCGAAACCAGACCGTGCACTGACAATCGTAATTGGATGTTGTGGATAGCAAACGTCATGAAAAATTTGATCTATTGCTCGTTGCATGAACGTAGATTGGAAACACAAAAACACACGTTTGCTTTCCATTGCCAAACCTACAGCCATTCCAACTGCGTGTTGTTCAGCCATACCTACGTCAATAGCTTGGGTTGGGTAAGCTTTCATTAATGCTTCTATTCCAGAGGCATATGGGGTAGCAGGCGTTAATGCAAAAATATCACTTGCTTGAGCCATGTGCTTCTCTAAAACATCACCCACTATGCCTTGATAAGTTTGCCCTGTAAGTGTTGACGCTACACCAGCCCCCGTTACGGGGTTAAATGGCATTGAGAAATGCATTTTGTATGGATGTTCGTCAGCGAGTGCTAATCCTTTTCCTTTTTGGGTTTTGACATGAATGACCGTAGGTTTTGGTATGGCATTGCTTTCAGCCTTTAATTTGGCATTTGAGAGCTTGTCGATTAGTTCTTCCATATTATGGCCATTAGGTACTGCAATGTAGTCGTATCCAATAGCTTTAAACCACAATGCACACTTAGTACTCCAATCGGGACTTGAAAATAGCTTGTGTATAGCCCCTAGGTTTTTAGGAATACTCATACCATTGTCATTTATTACTATGACTAGAGGAATTGGATGTTCAGCACCAAAATTCAACCCCTCAAATGCCATTCCTTCGACCATGGAACCATCGCCAATAAATGCCACCACTTGGCCTTCATCATTGCTTTGTAATTTGCTATACGCCATGCCCGTAGCAATAGGGATGGAGGTTCCCGCATGAGATGCTTCCATTAGGTCATAGTCGCTCTCATGGTTCGAGATAAATCTCGACATGCCTTGTGGAGTATTCAGTGAACTAAAGTCAGCTAACCGTCCTGTTATAAGCTTATGGGTGTATCCTTGATGACCGACATCAAATAATATGCTGTCGCCGCCTTTTTGTGATTGAGTGCCAAAATCAAAAACATAATGCAATGCCAATGTAAGCTCGATTACTCCGAGGTTTGCACCGATATGGCCACCTGTTTGGCTTATCGAATCTATCAGAAAAGCTCGTATTTCGTCAGCTAACTCAGATAGCTGGTCAGTGTTGTATGCTTTTATATCTTGAGGTTTGGTGATCGTACTTAGTTTATTCATCCGAAATACATCCCGCCGTTAACATTAATACAGTGTCCAGTAATATAAGATGAGGTATCTGATAGTAAAAACAGTACCGCATTAGCAACTTCTTCAGATGTACCCATTCTTTTCAATGGGATAGCCTTACTAGCTTCTTGTTGTAGTGCGTTGAGTTGATCGTCATCAAATATGTCTGTGGCTATCCAACCAGGTGCGACGGCATTTGACCTAATATTCAAGTCGGCACCCAGCCTTGCTATTGAGCGGGTGAGACTGATTAATGCCGATTTAGTTGCTGCATAATCTGGCGCTTTATTACCGCCAATTTGGCCACCAACTGAAGATATGTTCACAATTGCCGCGCCGTGAGCAGTTTGTTTCATTAGCTCTTGACTTAAGATGAAGGGGCCTTTCAAGTTGACCGCAAACGTGTTGTCCCATTGCTCATCAGTTAGCGCTAGGAAGTCACCTTGATTTAAGATTCCCGCATTGTTAACTAGGTAAGAGATAGGCTTTTCAAAATATGCTTCAGCTTGTGCGAATAGTGCTTTAGCCTGTTCTCTATCGCTTACGTCGCTCTTAACCAGGTGAAACCTATTGCCATATATTTCAAAATCTTGTCGACATAATCGTGCGGATTTTTCATCTCTAGAATAGGTACCTATGACTTGGCAATTAGCTTCTAGAAGCGCTTTTGCTATAGCTTTTCCTATTCCGCGTGATGATCCTGTGACAAGTGCAATTTTGCTATCAAAATTGAAAGTAATCATAAAAGTTTTCCGTTAAATTGAGCAGAAAATGAATCCAAAAATGGCTCAATATCTTGTTGGTTGTTTACTGCGGCCCAGAAGAAGCCCACTAAACTAGTATTATCTTGATGATTATGGTGTTTCTTGTATCTTCTCGATTCATAAAAAAACTCAAGAAGAGCAGTGTTTTTTTCTAGGTATAACTCTACTTCGTTAAAATCAATTTTGTCCGACAAGGGAAATAATGCTTTCCAAATCACTGTTTTAGTTGGCTTATCGCTTTGTTTTTCAGTGTCTTTGTTTGCGAGCAAGGAAAACCAATTCTGTATTGGGCTATTGCCGGTTGAGAAGGGGATTAACTTGGTAGTAAATACATCACCGTGAAATCGAGGCGAAACTTCTATAATTGTGAATTGTCCATTTCGATACAGTAAGTCTGCTTTGACGGGGGTATTGTTTAGTCCCAATGCGCGGCACGCTTGTTCAGTAAGTTCATATGCTTGCTTAACGTCATCATCAGCAAGAGAAGTTGGCACTACCCCATGAGTTGGAAAGTGGTGCGGTGAAGAAAAGTATCTGTCGCCAATACCGCACGGAATGAACTCTCCATTCCGCATTATCCCAATTGTGTCTATTCCAATCCCTTCGAAATACTCTTCCATTAAAACTGGAGTACCGAAACTACTCGCTAATGAGAAGGCGGCAGGGAGCTGTGAAGAATCCTTAACCGACGTAACACCTTGGCTACCGCAAGAATCAAGGGGTTTGACTATTATAGGGTAGGATATTTCGTTTATTTGTTTATATGAGGGAAGTTCCTTCCAAAGCTCCATTCTAGGTGTCGGCAGCCCTAGGTCAATCCAAATTTTCTTTGCCCTCGGCTTATCTAGTGCTAAAGCTACTGCATCAGGGGAGCAGCCTGGTAGATTTAATCGTTTATGAATAGCGGCTACGGACGCCAGTCCAAAATCACTTCCTGAGTATGCACCAATAAGGTTAAATTGAGAGTTGAGCTTGATTGCCAATTCAGTCAGTTTAGTCACGTCGCTGCCACTGATTTGGTAGTAATCGTCGGCATAATCTATGGCTGTGGCAGTATTGCGAGAATCGGTAACTATGACATGCAGATCAAAAGCTTTCGCCCAGCGAATATGCTCTATTTGCATATGACCAGCACCAATGATTAGTATTGCAGATTTAGAATTACTCATCGATGCTAACTTCCTCTCTGGGATAAAAAATAGATTGTAAGTCTTGCTGTTTTTTTACTTTGATTAGTTCATGCCCACCCTCGTTAAATAGAATTCCGGTTGGCGTTATTGATTGACCTGTTAGCTCAGAATATTCCTCGCCCAGCAGACCACGAGTGATTAGTTCGATAGTATTTAGTCCGGAAGCTGTAGGTAGCAATTTATCCAAAATTAGGTCACCGGTTAAATCCACGTGAACCTCAATCAGCCAAGGTTTTTGCTCTTCATCCACTCTAAAACTGAATGCTAGGATGTAATTTAAGGATAAAAACTGTTTGGCAAATAAGGTTGCATATTTAATTAACTGGTGTTGAAGCTTGGCTGTAGAGCTTGTGGGAGTAGCTAAACCAATTGCAGTTAATTTACCACTGTTAAATTGATTTATTTCATCCCAAAAGGCCAGAGGTGTGACAACCCCACTTTTTAGGTGCGCGAGTAATGTAATATCTTTACCTTCGATAAATTGAGCTATATCCGCAGTTTTATTCGCTGACCGTGATACCGCATGGTCAACTGCGATACTTAGCTCCTGCTTATTGGAGCACACAGTAACAGCTTGTTTTCCTATGACAGGGAAGTTTGGTCTAACGACTAGAGGGAAAGTGTGTTTTTCATCCTGTTTATTCGTATTACCAAAAGGTGTTGGAATGGAGTGTTGCTTGGCAAATTCTCTTAATATGGATTTTACTGTGCATAATGCTACCAGCTTCTTATTTATTCCATAAATGCTGTACTTTTTCGAAAGCTCTGCAAAAGTATAAAGAGCTTGACCAGAGGTTCGAGCAAAGATAGCACTAATTTTATGGTCAAATGACTGCAATGCAAGCATTACGAGTTCCGTGTTATGCGTGCTTTCTTGGATAAAATGGTTCGCAATTTTCGCTGCTTTACATTGAGTATCTCTATCTATGATGCAAATCTGATAACCCATTGCCTTTGCCACTTTAATTAGTGGAAGTTGAGCATCTCCTCCTCCTAAGCTAATTATCCACTTTTTTTGCTCTGTCTTTTGGGTTGAGCTTTCAAATATATCCATCATCATCTTAAAAGCTATGAGTAAAGCGTAAGGACAGTTGCAGCTAGCGATGGCTTGTTCAACAAGGTTTGTTTTATTTCTTGTTCAAAAACAAACGAAGAAATAATGATTGTAAGCCGTGGATCCTCTATAGCAATCTCATCTGGCGAACATACTTGAATGCCATTTTGTTGTTTTCCCCATTTTTGTCGATCGATATCAACCATCATAATCGGCTTGTTTAGAGTGAGTAATTCAGTTTCTTTTAGCAATTGAGCGGTATGCACGCCTGCTCCCCAAATACAAATTCTTTCTGCTAAATTAGTGGCATTCTTTATCTTGTTATTAATCTCATGCCACAGGCTTTGATCTCGCTCAACGTAAGTACAGCACATATTTAGTGCAGTTTTATCTTTCTCAATCGTAAGGTTCTGTTCGCTTTTTTTACCGATGCACATTTGAATCGGATATGGGTCTTTGATATCAAAGTCTGTTGCGACTGGGCTTACCGGCTCTATTCCGCACTGACTCATCAGGTTTAGCATCGAAACCGGTGAGAAATAGTTTAAGTGTTCAAAGGTGAAATACCCTGTAGGCCAGCTGCTTTGGTCAATGAGTGAGGGAACTTCTATAAATATAAAACCATCTGCCTTTAACATTTTTTTACACGTCTGCAATACACTTGCTGGATCGACAAAATGCTCCAGAACATGTGTCAATATTATAAGGTCATATAAGGTGCCATCATGAATATAGTCTTCTATAAAACCATTGTGCAGCGTTAAGTTGTATTGTTTGTGTGCTAATGCGATAGCAGAAGTAGATGGATCTATGCCATCGACTTCCCATCCAGCCTTTTGAAACCTATGCAGCGTGTATCCATCGGAGCACCCAACTTGAAAAGCACTGCCTTTAGTATCAACGTGCTGGCTTAGATAGTCTAATTGCCGTTCAACTGCGTTAATTTTAGTCGCCGATGGTTTTCCTGAGCGCCCAGGGTTTGTATAGTTAGACATATCTCTATAGGTCGTACGAATTTTTTCGAGATCAGGTAATGGATTTTGAAAAACTGCTCCACATCGTTCACAAACATGGATTTCCATCGGTACCTCGCCTAGCCCCGTAAGGTTATAAGGCTTAGAAAAAACCTGTGTTGATTGTGTTTCATTGCAAACAATACAGCGTCTGTCGGCCATCAGTTTTTCTCTCTATATAAATTGGTTATGGCTGTCATTAAATACGGACTAATTACGCATATGAATTAGTGGCCTAAGGCCATCAATAGGATCGGCGCGCCAATCTCTATCTGGAGCTTCACTTGGCACAAATTGTTTGCGAGATTCACCGTCAATAATACGACTTAATTTGCTATCGGCAATTATCGGGGCTATTTGTGCTGGCAACCAACAGTGTCCCGCCGCATACTCAGCGCCGGTTTCGTCTAAATCGATATGGAATTCTATGCAATCTGCTTGCCATCTATGAACTGCTCGCTGCAGTACGGCTGGCGATACGCTGTGATCGGACCAACCGACCTTAACGCCATAACGTTGGCGGAAAGTCTCAAGTACCGCTAAATTACAATCTTTAGTCGGTGTGGGATAAGCTGATACGCAATGTAGCAGGGTAATGTCTTGGCATCCCGCACGCTTTAACACATCAATGGCATGGTCAATTTCTTCGATTGTGGCCATTCCGCTAGAAATCACAACAGGTTTTGATGTCTTTGCACAAGAGATGAGAAGGTCATCCCAAAGTAGCTCGTAAGAGGCAATTTTGAAGAAGCTGACGAATGGCGCTAGCTCTTTTACTGCGTCGAGATAAAAAGGTGTGCAGGCAAACTGAATATTATTCTTATCGCAAGCGGCTTTCAGTTCTGGTAGGAAATCGGTTGGTAGTTCCCAATCTTTGCGCCTTCTGTGCTCTTCGCTTTTTTCTAAAATTTGCGGTGCAAATAGCTGGTCTATTTTAAACAGCTGAAACTTGACAGCTTGGCAACCAATCTTTGCTGCAGTTTCAATAAATTGGATGCACCTTTGCAGATCGCGGTGGTGATTGCTTGAAACCTCAGCAATAAATAGTGGTATTGAATTCATAATGACCTTTGGAGACCTTAGTTTACTTTAACTATCGCCCTGAGTAGGAAAAACTGAACTAAAACTTTTCACGCCTAGCTAGTGTTGTGAGTTTGAACCAATAAAGGCAGTAAGCTCAAACTCCAATATGTCGGCGAGGCCGAGCCAATCATGATTTTCTTGGGCGGTTATCATTTCTGGCATGACTTGCATTATCTGATCGAAACTGGGATGACCGTTGAGTTGTTCAATAATGGTTAGACATTGTTTTAGCTTTCTCGCGCCGTAAGCTTCTTGAGCTAAACGGTAATGATGCGCGGCTTCAACTAGCAGGCTAGTGAGTTGAGACATTTGGTTGTTGTTCACTATAAGCACTCTCTATATTGACAGCCATTGATGTTAGCGCCGTCTTTACTTGCTTGGTAAAACGTGACGCTGGGTGTGGCGCGAATGTAATGCTCAAGGCCTAATAAGTACGCTCTAAAGTTGAGATTGGTGGTAACCTTTTGATTATGACCATTCAATACCCAGTGCTTATGACTTTTGGGGTGAGACCCTAGCTGGCCTTGGTTCCAATAGGTGTGAGTCTTATTATTTGGGAAGCTAAAATCGCAGCCAAATAAAGTCAGTTCGTTAACTTGCATATTCACCGCCAAGTCAATGGCTGGATGGATCACGCTACCGTTGGCAAATAGTCGGATTTTTGGCCATTGTTTGCTTACTTCATCATAGGCCGCATGCGTAGCATAGGCGACGTACTTCTGCCCTGGCCAACTCTCAATGATTTCGTTCCTAATAGTGGGGAAGTAAACTAACTTAACATCATCAGGAAGAGGCTGGGGTAAATGCTGCTTGAGGATATTCTTATCAATACTGACAACTATATCCGGTTTTATTCCGTTGAGTAATAGCGGCAGCAGCGCGGTATCTACGCAGATGATAAGTTGCTTTGTTAAATGGCGCTGCTCACTTTGCTCTTTTAGGTAGCGAAAGTGTGTTGCGAGTGTTGGACCTGAACCAATCACTAATGCACTGTCATATTGTTGTCTTCCAATCAAAACAGCCGCACTTTCATCCCTTGCCAGTACCGATCTATTGGATGCTATACGAGCGGCGAAATCAGGATCGTTCTTATGATTATTACTGGCAAAGTGACGATTTATCTCGTAACTGAGGTAATTTCGCAGTGACGCGTGTTGCTCATCTGCTAAGACAAGATCGGGGGCTAGCGCAATGTGAGGGCTGGCAAGTTTATGTTGGTCTGGACCATGCTCTGTCAATGTGACTTTAGGATTCGACAACCACTCACTTTGATCTGTGTACGACAGCAGTAGCGACAGCAAGGCTAAATTCAATGGATAAATAGTAATGGAGCGAATTTGGTCAATATCGATTAATAGGCTCGGGACATCCCCCATCCCGATACCGTAAAGATATAGCTCAGTAGCATCAGCAGGGTATTGGCTTATCAACAGTTCTGCTTCATGAAATCTGTCATGGCGACTGCTCAGTTGAATATTATCGACACTAATGGTTTGAGTTTTACCCTCAACAAGGTTGGGGCTGAGATGAGCAAAGGAAGTGTTTCTGAGTTTTGCGGCTAGTTGTGGCCACCGCTTATCGATGATGGACAGGTTTAAATCAAAAAGCTCAGTCATCTAGTATCCCTGTAAACTGCGGCACAGCGCCAGCATGGTAGCAGTTAATATACAAGAGTAATAAATAAGTTGAAAGCCAAAATCTGAGCGCTCAAGACTGTACTTTTTTAATTTAAATTTTAAATAGTTATACGGTTGATGCTGATTTGAGCAATGTCAGGTTTAAGATTGATAGATGGAGTTGCTTCTTGTAGCCTACTGACATTAGTTTGGGGTAAATAAAGGTTTGTATGAAATATTTAGTGACTGGAGCGGCGGGTTTTATAGGTAATGCTGTTTGCTTGCGTCTTTGCGAACAGGGTGCTGATGTCATAGGAATTGATAATCTTAATAGCTATTACGACGTATCTTTAAAACTTGACCGATTAAAAAGAGTCGAAAACTATCCCAGTTTTCAATTCCTTAAAGTTGATATTTTTAATCGACAAGAAGTTGTTGAGTTGTTTGAAACTGAGAAATTTGACTACGTTATACACCTTGGTGCGCAAGCTGGCGTGAGGTATTCAATTGATAATCCTCACACTTATGCCGACACAAACCTCATTGGTCATATTAATATATTAGAAGGTTGTCGAAACAATCAAATCAAGCATTTGATCTATGCTTCAAGCAGCTCCGTGTATGGACTCAATGACAAGCAGCCTTTTTTAGAAAGCGACCCCGTGGATCATCCTATTTCCCTGTATGCGGCTTCAAAAAGGGCGAATGAGTTAATCTCACATACTTACTCTCATTTATATAGTCTACCCACTACAGGCTTAAGATTTTTTACTGTCTATGGTCCTTGGGGAAGGCCTGATATGGCACCGTTTAAATTTGCTAAAGCGATTTCAACTGGTAAAACTATTGATGTTTATAACTTCGGTGAGATGTCGAGGGACTTTACTTATATTGATGATATTGTTGAAGGTATTATGAAAGTGCTGGTGTTAGCACCTACTGGCGAAAAAAGTGAAACTGGTCAGCCTAACGTTAGTTCCGCTCCCTATGCGATTTATAATATTGGCAATGGTTCGCCGGTAAAGCTAATGGACTTTATTGCCTGTCTAGAAAAAGAGTTTGGTATTGAAGCGGCGAAGAACTTTATGGAGCAACAGCCAGGAGATGTGACCGCAACTTGGGCATCAACCGAAGCACTTACAAAAGCGACTGGATACAGACCAAAGACGTCAATAGCGGAAGGCGTTAAACAGTTTGTATCTTGGTACAAGCAATACTACGACCTGTAAATATGGCAAGCAGCAAAACCGGATAGAGGCGGTAGCCTGCGAACTAAGCGATTAAAACTGGTCTCCCCACAGGGACTCGAACCCCGATCGATCGCTTAGGAGGCGACTGCTCTATCCTGTTGAGCTATAGGGAGACGCCAGTGATTATACTGGTTTTACTCTAGATGAAAAGAGCTGGTTAAAGCGCTTTAAATAGAGTTGCTTAATTCCTATACGACCTGTTGTGCTATTGCTTGATTGCCAGGTCGTTAATTTGAATATTCAAAGAGGCATTTTGCCCTTGAAGTAATGCTGTGGCACTTTCTTCAGTAACTTGGTCAATGCTAATAGATGTGCGGCTTTGGCCAGCTATCGCGCGCATTTTATCAAGTCTATCTGGCATGTTCTGCTGTAATACCAACTGAAACTCATCGCCAACTTTGATGCCATGGCGGCGGCCCAAATTGATGATAATACGATCATGCTGTTTGGCGACTATTTGACCGAGAAGTGGGCGGCAATTTAGAATTTTATCTATATCTTCACTAGCTTGGACCAAGATGTTTTCAATATTTTTTCCATAACTTGATGACCAAAAGATATTACTATTAGATGGCACTGTAAGCTGTTTTTTAAACTCCCACGGTGCCGGCGAATTGTATAACTCACTCCAGATCATCTCACCACTGATACCATGGTATAGCGACAGCTTGAGTTGGAACTGGCGCTGAGGGTCATCACTTATCATGCCAAACAAACTTGTTTCCGGTGGGGCGGTAGAGATGTCGATGATCTCTGGCAACAATAAGTATTGGCTGTCGGTAATTTCGCTTAACCAAGTGGGTAAGCGATAGCCTCTTATGTCGATTAAAGCCTGTTCGATATCTAGGCGTTCACTGGCATGAACATGGGGAAAACTGGCTTTACCATGACGCTCAATAACTTGGCCGAGTCTTTCTGATAGGTGACGCTCAAAGTGGCCGATATTGCCGTAACGTAGCTGCTCACGATGGTGCAGTTGCGCTTGCGGGACCAATATAGACGCTTTCAGTGACTCGTTAGTGCACAGGCTGCTTGCTCCATTGTTGACGTCTGCGCGTATGTTAACCATTAAGCGGTCACCAACAACACGCTCGCTAACGAGTTCCACTTGAGTAATATTAATCGATTGATCCATCGAGAATTGATCTTTTACTAGCCGGCCGTTTTCAATTCGTTGACTGCTAGAAAAGCTACCGCCAGATCGTAAGCTCACATAGCTGAGGGCTTGATGAATGGCCTCTTCTCGTGCTTGAGTCACATTGTTGTTGATGATCTTTGCTTCGCCTTGTACATCAACCCATGCAGCGAATGTGGGCATTAAACTGCCACTTAGTATCAACAACACGCCCCATATTAATCGATTCATTTGGTTGTCCAGTTAGCCATAATCTGTATTAACGTTAAATCTTGCCAGTGCCACTTTTATGGCGAATTTGGCAATGTTTATTGTTTGCATAAAATAATTAGCAATTATCGTGCCTGCTTTCGAGCTCATCGCTTTTAAAATTTATACTTAGATAATGTCTTGAGGTTAAAGTTCTTCGTTTCTAAGCCGATAATACAAAAGCAAGTGAGTCATTCTGAATCAATTGGCGTAAATTTTGCTCACTTTCCTACTAACTGTCAGTTTTTGGGCTAAATATCCGATAAAAAAACGGACGCAACTGTTTAGCATTTATATTTGTTTAATCGAATTTTCAAGGTATTAACATGCGATTAGCAGCGGTATTATCAGTTTTTCTTGTGCTGGGTGGGTGTGCCAGTACAAGTGATGACATGCAGGGGCAACTCGCTGACGGCAACCATTTGCCGTCAACCTCGGCGGTCAATCATTTAGCGTTGCAGATTAGCAATGAGCTGGTTAAGCAAAATGATGCACTATTGCCAACGCAACCTTTACTAGTGGCAACACCAGTGATGTTAGAGAGCTTACAAGGTTCCAATGAGCTAGGTCTGCAGTTACAACAAGGCCTAATTGCGGCAATGCATTCACACCAGTTTAATTTGGTAGATATTAATGTGGCACAGAACATTCGGGTGACCCCTGAAGGGGATTTTTTGCTGACCCGCGATTGGCAGCAATTACCAACTGACTTGCCGGTTGAGCATGTATTGGTGTCGACAATGACGAAAACTACCCAAGGAGTGATCGTCAACAGCCGCATTGTGAATGTAACCAATAATCGTGTGGTGTCAGCCTCGCAAGCCAGTTATGAGCTTGAAGCATTAACGAGCGTTGCTAAACCCTCAGAGAAAGTCTATTCAGAAGGCGGCATGTTGTATCGTCATAGCGAAATGGGTCAAGGCAAAGTCAGCCTGATAGGAGAGCAGCAATGAGAATACTGTTATTGTTGGGCGCCTTGTTGATAGGTGGGTGTGCTCAAAATGATCGCTACATTCAGTGGGAAACCGAAGCGCCGACCAGCTTTCCTAAGATTACTGCCATAGGCTATGCTCCTTTGGCTACTCAGCCTGCGACAGAGCAGTCCCAGAAAGTACTGATGGCGATGCAAGCATCCAAGATGGCGGCGTATAGAGAATTGGCTGAGCAAGTGTATGGTCAGCAATTATCTGCTTCTAGTCAAGTTAACGATTGGATGCTAACGAGCGATGATATCCAGGCGTCTGTTTCTGGGGTGATTCGCGGTGCAAGAGTGGTGAAAAGCTACCCGGCAGGTGAACACTACGTTACTGAGCTTGAATTAGATTTTGAGCAAGTTTGGGCCTTGTATCAGCAACATAACCGACCTCAAAAAGTGAAAGAAGTGACTTACTTTTAGTTTCGTTGAAAGACCGAGGTTCTTTGGAAGACGTTGATAAACCGGCATAGACTGCCTGAAAACTGGTTACAAAGCATCAAACACGAAAAAAGCCATCATTGATGGCTTTTTTCGTATTTGTTATACAGGATTAGGCTTTTAAGTCATTACCCAAGGTGGCAATAGTCGATGTTTGCCCTTTACCATCGTAGGTTAAACTTGATGAGTTTCTTGAGGCATGTAGTGCTTGAGTAAAGCGGCTAACGCTGGCCATACAGTGGTCAATTAACGTCGCATTCTCACTATTAAGTTGTTGACACTCATTTAAACAAGTTTGAGCGGTAGCGACTTTACTCGCTAGCTCGGGATTGCTTTTGAGCTGGGCGACGTCAGGGTGGGCCGATAACGACATATCATTGGCTTTGATCTCATTGAGCAAGTCTGACTTTTTACCTGCTAAGTTCAACAGTTCATCTGCACTTTGGTTGATGAGAGCTTGTTTTTCTTGCTCGGTCACTGCTTTTAAGTTTGCCAATAATGCTAATTGTTTATCAATTAAGTCGTTAATCGGGGTCATAGTATCCTAGCTTAATTCATTGAGTTCGTTCTCGAACTGTTCAATATTACTGGCCAGTTTTTCAGCATCAATCTTATAGCGGCCTTCTGCGATGGCAGCTTTAATCTCTTCCACTTTTTTACTGTCCACTTCTGGAATATCGTTTAATTTAGATTGTACATTTTGCAACTGCTGCGCTTGCGAGGTGATCGACACCGAATCGCTTTTAGTTGCTGCGCCACCATTACTGGCAGTTTGAGGTGCAGAAGTTGCGCCACTTTTACCGCCTGTTGGTGTCGTAATTCGGTTGTTAGTTCCTGTATTTACATGCTTTATATCAATAGCCATTGTGAGTTCCAACTTGTATAAATGAGATCAACATACCTGTCTATCGGCCTGCATTTCTAAAGCTTTAGCTGAAGATGCGCAATTATTATAATTTTTTTGCTAGCAGATTTCACGACTTACATACGTACCTCAACTTCGCCTACACCAATCACCCTCGCATTGACTTTTTTATTGGAATGGCTGTTGCGAATTCTAATCCGGTCGCCCAAATTTCCATCCCTCAGTGCTTCACCCACGGTTTTAATTTCAAAGTTTGCCGTTTTGGCATAGATAGAGACCGTATCGCCTTTGCAGACAAAACATAAGTTATCGGTAAAAAGTGGCTGGTTCATGCTAATACGCCGCTTCACTCGGGTACCGACAACCAGTGCGGTATCGTCAAACTGTTGACCACGAAGCTGACTTTGCTCGATATATTCAATGCCCACTGCACTCGATGAGATCACATCACCAGGGCCTAGTGTTTCGGTGGCTACGACTACAGGGTAGAGAATGTCTACTCTGACAGAAATAAATATTTGCCATGGATACGCCATTTGAGGCGTCTCGCAGCTTATCTTAATGGTGTTATTACGTTTTATGGCGCGAGTGGTCGCGAGTTCAGCATTCACAGGACCTATACACAGTGGTGGACTTAATCGGGTATCAAGGTTTTGCGGTGTGATGGATACCTTGGCATGGGGCGGAACATCAATATTATCTTCAATTATGCCTATAGCTAATTGGGAAATGGTCGATAGAGAAGGGGTATGCGGTTTTACCTCAGCACTCAGGTGCCAAGGTAACAGTAAAATGATGAAAAAGTACGCTAAATTTACTTTCATAATGAATAGACTAGCTTGATCAGCTAGATTACACCTATACTTTCGTTGTGACCTGATACTGACAGCAATTAATAAAACAAAAATAGCGTCAGAAGTTTGACAAAATATCGGTCAGGTTGTCATATAAAGTAGATAAAGCAATTAGTATGCCTATACTCAAGTTACGCGAGAGATTTTTAGGTCAGCATTCACCACGCCGGGAAGGCAACAAGGCAAGGCATTATGTCGAATATTCTTGAATCGGTTAATAAACGTACTCAATTAGTTGGTCAGAACCGCTTAGAGTTACTGCTGTTTAAATTAAACGGTCGCCAACGTTTTGGTATTAACGTCTTTAAAGTTAAAGAAGTATTGCAGTGTCCACCACTGACGGGGTTACCTAAACTCAATACTTTTGTTCGTGGTGTGGCTCACATTCGAGGCAAGACGATTTCGGTGATTGATTTGAGTGCTGCGACAGGTGGGCGCCCAATAGAAAACACGGAAGGATGCTTCATCATTATTTCTGAGTATAACCGCAGCGTACAAGGCTTTTTGGTCAGCTCGGTAGAGCGGATCATCAATATGAATTGGGAAGCTATCATGCCGCCGCCACAGGGCGCAGGTCGTTATTCTTACTTAACTGCGGTGACTGAAATTGAAGGTGAGTTGGTCGAGATATTGGATGTTGAAAAAATCCTCGATGAGATCTCGCCGGTGAAAACCCAAATCAGTAAAGAGGTTGATGAGCAGTTAACAATTGATAGAGAGCAGCATTACCATATTATGGTCATTGATGATTCAGCTGTGGCGCGTAAACAGATCATCAGAGCACTTGAGTCTTTGAGTTTGCAAATTGATACAGCAAAAGATGGCCGTGAAGCGTTAGATAAACTGACAGCAGTTGCAGCTGAAATGGATAATGTGGCCACAGAAATCCCACTCATTATCTCTGATATTGAAATGCCCGAAATGGATGGGTATACACTGACGGCTGAGATTCGCGATAACCCAAAACTTAAAGACATTAAAGTGGTTCTACACACGTCGTTAAGTGGGGTATTTAATCAGGCTATGGTTGAAAAAGTGGGTGCTAATGACTTCATTGCCAAATTTAACCCAGATGAACTTGCCGCAGCAGTAAACAAACATTTAAGTTTATAACTGCAAATTGATATAAGATGCACTTTTTATCTTGTATCAGACAGTTAGCTAATGTATAAAGCTGCGCTGCCATTTACTTGCTATAGTGTATGTTGTAGCTGATTTTAATTTAATATTGGGATGCCACGGTGCCGAATAAATCACTCGCTGAAGCGGAATACAATCAATTCAGATTATTTCTGGAGCAACACAGCGGTATTGTGCTGGGTGACAATAAACAATATTTAGTTCGTAGCCGGTTGGCGCCATTGATGGGCAAATATAATTTGCCGTCATTGTCTGAGGTGGTGAAGCATTCAATGAAGCCAACCGAGCGGCAATTGCGTGCAGAAGTGATTGACGCGATGACGACCAATGAAACCTTATGGTTCCGCGATCGGTATCCGTTTGAATTGCTAGGCAACACGCTGTTGCCTGAATATAGCCGTCTTGGTCGACCGTTAAAAATATGGTCAGCGGCGTGCTCATCAGGGCAAGAACCGTATTCACTAGCGATGACCATTCTGGAGTATCAGCAAAAACGCCCTGGCACTCTGCCGGGAAGCGCATCCATATTAGCAACAGATTTGTCACCTTCTATGCTAGAAAAGTGTAAAAGCGGCGAATACGACAGCTTGGCTTTGGGGCGTGGTTTGTCAGAGGAAAGAAAGCGTCAGTTTTTTGATGCGACAGCCAATAGCACCATGACCATTAAGCCTAACGTCAAGCGTTTGGTGAATTTTCGAGCACATAACTTGCTTGAGAGTTATACCTTGTTAGGCAAGTTTGACATTATTTTTTGCCGTAATGTGCTGATCTATTTTGCACCAGAGGCAAAGGCAAAAATCTTGCGGCAATTTGCTGCCGCTTTAAATCCAAAAGGCATTTTATTTTTGGGCGCATCCGAGTCTATTGCTGGTTTAACTGAAGAATTTGATATGGTGCGGTGCAACCCAGGGATTTATTACCAAAAGCGTAATTAAGCAGACATTTACTACCATTTAATTGCCTAAAAATGCCAACCATTGTGTTGGCATTTTCGTTTAACTCACTTCTGTTACTCTCCTCTTGTTTTTATTGGCACAACTATTGCTTTATTTATTACATCTATTTGAGGAGGCAATTTTATGGCGATCAGTTTTGACAAAGCGTTGGGGGTTCATCAATACACATTGGGAGTGCGCTCTCAACGTGCTCAGGTGATCTCATCAAACATAGCGAATGCCGATACACCTCACTATAAAGCACAAGACATTGACTTTGATAAGGCAATGCAATCAGCACGTTCAAATCAAAGTGGCCTAGCAATGAGCGAAACCAATAGTAAGCACTTTGATTTAAAAGCATTGACCCAACAGCATGTTGCTTATCGAGTGCCTAATCAGCCAGATACAGGTGATGGCAATACCGTTGATGTGCAACACGAAAAATCTGAATTTATGCAAAATGCTTTGGAATACCAAATGTCGCTTGGATTTCTCGATAGTAAGTTTTCCGGCCTTAAAAAAGCCCTGAGAGGAAGTTAATTATGAGCTTATTCGATATTTTTAATGTGGCCGGCTCAGGCATGTCAGCGCAATCGGTCCGATTGAATACAACGGCAAGTAATATTGCTAATGCTGATGCGGTTTCTAGCAGTGTTGAAGGCACTTACCGAGCAAGACACCCCATTTTTGAAGCAGAGATGGCGAAAGCCACTCACCAGCAACAAGCGACTACTTCAGTGAAAGTCGCAGGCATTGTAGAAAGTGATATGCCGTTGCAAAAAGAATTCTCACCTTCTCACCCTATGGCTGACGCAGATGGTTTTATCTATAAGCCCAATGTCAATGTGATGGAGGAGATGGCGAATATGATTTCAGCGTCACGGTCTTATCAGATGAATGTGCAAGTGGCAGATGCAGCAAAGTCGATGTTGCAACAAACACTACGTATTGGCAAACAGTAGGAGGTAAGCAGTGAGCCTCATTAATCCGTTAACTAATCAACCACTGTCGAGTCAATCAACGGCAGACAAGACGATAGCGCCGGCACAAGCGACTAGTGATATTGGTAGAGCCAGTGCATCGGCTCAAACTCAGACTGAGCTAACAGGTAATCCATTCCTTGATGGCATTCGACTACCAGAAGAGTCGTCAATTCCAGAAGCCAACAGCCAGGAATTGACCCAAGAAGACTTTTTCTCGTTACTCAGTCAGCAGTTATCGATGCAAGACCCATTTAAGCCAGTTGATAACGATCAGATGATTGCGCAAATGGCCTCATTCTCTACGGTAGATGGTATCAATAATCTTAATGAAGAGATTGTAAACCTTAATACCGTCATGACATCGAGTCAGGCGTTGCAGGCGTCAGGCTTGGTCGGCCAGAAAGTACTGATTCCGTCAGATACTGGTCATATCTCAGCTGAGGACCCAAGCCTAAAAGGTATTGTCAGTACGCCAGAGCCTATAGAAAGCATTACGGTACGAATTGAAGATGAGAAAGGTCAGCTAGTTAAGACCTATACCGTAGATGGTAGTGCCGGCGGCAATATTGATGTGGCTTGGGATGGCCTAGACAAGAATGGTGAGCCTGTTGCTAGTGGAAATTACTCAATTAAAGCGACAGGACGAGTTGATGGCGAGAATCAAGATTTGCCAGTCTCAACCTATGCACACGTAACCAGTGTGTCACTCGGAACAGCAAGCACAGGTGCCATCTTAAATTTAAGAGGTATCGGTGGCATTAAGCTCGGTGATGTTTTGGCAGTGTCTGAAACTTAACATTTGGGCAGATTTGGCTTTAAGCCTAATTTATACAGAATTTTATGATAGGGGTGAACTATGTCGTTTAACATTGCATTGAGTGGGATCGCCGCGGCTCAAAAAGATCTAAATACTACGGCTAATAATATTTCCAACGTTAATACTGTTGGCTTTAAAGAGTCACGTGCTGAGTTTGCAGATGTGTATGCCAACTCAATTTTTGCCAATAGTAAAACGGCGGTGGGTGGCGGTGCAACGACTACACAAGTTGCCCAGCAATTTCATCAAGGCAGTTTGCAGTTTACTAATAACGCACTTGATATGGCCATCAATGGTGGTGGCTTTTTCGTTACCTCATCAGAACTAGGCTCACAAGATCATAGTTACACACGAGCTGGTGCTTTTAAGGTGGACGCGGATAGCTATTTGGTTGACTCTGCGGGTAACTTTTTACAAACCTTCCCGGTTGATGCCGACGGTAACTCTACATCAGTGAGCTTAACGACTACGCAGCCGGTTAAGATTCCTGATACTGCAGGTAGTCCGCAGATGTCAGAAAATGTCGGCCTGCAAATGAACTTAAATGCCGGCGAAGCAACATTAGACCCAGCAAACTTTGATCCCAACGATCCCGATACCTATAACAATTCTACTTCGGTCACCATGTATGATTCACTTGGCGAGCCGCACATTATGACGACCTATTTTGTGCGTCCGCCAGAAGCGGCCTATACCGGTGAAAGTAACTGGGTGGCATTTTATGCTGTTGATGGCCAACAAGTTGATTTAGATGGTCCTGCGGGTACTTATCAAACAGATACCAATGGTGATGGCACCCCAGATGGTACTGGCAGTGCGACCAATGCGGGTGGTTGGAAAGGAGCAGTATTAACCTTTAACGACACAGGCGCCTACACCGGTAGCGACCCTGCTGTGATAACCACTGAAGAGCTTGGTGTTAATGGTGCTAACGTATTAGGCCCAGGTGCCGATGGTACGCAAACATTAACCGTTAACTTCAATAACCCGACCCAGTATGCATCACCATTTGAAGTCACTGAATTGACTCAGGACGGCACCACAGTTGGACGTTTGACCAATGTGGAAGTGGGCGCTGATGGTCTGATTAATGCCAGTTACAGTAATGGCTCGACCGTGCCGCTAGCACGTGTTGCGCTGGCGCGTTTTTCTAATGAGCAAGGCTTAACTCAAGTCGGTAATACTTCTTGGAAAGCGAGTTTGGATTCAGGCCCTGCACTAGCGGGTGAAGCTAACAGTGGTACATTTGGTAGTATTCGCTCATCGGCACTTGAACAATCCAATGTTGATTTGACGACAGAGTTAGTTGATTTGATTTCAGCGCAGCGCAACTTCCAAGCAAACTCCCGTACTTTGGAAGTTAACAATACCCTCCAACAAACCGTGTTACAGATCCGCTAGATTTTATTAAGGTGTTGCCGATGGCGGCAACACCTTGCCTCCTGCTATTGCCTTCCTTTTTGTGATACCCCTTCAATGGTTTAACCGCTTGATTTTGAAAAACTCCCCAGCGCCAAAATTATGAACATTTATTGGCACGAAGTTTGCTTTTAACTTGTTAATAGAAGTTTAAGTTGAAAGATTGACGGAGCTGCAAGTGGATAAATTACTCTACGTCGCCATGAGTGGCGCTAAGCAGAATATGAATTCGCTCGCTGTGCGAGCTAACAACCTTGCCAATGCAAATACTGATGGCTTTAAAGCTGATCTTGAACAGGCTCGCACTATGCAGGCTTTCGGTGAAGGTTTGCCAACTCGCGTATTTGCGATGACAGAGAACCCTTCAGCCAATTTTGCAAGTGGTCCTATTAAAACCACTGGCCGTGATCTTGATATTGCAGTAGCCGGTGAGGGCTGGATAGCAGTACAAGGTGCTGATGGTGGAGAAGCCTATACGCGCTCCGGTAGCTTAAGTTTTGACTCTACGGGTCTGTTGTCAAACAACCGCGGTAACCCTGTCATGGGGGATGCTGGACCCATAGTGTTGCCGCTGCCAATTGAGAAAGTTGAGATTGCTCAAGATGGCACAATCTCGGTCAGACCGTTAGGTTCAACCGCTGAGGTTATTGAAGAGGTCGGCCGCATAAAGCTAGTGAGTCCAGGCAACGAGAACTTAATGCGTGGTGAAGATGGACTATTTAGGCAGATATCCGGTGAAATCGCGCCCGCTAACCCTTTTGTTTCAGTAGAGAGCGGCGCTATCGAGGGCAGCAATGTCAATGCTGTTGAAGAGATGGTCTCGCTGATTGACATGCAACGCCAATTTGAGATGCAGGTCAAGATGATGAAAACCGCAGAAGAAACCGATCAGGCTTCTTCAACATTAATGCGCATTAGCTAGGAGAAAGAGTATGCATCCCGCGTTATGGATAAGTAAGACTGGTCTTGATGCCCAGCAAACCGATATTTCGGTCATATCAAACAACGTCGCTAATGCCAGCACTGTTGGTTATAAGAAAAGCCGCGCTGTATTTGAAGATTTACTGTACCAAACTGTCAATCAAGCTGGCGGCATAAGCGCCTCAAATACCAAATTGCCGAACGGTTTGAATATTGGTGCCGGTACCAAGGTGGTCGCCACTCAAAAGATGTTTACCCAAGGCAACATGCTGACCACCGATAACTCTCTGGATTTAATGGTAGAAGGCCCAGGTTTTTTTGAAGTGCAGTTACCTGACGGTACAGCCGCTTATACCCGTAATGGCCAGTTTACTCTTGATGACACCGGGCAAATAGTCACGCCAGGTTCAGGGTATGTGGTACAGCCACCGATCACCATTCCCGATGATGCCATCAGTATCACTGTGTCGGCGGAAGGCGAGGTGTCAGTGAAAACTCCTGGCACTGCAGATAACCAAGTTGTGGGTGAGCTGAGTATGACGGATTTTATCAATCCAAGCGGCTTAGATCCGATGGGACAAAATTTATATTTAGAGACTGGTGCGAGCGGTACGCCAATTCAAGGCACGGCTTCACTGGATGGCATGGGCGCGATTCGTCAAGGTGCACTAGAAACTTCTAACGTCAATGTAACAGAAGAGCTGGTGAACCTAATTGAAAGTCAACGCATTTACGAGATGAACTCTAAGGTTATCTCTGCCGTTGACCAGATGCTCTCTTATGTTAACCAAAATCTGTAAACGGAGGCATTGATGAATAAATTACTGATATGTCTAACCGCCGCTGCTATTTTGGCCGGTTGCAGTTCATCGAATACTAAGCCTATTCCAGATGATCCGTATTATGCGCCGGTTTACCCGGAAGCACCGCCAACTAAAATCGCAGCCACTGGCTCAGTTTATCAAGATAGCCAAGCTTCAAGCCTGTATTCAGACATTAAAGCACTGAAGGTTGGTGACATCATTACTGTAATTTTGATGGAAGAGACGCAAGCGAGCAAAAGCGCTAACAACGAAATCAAGAAGGGAACGGATCTGACGTTAGACCCCATATATGCGGGCGGTGGCAATATAACTATTGGCGGTCAGCCAATTGATTTGCGTTACAAAGACAGCATGAATACCAAGCGTGAGTCCGACGCAGACCAAAGTAATAGCTTGTCTGGCAGTATTTCAGCCAACGTGATGCAAGTGCTCAATAACGGTAACTTAGTCATTCGTGGCGAAAAATGGATCAGCATCAATAATGGTGACGAATTTGTTCGTCTAACCGGTGTCGTGCGCTCGCAAGATATTCGTCCAGACAACACGATTGACTCTCCGCGCGTAGCTAATGCGCGCATTCAATACAGCGGTACCGGCACATTTGCTGATGTGCAGAAAGTCGGCTGGCTTAGCTCATTCTTTATGGGTAGCTGGTGGCCTTTCTAAGGAGTTCACATGAAGATTAAACTGTTTTTTACCGTCGTCTTACTATTGTTAGCAAATCTTAGCTACGCACAGCGTATTAAAGATATTGCCAATGTACAGGGCGTGCGTAATAACCAATTGATTGGTTATGGTTTGGTAGTGGGTTTGCCCGGTACAGGGGAAAAAACACGTTATACCGAGCAAACCTTTAAAACGATGTTGAAGAACTTTGGTATCAACCTACCTGATAACTTTCGCCCTAAAATCAAAAATATCGCGGTAGTGGCAGTACATGCTGATATGCCGCCTTTTATCAAGCCGGGTCAAACTCTTGACGTAACGGTATCGAGCTTAGGTGAAGCTAAGAGTTTACGCGGTGGCACACTGCTGCAAACATTCCTAAAAGGGGTAGACGGCAACGTATATGCCATTGCCCAAGGCAGTTTGGTGGTCAGTGGCTTTAGTGCTGAAGGTCTTGATGGCTCGAAGGTGATTCAAAATACCCCAACGGTTGGACGTGTACCTAATGGCGCAATTGTTGAGCGAACCGTTGCTACGCCGTTTTCAACGGGCGACCACTTGACCTTTAATTTACGCCGAGCTGATTTCTCAACCGCAAAAAGATTGGCCGACGCAATCAATGAGTTACTTGGCCCTGGCATGGCTAGACCATTAGATGCTTCATCTGTGCAAGTCAGTGCTCCTCGTGATGTATCTCAACGTGTTTCGTTTTTAGCGACACTAGAAAACATTCAGGTTGAGCCTGCTGCTGAGTCTGCCAAAGTGATTGTTAACTCTCGTACCGGCACCATTGTCGTCGGTCAAGACGTACGTTTGCTGCCTGCGGCGGTAACCCATGGTGGCCTAACTGTGACCATTGCTGAAGCAACCCAGGTCTCGCAGCCTAATCCGTTTGCTGGTGGTGATACCGTGGTAACCAGTGATACCACGATTGATGTGGCTGAAGAAGATAATCGCATGTTCTTGTTCAATCCTGGCACAACATTAGATGAGTTAGTCAGAGCAGTAAATTTAGTGGGAGCGGCACCGTCAGATGTGCTTGCTATTCTTGAAGCGCTAAAAATGGCAGGCGCTTTGCATGGTGAACTTATCATCATCTAAATTTTGTCGGTATTGAAATGGATAAGCTATCAAACTCATCGCACTTTCTGGACATTGGCGGCCTAGATTCACTGCGCGCCAAAGCCCAGAAGGACGATCAAGCAGCGCTAAAGGAAGTTGCCCAGCAGTTTGAAGGCATATTCGTACAGATGTTGATGAAAAGCATGCGTGATGCCAATGCGGTCTTTGAATCTGATAGTCCGATGAATAGCCAGTACACCAAGTTTTATGAGCAAATGCATGACCAACAAATGTCGGTCAATCTGTCAGATAAGGGCATGCTTGGCTTAGCGGATTTAATGGTTCAACAGTTGTCTCCAGGCACTAGTGATGTCACCCCTGCTTCGGTATTGCGCGGTGATATGGCATCACCTGTTAGTCAGAGCAAGCCTGCACATCTCAGTCAGCAAATGCAGCAGTCATCGTCGGCAATGCCAACACTGGATGACATTGTTAGCGGCAAGAGTTTGCCTTCTGAAGTGGCGCGTAGCGGGACACACTTTAACGACCAACAAGATTTTATTCGCCAGTTATACCCCCATGCAGAAACAGCGGCAGCCAAGCTGGGAACCACACCAGAAGTTCTCATTGCCCAGTCAGCACTTGAAACCGGTTGGGGACAAAAGGTGATTCAGGCCAAAGATGGCCAGCCAAGTAACAACTTATTCAACATTAAAGCGGATAAACGTTGGCAAGGTGATAAAGCAGCAGTGAATACGCTCGAATTTGAACAAGGCATTGCAGTGCAGCAACGGGCTGATTTTCGCGTTTATGATGATATCAAGCAGAGTTTCGATGATTTTGTTTCGTTTATTTCTGATGGGCCGCGTTATCAAAAAGCACTAGAAAAAGCCGCGAACCCGTCAGATTTCATTCAAGGGTTACAAGATGCAGGGTATGCAACAGACCCTAAATATGCCGAAAAAGTGATGCGAGTGATGCAGTCCATAGGTAAGGATGTGTCAGTTAGCTTAGGAGGAGGTCAGTAATGTTAATCAGATGTCGTTGTGACCAACTTGAACAATTAACGAGGGTTAGCTGATGTCGATGGATCTACTAAATATTGCTAGAACTGGCGTACTGGCATCGCAATCGCAGCTGGCTGTCACCAGTAATAACATTACCAATGCCAATACCGAAGGTTATCACCGTCAGGTAGCGCAGCAGTCGAGCCTTGATACCCAAAGAATGGGTAATAGTTACTTTGGCGCTGGTACCTACATCTCCGATGTAAAACGTATATATAACGAGTATGCGTCTCGTGAGTTACGTATTGGTCAGACGGCAATGAGTCAAGCGCAAGCTACCGATATTAAGATGAGCGAGATGGACCAGCTGTTCTCGCAAATAGGTAAGTCTATCCCACAAGGGTTAAGCGATCTGTTTGCTGGGTTTAATAGTTTAGCGGATCTACCTGATGATTTAGGTATCCGTGGTAGCGTATTAGGCAACGCCGATCAAATAGCATCGGCGCTAAATCAGATGCAATCACACCTTGATGGTCAAATGTCTCAAACTAATGACCAGATAGCGGCAATTACAGACCGAATTAACGAAATTAGCACCGAGCTTGGCCATATCAACCAAGAGTTGATGAAGTCGCAGGGTCAAGATATGGGGTTACTTGATCAACAAGATGCGCTCATTAAAGAGTTGAGTGAATATGGTCAAGTGAATGTGATACCGCTGGAGTCTGGCGCTAAAAGCATCATGCTAGGTGGCTCGGTGATGTTGGTATCTGGCCAGATTTCAATGCAAATGAGCACCACAACGGGTGACCCTTATCCCGGTGAGCTGCGGATTCAAACTTCGTCAGGCGCTCAAAACCTCGTTGTTGACCCATCTAAAATGGGGGGCAGTTTAGGGGCCTTATTCCAATTTAGAGATGAGACCTTGATACCCGCCCAGCTTGAAGTGAATCAGCTTGCACTGGGCGTTGCTGATGCATTTAACCAAGCACAGCAAGATGGCTTTGATCTCTATGGTGAAGTGGGAGAAAACATCTTTGTTGACATCAATGACCCCTCAATGGCTAACGGCCGAGTGGGCGCTTATGGCAATAACACTGGCAACGCGGCGCTGAGAGTTAATATAGATGACGTTGGAGCGTTAACAGGTTCAAGTTATGAGCTGTCGTTTACTGCGCCATCGACCTATGAGTTAAAGGACAATGTTTCTGGTGCGGTTACACCACTGACGTTAGTTGGTAGCGAACTTCAAGGTGGCGATGGTTTCACTTTGCATATTGACTCGGGTGCCTTGGCTTCTGGCGATCGATTTGAAATCCGTCCTACCTCTGGTGCAGCATCAGGTATTGCCGTTGAGATGACCGATGCTAAAAAACTGGCGGCGGCAGGCCCAACAATTAGCGCTGATGCAGCTAACTCCGGCAATACAGATGTCAGAATGGTTAGCATTGATGATCGTAACGCTGCCAACTTTCCAGTGACAGGTTCTGAGCTGACCTTCGAGATAAACACCACCACCAATACCTTTGAAGTATTCGATGCAAACGGGACATCATTGGGTGCGCCAGCTGCTTATACGCCACCGAATATCAGTGCCTATGGTTTTACCTTTGAAGTTGAGTCAACCGCAGGCGCTACCGATCGATTTACTTTTGATTTGTCTTTTGCCCCAGGTGACAACAGCAATGCTGTTGCCATGGCTGGCCTAAGTGATTCTAAAATAATGAATAACGGCACATCGACGCTCAGTGATGTATATGAGCAGACCAAATTATCCATTGGCGGCAAAGCCAAAGCTGCCCAGGTTGCACTGGGCTCCGCTGAAGCGGTGTACACCCAAGCGTACAACCGTGTACAGAGTGAGTCGGGGGTCAACCTTGATGAAGAAGCCGCCAATCTAATGCGTTTTCAACAAGCCTATCAAGCGTCTGCAAGGATCATGACTACGGCCAATGAAATCTTCAATACTTTATTTAGTTCGGTGCGTTAGGAGTTAGTGGTATGAGAATTTCAACAGCGCAGATGTTTACCCAAAATATTAACGGTATTTTGGATAGACAAACCTCAACAAGCAAGATCATCGAACAGATCTCTAGTGGTAAGCGAGTGAATACCGCTGGCGACGATCCTGTCGCGGCAATTGGTATCGACAACCTTAACCAGCAAAATGCGCTAGTTGATCAGTATATGAAGAACATTGACTACGCGACCGGTCGGCTTAGTTTGACTGAAAGCAAGCTTGGTAGTGCGGAAACACTGGCAACTTCTGTGCGTGAACAAGTATTACGGGCAGTAAATGGTGGTCTTTCTGATTCCGAGCGGCAAATGGTTGCCGATGAGCTCAAGGGAACCCTTGAAGAGTTACTTGCCATCGCTAATACCAAAGACGAATCGGGTAACTACATGTTTGCCGGTTATGAAACTGGTAAGCAACCCTTTGAGTTCGATGCGGCGGGCCAGATGGTGTATGCCGGTGATAGTGGTGTACGTGATGCGATTATCGCCTCTGGAGTGGTCGTTGGCACTAATGTTCCTGGCGATCAGGCTTTTATGAACGCACCAGGAGGATTGGGTGATTTTCGTGTCAACTATTTGGCATCTCAAGTAGGTGATTTCAATGTAGAAAGCGCTGAGATCGTCGATCCTCTGACTTATGTAGAAGATGATTACACTTTTAACATGGTGGGCACGAGCTTAGAGGTCAGAGATTCCAGTAATGCCTTAGTGACAACAGTACCTGCGTTTGATCCCACTAATCCGGTTAGCTTTAACGGTATTGAAGTCAAACTCGATGGTATGCCCGCTGCTGGCGATAGTTTCAGCATCAGCCCGCAAGATTCGGTCAGTATTTTTGACTCCATCAATGAAGCAATAACCTTGCTAGAAGATCCTAATAAGATAAACACGGCTCAAGGTAAAGCGGAACTGGCACAGATATTGAATGATGTAGATAGCGGCATAAATCAGATCAGTATTGCCCGTGGCGTATCAGGAAATAGTTTAAAGAGTCTTGAAAGCCACAGTTCGACACACGTTGAAGAGAAGCTGGTCAATAGCTCTGCGTTATCAATGTTAGAAGACCTTGATTACGCCTCCGCAATCACGGAGCTAGAGAAGCAACAACTGGCACTTAATGCGGTATCAAGTGTGTTTACAAAAGTGGGTTCAACGACCCTGTTTGATTATATCTAACTGATGCTTATCGGTTAACAATTTAACTGTTTAATTTAGCCAAGCTCGAAGTCTTGGCAGTGCAACCAAGAAGAGGAAAACACAATGGCTATTAATGTTAATACCAATGTCACGTCAATGAAGGCGCAAAAGAACTTAAACATGTCGACGCAAAACTTGGCAACGTCAATGGAACGTTTATCAAGTGGTCTACGTATTAATAGTGCTAAAGATGATGCGGCAGGTCTGGCTATTTCTAACCGCTTGAACTCACAGGTTCGTGGTTTAGAAGTGGGTATGCGTAACGCTAACGATGCGATTTCTATTGCACAGATTTCTGAAGGTGCGATGCAAGAGCAAACCAACATGCTACAGCGCATGCGTGATTTGGCGATTCAATCTGAAAACGGTGCCAACAGTACTGCTGATTTACAAGCATTGAAAGATGAGATGGATCAGCTAGCACTTGAGATCACCGCTATTGGTAACAGTACTGCATTTGGTGATACCAAATTGCTAACAGGTGATTTCTCTGCGGGTAAACTATTCCAAGTAGGCCACCAAGATGGTGAAGATGTCACTATTTCGGTTGGTACACTAAATGCGCAAGTTTTATCGGTAGGCGCGCTGACGGTACTCACCAGTGCTGGCCGTAACTCGGCAATTGGTAAGATTGATGACGCCATCAAGGTCATTGATACCCAACGCGCTAAGTTAGGTGCGGTGCAGAACCGTTTAGCACATAACATTAGTAACAGTGCCAATACTCAAGCTAACGTTGCCGACGCGAAGAGCCGAATTGTAGATGTGGACTTTGCCAAAGAGACATCAACAATGACTAAAAACCAGGTACTACAACAGACAGGTTCAGCCATGTTGGCGCAGGCGAATCAGTTGCCGCAAGTTGCATTATCGTTACTTGGTTAATAGAAAAATAGCCTGAAGTTTGTGCGCAACGCTCATGTTGTGCACAAACCCTATTTAAAAATAATATCAAATTCAGTTGGTTAATTGAATTTGATATTTTTTTTAAAAAAAAGCTAAAGATATAAAATCCTCTGCCGTTAAATTTACTGTAACCAATTAGCTCAGCCTGGCTTAAGCAGACAGGCATTAGTTTTAAGTCAGGTATTAAGAGGAACAGATTATGGCTATTACAGTAAACACTAACGTTACTTCTCTAAAAGCTCAGAAGAACCTAAATCACTCAAGCAGTAATCTTGCGACTTCTATGGAGCGTTTATCAAGTGGTTTACGTATTAACAGTGCGAAAGACGATGCCGCAGGTCTTGCAATTTCAAACCGCTTGAACTCACAGGTTCGCGGTCTTGAAGTCGGTATGCGTAACGCCAACGATGCGATTTCAATTGCGCAAATCTCTGAAGGTGCAATGCAAGAGCAAACCAACATGCTGCAACGTATGCGTGACTTGACTATTCAGTCGGAAAACGGTGCAAACAGCTCTGATGATTTAGCGGCGCTAAAAGCTGAAATGGATCAGCTAGCACTGGAAATCACTGAAATTGGTAATAACACTGCATTTGGTGATACTAAACTGTTAGATGGCTCATTTTCAGCAGGTAAAAACTTCCAAGTTGGTCACCAAGATGGTGAAGATATTACCGTTAAAGTGGGAACTTCAGACGCTGGTTCATTAAGTGTTGGTGGTTTAGATAACAGTACTTCAGCTGCACGTGGTTCAGCTTTAGGAAAAATCGATGCTGCAATTAAAACCATCGATACACAGCGTGCAGAGTTAGGTGCGATTCAAAACCGTTTATCGCATAACATTAGTAACAGTGCTAATACTCAAGCAAACGTTGCTGACGCTAAGAGTCGTATTGTGGACGTGGATTTCGCCAAAGAAACTTCTACAATGACCAAGAACCAAGTATTGCAACAAACGGGTTCTGCAATGTTGGCTCAAGCTAACCAGCTTCCTCAAGTGGCGCTATCTTTACTATAATATTGGGTATTGATAGGCTAATTTGACCAAACAAGGGAGGTTCGGCAACGAGTCTCCCTTTTGTCGTATTTTAAGGATAATGATTAACGTGGGGGTGTAGTATGGTGACGGATATGAATTTGGTAACTCAATCCAATGCCGCAACTGCTAAGATAGATATAGGAACCACACCTATAAAACCTACAGCAGCAAAGGATGCTGAGCTGGATAGAACTTCTGCGATTCAAGCGGTTGAAGAAAGTGAAAAAACAGCCAAAGCAGAGGAAGAACCCACTAGCGAACAGATGCAGAAATTAGTTGACGATATGTCGACCATGATGGCTGTGATGCGCAAAGGATTGGCATTTAAGATTGATGAAAATTCTGGCACAAATATTGTTAGTGTCATGGACATTGAGTCAGGTGATGTGATTCGTCAAATTCCTAACGAAGAAGCGCTTAAATTAGCGCAAAAACTAACGGAAGTGACGGGTCTGTTAATGAAAACCGAGGCGTAAACACGGTTGTCGGTATTAAAATAGTTTAAGTAGAGGTTTTTATGGCATTAACAGCAACGGGTATCGGTTCAGGGCTCGACATTAACACCATTGTCGGTGTGCTGGTCGATGCCGAAAAAGTCCCTAAAGAAGCTATTTTTGACCAAAAAGAAGCAACCATCGATGCCAAAGTGTCTGCTATTGGGACACTAAAAAGTGTGTTATCCACATTCCAAGATGCGCTCGAGAAATTGACTGATGGTGCAAGCCTTAATCAGCGAATTGTATCAACTGGTGACAGCCTCTATTTAAGCGCTACTGCGGATAAAACGGCGACTACAGGTTCGTACAATATCCAAGTTGAACAATTGGCGACAGCACATAAAGTTGCCGGCGCATTTACCGCAGATAAAACTGCTGCGATTGGAGAGGGTAGCCTAGATTTTACCGTCAATGGTGAGTCATTTACTGTTGATGTCGGTGCGACCGATACACTTGAAGATATTGCTAAAAACATTAACGACTCATCTGAAAACGTGGGCGTTACCGCGACAATTGTCACAACCAACTCGGGAAGCCGCTTAGTACTGAGCTCAGATACCGAAGGCCCAGACAATCAAATTACCGTTGGCGCCACAGATACTGCCGGAACCGGTCTTAATGATATGTTTGGCGGTATTAACTTAACAGAAGTTCAAGCCGTGCAAGAATCAATTATCTATGTTGATGGGCAACAGTTAAATTCACAAACCAATGAAATTACCGGCGCGATTGCTGGCGTTACGTTGAACCTGACTGATGCCGATGTAAATAAAACCACTACGCTAAAAATTGAACAAGATGATGAAGCGGTAAAAGAGAATGTGCAGGGGTTTGTTGATGCTTACAACAGCCTAATGAGCTCCATCGATAAGATGTCTTCTTATGATGCTGAAAAAGAAGAAGCAGCTGCACTGCAAGGTGACTCTATGATTCGCTCTTTAGAATCGCAAATGCGTAATATGATTAGTAGTCGGGTTGATGTAGATGGTAAAAGCATCGCGCTTTATGATATCGGTATTGAGGCTGATCGATACGGGAAGTTGAGTGTTGATTCAGCAAAGCTTGATGAAGTGATTAAGAATGACATGGCGAGCATTGAAGGACTATTTGCTACCGAAACAACCGGATTAGCCAATCGTCTTGATGAACTTGCAGAAGGTTACGTAAAAACTGGCGGCTTAATTGATTCTCGCAATAACGCTTATACCAGTGACAAGAGAAGACTAGATAGTGATCGAGAGGCGTTTGCATTGAAAATGGAAATGCTTGAGGCTAGGCTGTTTAAACAGTTCAATGCGATGGACTTGGTGGTTGGGCAGTTAAATCAGCAAGCTTCCGGTATAGTAAACGGCTTAAATTCATTACCAGGCGTTATAAGTAGCTCATAAAGCTAGGTTGTGAGACAGGAGTTGTATCGTTGCAAACCATAGAACAAGTTAATAATGCAGTATCAGATACCTTGGTTAAGTTAGAAGCCCTACCTGCAGAAGATGAAGCAACTGATAAGTTGGTATCAGATTTGCAGGAGTTGATTGCAAAGCGTCAACTTTTACTCGATGGCTTGTTGTTAGCCCCAAAAGATGAAGACCGAGAGCAGTTAGAGTTGCAACTGAAATTGACTCGGGATTTTGAAGTGCAGGCAAAAGCTGTACTTCAACATCGGCAGGAATTGCTTCACATCGGCCGTAAAAGTAAACGTCAACTTAATGTTTATAAGTCTATAGATTCTAATAGGTAGGTGTGTATGAGAAGGTCATTACAGTCATATCGAAAGGTATCGGTGGAGAGCGAAATATCTGTAGCTTCACCCCATCGTATTATCCAAATGATGTTTGAAGGCGCACTGCAGCGTCTTGCTCAAGGTCGCTATGCTATCGAACAAAACGATGTGACCAACAAAGGTATTTATATTGGTAAAGCCATTGGCATCATTACTGGTTTAAATAACAGCTTGAACATGGATGAAGGTGGAGAAATCGCCAATAACTTAAGCGATTTGTATGACTTTATGCTTCGTAGAATCTCCGAAGCGAATATGAATAATGACGTACAAGCGATAGATGATGTCAGTGAGATTCTTCGCACTATCAAAGAAGGTTGGGATGCTATTCCTAGCGACCAACACCACATGGCGTCTCAGCCTGAGGCTATTTAGCCCTGCAGTAATTACCTTTGGAGTCTTGGCAGGTGTCAAACATTTGGCATCTGCTGCTGCATACGTTGAGATTTTGAGCTAAAATCATGAGAGTTCAGCATAAAATGCAACTGAGGCTTGCTAATAGCTTGCCGATAATACACTATTCCTCATGGTAGTCGTTTATCGGAATGTTTAAGTAAGACTACTTTCAGCTTTTAGGCAACGAACACTAATAATTAATGCGAATAATACTGAGCGCTTTACGGCCTTCTTAAATGATGCAAATAGATCAACGAATTCTCATTGTAGGTAGTCAATCAGAGCGAATAAATCGCTTATCATGTGTATTTGAGTTTCTTGGTGAACAAGTAGACTTAATTGCCGTCGATAAACTTGAAGCGCGATTACAAGATGCTCGTTACCGCGCCTTGGTGATTACCTCTGATGCCCAAACTAAAACTCTGATCCAATCCATTGCTGCGTCTATCCCGTGGCAACCTGTACTGGTTATGGGACCGGCTGAAGATATTGGTGCATCTAATATTCTGGGCTTTATTGAAGAGCCTCTCAATTATCCTCAATTGACTGAACTGCTGCATTTTTGTCAGGTGTTTGGTCAAGCTAAACGACCCGATATCCCGACTAGCGGTAATCAAACAAAGCTGTTTCGCAGCCTCGTTGGTCGCAGTGAGGGGATTGCCAATGTTCGCCACCTTATCAGCCAAGTATCGGCATCTGATGCCACAGTTTTGATTCTAGGTCAGTCTGGAACAGGCAAAGAAGTGGTTGCGCGCAACATGCATTATCTCTCAGAGCGCCGAGAAGGCCCCTTTATTCCTGTTAACTGCGGCGCTATTCCACCAGAGTTACTTGAAAGTGAGCTGTTTGGTCATGAGAAGGGCTCCTTTACCGGTGCAATTAGTGCTCGTAAAGGTCGTTTTGAATTGGCTGAAAAAGGGACACTCTTTTTAGATGAAATAGGTGATATGCCGCTGCAAATGCAGGTTAAGCTATTGCGTGTTTTGCAAGAAAGAACCTTTGAGCGGGTCGGGGGCAATCGTTCTATTAGTGCCGATGTACGCGTAGTAGCGGCAACTCATCGCGATTTAGAAGAGATGATTGAAAAAGGAGATTTTAGGGAAGATTTATATTATCGCCTTAATGTCTTCCCAATTGAAATGCCCGCGCTTTGTGAGCGTAAAGATGACATCCCACTGCTGTTGCAAGAGTTAGTTAGTCGAGTTTATAACGAAGGCCGCGGTAAAGTACGATTTACCCAGCGTGCGATTGAATCACTAAAAGAACATGGGTGGTCAGGCAACGTTCGAGAACTGTCTAATTTGGTTGAGCGTTTAACCATTTTATATCCAGGTGGTCTCGTCGATGTTAATGATTTACCGATGAAGTATCGACATATTGATGTGCCTGAATATGAAGTGCAGGTCAGTGAAGAAGAGCTTGAGCGCGAAGCGCTGGCGTCAATCTTCAACGATGAAGAGCCGGTAGATATTCCAGAAACACGCTTCCCGAGTGAACTTCCTCCGGAAGGGGTTAATCTAAAAGATCTATTGGCAGAGCTTGAAATCGATATGATTCGTCAGGCGTTGGATCAGCAAGACAATGTTGTTGCCAGAGCTGCAGAAATGCTCGGTATTCGTCGTACAACATTAGTTGAGAAAATGCGTAAGTATGGCATGAGTAAAGATTAACCGTAACACATACCAATAAAGCCTCTTGTTGTTTTTACAACTGGAGGCTTTGTCATTTCTAGGGGCTAATTTGTTTAAAAAGCCCTTTTTGACTTGTCTCCTTGAATTAGTTTTAGAGCATTGGCCTGATATATGCATTAACCCCGTTAGCAGCAATATTTTGACGGAGTTTTTATGTTGGCGACACAATATGTATCAGAGCAGTCCTCCCCTGAGCAATCGGTGGTGCGTGCTGTTGCAAACAGTGACAATGCCAATGCATCCAGTCGAATGGATCATATTCTACAAGCCATGCCATCAGGTGTGGTGATCATTAATGGCGACGGTGTCGTAACACAGGCCAATCCTGTGGCGGTGCAACTGCTTGGCCAACCACTTGAAGGGCTACGCTGGATACAAGTCATCAACCGAGCGTTTTCGCCGCAAGATGATGATGGCCATGAGGTGTCATTAAAAAATGGCCGTCGAGTGAAATTAGCGATTACGCCTCTAACGCCCGAGCCGGGGCAATTGATTGTCCTGACCGATCTGACTGAAACACGCTTATTGCAGAAAAATGTGTCACACATGCAGCGTTTATCAGCGCTTGGAAAAATGGTGGCGACCTTAGCGCATCAAGTCAGGACGCCATTGTCTGCTGCTTTGTTATACGCATCCAACCTTGGCAGCAATAAACTTGATCAGCGCGGACGTGAGCGCTTTCAAGGCAAATTGGTTGATCGACTCAACGAATTAGAGCAGCAAGTCAACGATATGTTGATGATGGCTAAAGGGCGCCAACAAGAGCAGATGGTCCCTGTGCTAATGAGTGATGTCGTTGCCAGTGTCATGGCTAATTGTGAACCTATTGCGGAAAAAAAATCTTGTCAATTGACCTTGCTGGGTGATGGTGAGCATTTGGTGAGTGCCAATGTTTCTACTCTTAGCTCAGCGGTAAATAATCTCGTGATTAATAGCATTGAAGCCGGCGCCAATCGCATTGCTTTGCAAGTTACCCTTGAGGAGCAACATGTCAGCTTACATGTCATAGATAACGGCAAGGGCTTAGACTCTGCCATGCAAAAACAAGTGTTAGAGCCTTTTTATACGACCAAATCACAAGGTACAGGTTTAGGCCTTGCGGTGGTGCAGTCGGTGGTATCGAATCACGATGGCAAGTTTGATTTTCATTGCGTTAAAGGTAAGGGCTGTAAAGCCAGTATAGTCTTACCCTTGCTGAGCAATATAGGTACTGAGGAGGGAGCTCATGTCTGAAGGTAGGATTCTGTTGGTCGAAGACGACTGCGCCTTAAGAGAAGCACTGGTTGATACTTTGTTGTTAGCACAATACCAGTGTGATGATGTTGGCTCTGCAGAAGAAGCCATCGTCGCCCTCAAAGCTCAGTGTTATGATTTAGTGGTCAGTGACGTTCAAATGGAGGGTATTGGCGGTATAGGCTTGCTGCAGTACTTACAGCAGCATCATAGCCAACTGCCGATGTTGTTGATGACGGCTTATGCCACGATTGATAATGCAGTGAATGCTATCAAGCAGGGGGCGGTTGACTACCTTGCCAAACCGTTTGCGCCAGAGGTATTACTTAACCAAGTGTCACGTTATATTAAACCTGCACTGGTGGTTGATAGCCCGGTTGTCGCTGATGAAAAAAGCCTTAACTTGCTTGCCTTAGCGCGCAAGGTTGCTGCATCAGATGCGTCAGTGATGATTATGGGGCCCAGTGGGTCAGGTAAAGAGGTCTTAGCACGCTTTATTCATCAAAATAGCCCTCGCCATCAAGCGCCTTTTGTGGCGATAAACTGTGCAGCAATACCTGAAAATATGCTTGAAGCGACCCTTTTTGGCTATGAAAAAGGCGCATTTACAGGCGCTGTGCAAGCTTGCCCTGGTAAATTTGAACAAGCACAAGGCGGCACCTTGTTGCTCGATGAGATATCAGAGATGGATTTGGGCTTACAAGCTAAGCTTTTACGAGTTCTCCAAGAGCGTGAAGTTGAGCGTCTTGGTGGCAGAAAGACCATTAAATTGGATGTTCGAGTACTCGCGACCTCCAATAGGGACCTTAAAGCGGCTGCTGCTAACGGTGAGTTTCGAGAAGATCTGTTTTATCGAATAAATGTGTTTCCACTCACTTGGCCTGCGCTGAATCAGCGACCTGCGGATATTTTACCGTTAGCGCGACATCTGTTACAGCGCCATGCGGAGCGAAGTGGAGTCACCACAGTGCCGCAACTTGATGACGCAGCGAGTCGCCGCTTGTTGACCCATCGCTGGCCGGGTAATGTGCGTGAATTAGATAATGTGATTCAACGGGCATTGATTTTACATAGTGGTGAAGCGATCACTTTGGCCGATATTGTGCTAGATAGCCAAGATAGTGAGCTTGATATTCACTTTGATGCGCCGCACCCAGTGCCCGAGGCTGAAGGATTGGGCGATGAGCTAAAAGCCAAAGAGCACGTCATCATCCTTGAGACATTGACCCAGTGTAATGGTAGTCGTAAAGCGGTGGCGGAAAAACTGGGCATTAGTGCCAGAACGCTGCGCTACAAAATGGCTAAAATGCGCGACATGGGTATTCAAATCCCGGCTTAAAATTGCTATCGACATCATGATACTCAATACCGAGTCGTAAACTGACGAGGTTAGGTATCATGATGTTTTTGTGTGTCATTAGCGCTTAAATCTGCTTTCGCTGCTTTAGTGAACAGTTAAACCTCATTAACCCTACCATTGATTCATTCATTCTAAAGTTGGCAAGCTAATTGCTTTATTGATTACTAACAATCAAGTTTCGTCAAAAACACGACGATGGGAGCTTAGTATGCAGATCGGTGCCAATTCATTATTCCAAGAAATGCAGTCTTTAAGTGGTGAAATTAAACCTTCAGGTATGTCGACAGGCATCACTCAGCAGGTAAACAACACCAGTGGCAGTGACTTTGGGCAGCTGCTATCTCAAGCCGTGGGCACAGTCGGCGAGTTACAATCCAACGCCGCTTCTTTGGCGACTCGGTTAGATATGGGCGACAGTACCGTGACATTGTCTGATACTGTGATTGCCAGAGAAAAGTCGAGTGTTGCTTTTGAAGCGACAGTACAAGTCAGAAATAAACTTGTTGAAGCCTATAAAGAGATCATGAGTATGCCTGTATAAGGCGGCACTCATTGATTTTTAAAGCATTGCAATAATTTAATTAGAAAGAGCAGGTATCTATCGTGAGTACGGATATGGTGGTAGGCAACAACGCTGGCACAGCAGACACGACCTTGGCTGGTGGCGTTCAAGAAGAGCATAAACCAGGCGGCATTGGTGGTTTTGGTGGCGTTGATATGCTCCGTCAGATCACAATGATTCTAGCACTTGCTATCTGTTTGGCGCTTGCAGTATTTGTCATGCTCTGGGCTCAGGAGCCTGAATATCGTCCGCTAGGGAAAATGGATACCCAAGAGATGGTTCAAGTACTCGATGTACTGGACAAGAATAAGGTTAAGTACCAAATTGATGTTGATGTGATTAAGGTTGCTGAAGATCGCTATCAAGATGTCAAAATGATGCTCAGCCGAGCAGGACTTGATAACAATGAAGCGGCCAATGACTATTTAAATCAAAATAGTGGTTTTGGTGTATCGCAGCGCATGGAGCAAGCTCGTCTTAAGCATAGCCAAGAACAAAACCTAGCTCGAACGATTGAAGAGCTGCGCAGTATTACCCGCGCCAAAG
Source organism: Shewanella waksmanii ATCC BAA-643 (assembly GCF_000518805.1). GTDB lineage: Bacteria > Pseudomonadota > Gammaproteobacteria > Enterobacterales > Shewanellaceae > Shewanella > Shewanella waksmanii. The sequence goes on from NZ_JAEH01000002.1 coordinate 105,850, forward strand.
TGATTTTGGCCATTCCAAAAGAAAATGTCTTCGCTAGAAACCGCTCTAAGCCAAGTGCAACTGTTGTTGTGAGCACACGCCGCGCAGGGCTTGGTCAAGAAGAAGTTGATTCAATTGTTGATATCGTGGCGTCAGCAGTGCAAGGGCTGGAGCCTGCGCGCGTGACGGTTACCGACGCTAACGGCCGCCTATTAAACTCTGGCAGTCAAACTGCCGTATCAGCAAGAGCACGTCGTGAGCTAGAAATTGTTCAGCAAAAAGAAGCGGAATACCGCAACAAAGTTGAATCTATTCTGATGCCCATTTTAGGCCCCGAGAACTTTACCTCGCAAGTTGATGTCAACATGGACTTCACAGCGGTAGAGCAAACAGCCAAGCGTTATAACCCCGATCTGCCTGCGATTCGCAGTGAGATGACCGTTGAGAATAATGCCAACGGCGGCACCATTGGCGGAATTCCGGGCGCGCTAACTAATCAGCCACCTATGGAGTCAAATATTCCACAGGACGCGCTTAATCAAGACCAAGCGGCTGAAAGTACAGGCAGTAGCCATCGAGAAGCAACACGAAATTATGAGCTTGATACCACCATTAGCCATACCCGTCAGCAAGTTGGCGTGGTGCGTCGAGTGAGTGTTTCGGTCGCGGTGGACTTTAAAACCGGCGCTGCGGGTGAAGAAGGACAAGTAAATCGTGTTCCGCGCACAGAGCAAGAACTGGCAAATATCCGCCGACTGCTAGAAGGCGCGGTTGGGTTTAACGGCCAACGCGGTGACATGATTGAAGTAGTTACGGTACCGTTTATGGACCAGCTTATTGAAGAAGTCCCGGCACCTGAAATGTGGGAGCAGCCATGGTTCTGGCGAGCTGCGCGTCTATTGATGGGGGGCTTGGTGATTCTGGCGCTGATTATCTTTGTCGTTAGACCTATGCTTAAGCGCCTTATTTATCCTGACTCAGAGAAAATGCCTGATGAACCTAGCTTAGGCGACGAGTTAGCAGAAATTGAAGATCAATATGCAGCCGATACACTGGGTATGTTGAACCGTCCAGAAGCGGAGTACAGCTACGCAGATGACGGGTCAATTTTAATACCAGATCTTCATAAAGATGATGATATGATTAAAGCAATACGAGCACTAGTGGCGAATGAGCCTGAACTATCGACGCAAGTCGTGAAAGGTTGGTTACAAGACAATGAGTGAAGAAACGGGTGAACTAACAGTTGCAGCAGGATTTAATACCGACGATTTAACCGGTATTGAAAAGACCGCAATTTTACTGCTGAGCTTGAGCGAAGCAGATGCCGCGTCAATTTTGAAACACTTAGAGCCTAAGCAGGTGCAAAAAGTGGGCATGGCGATGGCGGCAATGCAAGACTTTGGTCAAGAGAAAGTGATTGGCGTTCACAAGCTGTTTCTTGACGAAGTACAAAAGTATTCATCCATTGGTTTCAACAGTGAAGAGTTTGTTAGAAAAGCACTGACTGCTGCACTTGGTGAGGATAAAGCAGGCAACTTAATTGAGCAGATCATCATGGGTGGCGGGGCCAAAGGCCTTGAGTCATTGAAATGGATGGATGCGAGACAGGTTGCCACGATAATCCAGAATGAGCATCCACAAATTCAAACTATCGTACTGTCATACCTAGAACCAGATCAGGCAGCTGAGATTTTTGCTCAAGCGCCAGAAAATACCCGTTTAGACTTAATGATGCGTATTGCCAACTTGGAAGAAGTTCAGCCAGCAGCTTTGCAAGAGTTGAATGATATCATGGAGAAACAGTTTGCTGGTCAAGGTGGCGCGCAAGCGGCCAAGATGGGTGGCCTGAAAGCGGCTGCTAATATCATGAACTACTTAGACACTGGCGTAGAAAGTCAATTGATGGAAACCATGCGTGAGTCTGATGAAGAGATGGCGCAACAGATCCAAGACCTGATGTTTGTATTCGAGAACTTAGCCGATGTTGATGATCTCGGTATTCAAGTCTTGCTGCGTGAAGTACAGCAAGATGTATTAATGAAGGCGCTTAAAGGCGCTGATGATCAGCTTAAAGATAAGATTTTGGGCAACATGTCTAAGCGTGCAGCCGAACTGCTTAAAGATGATTTAGAAGCGATGGGGCCAATCCGTATCAGTGAAGTGGAAGTGGCGCAGAAAGAGATCCTTTCGATTGCGCGTCGTCTCAGTGATGCCGGTGAAATCATGCTCGGCGGCGGTGGCGGAGAAGAGTTCTTATAATTATGGCCAATGACGACGATAAAGCAGCTAAATCAGCCAGCGTGTCTCAAGATGATGGTGAGTTTCATCATTGGCATATACCGGATGTTACTCAGCAGATCCCAGCCGATACATTAAATGCTTTTGGGCGCCGCGATGCAGTAAGAGAAGTCGTTGGAGAGCCTGAGGCAATTAAGCCACCGACACTTGCGGAAATAGAACAGATTCGCGCTGAAGCTGAACAAGCTGGCTTTACTGAAGGTGCAGAAAAAGGTCACGCTGAGGGGCTAGAACAAGGCCGTTTAACTGGGCTCGAAGAAGGTCATCAACAAGGCTTCGAGCAAGGCAAAGAGCAAGGCTTGCAGGAAGGACTTAATCAGGCAAGTCAGCTTATCGAGCAGTTTAACCATATTATTGAACAGTTTGCAGCGCCACTGAGTTTGCTTGATACTGAAATTGAGTTAGAGATGGTTAACCTGAGCCGGGCTTTGGCTCGCTCAGTGATTGGACATGAACTGCATACCCATCCTGAACATGTGCTGGCGGCTTTACGTCATGGCGTTGACTCCCTACCGATAAAAGATCAAAACATCAATATCCGCTTACATCCAGATGATCTTGCCATCGTCAATACCCTGTATGAGCAAGCGCAATTAGATAAGAATCGTTGGCAGCTTGAAGCTGATCCAAGCTTATCTGCGGGGGATTGCGTGATTGATAGTCAACGCAGCAGTGTAGATATGCGTTTGCAAACTCGCATGGACTCGGTGCTAAGTGATGTTGATGGCCATTTAGAAAGATTGCAAAAAGAGCAACAGGCTAAGCTTGATGCACTTGCAAAACCCAGTGCAGAGCAACATGATGCTGAAGTAAATCACACCGAAACGACCGCTCAAGAGCCCATGCCTGCCGAGCAAACAGAAGTCGACCAAGCGGGTGTTGAGCCGGTGTCAGCCGAATCAGCAACGACTGATACTGTGGAAAATCCTGATGAAAGCCCGTCAGCTTAATCTTCTTAATCAGCTTAAAAACTACACGGCTAAAGTGCCACACTTTATGCCGGAGGCAAGCGGCCAGCTAGTCAGAGTTGTGGGGTTAACGCTAGAAGCATCGGGTTGCCGTGCGTCCGTTGGCAGTTTGTGCAGCATAGAAACCATCACTGGTGATCTGGTTGCTGAAGTCATTGGATTTGATGATAAATTACTCTATTTGATGCCCATTGAGGAACTCAGTGGGGTATTGCCTGGCGCCAAAGTTACCCCATTAGGTGAACAAGCCGGTATTCCTGTTGGGTTGTCGCTACTCGGACGAGTCTTAGATGGCAACGGCCAACCGCTTGATGGCGCCGGTGCACTGCATACAGAGCAGCATGCTCCACGTCAATCTACCGCCATTAATCCGCTCGCGCGGCGGGCGATCACCCAGCCGCTGGATGTTGGCGTGCGCGCCATTAACGCGATGCTAACCGTGGGCAAAGGCCAACGTATGGGTCTGTTTGCGGGTTCGGGTGTCGGTAAAAGTGTGCTGCTAGGCATGATGACTCGCGGTACCACCGCTGACATTATTGTGGTTGGCTTAGTGGGCGAACGTGGCCGTGAGGTGAAAGAGTTCATTGAAGAGATTTTGGGGGAACAAGGTCGCGCTCGCTCTGTTGTTGTCGCAGCGCCTGCCGATACCTCGCCGCTGATGCGATTAAGAGCCTGTGAAACCTCAACTCGCATCGCAGAGTACTTTCGTGACCTGGGTTATAACGTGTTATTACTGATGGATAGTTTGACGCGCTACGCCCAGGCGCAACGTGAAATTGCCTTAGCAGTGGGCGAGCCACCTGCGACCAAAGGTTATCCGCCATCGGTTTTTGCAAAACTGCCTAAACTGGTTGAGCGTGCAGGTAACGGCGGTGGCAAGCAGGGCTCCATCACCGCATTTTATACCGTATTAACCGAAGGCGATGATCTGCAAGATCCAATTGCCGATGCCGCAAGGGCAATCTTAGATGGCCATATCGTATTGTCGCGTACTCTAGCTGACTCCGGTCATTATCCAGCCATTGATGTTGAAGCTTCAATTAGTCGTGTTGCGCCGATGGTGATCAGCGCTGAGCATTTAGAAGCGATGCGAAAAGTGAAACAAGTGTATTCACTGTATCAACAGAATAAAGATCTTATCTCAATTGGGGCCTACACTCAGGGAAGTGATCCTCGTATTGATAATGCCATACGTTTACAACCGGCAATGAATGCGTTTCTACGTCAAACTATGAAAGAAGCGATAACCTTTGATAGTAGTGAGTTAATGCTCACCCAACTAGGAGCGCAGTGCCAAGCATAGGGCATTACGAATAATTGATGGCCAAACCCGATCCGCTGCATACGGTATTAAAGCTCGCTAGCGAAGCAGAAGAGCAAGCTGCTTTGCAGTTAAAAAGCGCGAGGCTTGATCTACAAAAATCTCAGGCGCAACTAAGCGCTTTGCAAAATTACCGTTTAGATTACATGAAACAGATGGAAGGTCAGCAAGGTCAGCAAATCAGCGCCAGCTACTATCATCAATTTCATCAGTTTGTTCGTCAAATCGATGATGCCATCACTAAGCAGCACCTTGGGGTGGCTGAGGCCAACAAACAAGTGACCTATCGACAAAATCATTGGCAAGAGAAACAACAGAAACGTAAAGCGGTAGAGCTACTGTTAGAAAAGAAAGCGATGCAAGCCGCAACAAAAGCCCATAAAGCAGAGCAAAAAATGTTTGATGAATTTGCATCTCAGCAATATTTTAGACAATCTCGCCGTTAATCTACTTTTATTTCCCCAGCCTCAATATTCTATCGCCTCTATGCTTTCAAGTGGCACCATAATTGCAAAGGTTTATACCAATAACTCCCAATCTGTATGGGTTTTTGACACTGTTAGCTGAACTGCAGTTCGTCATCGTGTAACGTCTGCGGAGGAACCATGACCCAAATGAACAATATTTTGCTGGCTAAATCTGACACCAAAAGCGATGTGGGATCAGACAGCCAATCCATCAAATCTAACAGCCTGCTGAGCAGTGATGCGACGGGAGAGGCCACTAAGCAAACGAAAAATAACGACTTTTCCTTTGCGATGGAACAAGCCGCAAAAGGTGAGAGTAAAGTGCCGACTAGACAAACTGTCACCGCCGTTGTGGGTAAGCAACCTGAATCGACTAAAGGCGAGACAGATGAAGTTGTGGTGGATAATGAGCAATTTAATAGCGATGACTCTGCAGATATTGACCTAGTACTGTCTCAAATTAATTTGGCCAACGCCGTAGCTGAAGAGTCTTTGCCAGATGATAGCGGCGAATCATTGCCGCTTGATGATGGGGAGGATTTGTTTGTGTCGCAGCAGGTTATTGATAGCGGCAAACAATTACAGAGCGATGAGGAATTGCTTACGTTAGTTTCTATGCAAACAGGCATGTCGAAACAAGAGCTTATTGCCCTTCCGCCTAAAGATTTTCTGCAGTTAGTAAGTCAAATAGGGACTGAAGATAAGCCAATTATACAAGCCACTGAGCTGACTAATCTGGTTCAGAATGCAACGGAACCCCAAGCAAAATCGAATTTAACCGTTGAAGAACAACAAAAGCTCCATGCTGCACAGCTATTAGCTGTAGAGGAATTAAAACGACAAGGGCATGCAGCGGATAAAAGCACCTTAGCAGCTGATGTCGATCCCAAGACCAAATCAGATGCAAGCGTGCTTGCACAAGCGACAGGCTTGGCATCAGAAAAAAATGTTGATGCCAAAGTTCTAGACAAGCATGCGGTGAGTCAGGTTAATCAGTCAGCTGTCGGCGTTGAAAAAACTGCGGCTGCCGGGGTGTCTTCTACGGCACCATCAGCCTCAATAAAGAATATATTGGGTGAAGATACTAGCAAAGGGGTAACAGCCAGCAATTCTGCTACCTCAAGTAGCGACGATGTGAGCATTAAAAAAGTCGCAGCGTTAAGTAATAGCAATGTATCATCAGGCGAACTTCAAGCTGCAATGCAATTAAAAGATGCCAAGTTAGCCGTCAGTCTGAATGCCAATGGTAGTCTAGACAATAGTGCTATTGCTGAGGCAAAAGATACCACTAGTACTCACTCAATCTCAGCTGAACAAAAAGCTAACCCATTGTTTACCGCGACCCAGCAGATCAATCGTAATGAAGTGGCGCAAATTCAAGTTTCTATAAGAAGTCAGCATGAAGGCGCCCAGCAGATGCAGGATATGATTCAAAAATTCAGTCCAGTAATGCGCCAGCAGCTAGTGACTATGGTCAGCCAGGGGATTCAGCATGCCGAAATCCGGCTAGATCCGCCCGAGCTTGGGCAAATGATGGTAAGAATTCAGGTTCAGGGCGATCAGACTCAGGTGCAATTCCAGGTGGCTCAGCATCAAACAAGAGATATCGTTGAGCAGGCCTTACCCAGACTAAGAGAGATGCTGGCTGAGCAAGGAATGCAATTAACCGACAGTGATGTATCTCAACAGCAGCAGGGTGAGGAAGGTGCTGATGGCGAGCAAGGTCAAAATGGCTTGCTAGGGAATGAAATGGATGAAAATACAGCAGAAGAAACTCTTTTGGCGGCGAATCAAGCAACTACTTATCAATCGGGTATAGATTATTACGCATAAGCAGGTAACCTATAGAGATTAAGGTTGAGCAATAAGTTCAAACCCGTGAGGGATGATTGATAGGGGAATTGAGATGGCCGAAGAAGAGTCACTAGAGTTAGAAGATAGCGAAGCGCCCAAAAGCAAAAAGAAAATTATCATTTTTGCCGTGATAGGATTGGTTTTGGCGCTGGTTATTGCTGGGGCTTTGTGGTTTTTCCTTAGTGGTGATGATGAAACGGCAGCAGCTGAAGGTAGCGAAGAGGCCGTGGAGCAGGTTGAAGAAGTCAATCAAGGTGAAGCGTTCTATGTGGCGATGCCAAGGCCGTTCGTGTTCAATTTACCTGGAAAAACTCGCTCGCGGTTAGTGGAAATCAAAGTGCAGATGATGGTGAGGGGCGCAGATGATGATGTACTCATTAAGAAGCACATTCCACTAATAGAAGATGCGCTGTTAACCACTTTTAGTGGTTCGGATGAACAAAAACTTAGCTCGCTTGCGGGTAAAGATGAATTGCGTCAGTTGGCATTGCTTAATGTGCAAAATACATTGCAACCAGTGACAGGGCGTAAAGTGGTAGAGAAAGTATTATTTACTGGTTTTGTAATGCAGTAATTGATGAATGCATTATGTGGATAAATAAGGCTCTAATGTGAGTGATTTATTAAGTCAAGACGAAATTGATGCGCTGCTGCATGGTGTTGATGACGTAGAAGAGGAAGATGCGGGCGATGGCAGCTTAGATGCGCGCTCCTATGATTTCTCTTCCCAAGACCGAATTGTTCGTGGTCGTATGCCTACGTTGGAAATCGTTAACGAACGATTTGCGCGGCATTTGCGCATCAGCATGTTTAATATGATGCGCCGCGCTGCAGAGGTATCGATCAATGGCGTTCAAATGCTCAAGTTCGGCGAATATGTACATACCTTGTTTGTACCGACCAGCCTCAATATGGTTAGATTTAGTCCGTTAAAAGGTACTGCGTTGATCACGATGGAAGCTAGGCTAGTTTTCATTTTAGTGGACAACTTTTTTGGTGGTGACGGACGTTTTCACGCCAAGATTGAGGGACGTGAGTTTACCCCAACCGAAAGACGTATTGTGCAACTGCTGCTAAAAATCATCTTTGAAGATTACAAAGACGCATGGGCACCGGTTATGGACGTAGAGTTTGATTATTTAGATTCAGAAGTTAACCCAGCGATGGCGAACATTGTTAGCCCGACAGAAGTTGTTGTTGTCAGCTCATTTCATATTGAAGTTGATGGCGGTGGAGGCGATTTTCATATTACGATGCCGTACTCCATGATTGAGCCCATTAGAGAGCTGCTAGATGCCGGTGTGCAAAGTGATACTCAAGATACCGACATGCGCTGGTCGCAAGCATTAAAAGATGAAATCATGGATGTCGAAGTCGGCATTGATGCCACTGTGGTAGAGCATGAAATCACGCTTAAACAAGTGATGGAGTTAAAAGCTGGCGATGTCATTCCAGTGGAAATGCCTGAGCATATTGTGATGCGCGTAGAAGATTTACCGACTTATCGGTGTAAGTTAGGCCGAAGTCGAGAAAACTTAGCATTAAGCGTAAGTTCAAAAATCCCACGGCCAGAGACCGTTAAATCTGAGTTACAGTTGGTCACGCGTAAAGGTAAAGCGCGTGAGAGACAAGAAATCTAAATTATAGTATGGCGCTTAAAAATCAGCGACATAAGTAAAAAAGGTAAGTAAACATGAGTACAGAAGATACAGGTGATGATTGGGCTGCTGCAATGGCAGAGCAAGCGATAGAGGAAGCGCAGGCTGTTGAGCTCGATGAGCTTGCTAATGAGTCAGCGCCTTTGTCAGAAGATGATGCTGCTAAGCTCGACGCGATTATGGATATCCCGGTGACTATTTCCATGGAAGTTGGTCGCAGTTTTATTAGCATTCGTAACTTATTGCAGTTAAACCAAGGTTCAGTTGTGGAGCTTGATCGTGTTGCCGGTGAGCCCCTTGATGTGATGGTGAACGGCACATTAATCGCTCATGGTGAAGTGGTGGTTGTGAATGACAAGTTTGGTATCCGACTTACAGATGTGATTAGCCAAACAGAGCGCATTAAAAAATTAAAGTGAGGCGTTAAATGAGTATTTCATCATGGGCTGTGACCACAGTAAGTGCCGCAGCTCCTGCCACACTGGAAAAAGAGCCGGCAATCACCACCATGGCCAATATGCTGGGTGGTTTAATCGTTGTTTTAGTGATAATTTTTGTATTAGCTTATATTGTAAAGCGCTTGAAGCTGGTACCCACTAGCCACGGTGCATTAAAAACAATTGCGGTAACACCTTTAGGTCAACGAGAAAAAATGGTGTTGGTTGAAGTCGATGGCCAGCAATATTTACTTGGGGTGACGCCGCAACAAGTAAACCTGATTGATAAGTTGGAACATCCTGTACATATTGAGCAAGAATCTTTTGCCAGCCGATTAAGACAAGCGAAGTCATCACAATCATGAAATGGATACTGATAACGTTAGGGATTATAGCATTTAGCCTGTCAGGTCAGGTGAGTGCACAAGAGGGTATTTTGCCTGCAGTGACTGTGACTACAGGTCCTGATGGTTCGGCGCAATACTCGGTGACTATGCAGATATTGTTGCTGATGACCGCACTCAGCTTTTTGCCTGCTATGGTCATTATGCTGACGTCATTCACCCGTATTATTGTCGTGTTATCTATTCTACGCCAAGCAATTGGTTTGCAACAAACCCCATCAAATCAAGTGCTAATTGGTATGAGTCTCTTTATGACTTTTTTTATCATGGCGCCGGTATTTGATAGGATTTATTCTGAAGCGGTCACGCCTTATATGAATGAATCGATGAATATCGAGCAGGCCTTTGATTCGGGCAAAGGGCCTTTGAAAGAGTTTATGCTGGCACAAACGCGGCTTACCGACTTGGAAACTTTCATTGAAATTTCCGGTTATCAAAATATCAATGAGCCTGAAGATGCGCCTATGAGTGTGCTCATCCCTGCGTTTATTACTAGCGAATTGAAAACGGCGTTTCAAATCGGATTCATGCTTTTCGTACCATTTTTGGTATTGGACTTAGTGGTGGCGAGTATTTTGATGGCTATGGGTATGATGATGTTGTCGCCGATGATCGTATCTTTGCCCTTTAAGATCATGCTGTTTGTTCTTGTGGACGGCTGGAGCCTGGTAATGGGCACGCTGGCTAATAGTTTCGGGGTTTAAGGAATGCTATGACACCTGAAGCACTGATTGATATTTTCCGTGAAGCACTATCGGTCATTGTGACCATCGTATCGATGATCATTGTTCCCGGCCTCATTGTCGGGTTAGTGGTTGCGGTATTTCAGGCTGCAACGTCAATTAACGAACAAACATTAAGTTTTTTACCCCGTCTGCTGACGACTTTATTTGCCCTGATGATCCTCGGTCATTTGCTGGTTCAGACCATGATGGAGTTCTTTTTTGAGATGGTCAACATGATACCCATTGTGGTTGGCTAATGCTATGTCTTACATTGGCTTAGCTCGTGTAGTCGTACATGGAGGCAGTAGATAATGGAAATTCTCATGTCTACTATCATGCAAACCATCGCCGGTTATATGTGGCCATTTTTCCGTGTATCGAGCATGCTGATGGTGATGGCGGTTTTTGGTGCCAATACCACTCCGGCGCGAGTGAGACTTTTACTCGCCGTCGCGATTACTTTTGCCATTGCCCCGGTTTTACCTCCGGTAGAGAATACCGAACTATTCGCATTGAGCGCTGTGTTTGTTACCGCGCAACAGATCTTGATTGGCGTCGCAATGGGGTTTGTTACTTTATTGGTTATGCAAACGTTCGTGCTAACTGGTCAAATCATTGGTATGCAAACCAGTTTGGGTTTTGCTTCTATGGTTGATCCAGGCTCAGGTCAACAAACACCGGTTATTGGTAACTTTTTCTTGTTATTGACCACCATGATATTTTTGGCGGTCGATGGTCACCTCACTTTAATTAGAATGCTTGTAGCCAGCTTTGATACCATTCCTGTTTCAGCACAGGGAATTGCGGTAAGCAGTTATAGAATGTTGGCTGAATTTGGCGGTTACATGTTTGGTGCGGCGTTAACGATGTCAATTTCCGCTATTGTGGCATTACTGCTGATTAACCTCTCCTTTGGCGTGATGACCAGAGCATCACCACAACTTAACATCTTTGCCATTGGTTTCCCGGTAACTATGGTTAGCGGATTACTCATTTTATGGCTTACCTTAACCCCAATAATGGCGCATTTCGACGATGTCTGGACCGCGGCACAAATTCTATTGTGCAACTTAGTCGGACTGCAATGTCGCGTTGATGGGAGTTTCTGATGGCTGAGAACGATAGCAGTCAAGAAAAAACAGAAGAGGCTACCCCCAGGCGACAGCAACAGGCTCGAGAAAAAGGCCAGGTTGCGCGTTCAAAAGAATTAGGGACGTCCGCGGTATTGATGGCGGCAGCTGTGGGTTTTGCGATGCTAGGCCCAGGGCTGGCAAGCGCGCTACACAGTCTGATGGAAAACCTGTTTATTATGGACCGCGCTGAAATTTATGATACCAACTCAATGTTTTTGGTGTGGGAGCTAGTGGGTCAAGAGCTCGCTGTACCGATGTTGACCTTGATATTGTTTATGGCGTTGGTAGCATTTATTGGCAATATTGTCCTTGGGGGAATTACCTTCTCAGTCAAAGCATTTATGCCAAAAACCAATAAGATGAATCCGATGTCGGGCTTCAAGCGTATGTTTGGTGTGCAAGCACTGGTGGAGCTGACCAAAGGCATTGCCAAGTTTTCTGTTGTGGCAGCAATGGCTTATTTTCTGCTTAGCTATTACTTCAATGATATTTTGACTTTATCTCAGGGGTATTTACCCTCCAATGTATACGATGCCTTAGATTTACTAATATGGATGTTCATTGTTCTTTGCTCCTCTACTGTGATTATTGTGATAATCGATGTGCCTTTTCAGATATGGAATCACAGTAAACAGCTGAGAATGACCAAGCAAGAGGTCAAAGATGAATATAAAGACACCGAAGGTAAGCCCGAAGTAAAAGGCCGTATTAGGCAACTGCAACATGAGATGGCCCAGCGCCGGATGATGGCGGAAGTCCCCAATGCTGATGTGATTGTGGTTAACCCAGAGCATTATGCCGTTGCGGTAAAGTATGATGCAGTAAAAGCGACAGCACCGTTTGTCGTGGCTAAAGGCGTGGATGATGTTGCCTTTAAAATTAGGGAGATCGCTCGAGAGCATGAAGTCGCTATTGTCTCTGCACCGCCTTTAGCCCGAGCTATTTTTCATACCACCAAGATAGATCAAGAAATCCCTGAGGGGTTGTTTACTGCCGTTGCCCAAGTATTGGCGTATGTTTTCCAGCTAAGGCAATTTCAAAAGCATGGTGGTAAGCGACCCACGCCCGTGCCGCTTAATCAACCAATCCCCGACGAACTCAAACACTAGCTCGCCAACTTGTTCTGTACAATTGTTGTTCAAATGTATCTTTATTTTAAAACAGTCACTTATTTGTTTTTTTAAATGTAATTTACTGCAATCAACGGGTATAATTTGTTTCCGTGTCCCCAGGTTGGCTTGAAACTTGCTGAATCAGGGTTAGATGTCAAAGTTTGGACGCTTGGTGAATGGATCTTAAAGCTGGCTTAGGTCAAATAAAACAAATAAAACCCGCAACATTTAAAGGTGTGGGTACACCAATTCTCGTATTAGCTGCGTTGGCAATGATCGTACTGCCAATGCCTGCATTCCTGTTGGATATTCTATTTTCGTTTAATATCGCGCTAGCGTTAGTGGTATTGCTGGTCGCCATTTATACCGATAGACCGTTAGATTTCGCTGCGTTTCCCAGTGTGCTTTTAGTTGCAACCTTATTGCGTCTGGCGCTTAACGTCGCCTCAACCCGTGTCGTGCTGCTTGAAGGGCACAATGGCGGTGATGCAGCAGGTAAGGTCATTGAAGCATTTGGTAGTGTGGTTATTGGTGGTAACTATGCTGTTGGTCTCGTGGTGTTCTTAATTCTGATTATTATTAACTTTGCGGTAGTAACCAAAGGTGCCGGTCGTATTTCTGAGGTAAGTGCTCGCTTTACACTCGATGCCATGCCAGGTAAGCAAATGGCAATTGATGCTGACTTGAATGCCGGGATATTAAATCAAGAACAAGCACGAGTACGCCGAGCTGAAGTGACCAAAGAAGCCGATTTTTATGGTGCAATGGATGGTGCGTCAAAGTTTGTAAAAGGGGATGCCATTGCCGGTATTCTTATTCTGGTAATCAACATACTGGGTGGCTTTGTCATCGGTATGGTTCAACATGATTTGGATTTCTCTTCAGCGATTGAGATATACACTTTGCTGACCATTGGTGACGGCTTAGTGGCGCAGATCCCAGGTTTATTGCTATCTATTGCTGCTGCTTTAATGGTGACCCGACAAAATGAATCTGGTGATATGGGCCAGATGATGATGAGTCAGATGTTCGATAATCCTAAGTCTCTGGCGATTGCCGCTGGCGTCCTGTTGATTATGGGTATTGTTCCGGGCATGCCACATTTTGCATTTCTTTCTTTTGGCGTTATCACGGCAGCCGCTGCTTATTACATCTACCGTAAAAAGGAAAAAGAGCGTGAAACTGCCTTAGAGCTGGCCAAAACGGCGCCAGCCACACCAGCAGATGCTAAACCTAAAGAGCTTAGCTGGGATGATGTGCAGCACGTTGACACTATTGGACTTGAAGTTGGCTATCGTTTGATTCCTTTGGTTGATAAGGGTCAAGGTGGCGAACTGCTGAGTCGGATAAAAGGTGTGCGTAAGAAGCTGTCACAAGAGTTGGGCTTCTTGGTGCCTGCTGTACATATTCGCGACAATCTAGATTTAGCACCCAATATGTACCGTATCTCATTGATGGGCGTAGCTTCAGGTGAAGCAGAAATTCGACATGATTGTGAGTTGGCGATTAATCCCGGTCAAGTTTATGGCAGTTTAGATGGTGTAGCGACAACAGATCCCGCCTTTGGTCTAGAAGCCGTGTGGATTGCGCCAGAGCTGCGTGAACATGCGCAGACGCTAGGTTATACCGTAGTTGATGCGGCAACGGTGGTTGCGACACATTTAAGCCAGCTTCTCACTAATAACGCCTCTAAGCTACTGGGTTATGAGGAAGTGCAGCAGTTGATGGATATGTTGGCTAAACACTCGCCCAAACTGGTTGACGGTTTTATCCCTGATGTGATGCCTTTAGGCACCGTGGTCAAGGTGATGCAAAACTTGCTTAATGAAGGTGTGTCCATCCGCGATATGAAGACAATAGTGCAAACCTTGTTAGAGTACGGCACTAAGAGTACCGACACTGAAGTACTAACCGCTGCGGTGCGTATTGCGTTGAAGCGTATGATAGTTCAAGAAATTAGTGGGCCAGAGGAAGAGATCCCCGTCATAACTTTGGCGCCAGAGTTGGAACAGATGTTGCATCAGTCTATGCAAGCAACGGGCGGCGAAGGTCCAAACATTGAACCTAGCCTGGCGGAGCGGATGCAAAAGTCATTATTAGATGCATCACAACGCCAAGAAATGGTGGGTCAACCTGCTATTTTGCTCACATCAGGTATGCTGCGTTCAACATTATCGCGCTTTGTAAAGCATACTATTCCAAATCTCAGGGTGATCTCTTATCAAGAGGTACCTGATGAAAAGCAAATACGTATTGTATCTGCGGTTGGTCAGTAGAGGGTTTGTAAGTGAAAATTAAACGATTTCTGGCAAAAGACATGCGCACAGCGCTAGCACAGGTTAAAGAAACACTGGGTTCAGACGCGGTGATCATGTCCAATAAGAAAGTCACTGGCGGCATCGAAATTGTGGCTGCAGTCGACTACGATGAGCCCAAGCCTCAAACGCAAGCCAAACCTGCTGCTCAACCTGCTTTTATGAATCTGGCAGAAGAGAAGGTTTCTATTGGGCAAAAACCTGCGGTCAAAGCTGAGTCTAAAGCGAAACCCACGCCACCGGCAGACTCTTTACAAGCACTATTAGAGCGTCAACAGAGCCGCGTCAATCAGCACGTTGGTAAAATTGACGAAGAGCTGGATATGCCTGAATGGGCTAAGGGATTAAGTGCCGCTGTTGAAGAGACTAAACCGCATCAGCCAAAACTTGATGAAACGCGCTATGTCAGCAAACCTCAGTCTAAAGATAACAGTCAAGAATTTGAATTGATGCGCGAGGAGCTTGCGTCATTGCGAGACTTGCTGACGCACCAAGTGACATCTTTGATGTCCGAGCAGAAAAAGCGCACCGACCCTGTTGGCGCAATGCTTGAGAGCCGATTATTAGAGGCGGAGTTTTCCGTTGACGTTGCTAAGAAGCTATCAGCACTTAGTGAGCACTACCAACCGGCTGATCTTGTCCGTACTTTGCCACAAAGTTTAGCAAATATGCTCGATAATCAAGGTGATGATATAGTTAGGCAAGGTGGTGTTGTGGCTTTCGTTGGCCCAACAGGGGTAGGGAAAACCACTAGTGTTGCCAAATTAGCGGCGCGATTCGCTGCAAAACATGGTTCAGATCAAGTCGCATTGATTACAACGGACCATTATCGAATTGGAGCCTTTGAGCAATTGGCAACCTATGGCAAAATAATGGGGTGCCCGGTTAAACAGGCCCACGATCTTAATGAATTAGAACAGATACTTTATCAATATCGTAATCGCAAGCTAGTATTGATAGATACCGCTGGTATGAGTCAACGAGATGTGCGACTTTTTCAGCAACTAGATAATTTAGCAGCAAATAGCAGATTACCTATTCGAAGTTATCTGGTACTGTCGTCTACAAGCCAGCGACGTGTGCTCGAAGACGCGGTAAAACAATTTACGAGAATACCGCTATCAGGAGCGGTATTAACCAAACTCGATGAGTCGGTTTCGCTAGCACCAGCATTAAGCGTATTGATTCAAAGTGGGTTACCATTAAGTTATGTGACAGATGGCCAGCGAGTGCCAGAAGATATGCAAGTGGCCGACACTTTGGCTTTGGCCAATAAAGCACTGTCTGTTTTAGATAAGAAAGAACGACCTGTACAACACATTGAACGGTCTGAAGAAAGGACCTATGCATTTGAGTAAAGCAATGACTCGGGATCAAGCAAGCGGTTTACGTATTATGAATCAACCATATAACGAAAAAGTAAAAGTAATAGCCGTAACCGGTGGTAAAGGCGGCGTGGGTAAAACCAGTGTCTCTATTAATACAGCGGTGTCGTTAGCAGAAAAAGGCAAGCGCGTGCTTGTACTAGATGCTGACTTGGGCCTAGCAAATGTCGATGTCATGTTAGGTTTGAGAGCTGAGCGCAATTTATCCCATGTGTTATCGGGTGATGCTGAGCTAGACGACATTATCGTACGGGGTCCTAAAGGCATTGGCATTGTCCCTGCAACCTCTGGCACGCAAGCCATGGTTGAGCTAACACCAGCTCAGCACGCGGGATTAATCCGAGCATTCAGCGAAATGCGCACTCAATTTGATGTGCTCATAGTTGACACTGCAGCAGGGATCTCAGACATGGTTCTGAGTTTCTCTCGGGCCTCTCAAGATGTGTTAGTCGTGGTGTGCGATGAGCCTACCTCGATTACTGATGCCTATGCGTTGATAAAAATCTTAAGCCGAGAGCATGGTGTATTTAGATTTAAAATTGTTGCCAATATGGTAAGAAGTTTGCGCGAGGGCATGGAACTTTTTGCTAAGCTCAGTAAAGTAACTGATAGATTCTTGGATGTGGCTTTAGAACTGGTCGCCACGATTCCGTTTGATGAAAACTTACGTAAATCAGTGCGGAAACAAAAATTGATTGTCGAAGCTTTTCCTAAGTCACCGGCAGCCATTGCATATCATGGTCTAGCGAACAAAATTATTAGCTGGCCCATTCCGCAACAACCTGGTGGTCATTTAGAGTTTTTCGTTGAGCGATTAGTACAGCGCCCTGAGTACCAAGAGGACCGTGCGAGTGAGTAAAGCCGCTGCGTATACTTGTTTGGATAATAAGACGTCTATCGTAGAACAGTATGCACCGTTGGTTAAGAGAATTGCCCACCATTTGATGGCAAGATTGCCTGCTTCAGTGCAACTCGACGATTTATTGCAAGCAGGCATGATGGGTCTACTTGAAGCTTCGACTAAGTTCGATGGTAGCAAAGGCGCTAAGTTTGAAACGTTTGCTGGCATCCGTATTCGTGGCTCGATGTTAGATGAGATTCGCCGTGGTGATTGGGTTCCTCGGTCTGTACACCGTAATCAACGCCGTGTCGCTCAAGTCATTGATGAGCTAGAACAAGAGCTTGGTCGCGATGCTAAAGATCATGAAATAGCAGAAAGACTTGATATGTCTTTAGATGAATACCATCATATTCTTAATGATGTCTCAGTTGGCAAAGTCGTTGGTATTGAAGATCTCGGTGTATCGGTTGATGTAATATCACAAGAAGATAAAACAGACGACGATGCTTTCGATTCTTTAGCAAAAGAAGAGTTTCATACTGCGCTGGTGGAAGCAATTAAGTTGTTACCTGAAAGAGATGGATTAGTTTTGTCGCTATACTATGACGAAGCGTTAAATTTAAAAGAGATTGGTGCAATTCTAGATGTTAGTGAATCTCGTGTTAGCCAGATACATAGTCAGGCGATGTTGAGATTAAAAGCTAAACTAAAGCATTGGACCAAAACATAATAAATATTAGAGCAATATAATAACCGTTCCGTGGAGGAAACCTTGGACAAGAATATGAAGATTCTCGTCGTTGATGACTTTTCAACAATGAGACGCATCATCAAGAACTTGTTAAGAGACTTGGGGTTTAACAACACCCAGGAAGCAGACGATGGCTCAACAGCATTACCTATGCTGCAAAAGGGCGATTTTGACTTTGTTGTAACAGATTGGAATATGCCTGGTATGCAAGGTATTGATCTTCTGAAAGCCATTCGTGCCGATGAAGAACTGAAAAACATTCCTGTGCTAATGGTTACAGCTGAAGCTAAGCGCGAGCAAATTATTGCTGCGGCTCAGGCGGGTGTGAACGGCTATGTCGTTAAGCCATTTACCGCTGCGACTCTTAAAGAGAAATTAGACAAAATTTTCGAGCGACTTGGTTAAACAAGGTTGAGCTATGCAGGCACAAACGTCGGGGTTAATAACCCTAGAACAAGCTCAAAAACTCGTTGAATTACTTGAGTCTAATGAGCAAGAGCAAGCTGACGAAATTGTCAGGGAGCTAGCAAGTCCGATTCAAAAAGAGTTGTTTGATGAAGTTGGTCGATTAACCCGCCAACTTCACAGCGCGATTGTCGATTTCCAAGTGGATAGTCGCCTGGTAGAGCTGGCCAACAGTGAAATTCCAGATGCGAAAGAGCGCTTGAACTATGTCATCGATATGACAGAGCAGGCTGCCAATAAGACGATGGATGCCGTTGAAGAGTCTTTGCCGCTTGCTGATGCGCTAACAAGTAATGTTCAAGCAGTAAAACCTTCATGGGATCGCTTAATGAAGCGTGATTTGGAACTGCATGAATTTAAGGCATTGTGCCACGACGTACAGCAATTTATAGAACGCAGTGAAGCAGATTCTAATCGATTAAAAGAATTGCTGAATAACATTCTATTGGCGCAAGATTTCCAAGATTTGACCGGGCAGATGATTCGTCGAGTCATCGAACTTGTTCGAGAAGTAGAAAATAACTTAGTGTCGATGTTAACTGTATTTGGTGAGCAGCCTGACACCGAAAACGAACAACTAAAAGATAAGAATGTAGAGGCCGAAGGCCCAATAATGAACGCTGAGCAGCGGGATGATGTAGTGACAGGGCAAGATGAAGTTGATGACCTGTTGTCGAGCTTAGGGTTCTAATTAGGGGTCAAGTTAATGTCATTTGATGTTGATGAAGAGATACTGCAGGACTTTTTGATCGAAGCGGGTGAGATACTTGAGCTTCTTTCTGAGCAATTAGTAACACTTGAGAATAACCCTGATGATACTGAATTGCTCAATGCAATCTTCAGGGGGTTCCATACCGTTAAAGGTGGCGCAGGCTTTTTGAGTCTAACCCCTATGGTTGACGTATGCCACGAGGCAGAAAACACCTTTGATTTGCTAAGAACAGGCAAACGTAGCGTTTCTGCGGAATTAATGGACGTCATTCTTCAAGCAGTTGACTCAATCAACTCAATGTTCGCTCAAACGCAGGCGGGAGAGCAACAAGACCCAGCAGAACCTGAGCTATTAGCAAATCTTAAGTTACTCAGTGCTGGCGAGCTATTGCCATCTGAAGGCGGTGCTGTTGAGGCTGCCCCAGTAGAAACTGTTGTTGAAGAGGTTGTTGTTGAGCCTGAGCCTGAAGCACCCGCAGCGGTTGAGTCTATTGCCGGCGATGGCAGCATTGATGACATTGACGAATCTGAGTTTGAAGCTTTACTTGATGCATTACATGGTAATGGTCAAGGCCCATCGGCTTCGCCAAACACTGCACCTGAACAGCCAAGCACGGCCGCAGCCAGTGATGATATTACCGATGATGAGTTTGAATCGCTACTGGATGAATTGCACGGCTCTGGTCAATTTAAAAGTGCGGCACAATCAGCGCCAGAAGAAAAAGTAGCGCAACCAGCAGTTGATTCTGATGATATTTCAGACGATGAGTTTGAGCGTTTACTTGATGAACTACATGGCTCAGGGTCAGGACCTGGCGCATCTGCTGAAAAAGCCGCGCCAGCGGTTAAGCCCGCAGCGCCCAAGCCTGCCGCCCCTAAAGCTGCACCTGCTGCGCCATCACCCGCAGCAAAACCTGCTGCTAAACCCGTAGCCAAGGCGCCAGCTGCAAAAGAAAAAACTGCAGGCAAAGCGCCTGCTGCAAATATGCCGCAAGCAGAAACCACAGTGCGTGTTGATACCGCGAGACTTGACCAAATCATGAACATGGTAGGTGAGTTAGTCTTGGTGCGTAATCGATTATTGAGTTTGGGTATTTCTCGTGATGACGAGGATATGTCTAAAGCGCTCGCAAACCTAGATTTAGTGACTGCCGACCTACAAGGTGCGGTAATGAAAACACGTATGCAACCGATCAAAAAAGTATTTGGTCGTTTCCCACGAGTGGTACGTGATTTAGCGAGAAGTTTAAGTAAAGAAATTGACCTACGAATGATTGGTGAAGACACCGATCTAGATAAAAACCTCGTAGAAGCATTAGCCGATCCTTTGGTTCACTTAGTGAGAAACTCTGTGGATCACGGTATCGAAATGCCTGATGAGCGAGAAGCTAACGGTAAAGAACGTACCGGTACCATTACACTTTCTGCAAGTCAGGAAGGCGATCATATTCTGCTTAAAATCGAAGATGATGGCGCGGGAATGGATCCTGAAAAGCTCAAGCAAATAGCCATCAGCCGCGGTGTGTTAGATGAAGATGCAGCCGCTAGGATGTCAGATGCTGAAGCGTATAACCTTATTTTTGCTCCAGGTTTCTCCACTAAGGTAGAAATTTCGGACATTTCCGGCCGTGGTGTGGGCATGGACGTGGTTAAGACCCGTATTGCTCAGCTTAACGGTACGATTCATATTGACTCGCTTAGAGGGAAAGGCACGCGGTTAGAGATTAAAGTGCCGCTAACATTAGCCATCATGCCAACATTGATGGTTGAAGTCGCCGAGCAAGTATTTGCCTTACCACTATCTAGTGTGAGTGAGATTTTCCATTTAGATTTAACTAAAACGAACATTGTTGACGGCCAGTTAACTGTGATTGTTCGGGATAAAGCGGTACCGTTATTCTATTTAGAGCATTGGCTAAGCCGCAAGCCCGAGACTTTCGCCCATGGCGAGAAAGCGCATGGACATGTCGTAATCGTCCAGTTGGGCACCATGCAAATAGGGTTTGTTGTTGATTCGCTTATTGGCCAAGAAGAAGTGGTGATCAAACCACTTGGTACATTGCTGCACGGGACTCCAGGTATGGCAGGTGCAACCATAACATCAGATGGTGGTATTGCACTTATTCTTGATGTTCCGGGTTTGCTAAAGCACTACGCAAAAAATAAGAAGTAATTTAATTGGCACCCAGCTTTTAGCTGGGTGGCCCTGAGAAGTCAAAGATTGCGTGGCTTGTTAAAGGATAATTGATGGGTGTAAAAGTATTAGTTGTAGATGATTCGAGCTTTTTTCGACGCCGAGTCAGTGAAATTGTCAGCAAAGACCCAGACCTAGAAGTGATTGGTACGGCAGCTAATGGTGCCGAAGCCGTAAAGCTAGCCGCTCAGTTGAAACCGCAAGTGATTACCATGGATATCGAAATGCCAGTGATGGATGGTATCACTGCAGTTCGAGAAATCATGGCAACCACTCCTACGCCTATCTTAATGTTCTCTTCATTAACGCATGATGGCGCAAAAGCCACATTGGATGCGTTAGAAGCTGGTGCATTAGATTTCTTGCCGAAACGTTTCGAAGATATCGCCACCAATAAAGATGACGCAATAAAGCTGCTTCAACAACGTGTTAAAGCGTTGGGGCGACGTCGAATTTTCAGACCGATAGCACCTCGTACCACAACGCCTAAACCTGTAGCTCCTGCGGCACGTTCCACTATCCCTGAGCGAGAGCGAACTGTTCCTGCAACTCAGCGTTCAAAAGTAGTATTAAGAGCTAGCGGTAAAAAGTACAAACTGCTTGCGATTGGTACTTCCACTGGCGGTCCTGTTGCATTACAGCGAATTTTGACGCAGTTACCAGCAAACTATCCACATCCCATATTGTTAGTACAGCATATGCCCGCAGCTTTTACTCCGGCTTTCGCTGCGCGTTTAAACGGTTTGTGCAAAATCAATGTTAAAGAAGCGCAGTCGGGTGATCAGTTGCAAGCTGGATGTGCTTATCTTGCGCCCGGTGGAATGCAGATGATGTTAGAGCGTGGTGGCAGTTATGGGCGTATCAAAGTGGTTGCCGGTAGCGCTGATATGAATTACAAGCCTTGCGTCGATATTACCTTTGCATCGGCATCAAAGCTGGTCGGTGGCGATGTATTGGCCGTCGTATTAACCGGAATGGGCGCAGATGGCAGGGAAGGGGCGCGAATGTTAAAGAGCGCCGGGGCGACTATTTGGGCCCAAGATGAAGCCAGTTGTGTGGTGTATGGCATGCCACAAGCAGTGGCATCGGCAGGGTTATCGAGTCAGTCAATTGCCTTGGATGATATGGCTGACGCAATCTTGAGAGAGTCTGGTGGTTAGAGAGCGTCGAAAAAGTAATACTAAATATTTGTTGGTATTATTTTTAATGAGCATTGCGCTGTTTGCTGTGACTAGTTTATATCTTGAGCAGCGCAATTCGATGGCACTATTGAATGCGCAGATTCAAGAGTTGCAAAAGAATCAAGTGTTGCTGATGGTTCCAGAAGAGCACTCACAAGCTTTGGCTAAATGGATGCAAGACAACCCTAATGCGACCGAATTATTGTTAGAACAAGTTAATCCTGGCTCTGAGGCTCGTGTTGCCATTGGGCCTGGCGTAACAGAAGTTAAGCATGCAGATCATGAAGTAGAGACTAAAGCCAAAACGATTGACGAGACTGAGGTGGCTTATCCGGCTAGAGTTGCTCCGCAAGCGGTTGAGCAGCAACTTAGTGAACCAGTGGAACAAAAGCCAGCGACAAAAGACAGTGATACTTCCGAAATTGGCACAACCACTTTGTCGGAAGATGATGAAGGGGTAAAAGTGATTAGTCTGCCCCACGGCGGGATTAGAATCACTACCCGAGAAGACAACTAAATTTCTTTAGTCTTTTTGACTAGTTAGATGATTTATATCATCAGGTAAGGGAACATTTTTGAAAATCTGGACTATCGCGAATCAAAAGGGTGGGGTTGGCAAAACAACGACAGTTGCCAGCTTAGCTGGTGCGCTGGCGAAGCGTGGTAAGCGAGTGTTGATGATCGATACTGATCCCCATGCATCGTTAGGTTATTACTTAGGCATAGACTCTGAAGAAGTAACCGGTTCGCTGTATGAATTGTTTTTATCACATAAAACCATGAACAAGGCGCAAGTAGAACAACATATTGTCTCCACTAAGGTAGAAGGTATTGATTTACTTCCCTCTACCATGGCCTTAGCGACGTTAGACCGCTCCCTTGGTCATCAAGATGGCATGGGACTGATACTGACAAAACTGTTGGCGTTAGTAGAACAACAGTACGATGTGGCCATTATTGACTGCCCACCCGTATTAGGAGTGTTGATGGTGAATGCATTGGCGGCCAGTCAGCACATTATCGTCCCCGTACAGACAGAGTTTTTGGCGATAAAAGGTTTGGACCGCATGGTGAAAACGATGACTCTGATGGGTCGGTCCAAGAATATTCAATATAGCTATACCATTATTCCAACTATGTATGATCGCCGTACCAAAGCATCATCTGCAGCACTGCAGCAGTTAGGCAAAGATTACCCTCAGGTGTTGTGGCAGGATATTATTCCAGTCGATACAAAATTTCGTGATGCCAGTTTAGCTCACCTCCCTGCATCACATTATGCCCCCCATACACGTGGAGTTAAGGCCTATAATCGATTGCTGGATTACTTGCTAACCAAGGAGTTTGCCCATGTCAAACTCAGTTGATGAGGCAGTTTTCGATTACTTTTCTATACTATTGAATGACAAAGAAGAAAAGCAGCCAGCGCCTAGCCATGATTCACAAATCAGTGTAGCAAGCGATAATAATGATAAAGATACTGCCATAGAACAGCCTGTTGGTGAAAAACGCGATGGGCAAATGCGAAGTGACATTGTTGCTGAAAAAGCCGTAGAACATCGTGATATAGCAGAGTCGGTGAAAATTGCAGCCCCACAAGTACAGCCTCAACGGAATAGAGACAGTATTTCAGCAAAAGAATATAAAGAGGCGGTAGACACCAAGGCACTGGAGCAATTACTCGCATCGGTTAATAGTGATGCCGATAATGCTAAACAAAAAGTGGCAGCGGCCGCTAAAACGATAACAGTCAACAACGTTAAGCCAAAAATTGTTGAGCCTAACGTTGATAAGGTGAAAGAGCCACAGCCAGTTGAAACAGTTTCACCGGTTCAAGAGGTTGCCGTTGAGACCGCACCCGCAACACAAGTGAGTAGTGCGCCGCCGGCAGCGACAGAAGACTTGATTGAAAAGCTAGATGATGAGTTTCAGGTGTTGTTTTTCAAAGTGGCAGGGTTAACCCTAGCAGTGCCATTAGTGAGCTTAGGCGGCATTGTTAAGTTGCAGCGGGTTAATCATATTATGGGACGGCCTAGCTGGTATCATGGCGTACAGGCACACCGAGATTCCCAACTGAATGTGGTGGATACTTGTGCTTGGGTCATGCCAGAAAAGTATGACGAAAACTTAAAAAACAGTGTAGATTATCAATACGTTGTTGTTTTAGAAGACAGTAATTGGGGGTTAACTTGTGAGTCACTAGTTAACTCCGTGAGAATTCTAAAATCTGAGGTTAACTGGCGTACTAAGCCAGGTAAAAGGCCTTGGTTAGCGGGTGTAGTGAAAGAGCAAATGTGTGGCATACTTCATGTGCAAGCCCTCATTGAGCTATTAAATTTAGGTTTAGGTAGTCAGGACGCGATTGACTGAGGTATTTATGACAGATGCAAGCAACGTAGCAGCAGTAGCTGCTGGCAAAGACGATGAAGTTTTGCAGTGGGTGACATTTAGACTAGACAATGAGACTTATGGTATCAATGTCATGCAGGTGCAAGAAGTACTTCGGTATACTGAAATTGCCCCTGTTCCAGGTGCGCCGCACTATGTACTGGGTATTATTAATTTACGTGGTAATGTGGTCACCGTTATTGATACACGTTCACGCTTTGGTTTGATGTCATCTGAAGTCGATGACTCAACTCGAATTGTTATTATTGAAGCTGAAAAGCAAGTGATCGGTATTTTGGTTGATAGTGTTGCTGAGGTGGTTTACTTACGCGGCTCTGAAATCGACAATGCGCCGAACGTGGGGACAGAGGAAAGTGCTAAGTTTATTCAGGGCGTAAGCAACCGCGATGATGAGCTGTTAATATTAGTTGATTTAGACAAGCTGCTTTCAGACGAAGAGTGGATGGAATTGTCGCAGTTGTAGTCGTGTTGCCCCTTAGACCACTAAGGGGGTCACTGTGGTTAATTGCTTTTATGATTGGACGGGATTGCGCTAAGTGAATGAAATTTTGATTGCCGCGTTACTGTATGTGATTGCTTGTCTTGGCTTGGTGTTATATCAGCAAAAACAAACGGCAAAATTGCGAACTAAAATTGAAGCGTTAACCACGTTAGTTAAAGAAAGTGACCGCCAACGAGAAGCAGTAAAGCGTGAACTACAGGAATTACGTAGTGGCACCATTGGCGTTGGCAGACGTATGCTGGAACTTGAAAAACGAGTGATTAAGCAAGATGCGAGGATTGATGAGTCGAATCAGCAAGACCCTCAAGCTAGGCTTTATTCTCGTGCCATGAAAATGGTTGACTTAGGCGCTGGTGTTGAGGAGCTCGTACGTGAATGCGAACTACCAAAAGCTGAAGCTGAATTGTTATTACGTTTGCATGGTAAAAGCTAACCGCGTTAAGACTCCATAACGCGTAGGAAGATTATCCACTAGGTCAGAAATAGTGCTAGGTTCCTTTCGCCGCAGAGGAACCTTAAGCTTTAAACTTGCTCGATGATTTTTTGATGTAAATTGTTCCAGTTCTCGGGATACTTACCATCTAACAGATAAGTAAAAGCGATGAGCTCTGCTATTAGCACATAAAGTTGTTTGGGGATCTCTTCTCCTAGCTCGAGTTTTTGTAAAAATGCACTGAGGTTAGCATCTTTATGTATAAATATGCCTGCTTCTTCTGCAAGTGCGATAATCTCATCTGCCAGTAATCCCTCACCCTGCGCGGTTACCTTTGGGGCATTGCTTCCATCATAGCTCAGGGCTGTGGCATGGGTACTTTTCTGATTAGTATGCTCTGTCATTACTATGTTCCTATGCTTTTATTTTCACGAGGTAATGATCACCTGGAAGTAAGGTGACGGGAATTTCAGCCTGTTTCGCAGTTATGTTTGTTTCAGTAAAGCCTACTTGGGTCAGTTTTTCTTCTAACGCTTGAAGGTGTTTTTCAATCTTACTCAACAAGCTTTGGGTGTCTGAATTTATAGTGAGGGTGAGTTTGTTGGCCTCGACTTGGGCTTTAATCAACATACCGCCACTTGTTAAGCTAAATTTGAGTTGTAAGCGCCACGTTGCGGCTAAAGAGCCATCTTCATTCTTTTCCTGTTCAAACTGACCTTCTAATTCTTCAAATCGATCATCGATTTTGTAAGGTAGGCTAAACAGCCAACTAGTCGTTTGCGAGGAGTCGGAGCTTGCTTGCTGGAACAAGCTGATATTAGACAGTAACCGTGTGACTAGTTCACTTGATTGACTTCTCTCTAAGATTGACAACAAACTATTAGATAACTGCAATTTAGCACCAAGTAGCTCAACTTGTTGAGCTAACTTTGTGCTTGGTTGAGTTGATGTCGACAAAGCTTTTTGGCCCAACAACAATTTAAATAAGATGCTTAAGGAGCTATTTTGGCTGTTGACGGGCTCGCTCGTAGGCAGGCTTGGCGAAAAAGCCTTCACCCCATCTAATAACTCTGTTTTTAAAGTATTAGGCAGCGCAAGCATAGACAGCGCTCGTGGTGACAACATTGGTAAAAATTTCAGTAGGCTTGGCTGAGTCATTTTCGTTAAAGCGGGTTGTTCCGGTGGCTTATTGAGAGCCACTGTTTCTAGGCTGTGTTTCAAGCCTCTGTGCTGTGGAGTTAACACTGGCTCAGATTTGTTTTGTAATGATGAAGCCATTTCAGGGGCTATAGTTGCTTTTGGGGCGCTTACCGGCGACTTATCAATTCGCACCTCAACTAATTTATCACTTGTGGGAAGCGTTATGTTTTTATTCAACAGTACTGCTGGTTTGTTCAAAAGTGATTCAGCAGCGAATTTTAGCGGCGGCATGGCGACTTTTGATGTGCTAGTTACTAACTGAGCCTGATTTTGTCTATAGGCTTTCCCAGACAACATGATGCCGTCGCCCTTAGGAAGAGTTTTAGAGAGCGGATTGACAGCGCCGGGCTGCAGACTACTCAAAGGCTGACTGAATATTTTTAATAACTGAGTGAATAGGACGGCAGAGTTTGGCTTGGCTATGATTTGTGCGCTGCTGGTAATGTCTGGTGCCAGCTTTTCTGTTGGTTGAGTATAAGCTGTTAACTGAATTGGCCGATTAAATAAGATTGGCGATAGCGCAAGTTGCAGCTTATCGTTTTGCGCGATAATAGATACTCGGTATTCGCCATCACGTACCATTAGTTTAGGTAAAGGTAAGCTAACATCACTATTTATTATCAACTTACCGTTAGCTACTGTTGCATCGGCCAAGTAGTAGCCTTTTGGTTGAGCGGCCAAACTTAAAAGCCGATCTAGTGGTAAGTGTTTACTTACTATCAATTGTTTCAAAACCTGGGGTAGGTCTGTGGCAGCTGTTTTGCCGAATATGCTGAGGTCGGCTGAAACCGGTACGGATTTGTTTTGCTGATGCTCTAGACTTTGCGGAGCGGAAAGTAAAAAGCTTAATTGGCTTAAGTTCAGCTTTAACAGGGCTTGAGCCAGCTGCTTATCTTGAATGACATAGCGCTTGTCATTGATCCACAAGCTATCTTTAGTCTGCTGGTCAAAGCGAATATTGCTGGTCGTGACTGTAGATAAGATGTCTCTGGTGGCTTTTACATCTTTGCTTAATGAACGATCGTTTAGATTGTCTAGGTTAGTTATCAATGTGTTTTATTCGCTTTGGTTAAGAAATAAATCTGGTTTACAAGCGGTCTTATGATCTGACCCTCTAGCCTAATCGTAAAATTGCTAAGCTTAATACTTATGTATCGACAATCAACGCTTAAAGTTAAATCAAGCTCGATAGATTATGAATATTTTACAATTATATTATTGACCGGAGGATTTTGCTGAGTATCCTTAGCCCTCTGAAAGGAAAATCAAACTATGCAGTCTAGTATTAGCATCAAGGTTCGCTTCGCTATCATGCGAACTCAGTCAAAATACTGGATAGATAAGGTTGTATGAAAATGAAATGGACTGTCGCTGTTTTCACAATGCTGTATTCATCACTAGCGCTCGCTAGCGATGAGGTTAAAAAGCCAGATGTGATTGACACCCACCAAGAAGTTCAAGTTGTCTATAACGATCCAAGAGACCCTTTAGAAGGGTTTAACCGTGCGATGTGGGATTTCAATTACCTTTTTATGGACCGATATTTCTATCGACCGATCGCACATGGTTACAACGATTATATCCCTAGCCCGGTTAAAACCGGTGTCGATAACTTTGTCCATAACTTTGAAGAACCTAGCGCTATGGTCAATAACACTCTGCAAGGTAAGTGGATGTGGGCAGCGAATGCCGGTGGACGTTTTACCATCAATACTACGCTTGGTTTGTTTGGTGTTATTGATGTTGCCAATATGATGGGAATGCCCCGTAAACAAGATGACTTTAACGAAGTCCTTGGTTACTACGGTGTACCCAATGGCCCCTATTTTATGGCGCCTTTTTTAGGGCCATACGTGACGCGAGAATTGGCATCAGATTGGGTTGATGATCTGTACTTTCCGCTATCAGAGCTTACCTTCTGGCAATCACTTCTAAAATGGGGATTGAAAAATCTGCATAAACGGTCAACAGCAATCGATCAAGAAAGGCTAGTGGATAATGCGTTAGACCCCTACACTTTTGTTAAAGAAGCCTACTTTCAGTATATGGATTACAAAGTGTATGACGGCGATGTCCCCATTGTAGAAGAAGACGATGAGTTATTAGACGAGTACCTTGATGAATTAGACTGATTAGCTGCTATGCTATAAGTAGATTACCCATAGAGCCCATATGCCCTCCAAATCACAAATATAATAAGCAGAGGGCTGCATACAGGAGTCAATATGGCGCTAGAAGGTGTTGATGTTTTACTTGTTGAGGATGACCCCGTTTTTCGTCAAATCGTGGCGGCGTTCTTAGTTAATCGCGGCGCAGAAGTGACTGAGGCCGAAGATGGGCAAAGCGGATTAGATAAGTTTAATCAAGCAAAGTTTGATGTGGTGCTAGCAGATTTGAGCATGCCCATATTGGGTGGGTTAGAGATGCTGCAGCAAATGATGAACCGGGGAGTAAAAGTACCGGCTATTGTCATCTCTGCTAACCATGTAATGGCCGATGTTGTAGAGGCACTGCGATTAGGTGCATCAGATTATTTGGTTAAGCCGGTTGGCGATCTTTACCAGATTGAAAACGCCATCGTTCAATGTTTGAATTTTCAAACTCAGCCTGATGTGCAATTGGCTGAATTAGACGAGCTATCCTATCAAGAGTTAGAGCAGAACTTAGTTTTGTTGGAGCAAAATGCAGAGGCTGCAAAAAGTGTGCAGCAGCAGTTGTTCCCCCCTTCAGAAATAACCTATCCCAAAGCGACTGTCGATTACAGTTTGTTCAAAAATGACAATGTGAGTGCTTATTTTATCGATAGCGCCAGTATTGATGAGCAGCATATTGTGGTTTATATGGCGCAATTTCACCCCCATGACAATCGCTGTGCGTTTGCCAGTGTATTGCTTAAGAGCTTTGTTGACCAAAAGATAAGGCTGTACAGGGAAGGGAGTTCTAGTTCTGTTATTGAGCCGTTTAATATGCTCAGTTACCTTAATGATAAAATGAGCAAATCAGGTTTAGATATTTATGTTGATATTGTCTATATTGTCGTTGAATTGAGCCAGTACCGCGCTTCAATAGCCAAAGCAGGCAAAGGCTTGCGTACCTATGTTCGTAACCAGCAAGGGTTAATGCCGCTCATTTTAGCTGATTCGTTACAGTTAGGCATATTAGAGTGGGGTCAACCGAGTATGCAACATCGCAACTTAATGCCGGGCGAAAGCCTTTGTATCACTTCAAATACACAGCAGCATAAGGCGATGTTGTTAGCCAATCAGTTTAGTGGTTTGGAGTATCAAACCGAGGTTTCACCAGGTGGGTTTGTACAGTTCTCTTTCTGAAGGGAGTTCAACACTGTATCGAATGCTCTGGTAACCGGTAACTAAAGAGCCACTCGGGAGTTTACTTAAGCAATGGATAGAAAAAAGCCTCTCACTATTGGAGAGGCTTTTTTATTTGCAAAACAGGGAACTACTAGCGCTTAATCGCTTCGTGTTCAGCTGTTACTGCAATTTCTTCTTCAAGCTTTTGCTCTTCAGTATGATGACCATCTTCCGCACCGTGCATCCAGTCAACTAGCTTATCAGCCATGAAGTATAAGATAACACCTGAAATACCGGCTGTGATGGCAATACCAGCGAAAATTGACATCGCATTAGCAAGTTGTTCCTCTTTCGCGCCACCGTGACCAATGAATGAGCCAACGATACCACCAATTTTGTTCGCTGCGGCAACAAATAGGAACCAAGCACCCATCATCAGCGATGCAATACGTAGAGGAGCCAGTTTGGTCACCATAGACAGACCGATAGGAGATAAACAAAGCTCACCCATAGTGTGGAAGAAATAAGCACCTACTAACCACCACATGCTTGACTTAGCATTAGCGTCGCCACCCATTTCTAGTACCGCGCCAATCATGAATAGGAAGCCAATACCGAGTAAAACTAGACCCATTGCAAATTTAACTGGAGAATTAGGTTCGTTTTTACCTAAGCGAATCCAAATCGAAGCAACTACAGGTGCAAAGATAACAATGAACATTGCGTTCAATGATTGGAACCAAGTCGTTGGTACTTCCCAGCCGCCAATCATACGGTCGGTGAAGTCATTGGTGAATAGGTTCATCAAGCCACCGGCTTGCTCAAAACCAGCCCAGAAAATGATGGTGAATAGACCCATGATCATAATTACTTTAATTCGATCACGTTCAATTTTAGTCAGTGGCTCTTTGCGCACTTCACCTTTCGCTTCAGCTTTTGCTTTTTCGATTTGAGCTGCTGGGGTACGACCAATGTCACCAAGAAGACGCTGAGCGAACACGAATTGGATGATTAACGACAGCACCATACCGATACCAGCACAGATGAAGCCAGCTTGGAAGTTACCATCAAAGTAAGCCACCACAGAACCTACGATGATACCCGATAAGAATGCACCAACGTTGATACCCATATAGAAGATAGTAAATGCACCATCACGACGATGATCGCCTTCTTCGTATAAGTCACCCACCATAGTAGAGATGTTTGGCTTGAATAGGCCGTTACCTATAATCAATACACCTAGACCGATGTAGAAAACCTCAGTCTCCATGCCTTGAACCCAGGCGTGTGGTGTACCAAGAATAAACTGGCCAGCCGCCATTAACGCACCACCGATGATGATGGCCTTACGTTGACCTAGGTATGCATCAGCTAACCAACCACCAATAAGTGGGGTTAAATAGACCAGACCTGTGAATGTACCATATAAAGAAAGGGCATCGGCTTGGGTCCAACCTAGACCGTGACCACCTTGCGATTGAACAGCGTCAACGAGATAAAGCACCAAAATGGCGCGCATCGCGTAGTAACTGAATCGTTCCCATAATTCTGTTGTAAAAAGAAGGAACAATCCCTTCGGATGTCCGAGCATCGTCCCTTGGGGTTTTGCTGCGCTCATTAAGTCTTCCACCTTAAGCTTGTGATTGTCTGCGTGAGATCACGTCAGAAAATATGTTGTGCGAATATTTTTAAGTTTCAACAACTGGTACAAAAAATCATTATGGTGTTGTTTTTTAAGCAACTTTAGCTTGTTTTTTGTTACGTGATTGTTGATTGATTTTGTTATATTTTAATATTTGGCGTAGAAAACACGCCGAAACCCATCTTATATACCCTTTTAAACGCACAAAAGTCAATTTGCATATGTGGTTTCTAATGGTATCTGCTGTAAATTTGGCCGTAGATAAGTCAAAGAACCTTTCAAAAAATGTATGGTTTTTATTTCAAGGTGACCATTTGGTTCTAAAGTTGTGAGTGCCAACTGAGGAGGTATTTTGAGTATGTTAAAGAGAGGATATTAGCATTCCTGCTAAATGATAGGTAAATCACCATTGAACTAATTCAACTACTGTACTGTCAATCAATATGGAGTATAATCGCAAACAATTTTGTCTTTACTGATTATAAGTTTGGCTGAAAGCTTGTCTTCTGGTTTTACCCATACAGACGGCTTTGTTTACCTAAAATAATAGGTGTAATGGCCTTAGTATAGTGTCTAAATGGAGAACACTAGTGTTTTTACAACTCAGAAAATGTCTCATCCCTTTGGTTTGTATTGCCTCGATCTTTTCATCAAATGTAGTTGCCGTAACGCCGTCACCACAAATGATCGAACAATTCAAAAAACTGCCTAAGTCTGAACAGGAAAGAATGGCTAGGCAGTATGGTATAGATCCATCATCTTTCAGTACGAGTTCTCAATCTCAAAGTATAGACAACCCTGAAGTTGTTGTGCCTTTAGAAGAGCAGCTGGAGCAGAAAAAAGAAGCTGAAGAACGTCAGTTAATCGTGGATGAAGTTTCAAATTATCTTAAAGATAGACAAGATATTACCAAGCAAGAACTAAAGCCGTTTGGTTATGAACTTTTTGAGGGGATGCCTACTACTTTTGCTCCTGTTAGTGATGCACCCGTCCCCAATAACTATTTAATCGGCCCAGGCGATGTTTTTAATGTGCAATTGTTTGGTAAAGATGCAAATCAGTTTGAGCTAGTAGTCGGTCGAGATGGCAACGTACAATTTCCAGATTTGGGACCGATCACTGTTTCAGGCATGAGTTTTACAGAAGCAAAAACTTTTCTTGAAACTGCAGTGAAAGAACAAATTATTGGGGTTAGAACAAATATTAGTTTAGGACAACTGCGCTCAATAAGAGTTTTTGTTGCTGGTGAGGCGTTTAAGCCTGGTGCGTATACGGTTTCAAGTTTATCTAGCATTACTCAGGCATTGTACGTTTCTGGCGGCGTAAGAGAGATTGGATCGTTAAGAAATATTCAGCTTAAACGTAATGGTAAACTAATTACTACATTGGATCTGTACGATTTACTTATGCGCGGAGATTCTAGTGGTGATCAACGTTTAATGTCAGGCGATGTGGTATTTATACCGCCAGTACAATCGACTGTTTCTATAGATGGCGAAGTAAGACGCCCAGCTATTTATGAAATATCAGCGTCTGAGACACTGATGGATGTCATTGATATGGCCGGGGGTATCAGAGCATCAGCTTATGCTGAGATGAGTAGTGTTGAACGTTATAGCCAGGGTGGACTGAAGACAATAGAAAATGTCGATCTGACAAGCCAGAAAGGGAAAACGTTTAAAGTTAGAAAGGGAGATCATGTAAGAGTAAAAACTGCTTCAAAACAATTTAGTGATTCTGTAACGGTATTAGGGGCTGTTGTTCGTCCGGGCATGTATCAAGCACAGGTCGGCAGTCGAATCAGCGATATAATTCCTTCTGTGTGGGGGGGATTGTCTGTAACTGCTGATCTCGGTTATGGGATTGTCATTAGAGAAGTAAATAAGTTTGGTGATATCGAGATTCATCAATTTTCTCCTAAAAAAGCAATTGTTGAAAAAGCAGAAGACGATATAGCCATACAAGCTCGTGACATCATCATGTTTTTCAATCATAGCGATGATATACAAGATAGATTTGCGCTGAATGAGTTATTGAAAAAGAGAATCGAAACGGTTGTTAGCCTAACGGGAGGGGAGACCTCGCGTTCACAAGATTTATTCAAAGCTGGATTTGCAGATTTACAATCTCAGAAACTGAGAAAAAGAAGTGATTTAGGCGGTGTTGTTATTGCGAAGGAGCAAACGCAAGACGATGATAGCATTGCGATTAAAGGTGAGGTCAATCGAATGATGGCTAACCTTTTTGATGACCCTGAGTTAATTAAACTCAGTCCGTTGATGAACCGCGCTGAATTATTGTATCCAGTAATTTTGAAACTCAGCCAACAAAGCCAAGTGGGGTCTGAGGTATCGGTCGTTGCAGTCCGTGGCCAAGTGTTTCACCAAGGAGTGTACCCGCTAGCAGTCAATGCTCATGTTGCTGATTTAATCATAGCTGCAGGTGGTTTAAAAGAAGGGGCATACACAGCCAGAGCCGAGTTAACAAGGACAAGTTTGGAAGAAGAGTCTTCAGTTATTTCTCATAAACACATAGATCTTATTGATGCTTTGCGTGGTGCCAGAAATGAAAATGCCAAATTAAGGGGAAGAGATATCCTAACGGTGATGACAACTCCCGATTGGCAGGAGAATAAGTCAGTTGAAATTCGTGGTGAAGTTCGTTTTCCTGGGGTTTACAACATTCGCCGAGGCGAGACGCTCAATGATGTACTCCAACGGGCGGGAGGGTTCACCGATTATGCCTACCCTCCATCAGCAGTATTTGTGCGGGAATCGATTCGTCAGCAAGAACAGCTTGAAATCAAAAAGCTGGCAGATCAATTGAGAAGAGATATTGCCACTCGTGGTGTTTCTAAAGACGGTGACGTAGTTAACTATTCAGACGCACGTATGATGTTGACCGATCTTGAAACTATCGAGGCGGTTGGGCGATTAGTTGTCGATTTATCTGCGATATCTATGGGTGTTAAAGACGCTGATTTGATGCTTGAAGACTCAGATGTATTGTATGTACCATCAAATCGCCAAACGATCTCTGTAATGGGCGAGGTACAGCACGCTGCGACGCACAGATACAAAGCTGGATTGACATTAGATCAGTACTTGCAAATGTCTGGCGGGGTTAGAGAGCGCGCTGATGACGGTAGAACTTATATCGTAAAGGCCAACGGTGCGGTTGTTTTGCCTACTCGGTCAATGTGGTTTAGTTCTGATACACAATTAGAGCCAGGCGATACGGTAATTGTACCGTTAGATACTGAATACAAAGATAATTTGACTTTGTGGACTCAAGTAACCAGCATTATTTACAACACAGCTGTAGCATTTGCAACAGTGTCGAATATTTAGTAATACATGAACTATCAAAGGGTTATTTAATGGCTAAGCTGACAAAAAAAGCTATACAGCGTGGATTTACGCTTATTGAGTTGTTAATCGTTATTGTGATACTTGGTCTCTTAATGTCTTTAGTAGCACCCACGATGTTTTCTAAAGTAGATTCATCCAAGATTAAAACTGCTGAAGCTCAAATGCAGATGCTACAGACTTCACTTGATACCTACCGTCTTGATATAGGTTCTTACCCTGAATCTTTATCTGAATTGCGTACATCCAATAAAAAAGGGTGGGATGGCCCATATTTGCCGCGAGAAGTGCCTCTTGATCCTTGGGGTAACCCTTATAACTATTCGCGCACAACCAACAACGGTGAACCATTCTCGCTATCGTCATACGGCCGTGATGGACAAGAAGGTGGTGAAGGTGACGATGCGGATATTATTCACCGATGAGCAGATTGCATGAACTTTTGATTGAAGCCAACGTTACTGAAGCTGATATAGAAAAAGCATCTACCTATCAGAAAAAGTATGGCGGCAGGTTAGAGCAGTTGCTTGTGAATATGGGCGCTTTGTCAGAAGATGCTGTAATTGACACTTATGCAAAGCTATTAGGTGTTGATACAGTTTCTGGTGAGCAGCTTGATAATGCGGTGCTAAGCTCGGAAAAGTTGGATTTAAATATCAACTTTTTAAAAGAGAATAAATGGTTTCTTTGCAGTGATACGGATAGCATTGTCTTTATTTGTAATAGCCCGTTTAACATGTCTGTAAGGCAGTATTTGCAAAGAAAAAATCTTCAATACACAATCCTACTAGCCCATGAGGCAGAGAGTCAGTTGTTAGCTAATCGGCTAGATGCTGAAACTAGTCAGGTTATGAGTGATGTCAATGAGCTAAGTGATCTTGAAGAAGATAAATTAAGGGAGCTTGCAAGTGAAGCCCCGGTGGTTAATTTACTCAATTCATTGATTACTCGCGCCGTTAAAGCGGGGGCATCAGATATGCATCTCGAACCTTGGCAAGGTCGCTATCGAGCTCGTTTTCGTATTGATGGGGTTTTACACGAAGTAGAGACCATATCTTCTCGGTTACAACTTCCATTGGTATCTAGATTGAAGATCCTTTCTGGAATGGATATTGCTGAGAAAAGGCGGCCACAAGATGGCAAGATTGAAATGCGTATTGCGAGTACAGACCTTGATATCCGTGTTTCTGCGCTACCACTAAGCGAGTCTGAGAGTGTCGTTCTTCGATTTTTGAAA
This sequence comes from Shewanella waksmanii ATCC BAA-643, assembly GCF_000518805.1. GTDB lineage: Bacteria > Pseudomonadota > Gammaproteobacteria > Enterobacterales > Shewanellaceae > Shewanella > Shewanella waksmanii. The sequence continues at coordinate 142,157 of NZ_JAEH01000002.1, forward strand.
AAAGACTCGGTTACTTACGATATGTCAGTGTTAGGTTTATCTGAGGATATTCAAGGCTATCTAAAAGAGGATTTGACCAATACCGCTGGCGTGATCCTGCTTACGGGGCCTACAGGTAGTGGTAAAACAACGAGTCTTTATACTTTTTTGAACGAACTCAATAAGCCTGAAGTAAAAATTATTACGCTGGAAGATCCGGTCGAATATCAGTTGGATGGTATTAATCAGGTTCAGGTTAAGCCTGAGATTGGTTTTGACTTTTCCGCGGGTATACGCAGTATTGTACGTCAAGATCCAGACATCATTATGGTGGGGGAAATTCGAGATCAAGAAACGGCTAGAATTGCAATGCAATCTTCCCTAACAGGTCACTTAGTATTCAGTACTGTTCATACGAATGATGCCCCCAGTGCGTACACCCGATTGATGGACCTTGGTGTTGAAGAGTTTTTACTTAATGCGGCAATCGTATCTATTGTCGCGCAGCGGTTAGCTCGTAAGCTTTGTCCTCACTGCGCTAAACCGCACACTGACGCTCTGGCATTAATTGAGAAATATAAGCTTGATCAAATTGCCAGCCAAACTGGTGTAGAAGAAATTAATCTATTTGAAGCCGTTGGCTGTGAGATGTGTGGCGGAAGCGGGTATAAAGGACGTACAGCGGTTATAGAATACCTGCGGTGCGACGATGACCTTAAACAGATTCCTAAAAACCATGATTTTGTTCTCAAGGCGCGCGCGCTCAACAAAAAACATGGGCGTCGCACATTGATGGAAGACGGCTTTTATAAGGCAATTCGAGGTATATCAACCATTGAAGAAGTCATAAGGGTTGCAGGTTAATGCCAACATTTAAGTATACCGCTTATGACTCGCACGGTGCAAAAATCGATGGCATGATCGATGCTGACACGCAAGGTACAGCGACAAAGTTACTAATAGCGCAAAAGCTCAAGCCTGTGTCTATAACTAAAGCTGCCAACAGCGCGAGTTTGCCAGGTTTAGGAAAGAAAAGTGTTGGCCTAGAAGATATTGAGTTTATGACCTCTGAATTAGCTTTGCTACTAAAAAGTGGAGTCAGAATTGATAGGGCTATTGGTATTTTGGCAAAGAACAAAAGTCGTGGTGCTCTGTCACAACTACTTGTCCAAATGCACACCGATGTAAAGCGCGGTGAAGGCATTGCAGTGGTATGCAGCAAGCATCCTAAAGTGTTCGACAATTTATATGTCAGTATGGTCAAACTGGGGGAGGCCAGTGGCACTTTAGATAAGGTTTTCGCCAAACTTTCTGAAGATCTAAGATTCCGAAGAGATTTAAAGCGCAGCTTAATTCAGGCTTTAACCTACCCAACAGTAATCTTCTTTGTGTGCATTACCTGTATCTTATTTGTATTCAATTATATTGTTCCGCAAATGAGTGGCCTGTTTGAAGGGATGAAAGATCTGCCTTTTTATACTCAATTATTGTTGGATATCAGTCGTTGGGTACAGGATTATCAATTGATTGCTGGTGGGGCCATATTCGGTGCGGTGGCTTTGCTTTACTATCAAAGGGAGTCTGATCGAGTTAAATTTGACCAGCTCATATCAAAAGCTCCTTTGGTAAATAGTGTTGTTGTAATGATTGAACGTATTCGATTTAATGCTGCAATGTCTATGATGTTGAATGCTGGTATTAGCGTAGATAAAGCGATTGAACTTGCGACTGAGAGTGTAGGTCATAGCGATATTCGTAGCGGTCTTCAAAGTGCAGGAGCGGCGATTAAAAAAGGCGCAGGCTTAACAGAGTCGCTATCAAAAAGCGTTATTTATCCCGACTTTTTTGTTTCGTTGTTAGAGGTTGGTGAAGAAAGTGGCGAATTATCACCTGTCTTCGATGAAGTCGCTGAGCGTTCTAGAGATGACTTTCAAAGTTGGGCAACTAAATTTACCTCGTTGCTCGAGCCATTGTTGATCCTGGTTATGGGGGGCATTGTTGGCGGTGTGGTTGTTGTTATGTTGCTTAGTATTGTTTCAGTAAACGACATTAGTTTCTAGCATGAAGAACATACGTCTTCTTAAAGGTTTTACACTCATAGAGTTACTTGTAGTGTTGGTTATCATTGGAGTTGTCATGGCGTTAGCCGCGCCTCCATTAGTACGCACAATCGAGTCATCACAATCTCGTAGTGAGGAGTTAAGGTTAGCAAGTCGATTGAAAGTGTTTTCAGCAAAGGCTTTCGTTAATGAATCAAACGTGGTGTTAAATTTTGAAGGTCAATCTATGACAGTAGCTATTGCAAATCAGCAACAGAAATTTAAGTTTGACCACATTAGCTTTCCTAAACAAAGAGTTGTTTACGGACCCATCGGGCTCCCAAACGTGCCTGAGTTAACAGTACGCTCAGGCAAGCATGAGCATACCTTAACACTATACCCATGAATCGAATGACCAAACAAAAAGGTTTTACCCTATTAGAAGTGCTTTTAGCGTCATTTATTCTGTTTCTAGCATTGACAGCGATGACTATGGTGTACCAAGGTGCTTTGACCTCCAGCCGGGTCGCTGATAGGAGTATTGCTGTTCACCAAATAGTGGGCTTTGCTACTGCTGATATAAAAAAACGACTGGCAGATGGCCCAGAATTACCCGATGAAGAAGTCTCCGGTGGTGGTAGAGTTGGCGAAATTTCTTTTAGTTGGAAAGCTAGCAAAGTACTTGATAGCCGGGGGCAAACAATCTTAGGCGCAGATGGCGACTTTGTCCGTCCTGACACTCGGTATCAAATATGGGCAGTCACCTTGACTCTGAAATTACAAGGCTACAGAAAGCCTCTCCAGTATAGGATTTTTCGATGGCAAGAAAAATAGAAGCTGGTTTTTCACTGGTTGAACTGCTAGTCGCGTTAACTATTATGTCGCTTACCATGCTTGTAGGTAGCTACGCTTTTTCAACGTTTAGCAATAAATGGGGCCAAGATATGGGACGCTTTGCCTCGACATTTTCTCAAGCTAAGCAAACTACATTATTACCAAGAGTGATAAGAGGGATATATCCGTACGTAGTTGAAAACGATACTGGCAATGCACGCATTTATTTTGAAGGTAACAGTGATGGTTTCGTTGGCGTTGTGCAAAATAGCATGTTTGATTCACAGACCCCGGCTGTGATTCGACTTTCTGTCGTTCAAGAACAGGATTTTACCTATTCTCTAATTTACGAAGAGTGGCAAATGTATGATGCTATTTTTACTAAGTTAACCGAAGATTTCGATTTTACCCATAGATTTAATGTGATGAGTAACTACTCAGATATACAATTTGAGTATTATGGTTGGTATTCTGCAGATGTTCGAGGTCGAGTGGCTTCTGCTCCTATAGGTCAACCCGAAAGAGGTTGGTATCGTAATTATAATAGTTTAGCGAAAAATTTGTTACCCGAAAGACTACGAATTACTCTGACGCGAGGTGAAGAGAAGCTGCGATGGGAATTCAATGTTGTAGACCAACATCCAAGATGGCTTTTGTGGAACGATGGACAAAATGATGAAGTATAAGCAAAGTGGAATCGCGCTATTGCAGGCATTGCTTATTACACTGGTCATAATCGTGATGGCGATCGGTTTTTCATATAATGCTAGAGACCAAGTAGAGATTGCGGCGGATTTTGTCGCCCGTACGGAAGCGGATTTAAAGCTCGATTCAGCTAAATCTGACATCATGTATTGGTTGTCGGTAAAAGAAGTTCACAAAATTCGACCAAGTGGAGTGCCTAAAGGCTGGAATTTATATGGTAAGCCCTTTACTCTAGAAAAAGGTATTACAGTATCCATACAGGATATTGCGGGCTTATACCCGATAAATTTGCTCGGAGAAGCGTCAGATAGACGCTGGTTAACTGCGATAGGTATTCCTGATAGTCAAGCTACGACCATAGCTGCTGGACTAGCTAGCATAAAGAATCAGTCGTCTAGCAGAGTGGGGTGGGCTAGCAACGATAGCGTAAAAAGGAATATGCAATTCTTAGAGCATGAATTTAGAGTTGCAGGTGTCCCGGAGCAATTTATTGGCAGAATGAGTGATACCGCTACCATTTACCCGACGACATACTTGAACCCCTTGAATATGCCGGATAATTTATTACCGCTTTTGTATCCGAGGGATGCAGTGACAGCGGTTGTTGATGCACGCAATCAAGGTCAACTTACGCAATCAATGTTAAGGCAATTAACAGGCATATCGAATTATGACCGTTTTTTTATGAACATTCAGATGCATCCTGTCGGTTTATATCGAGTGGAAGTGCAGTCTGAAGTCAACGATATTAAAGTTAATCGTTTGCTTGAGCTTATGTTGTTACCAAGAACTAAACCTTATATTTATGTTTTGCAAGAGCGCAATGTATAAAAGCTCAATAACAAAAGGATAAGGAAGAGTCTTCTTCCTTGACGCAATCTTTTACGGAAAATAAATTGAATTTACAAATAGTGAATAAAGCACTTAATCGAGTTGCTTATATTACAAATCACACAAAGTCACTTGTATATGGGGCGGATAAAAACGTCTCATTTAGCGAAGAGTCAAGTGTTCGACATTGGATCGTGGTTTTAGGTCGCCAACACTATAGCGAAGTCCAAAGCTCGTATCCAATAGCAGATCCGGTAGATGCGATAAAAGCAGCTAAGTTTGAAGTAGATGAAACGGACCAAATTCACTTTTACAATGCATACCAGCTTGATGAGCAGTCTTGCTCTGTCACCATTTGGTCAGTTAATAAAGAGACGGTAGAGCAACTTTGTCCAAAAGCTTTTTATATTGTTCCTGAGTCCTATTTGTTAGCTGAAAAAAACTCATTAGCCGTTGTTGATCTAGAGGGGCAACCTAATGTGTATATTGCGAAGGGAGCAAAGGGGCCTGTCTCATATATCGAAGACAGCTTTATTGATACCGCAGAATCATTTTGTCAATTAGCCGAAATAGCGCTACCCGAAAATATTGTCAGTATTGACGGGCGTTCTATTGCAAAAAGCTTGTTTCATGGAATGAAACGAAATCTGTCAAAATCACTAATTCAATTTTTCTATTTTGGGAGTGGAAACCAGCAGAGCTTGAATGTTCCTTATAAAGCTATCGGATTGACATTTGTCGCTGTTGTAGCACTCTGCAACGCGATGTTTAGTAGCTTTTTAATGTATCAAGAAAAAAGTGTCACAACTGAATTCGAAGAGAAACGCACTCAAGTCGAACAAGTATTGGACTCACAGAATGAATTAGCCCAGCAGATAGAACTAAATAGATTGCTGTCATCTCAAATAAGCATTGATGATACACCTTGGCGCGCAATTGAAGTTGTTGGCAGTGCAGTTAATGCAGGTATGCAAATCACTAACCTTTCCTATCAAAATGGGGAGTATCGTTTGGCTGGAGTAGCCGAGAAGGCAACGACAATACTGAGCTTACTCTCGTCTCATGAGGCGGTACAAGCTGCAAGTTTTGCGGGGCCGGTGAGAGAATCTCGAACTGGTGAACGCTTTAGTATTAACTTTAAGACTAAGGCCTTTTGATGAAAGAGTTATTGAATAAGAAAAACCTGCTTATCGTTGTGGCAGTGTTAGTTGTTATCAAATTTGGTTTGACTCCAGTTTGGGAGTGGCAAGACACTAAAGTGAACCAAATAAAGCAATTGAAAAGCCGCCTAGATAGGGCAGAAGCACTTTCAGAGCAAGGGTCCGAATTTGAGAGCGTACTTGAACAGGCAAAATCTATCAATAAAAGCCGCCTTGATGCTATCCATGTGAGCCAAGATATTTCCGCTTTAAAGTTAGCGAAGATGGAAGAGTTAGACAGGCTCCTAGCAAGTTTTGATGTGCGAATAACCAGTTCTTCATGGTTAGCAGACTCAGGCTCAGATTTAACGGTGCTCAACCTCAAGCTAAGTGTCCGCGGTTCTACTAAAAATTTATTCAAATCGGTACTTTCTATCCGGCAAATGCCTCAAGCTACAGTAATTAATGACCTATCTTTTCGGGTTGTACGAATGCAAGGAGATACCCTTGGAGACGCGGGAGGTAGCATGGTGGTGAGTTTCTATGTTTTAGGCCCTGAATTGGCTGCCAAATATGGAGTGGAGGTTGCAAATGCTGATGAATAATCGCTGGATACAAATGACGGCGGCTATTTCACTACTGCTATGTTCTTTGGACTTTGTTAATCGATATGAAGTAGGTGGGGAAGACCGGCAAGGGCGTACATTAGACACCGTTGAAAGCGAACAGGTATTTTCGCCTTTTGCTGATGAGCGAGTAAATAAGATACTGGCGCAATTTGAAAAGTTCGATGTTCCCATTGAAGAGAAAGTGGCTAATAAGCCCGCTACAAAACCCAAACCTAATCCAAGATTAAGTAAAGAGTTTCAGAATAAACAAAAAGGTAACTTATCCAAGTTATTTATTGGAGATTATTCGTACAGACCCTTGGGCGTGTTCGACGCAGATGCAAAATTTGCACTGTTGGAGCAACGACACTTAAAGAATAGAAAAACTAAGCGTATAAAAGTCATTGAAGGTCAAAAGATTTCAGACTACCAAGTGACAAGTATCGAATTGAACTCGATTAATATAGCTGCAGGGAAAAGGAAGATTACCCTGCGGCTATTTGATATTAAACAGAAAGCGAATAATAAATGAAACAGCCAATGTTAGTGATTAAACCCAACCGCAAAGCTCTTTCACTGTGTATCGTCGCTGCGTTAAGCGGCTGTGCCTCGACTGATGAACCGGTCGAAGGATCACTAGATGATCCAAGGTTTCGTGTACCTGACTCATATCTCGAAGGATCAGGCACGGATAAAAAACAGAGTGATGCAGCTGAGAACCCTAATAATGAATTTCAACAAGATAGAAAACTTGTAGAGCCGCTGAAATCATTACCAAGTAATCAGGTTAGCTTCGCCGGAAGTGAAAAGCTGGCAGAGGCTTTTCCTTCTGACGAAATGGTTAAAGTTGCAGCTGAAGAAATGCAACTACAGGATTTTGTTCACTATACCTTTGGCCAGTTGTTGGGGGCTAATTATGTTATCGATGAAAGTATAAAGTCTGACGGAGCTCCGGTTACGTTAAATATTGCAGAGCCTGTTTCGAAACGCCGTTTGTTTGAGCTTGTTAATACTTTGCTTGAGCAACGCGAAGCCAATATCGTATTTGAAAATGACATTTACTTTTTGCAAAAGTTGCCTGCGGGATCTGCTAAAAAGGTAACCACGGGTATAGGTCGCACCCCTGAATCTGTTCCTTATACAAAGGGTGAAGTACTTCAGGTTGTCCCGTTATTATACGGAGTAAAAATTTCAATAGAGCGAACCTTAAATCAAATTATTGATGCGCGTATTACAGCAGATTATGAACAAAGCACTATTTTTGTTCGCGGTACAAGAACCGAAGTTATCCGCGCTTTAGAACTGGTTAACTTATTAGATGCACCTGCCAATCGGGGCAAAAATATAGGTCTGATTAATTTAACTTTTATTGATATTGGCGACTTTATTAGCGACATCACTGCGCTGTTGGAAAACGAAGGGGTGCCAATTTCAGCTGTTAAACCTGACAATAAGAATGCCGTGTTAGTACCGATCACCCAAATAGGCGCAGTGGCCGCATTCACATCTGATGAGATAATTCTTAATCGTATTCGCTATTGGGCACAAATCTTAGATAAACCTAAAGCAGGTACGGGTCTTAGGTACTACACCTATCAACCACAGTATGCGCGCGCATCTGATATAGGAGAAAGTCTCTCTTCTTTGCTTGGTGCCAAGGCAAGTACAGACACTGCCGCTGCACAAAAAAGAGATTCTAGTGCCTCTGCGAGTACAAGTAATATCAGAAAAGTGACAGATAGTACGGGTAGAGCGCCGACTGCAAGTAAATCCAAAGTGGGTGCTAGCAGCGACAGTATGAGCTTTGTCGTGGATGAACGTTCAAATCAACTCATTTTCTATACCACAGGCACTGAGTACCAAAATATCTTACCGCTAATTGACCAACTCGATATCTTACCTAAGCAAGTCATGCTGGATATAGTGATTGCAGAAGTCAAATTAGAAGGTACTTTCCAGTACGGTGTTGAATGGGCATTGAGCCAAGGCGATGTATCGCTAGGTGGTAAGTTGGGAACAGGTGGAGAAGGCTTTAAGTTTAGCTTAGAAGGTGTCGATGGCAGTTTGAACGTTGACTTTTTTAAGAAAAACCAGTTTGTAAATGTTTTATCTAACCCATCTTTATTAGTGAGGGATGGGGTGTCAGCGAGTATTGTTGTTGGTGATGATATTTCGATTATTGGTGAAACCACTGATGATCCCACTGGCGGCAATGGTAATAAAACGACAGCCTCCGCTTACCGTAAAACCGGTATCGATGTTTCTGTCACTCCTACGGTTAATGCGCAAGGTGTGGTGATTATGGAGATCACTCAATCGATATCTAATGCCACCGAATCCAGCGGTAGTGGCGGTAACCCAAACATTTCGGAAAGACGGTTACAAACAGAAGTGGTAGCTGATAGTGGCTCGACGATTATTTTAGGGGGACTAATCAGCGAGAATATCGATCAACAAAGCGACGAAACGCCTTGGGTCGCTGATATTCCATTATTGGGGAATCTTTTCAAGGGGCAAAAAGAGTTAAGTAGCCGGGTTGAGCTAGTGATGTTGGTCACTCCCCGAGTCGTTGACCGTTCTGACAAGTGGGGAGAGATTAAAAATAGTTTCGCTCAAGGGTTCCAGAACCTTTACATACCTGGATCTCAGCAGGCTGAAGACTCAAAGCCCACAACAGTGGCTATTGAAGAGTAATTCATTGCGTAAGTTTGGCGTCAAATGTAGCTAGATAGACGGGTAATATGTCAAAGTTTTGTCTTAATTGGGTGCAAAAATCTTGCTTGGTTAGGCAAATAATGAACGAAGTTGATAAATATCATTTTTTTGCGATTTTTGGTTTGCATTGTATTTAGCAAATTACTACTATCCGCATGGGTGATGATTTTATCATACTGACTTTGAAACAATTGGCCTTAAGGCCGATAACGGTTGTTAATTACTAGCTGGCAATGGTCAAAAAGTAATAAAAATTTTAACAGTTGTGCGTAAATATTAAGCATTTTCGGTTAAAGTTGAAAAAATACGAGATTAGAGCTAGTCAAGTGTTGATATGATGTACACGGTATTTTAGAGTTCATCGTGGGTGCGGAAAGAGTTCGCATCTTACTCTTTTTAGGATAAAAAAAGTATATGCGGAACAACAGCAAGCTAAGCTTGTATTTCGTTCCCAATTTCATGAAATTGGAGATAAGAATGTCTTTTAAAAAAACTACGCTGGCACTTGCGCTAGCTTCCGTATGTAGTGCAGCTATTGCTACACCTACTGTAACTGTTCCAAACAGCACTTTCTCTAAGCAAGGTCTAGAGCAAAAAGCTGGTACCGTTGAAGGCGCTACAGTTGAAATTAAGCACGGTGCTGCCCTTCAGGTTGGTGACCGCATGCTAGTAGAAATCAGTGGTAACACTACTGTAACTTGGCCAATCACTGTTGATATGTTATCTGGCGACGATACTTCAGTAACCGATCCAGCAACTGATGCTTCTGCTACTGGTGTTTGGGGTCTGTTAGATAGCGATGGCGCTACTGCTACCTATCGTCTAACTAACCTTGAAACAGCTGGTGACGTATTGAACACTGTTAACTCTGTAACTAAGTTTGCTGGTTACGACGTTGACGTTGTGGATATCTTAGCGTCAGGTGTTAACTTCTCAGTAGATTTTAAACTTGCTGATGGAACTAACGTTGATGGTGATAAGGTGACTAAACCAGTTGCATCTTCTCAAGATCAGTTTGGCGGGTCCACAATTGCAGGCGTTGATAAAGCTAATGAAGTTGTTGATATCGAAGCTGAGCGTAAGACTTTTGTTGGCGGCTCTACTCAAGATGTAGTTACCATTACCGCAGCTGCAGAACTTACTCCAGCCGGTGGTTGGGGTAAGCAGAACCAGCTTCCAACTACGGAAGAAGAAGTTGCTACTGTTAAAAATCAGGTTTTCACGCTTAAAGGTGATTTCACTAGCACAACAGTTACTGCAAATGGTGTAACTATTACTCCTGTTGACGGTAAAGCTGTTTATACTTACGTGACCGGTTCAGACGCTGGTAGCGCAATTGGTGACCTAACTACTACTGCACAGTTTGTTATTACTCCTACAGGTGCGGCGGCGCTAAAAGCTCCACAAAGCTTCACAGCTGATGTCGTATATGAGTACTACAACACAGTTATCGCTGGTTCAGCGTTAACGGGTGGTATTGCATCTAGTGACACTCCACTTGGAATGTTTGATGCTGGTACTAATTTAGATGCAGGTGAGTGGACGCTTAACGGTTCAATCGTTCACGTTCCTTATATGCCTTACGGCCCAGGAATCAGCCAAATCGTTTATGTTGACAACAAAGGCACCCAAGATGGTTCTATCTTTGTTGATTGGTATGATGAAGATGGCATGAGCGGTACTTGTGACCTAACTACTGACTACGGTGTTGCTGCTACAGCTGGTACTGTTACTAAGTTCACAGCTGAACTTAAGTCTTGTATCCTAGGTGACGCTACATCTGAAGCGAAGAACAAAGTTGCATTTACTGTAACTGTTAACTCGCCAGAAGACGACATCACAGTATACTCTGCTTACAATGTTAACGGTTCAGACCGTGGCATGGTAAACAACAGCCAATACAAAGGCGTTAAGTAATTAACCCCTAACTATTGATGTAATAAAAGGCGACTTAGGTCGCCTTTTTTATTGGTTTAAGTAAATGTTAAGGTTTAAATGTGATAGTAAATAAAACGAGCTTTGTTATATCATTGTTGCTAATAGGGCTGTGTTTTATCTGTTATTACCCCGCAATTTACGCACCATTCTATATCGATGACTTTGGTTCACTTGTTGGAAACTCAAAGTTAAACGCGATCAATATACCGGATCTTTGGTCTAGCTACGGCATGCGCTTCATTGGCTATCTATCTTTTGCGTTAAGCTCAGTCTATTTCGGAGAACAGCCGCAAGATTTTAGATGGTTGAATATCTTGATTCATGCCGCAGTTGCCATCAGTGTGTTTATATTGATCAGATTACTACTCATTAGTGTTTGGGTTAAGGGCAAGGATAAGGATAAGGAGCTCTTGATTGGGCCAATCGAACATAAAAAGGTTGTTCTTGTCGCCGCCATATTGGCATGTGTTTATGCGGTGCATCCACTGAACACGCAGGCTGTGACCTATGTAGTTCAAAGGCTAGCCTCCTTAGTCACGCTTTTCTATCTTCTAGCTTGTGTTAGTTATCTCTATGCCCGTATAACGACGGATAAAGTTAAACGCTGCCTCTCTGCCGCTTTTTGTTTCGCAACTTTTGCATTAGCTATTTTAACAAAGCAGAATGCGGTCACTTTGCCGTTGATGTTACTATTATTTGAAGTGACGTTATTTGCTTCTAGGCGATTTAAACGGAATTTGTTGTTTGCTGGTATGGTTTGTTTACTGCTAAGTTTTATGGCAACACTGCTCCCAGCCTTTGAGCATTCGCTTGCCTTGATTGACAGCGCTAGCCGAGAAACTACGTTAATTAGTCGAGTTGATTATTTTGCTACTCAGATGGCAATAATCCTTGACTATATGAATAAATTTTTCTGGCCAACAGGCCTACAGTTAAATTACCCCAATATTACTAAGATTGGTTTCACCGAAACGGTAACATGGCTGGCAGCAATGGCACACATAACTATTGTGGCGGTCAGTATAGTTGCTTATAAACGTTTCCCTTTAATTACAATTGGTGTTTTCTTTTACTATATAGCTCACCTAGTAGAGTCAAGCATCATTCCAATCACCGATATCGGTTTTGAGCATCGTGCTTACCTTCCCAATGTAGGCTTGATAATTTGTTGGGCCGGCGTGCTTATCGAGCTCTCAAATAAACTCGGCAATAAACTAATCGTTGCTGTTGGTGCGCTGGTCGTATGTTGCCTAGGTTATTTAACATACGATAGAAATACACTATGGTCTGATAAAAAAGCATTTTCTCAGAATGAAGTCATAGTCGCACCTCAATCGATTCGCGCGCATACTATGCTAGCCGCGGTTTATGTTAATGAACAAAAGCCCCTTGATGCCATGCGTGAATATCAAGTTGCTATAGATTTAAGCGTTGAACAGGGTAAGGTTAGTTATGGTTTGTTACGTGACTATATACGTGTTCTATATTCACTAGGGCAATATGAAAGTGCAGGTACGCTTACAACATTGGTTATGAAGTACACCAGTGCTCACAGGCGTAAAGACAGGAGTGAAGTGTTAGCCTTAATTGCGGTGAGTCATATGCAGGCTAGCCGATTTGGCTTTGCTAAAGGATTACTACGCCAGTCGCTGAAACTTGATCCAGCCAATGGATTTGCAGTTTATCAATTAGGTAGTTTGCTTTGGCGTCTAGGTGAACGTGAAGAGGCGCTGAAGTTAGTTGAAGGCTTTAATCCTAAAAGCGATGAAGATCAAGCTGTTGCTCAGTTACATCAGCAAATGTTGCAGATAATTTCGACAGAACAGCTAGATATGCAACAATAGCCAATGATAAATTGAGTTTTTTTGACTTGTTATGCGCATTTAAGGCAATAAGCTTGATATAATCGATTATTATGTTTAATTCCAAGCATAGAAGATGTGTTGGTCGTCAGGTAGATTAGTGAACAATGAAACAAGCTATTGTAATTCCAGCATTTAATGAAGTAAAGACGATAGCTAGCGTATTAAAGTCACTAGAACAGTTATCAGAATTTGACGTAGTAGTTGTTGACGATGGCAGCGTTGATGGTACCGGCGCAGAAGTTAAGCGTTTTCCAGGAGTTGTATTACTGACTTTATCGAGTAATTTGGGCGCTTGGAAGGCGATGCAAACAGGTATTCGATTTTGTTATACCCATGGTTATGACAGGGTAGTAACCTTCGATGCCGATGGTCAACACATACCTGCTACCATCCCTAAGTTAATAAAACACAAGCTTCTTACTGGGTCAGATGTAGTCATCGGTTCTTGTACCCAAAGAGGTAGCTTGGCTAGGCATATTGCATGGCGATTTTTTCGTTTGCTCTCCGGCATTAAAGTGTTCGATATCACTTCGGGGTTGCGAATATATAACAAGGACGCTATCTCAGTTTTGAGTAGTAAGCAGGCTACCTTATTGGAGTATCAAGACGTTGGTGTACTCTTGATGCTAAAAAGTTATGGCTTGACGTTTACAGAATTAAAAGTTGCTATGAAGCCTCGGCAGGATGGCATATCAAGAATCTTTCATTCTTGGTGGGCCGTCGCTTTCTATATGGCACATACCACATTACTCTGTCTCAGCAAAATCCGAAAAAATCATCGCTTGGCTGATGTGAGTTCCCATCATAATTTAGAAAAAACTAACAATGCATAATTATCAAATTTTTTCCGCTATCATAGCCGTCATATTCTTTATAACTGCTTTTGTTTTGGTTAGGAGAGATACCATACTTCCGGGTTCCGCTTTGCGCTGGACATTACTATCCATACTTATTCTTATATTAGGCGTGTTTCCTCAACTATCCGATATTGCAGCTAAATTTTTAGGTATAAGCTATCCACCAATACTGCCAGTATTATTTGCCTGTATGATCTTACTTTTTAAAGCACCGCTTAATGATATACAGCGAACTAAAGATCGGATCAAGCTTGAAAGGCTAGTTCAACGGGTGGCTATGTTAGAGCAAAAGATCAATCAAAATACTGATAATAACGATGGTCTAAAAAAAGGGAGCGTAAAAGGTTAATATGACTTTTTTTCAGTACTTCCCACTTATCCACCTTATGGCAAGAATGAAACTTAAGTCTAAAGCGAACGCCCTAGTACTGAGTTATGTGTGGTGGATTTTGGAGCCACTACTTTTTGTATTGATGTTTTATTTCGTCTTTAAGTTTTTGTTACATAGAGGACGGGAAGATTTTCTTATTTTTCTTATTATCGGAAAAATACCTTTTCTCTGGTTTTCAAAGAGTGTCACTTCAGCTGCTAATGCGCTAATTGAAAACAGGGGGCTAATTAACCAAAGGGCAATACCTAAATTCGTTTTTCCGTTAGTGAATATTAACGAAGCAGCATACCAGCAAGTAGTAACTTTCAGTGTGCTCATGCTTTACGTTATTTTTAGCGGCTATAACGACTTTGGTTTGTGGTGGCAAATGATACCGCTGATATTGCTTCAGTACTTGTTGATATGTGGTCTAGGTAGCTGTTTTACATTGTTTGTTACCTATCTTCCCGATTTTAGATTGATTGTGCAGATGTTTATGATGGGGATGATGTTTTGTTCGGGCATATTTTGGAGCATTGGCGATATTGCTGATCCACATTTGCAAAAAATGATTTTGTTATTTAACCCTATGGCGGTCATTATCGATGGCTATCGTCAGGTCTTAATGCATGGACAAGTACTAAACTTTTTAGCCTTCTTACCAGCTTTAGCTATATCCCTTGGTCTTAATTTTATCGGTTTTGGAGCGCTGAAAAAGTTTGATGGCCTGTTGACTAGAAGGGTGTTTATGTAATGTCTGATGTTATCTTGTCAGCTGAGTCGGTTACTCTTGAATATCAAAGTCGTACAGGCTTTCTTAAGCAGTTTACGCATAAAGCGATAGATGATGTTAGCTTTCAGATCGGTCGAGGAGAGGTGTTCGGTATTCTGGGTCGAAATGGTTCAGGCAAATCGTCATTATTGAAGTTGTTAGCTGGAACATTAACACCTGATAGTGGACAAGTAGTTTGTGAACCGTCTGTTACTCGTTCGCTATTAGCACTCGGCCTTGGATTTAATAACAATCTTAGTGGTCGTGATAATGCGCTGATTAGCTGTATGCTCAATGGTTATACGCAAAAAGAAGCAATCCCATTGGTTCAGCAAATAGGTGAATTTTCAGAGTTAGGACAGTTTTTTGACCAACCCGTAAAAACTTACTCTTCAGGGATGAGGAGTCGGTTAGGTTTTGCATCCGCTGTATTGGCTAAAGTTGATATTCTATTAATTGACGAAACCTTAAGTGTTGGAGACAACGCTTTCAAACAGAAAGCTGAAAATGCTCTACTTAAGAAAATTTCAGGCGACCAAACCGTTATTTTTGTGTCACATAGTATTCAACAGATCAACAAGTTATGTAGTCGTTGCTTATGGTTAGAAAAAGGCAAAACTATCACCGTAGGTCCAACGAAAGAAGTTATGGCTAAGTACTTAGATACCGAACAGGAACAAGTGAAGATTTAATATGAATAGAAAAGGAATTGTTTTAGCTGGGGGGTCAGGAACGCGACTTTATCCGCTTACGCAAGTGGTCAGTAAACAGCTGATGCCTGTTTATGATAAACCCATGATCTATTATCCCATCTCTACACTAATGAGTGCGGGGATTAGAGAAATATTGATTATCGCAACAGCAGTAGAGTTGCCGCGATTTCAGGAATTGTTAGGCGATGGCAGTAGTTGGGGAGTTCGATTTGATTATGTTGCCCAACCTTCGCCCGATGGTCTTGCACAGGCTTTCATTTTAGCTGAAGATTTCCTGCAAAGCGCCAGCGCTGCTTTAGTTTTAGGTGATAATTTATTTTATGGGCACGAACTACCTCAAACGCTACAAAGAGCGAATCGAGTTATCCACGGTGCAACGGTATTTGGGTACCATGTTGCCGAACCGTCTGCCTATGGAGTAGTGGAATTTGATGCAAATGGTACAGTTGTATCGATTGAAGAGAAACCTGAGGTACCCAAGTCAAACTATGCTTTGCCAGGGCTGTATTTTTTTGATAGTCAAGTCGTTGATTTTGCAAAATATGTTAAACCATCAGCTAGAGGGGAGCTTGAGATAACCGATGTGATTGAGCAATATTTAAGACATGAGTCGCTTAGTGTTGAAATTATGGGTAGAGGAACCGCATGGCTAGATACCGGAACTCATGACAGTCTGTTGCAAGCGTCGCAATTTATCGAGACCATTGAGAAGCGCCAAGGGTTAAAAGTTAATTGTCCGGAAGAAATAGCATTTAGAATGGGATATATTAGCGACCAAGAGCTTCGTGAATTAGCCATGCCTTTGAAAAAGTCTGGATACGGTCAATATCTTTTGAATCTTTTAGAGCAAAAGCTGTTTTAATTATCATTTAAATATATAGATTTATGAAATTCATAAGCACGAGTATTGCCGATGTAAAAATAATAGAGCCTACTGTCTTTGGAGGCGAGCGCGGCTTTTTTATGGAAACTTTTCGCTCTGAAACTTTTAATAAACACTGCGGCACTAGGCTGTTTGTACAGGAAAACCATAGTATGTCTACGAAGGGCATACTAAGGGGACTGCACTATCAAACTCAAAACACTCAAGGAAAATTAGTTCGTGTTGTTAGGGGCGAAGTTTTCGATGTCGCTGTAGATATGAGGCAAGATTCGAAGACATTCGGAAATTGGGTCGGTGTAACCTTATCTGACGTCAATAAACGACAGTTATGGGTACCTGAAGGTTTTGCTCACGGGTTTTATGTAACATCTGATATTGCTGAGCTTGTGTATAAATGTACTGATGTATATAACCCCAACGCAGAAGTGTCTTTGGCTTGGAATGATGCAGAACTCGCAATTAAATGGCCAATTTCTCAGGGTGACGAACCGATTATGTCTGCTAAAGATAAACTTGCTGTAAGCTTTTTACAAGCGCCAAAACTCGATTAAAATATGAAAGTCTTAGTTATTGGAAAGAATGGTCAGCTAGGGTTTGAACTCGCAAAGTTGACGCCTTCAAGTGTTCGAGCCACCTTTTTAGATTCTAATCAGCTGGATGTTGCTGATATGAATAGTCTCGACGAAAAAGTTAGTTATGAGAGACCTGAGGTTATTATCAATTGTGCCGCTTATACTGCGGTTGACAAAGCTGAGGCAGAACAGTATGCCGCTTATCTGGTTAACCTTACAGGTTGCGAGAACTTAGCCAAAGTATGTAAAAAATTTAATTGTAAACTGATTCATGTTTCAACAGATTTTGTTTTTAGCGGACAAAAGTCAACGCCTTATTTAACAACTGATAAGCCCGCACCTACAAGTATTTATGGTAAAAGTAAGTTGGCCGGCGAGTTAGCAATTCAGCGTATTTTACCGACTAATAATTTAGTCATCAGGACCTCAGGGCTTTATTCTGTGCATGGTGATAATTTTGTCAAAACTATGTTAGGCTTGTTCCGCAGTAAAGACATGCTCAATATTGTTGTGGATCAAGTTGCTTCTCCAACTTGGGCACGAGGCTTTGCTGAAGTTCTCTGGCAGTTAGCGAATAGTCCAGAGAAAATTGATGGTACTCTGTTGCACTGGACCGATGCGGGTGTAGCAAGTAAGTATGACTTCGCTGTTGCTATTCAATCCATTGCGCTTAAATATGGCATGTTGGAAACAGCGATACCGATATCCCCGATACTTGGAGATTCATTCCCCACACCTGCTTCAAGGCCAAATTATAGTGTGTTGGATCAAGGTGATATAGAAACTCTCACTGGGACTAGAAGAGTTCACTGGCAGCTACAGTTAGAACGGATGCTAGTTTCTTTGAAAAATCAAACTAGGGTAAAAGATGGAAAGTAAAAGACTACTTGTAACGGGTGGTGCCGGCTTTATTGGAGCAAACTTCGTACATTATTGGTTGAAAAACCATCCTAATGATAAAGTGGTAGTGTTAGATGCATTAACTTATGCAGGAAATATAAGTAGCCTAAAACTTGTTGAAAATAACGATAACTACGAGTTTATTCATGGTGATATATGTGATACCGAGCTTGTAGAGCGAACTCTTCGAGTGAAAAAGTTAGATGTAATCGTTCATTTTGCCGCAGAATCCCACGTGGATCGCTCAATATCTGGCCCAGACGCATTTATTGAAACAAATATCATAGGCACTTATTCGTTACTTAAAGCCGCGAAAAAAGTATGGATCGATGAGCCCAAAGCTGACAATCGTAGTGCCATCTCTCATAGATTTCACCACGTCTCTACAGACGAAGTGTATGGTACTCTTGAGCCAAATGCCCCTGCTTTTACCGAAGACACTGCTTATGCGCCGAACTCTCCCTATTCCGCTTCTAAAGCTGCAAGCGATCATTTGGTGAGAGCCTATCATCATACCTATGGTATGGCGGTGACGACTTCCAATTGTTCTAACAATTATGGACCTTATCACTTTCCTGAAAAGTTAATTCCCCTGATTATTACCAATGTTCTTCAAAATTTACCAATACCTATATACGGAGATGGCCAGCAAGTACGAGATTGGCTGTATGTAGAAGATCATGCCCGCGGCATTGAGAAGGTACTCGATAAAGGTATAGTTGGAGAGAATTATAACATTGGCGGCCATAATGAATGGGCGAATCTAGATATCGTAAAACTGATATGTGCAAAAATAGACCTACTTTTCCGCGATAAACCGGAATTACAGTCAACTTATCCTACCGCGTTAAGCGCCATTGAAGGTGAGTCTGCTAATTTGATTACTTACGTCGAAGATAGGGCCGGACATGACAGGCGTTATGCTATCGATGCGACTAAAACCACGTTAGAATTGGGGTACAAGCCTGTAGAGTCTTTTGAGTCAGGAATTGAAAAAACCATTGCTTGGTACTTGGAAAATAGTCGATGGTGGGAAGAAATATTGGAGAGAAACTAAATCATGGAAGATAGGATTTAAAGGCTAGATTATGCAGTATGAAAGGTCTGTTCTACTTGTTGGTGGATTTGGTTTTTTAGGTAAACATCTGATCTCTTATCTAAAAACAACATGTATTTCACCCATAGTTATAGCAAAAAATCGCCCAGAGGAAGAGTGGCGAGATGTCGAATACCATCTAATTGACTCTCTATCTTCATCAGATTTACAAATTTTGTCTGATAAAGTTGAAGCAGTCATATATATGGCATCTTCTTCAGTACCAAGTACTGGTGCTATTATGAAGGAGCTCCAATATACGGTCACTCCAGCCATAGACCTCATTGATAAGTTAACTGATGCAAATAGAGACCTAAAAGTGATCTATTTGTCCAGTGGGGGTCAAGTTTACGGCAATGAATTGACTGAAAGAGCGAAGGAGTCGATGATACCCAAGCCAGTCAGTGCTTACGCTTTCGGAAAGTATCTGACAGAGCAAAGTCTTGAGTATTTAAGCCGGAGTAAGAACACGCCTGTAGCGATACTGCGCGTGTCTAACCCTATTGGGAAATGGCAACAGGGCTTAAAGCAAGGTCTATTCAATGTGACATATAACGCATTACAAAATGATAGTGAGCTGATTGTCTTTGGTTCTGGTCATGAATGCAGAGACTATGTTGACGCTGATGAACTTTCTTTTGCCATTTACAAAGTCATTAATGGTAGCTTTACCTACGGGGTCTGGAATGTAGGTTCAGGTGTCGCGACATCAACGTTAGAATTAATAGGTGAAATTGAAACTGCCTATGGTAAAAAAGTAGGCAAAGTATTTAAGAATAGGCGCGATGTTGATCCTGAGTATTCTGTGTTGAATTGTGAAAAATTTCAACGAGACTTTGATTGGAGAGCCTCATTATCAATAAAAGATATTGTAAAGAAAACACTTAAAAAAAAGCTGATGCAATAAATATTTAGACCTTAAAGAACTAGTTTAAGGCTTTTGTTATATAAAGGAGTAAAGTTTTGAAAATAATCGTAGCAGGTGGTGATGGTTTCTGTGGTTGGCCAACAGCATTGTACTTATCTAATAAAGGTCATGACGTTTTAATCATTGATAATCTATCAAGACGTAATATTGATAATGAACTTAGTGTTGACTCGCTAACTCCCATTAGCTCAATACAAGTTAGACTTGATGCGTGGAAAGAAGTTAGCGGTAAAACGATAGAGTTTGAATACGTTAACGTTGCTAAAGAGTTTGATCGTTTACACGCTATCATCAAAGACTATCAACCAGATGCAATCGTTCATTTTGCTGAGCAGCGTGCAGCTCCGTACTCAATGAAAACTGCTGCGCATAAAGTGTACACTGTCGATAACAACTTGAATGCCACCAACAATGTTTTAGCTATTGTTGCTGATTTAAAATTAGATACTCATATTGTACACCTAGGTACTATGGGGGTTTATGGATACGGTACAGCCGGTATGGCGATTCCTGAAGGGTATTTAAACATCGAGATACCTAGTGATTCAGCTGAAAATGTACAGAAAGAGATTTTATACCCAGTTAACCCTGGCTCTATCTATCATATGACTAAGACACAGGATCAGTTACTTTTCCAATTCTATAATAAGAATGATCAAATTAGAGTCACTGACCTTCACCAAGGAATCGTTTGGGGTACTCAAACTGACGAAACCAAATTAGATGAAAGACTGTTGAACCGTTTCGATTATGATGGTGACTATGGAACAGTATTAAATCGATTCTTGATGCAGGCAGCGGTTGATTATCCGTTAACTGTACATGGGACTGGCGGACAGACTCGTGCGTTTATTCATATTTCTGACACTTGCAAATGTATTGAGTTGGCAATTAATAATCCACCAGCAAAAGGGGACCGAGTAACGATTCGAAATCAAATGACTGAAACTCATCGCGTTAGAGATTTGGCCAATATGATTGCCAAGTTAACTGATGCGGAAGTTCAAAATCTTAACAACCCTCGTAAAGAAGCTGACGAAAACGAGTTGCACGTGTCAAATGAGAGCTTTTTATCGTTAGGACTTAATCCTACTAAGTTAGAAACTGGCTTGTTGGAAGAGGTTAGGGAAATTGCTCAAAAATATGCTGAAAGGTGTGATAGAAGTAAAATCCCGTGTGTTTCAAAGTGGTAATTTAGATTAATGACTAGCGGCAACTTTGTTTGCCGCTATTTTTAAGAAGACAAGTATATGTTTTTTAAAAAAGCGATAAAAGATAAAGATAAAGACGAATCTGTAATGGAATTGGCGTGTGAATATGATTTGTCAAAATATATAGGGAATGTTGAAGATAGTAACAATGGAGAGCTTTTAAGCTTTTGCGAAGAGCATTATTTAGTTAAGAATAGCGATGTTGCAGCTAGTGATATATCACCTTTTGAACATTACTTAAAATATGGTGTGTATGAAGAACGATATGGTTCTAAGCAAGTAGAGGACACTCTTATAGAAATTAACAAATTATTTGGATTTGCAACTAAATTGAAGTTGATTCATTTATATGTTCCTTCCTTGTTTATTGGTGTGCTTAACTTTGACACCTTTAAAAAGTCTATTCGGCCTTACATTGATAAAATATTTTATCAACCATACTATGAAAAAATAACAGACTGTAGTTTTAATAATAAGGCTGCTGCGGTCAACCATTATATCAATGAATCGTTAGAAAAAGGGGTAAGTGCTACTCCAGCTTTTAATGCTCAATTTTATAGAAAAAATCTTGAAAGATATTTTGGTAGTGTCCCCTTGAGTGATGAATATTTGTTCATCCATTGGTTGTTAATTGGTAACTTTTTTGATGTTAACTGTTGTGAGCTATTAGGCACAGAACTGTATAAAGATCTCAATAGTGATTTGAAAAAGGCGAAAAAACTCAGTTTTTCTAGTCACTTTGTTTGTCATGGTGTATTTGAAAATAGGCAGTTTAATGCCAATTTCCATTCGCGTTACTATCTGAGAGCAAACGGACTTCCAAGCAAAGAGTCTGCGGTGCTTCATTACCTTACATTTGGCAGTCACGAAACCGCATTTCACCCTGATATTATTACTAACCATTTATCTAAAAGTGATGGAGAGACGCCGCTGCAGACTATTACCCAAATAGAGCAAAATGCATTAAATCAGTTTAATACTGATTGCTTTAAAGAAATTCTCAGAAGGGCAGAAGAAATAGAGCCCGGGATTAATAATAAGCCTGTCACTAGGGAGTTGGTATACCCAGGGTTAAAACACGCTGCCAACGACTTTTACCTCGCTTCCAAGCAGCTGCAAATGTCACTTTCAAAGAAGCGATATAAAGCCATAGTGGCTATTCCCCACTGCCGCATGAGCGGTGCAGCAAGAGTGGCGGCTAACTTATGCCATGCCTTAGCGACGATATATAAACCTTCTGAATTGCTATTAGTTAGAACAGATGGTCATGAAATGCAAAAGCCTGATTGGTTCCCATCGGGTATAGACAGCTTAAACTTTTTTGAGTTATGTAGCCATTTAGGTGCAGAGACTAGAAAAAAACTACTCGTCGAGCTTTTAAGAGGCGTTAAAGTCAATAACTTTTATAACGTAAATAGTCGATTGGGGTGGGATATCATTGAAAAATATGGTAACCAACTGAAGGAAAGTATTGACTTATATAGTTATTACTTCTGTAAAGACAGGAATATGGACGGAAAGAAAGTAGGTTATCCAGAGATGTACTTCTGTTCAACATTCCCATGCTTGAAGAATATTTTTGTCGATAGTGACTTTTTACGGAACTCTTTTATTGAACAACATGCTTTGTCCGGAAAATTTGCAGATAAAATTATTACTTTGCACTCCCCATTAGTCAGTGGTGAAGTAGATTTTGTTCAAGCTAAAACTCGAGCAGATATCACCAAAGGGCAAGCTTCGCACAGACAAGTTGCTTTTTGGGCAGGTCGTTTAGATAGACAAAAGCGCTTCGATATAGTGTTAGATATTGCCAAGACCAAACCAGATTTAGAGATTTGGTTTTGGGGTAAAGCGGTGCTAGATAAAGTAAATTATTTGGACGACTTGCCAAGTAACCTCAAGTACATGGGAGAGTATGAATCCTTTAGCGAATTACCGCTGCTTCATTGTGACTTTTGGTTGTACACCTCCGAATGGGATGGAATCCCAACTATCTTGTTAGACATTGCCAACTATGGAATCCCGTTAATATCAGCAAATGTAGAAGGGATAACGGATTTATTAGACAAGGATAACGCTTGGCCGGTTAATGATTATCTTGTGCCAGACGCGTACATCGCCGAAATTGAGGCGCTGCAACAAA
This sequence comes from Shewanella waksmanii ATCC BAA-643, assembly GCF_000518805.1. Taxonomy (GTDB): domain Bacteria; phylum Pseudomonadota; class Gammaproteobacteria; order Enterobacterales; family Shewanellaceae; genus Shewanella; species Shewanella waksmanii. The sequence continues at coordinate 165,255 of NZ_JAEH01000002.1, forward strand.
ATCCGCAATTAGGGGTTAATAAGGCGCTGAAGTTGAAAGAAAAGGTGTTATCGGCGCATTCGATGGAACTTTATAATAATAAATTACAGGGATTAACTCATGTCAAATAGCTCAAATGTCATCAGTGCGATTTTTACTGCCCATAGAGAAGGTATGTTAACGGGGAAAGTATTAATAGCCTTATGCAAGCGGTTGAACATGCGCGATCTACCGGCTTAGAAGTGGAAGTGATATTTTGTATCGATAGGCCAGATCAGTTAACCAAAGATATTATCAATTCCCACGAAAAAATTGGTCAAGTACTCGAGTTTGATTTTGGCGATCAAGGCTTAGTCAGAAATGCCGCAATCGCCAAAGCAAAGGGTGATTACATAGCTTTTCTCGATGGGGATGATCTTTGGTCGTTTAATTGGCTAGTTGAGGCATTTGAGTTAGCGAAACAGGATACGAAATTTATTGTCCACCCTGCATATAATTGGTTTTTTGAAGGTTCAAACAACATTATTAAGAAAGTTGATCAAAGAGACTCAGAGTTTGATCGTGATTTTTTAAGAGCAGGTAACTATTGGGATGCGCTGTGTTTTTGTCATAGAAGTATTTATGACAAGTGTCCATATGGTGTGAGGGATATGGATATTGGCTTTGCCTACGAAGATTGGCATTGGAATTGTAAGACAATTGATTCGGGTTTTATTCATGTTGTTGCAGCAGAGACTGTGCATTTCAAACGTAGGCGTGAAGGTTCACAAACGATGAAAGCGTCTTCACGAGGCGTATTGATGCGTGATAGCGAGTTAATTCATTATTAATTGTACGAGCTAATTGAACCTGTGTTACTTCAAATTAAGGCTGTTAAGGCTTATATACCGATGTAATAGGATTGGTTAGTTTTAATATTACTATCTAAAATTAATGGTTGGACTTACTTTTTTACAAAAAAAACAACTTTTTAATTTGAACTTTGACTAAGTTTTAAAGGTTTTTATGGATATTGAATTGAATAACGAAGAAGATATTTTTATTTCTCGTTATGAAGCATTGAAAAGTGAAGTATTGGTAATGAAAAAAGAGCAGAAAAAGCTGTTCATTACTTCATCTTTTCAAACACAAAGCTTGCCTTTATTGCATATGATTTCTCGGGTAGATGCTTCTATACCTGTGATGTTTATGGATACAGGTTACTTATTCCCAGAAACCTACCTGTTTGTTGAACAGTTGACCAAAGAGTTAGGCTTAAATGTCATAAGAATAAAACCGTCGCAGACTCTGTTTGAACAAACCAATAAAAATGGTCGCTTTTTGTTTTCAGAAGACAATGAACTGTGTTGTCGCCTGAATAAGGTTTTGCCATTGCAACAAGCTTACCAAGGTTATGATGTATGGATAAGCGGTATTAGAGCTGATCAGAGTGCTACTCGTGCTCAGAAGCAACGTTTTGAACAAAATAAAGATGGTTTGATTCGTTACCATCCTATGCTCGAGTGGACAGCTAAGGATATTTTTTTGTACCGTCGCAAATATCATTTACCAGAACACCCGCTAGAGTCTAAAGGCTACTTAAGTGTTGGCTGTATACCTTGTACAGAGAGGTACCTTGATAGTGGCGGAACAGATTTGCGCTCTGGACGTTGGCAAGGTTTGAAGAAGAATGAATGTGGCCTGCATACTGAGTTAAAATAAGGAAGAACAGTAAGTTGAAAATTTTCATATCAGGAGGCGCCGGCTACATCGGCATAAACCTCGCAAGACAAGCATTAACTGCTTATGCGGATTGCCATATTTGTATTTATGATAACTTCTCAAGAACAAACTTTGCTGATGTTTTATCGCTGGTGTCAGAATTTGGTCCAAGGTTTAGCGTTGTCAGAGGGGATATCTTAGATGGCCGCAAATTAGAACAAGCATTGAAGGGCTACTCCGTTGTTGTCCATTTAGCTGCGTTATCAGCAACACCATTTAATGATGAAAACCCTCATTTAATGGAGCAGGTCAATCATTGGGGAACGGCCTCTTTGGTGAGCGCAATAGAAGCAACCGAGAGTATTAACAAGGTCATTTTTTTAAGTAGTACCTCAGTGTATGGTTTTGGTGATGAATTTTTTACTGAAAATAGTGACACGATACCAGTTGGTTCTTATGGTCGCTCAAAGCTCAGGGCTGAAGAACAGTTGAGTCGATTAGGTGAAAAACTAGATCTCGCAATCGTTAGAATCGGCACAGTCTTCGGTCAGGGACTGTCGATGCGATTTGACTCAGTGATTAACAAGTTTTGCTTTAATGCTAGTATTCATGAGCGACTTATAATTGATGGGGATGGCAACCAGGTGAGACCATTTGTATACCTACCTAACCTTATTGGCAAAATTCTTTCTTTAATGACTGCTGAATCACATCTAAAACCACAGAATTATGTTGATTTCAATTTGAGTGTGAATGATATCGTTACCGCGATATGCAATTTAAAGCTTGAAACTGAGTATATTCACGTAAATAAAGAAATGGTTTATCGGACACTTACTATAGCGGCGGATACTTCAGGTAAATCAAAAGCAAGCTTAGTAGAAGAGTTTGAAAGTTTACTTAAACAGGACATGCGTTAAGCTGGTGCCTGAAAGGTTATGCTGCTTACTGGAATATTATAATGACAGAAAATTTCGATAAAAGTGTAGAGACTAAACATAAAGATAACCCTGATGTTCGACCACAACAGGTGTTGCTTGATGATAACTATTCAACTCCAGCCTTTCCTAGAGATTTTAAGTCTTGTTTTAATAAAGACTTTTTAAAGAATTACCATAAAGGGGTAATGAACTATAAATATAAAGATATCCCTTGTTTAAAAAGCCCCATAGATCTTGCTTTATATATGATGTTAATACATAAAGTTAAGCCAAAAACAATCGTCGAAATTGGCTCTTTTCAAGGAGGAAGTGCATTATTTTATGCCGATTTGGCCGATATGTATGGTATTTCCTCACGGGTGATAACGGTAGATTTTCGTGATGTTCAAAGTCAATCTGATTCTCGAGTGGAGTTTATTCGTGCAGACGCATTAAACCTCGAGGATAGTGAGTTGCATGAAGCGTTAAAGTCCTGCCCTAAGCCATGGCTTATCATAGAAGATAGTGCTCATACCTTTGATGTGTGTTATGCGGTTCTTGAGTACTTTAGCGACAAGCTAGATAAGGGAGAGTATTTAATCATGGAGGATGGCATTATTGAGGATCAGGGCGGGAATCATAGATATGGTGGTGGGCCTAATAAAGCAATACATGAATTCTTTAAAGCTCATCCAGATGTCTATCATATAGATGAATCGCTCACGGACTTCTTTGGGTACAACGCCACATTCAACCCCAACGGCTATTTAGTAAAAAATTAGTTGTTGTATAACACTAAGGTACGAAATGAATTCTGATTTTTATAATCATATTGCGAAAAGAATGGCATATTTTTCTACTATTAAAAACAGTGCCAAACTATTAGTTGTTACTCAAGATAACAACGAAACCACAGTGAATTTGAATGTAGAAGGTGTGGAAACTGTACGGATCAGTCATGCGGACCTCGAAAGATGTTACGACAAAACTAATGCATCTTTTAGCTCGCAAATAGTGAGCGGTAGTTTCGATGCGATTTATTTGGATGAGGCGTTTATTGAGACGAGTATTTACCTCGCACTGTATAGAAAACTGGCTTGGGGCGGGTATTTATTTACCATCTCACCTGAGCTATTAAGACACGTGGGTTCAACGGTTTCTTCAGAGCTTGGACTTGATGCCGTTCCTTCGACAGAAATATATACTGGTGGCGAGATCATCAAATCTGCTTGGTTAGAATCACGAGTTATCGATCGTTACGATTATATTCCTAAAGGCCTTGAAAATCCCCATTTGGTTGAATTGTTCGATACCTTAATGGTCGCCAATCCTATGCCGATTAAATGGCCTTATCTTAGAAAAAACTCCCCGCATATTTGGCGGGTAGATAGTCGTTGTAATGAACGGGTTGTTGGTGTTTTAAGTACCGAAGAGGGAGCGGTGCTCTATGCGCTTGCAAAGTTATTTGCAGGCAAAAGGGTATTAGAAATTGGTTGCCATTTCGGTTTTTCGACAGCACATCTAGCAAAAGCTCAAGTGATACTTGATGTGATTGATCCGCGTTTATCTGACCCATTTCAACAGAACTGCGTCAAAAGCTCGCTTAACTTAGTTACGGACAAAGAGTATCGTTTGTGGCCCGGTTTTTCACCGGGTTTAGTCGCGCCTATAGCGACCGCCAATGCGGAGCCATGGTCAATGGCGTTTATTGATGGTGACCATGACGGCGAGGCACCTTCTTTGGACGCAATAGAAGTCATGAAATATATGGCTGACGATGCGGTTATTGTATTTCACGACATGCACTCTCCGTTTGTATATGCCGGTTTTGAGCAATGTAGAGCTGCTGGTTGGAATGTACTTGTTTATAACAGTATGCAAGGGTTAGGCATTGCCTATAGAGGGAATGTTACTTTGCCTAAACTTGTTGAAGATATTTCGATGCCGAGCTTTAAGGTTCCAGCGGAGTTTATTGCCTGATGCCAAGTAATGTAAATCCAATAGAGTTATCGGATACTGAAAAACAGATTTTAGAGTATGTTCGTCCTTATACGATGACTAGCCCTGAGCGTGTGTTGGCGGTTGTTAGAGCAATCGACTTTATCGTCAATAATCAAGTTCCAGGGGATATAGTTGAATGTGGTGTGTGGAAGGGCGGTAGCGCAATGGCTGCTGCACTTAAACTTATCGCGTTGAAAGACCAAAGTCGCGTGTTGCATTTATACGATACGTTTGAAGGCATGAACCAGCCTACGGTTGATGATTTAGATGTGTATGGCAGAAATGCTGATAGTTTATTAAATGGTGATGATAAACAGCTTGCTGAGTTAGTTAAAGCAGAAGTGAACCTAGCTGCCGTACAGCAAAACATTGGTAAAACAAACTATCCTGCGCATCTGGTGAATTATGTTAAAGGCGAAGTTGAAAGCACATTACCTAAACAGCAACCGGAAGAGATTGCGTTGTTAAGGTTGGATACGGACTGGTACGAGTCCACTAAGCTCGAGTTAGAGCTTTTGTATCCTAAAGTAGTCCCTAATGGAATTGTCATAATTGATGATTATGGTCATTGGCAGGGAGCCAAAAAGGCAGTTGATGAATATATCGCATCACTCGATGATAAAATTCACCTGATGAGAATTGATTACACTGGAGTTATGTTTCAAAAGAGGTAATACAGTTAACTAAAGGGTTAAATGAAGCAATAACACTATGGCTAATTCAAAACTATATTTTCCACATATTCCGAAATCAGCAGGGACTAGTTTCCGCAATGCATTTGAAAACCAATATGGGACCGATAAGGTTCTGAGAGACTACTCTGCAAGTGCGCCAGAAACTACACCAAATTTATTTGACGTTATTTATCAAGACCAAGACTTTTACGCTCTGAAGCGAAAATTGGAAACGATTGATTTTAAATTGCTTGCCGGTCATTTTCCTGCAGCGAAATATGCGAAATTATTTCCGCTTGAGAATATGGTTACGTTCGTCAGAGAACCTATAGCGAGGTTAGTTTCTGAGTATAAACACTTTGTTCGTCATAGAAACTATAAAGGAAGCTTAACGGAGTTTGTTCGTAAACCAGAGAATATCAATAAACAAGCTAGACTATTGAAAAACTTGCCAATTAGTTCAATTGGCTTTATTGGAGTTACAGAGCAGTATCAGACTTCGCTAGAAATGTTTTCTCACCAATATGATATTAATATTCCTTTATTGAACAAAAATATAGCGCCTAAGTCTCAGGGGAGTGACCTGGGGCTGTCAGACTCACTATTGGAAGAAATCAAAAAAATAAATGCTCAGGATTTATTGCTTTACGCTGAAGTAGTAGAGCTACATGATAAACGATATCAATTGTTTCAAGATAGCTTACCCTATACGCTTGGTCAGTTTCATATTAGCAATGGTCATATTTTGCAGGGGTGGGCTTATCAAATTGGCATACAAACTCCCATAAAAATAGGTATTCATTGGGAAGGTAAACTCCAACACCAGCTAGTTGCCAACAAGTACAACATGTTGATGGACTCTTTAAATAGTCCTAGAGCTGGACATATCGGCTTTAACATTAAGGTTCCTGAAAATGTTGAGCCTAGTAGTATTTTATGTATTAACCAAGATACACTTCAGCCTTTGGTTAATAGAATATCATAATGAAGATAGTTGAGGTTGAAGTTTGATGTCAGACGTTAAATTGGCTGGTAAAACGAAAACTGCCGATGTGTGTGTGCTCCTTGCAACTTATAATGGTGAGAAATTTATTGCGCAGCAAATTAACAGCATTTTTAAACAGCAAAATGTTCATGCCGCTATTATTCTAAGAGATGATGGCTCATCCGATGCAACGCTAGATGTTGTTACAGAACTGGCAAAAGAGTTCTCTTCATTTAGCGTTACTATAAAGAAGAATTCTACATCTACGACAGGGCATGTGAGTAATTTTTCCGCATTATGTGATTTGGCACGTAACTATGACGGTTCATATTTTTGCTTCAGCGACCAAGATGATGTTTGGCATAAAGATAAGCTAAGTAAAATGAAGCGTCGTATGTTGCAGCTGGAGGCACAATATGGCAGTAATACACCTATTCTTATTCACTCTGACTTACGTGTGGTAGATGAAGAGTTAACGGTTATTGCGGACTCTTTTGTGAAGTTTCAGGGGTTACCTTCGCCAAATGAACATGATTTCCCGAAGTTTTTGTACCAGAACGTGGTGACTGGTTGTACAACGTTTTTTAACCGCGCTTTATTGGAGTTAGCAAGCCCTATTCCTTCAGAAGTGTTGGTACATGATTGGTGGTTTGCTCAGTGCGCCAAACTGCACGGCGTATTGGATTATATTGATGAGCCACTAATTGATTATCGGCAACATGGACGAAATGCTATTGGTGCCAAGAGTAGTGAGCAGCAAAATAGTTATTTAAGAAAGCACATTTATTTAGCGTTAATGAGGTTTCCAAAACACTTAGCACGCTCAGTTCGGCAAGCGAAAGCATTAAATGCACTGTCTGCACCCAAAGAGGTGCGTCAATCTGCTGCTAAGCTGAATAAAGTAGAGCAGTTTTCAAAATTAGCTGAGCTGTCTATTTCAGAGCGATTACGTTGGGCCAATATCGCAATCAACAACCCAAAGGCCTTAAATGAGAGGTGGTATTTTAAGCTAGCGTTTTTTGTGGTTCGCTGGATTAAGCCCTAGAGTATTAAATCCTCGAAGTATTGAAGCGTGACTCCGTTTTATTTGGTTAGTTAGCTTATTCGTTGTCTTTTTTAGGTTTAGTTGTTTGCAAGTCAATCTTTATGATTGATACAACGATTTGTTCTGTTTGATTAGACTTTTCTATTGAGCATTCACCAAGCAAAAAAGCAATGAATTAGCGTTAATTTCAGTGCTAATTCATTGCTTTCGCTTCGAGTTGAAGTTTAAGCCCAAAGTCACTTGGGCTTTATCCACCGAGTTGATTACTTATTCATGCTGTCGACTTTTTCTTCAAGCACTTCTAGCATAGCTTGTTGTTGCTGAATAACTTTAGTTAATACCGCAATCATATCCATGCTTGATAGGCTTTTTCTGTCTTTCATTGCAACTATTTCCGGTACATCTTCTGCGATGAAACCTGCATAAAGTTCATCTGGCTCAGAGTTATATCGGTACGTGACAGGGTTTAACGCTTTTAGTGCTGCGATTGCCGAATCAGTCGTGATAGTTTTAATCGAGTTTTTCAGCTCTCGGCTTGAGGCGTTTGTCCATGCACCACCAGCGGTTAAGTGTGCGCCGTTATTGACTTCAATAGCGTGAGTTGTATTGTTGGTGCCAGTAGGGCTATCACCAATGTAAATACTGCCGTTTTGGTGAATTGTCAATACCTCTTCAACACTGCTGTTATAGTACGCGAGTCGATTTGGTGTAGAGCCTGCATCCGATAAGCTGTTACGACCACTTTGAACCCATTGGGGAGTACCAGCAGAGCTAAAAATAACTTCAGTGACTTTATCGGTATCTGTGGTGTCAATTTCAACAAAGTTATGGTTACCGGCACTTGATTTGATATCTAGTGTGGTTTCGACACCAAACGCAGTTGCCGTGTTGGCATCTCCGCCGATCCTAACTTGACCATTGGTTACCAACAAATCTCCTGATTCTATATCGAGCGCCGCATCAGGAGAGGCATCACCTAAGCCTATATCCCCATCTGTATCTATAAATATGGAGTTCTCAGGTGCTCCGGCTCTTATCCTAAATGGAAGTGATGAGCCGCCTGTGGCATCCCGGATGAAGAAGTTCGTTTCATTACCCGCTATGTCCCAAGTTTGTGGCGTGAAACCGGAGCTGCCGTCTTGTTCTAGCCTTAAAGTCGCGGTGTCACCATCCACTACGTGCAGCTCTACAACAGGCAGATTTGTACCAAAGCCCACTCGGCCGCCATCATCAATGTAAACTGCATGGTTTTGAGCGCCAGCTTCTACAGTAAAAGGTGTACGTGAGCCATCAATATCGTCAATTGAGAATTTATTTGCGCCACCATTGGAACTATCATTCGCTGTTAACTGCCAATCGTTAGAAGGAAAACTTGCACTGGCACTAGTGTCTTGAAACTTTATACGTACATTGTTTTCTTTCAATCTTATTGTATCAAAACCAAAAGATTCACCATTCACACAATCTTGGCCTACACAATTGCTTCCATTGATAATTAAGTCATCTAGAATCACTTGGTCTGCTAACGTCGTCGAAGAGATTGCAAGAGTAAGTGGCAACAGGGTGAGTGCGCCTAGTTTTATATAATTCATGGTCTGTTACCTTAGTTTTTCTTACTGCTTGGTGAGTTTTATTATTGGTTGCTAACACTTAATGGTTAGCGTTGTTACTGCTTGGGCTAATGAGCTCATTTTCAGCGGTTGTCGCTAGAAACTCATTATCTTTGACATTAAAGTGGCCGCTTTTTACTTCCACTTTACCTAGATTTCTGACGGCATTTTCACGCCCTGTTTTACTATCTGTAATAAATTCAACTCCGCCATTGTTGGCGTATTGAATTTCATACTTGTAGTGACCATCAGCAAGATCACCTAGTTTGTCAAAATCGAGTTCTGCTTCTTTAGTATCTATCAGCAGTTGGTTTTGGTAACCATTCGGTCCAGAAATTGTTACAGTCGCGATGTCGTATTCAAACTCATAGACATCGATATCGAGTTCACTGGCACTTGCAACAATCGACTTGTCAGCCGCAAATACTGAATGACCAATACAGCTCATTGATATTGCTAAAGCAGCTAATACAGAATTATTCATTTTTCTACCTTAAATAGACGAATAGGTTAATTTTAACCAATGTGCAACATATTGCAAAGCTTTGTGTCAAAAAACTGGCATTGGTAAAACCAGTTGAAATATTAATTCTCAAAGTCATTATTGTGGTTTTAATGTCGCTCAACGATGGGTCTATCCTAAGCTACTGTATTTGCTGGACTTACCCCTTGATTGCTTTGTGGTTCGTTTCACTTGTTACCTTAATAGTCGCTAATATAATAATACCATAATCTCTACACACTTTTGAAAAAACTGTTACTATTATGTTTCAGGTGTGTTGGTTAAAATGCGAGCTGAATAAGTACTTTGCAGTATTTTATAAAGGATATTTCGATGATTGGTTTATTTGATAGTGTAAAGTGTGGCCAGGGATCACCAAGACTAGTGATTAGCTCTGTTTTACTTTTTATTGCGACTTCTACTTGGGCTAATTCTGATGACATTAGCTTAAGCTCTGCAGTGACTAATAGCAGTGTCGCTGACGGCAATATAAGTACAGTTACCTACACGGTAACGACTATGAATGGCCAAAATGCCACTGACATCGAATTTTTAGCTAATTTACCAGCAGGCCATTTGATTGCCCCAGAGCCTTTTGCAACCACAACATGTACTGATGGTAGCTTCACTGCTGCCGCGGGTACCAGTTCGTTTTCGGCTTCTGATTATCGCTTGGGTTCAGACAGTAGCTGTACGTTTTCATTTAATGTTGAGGTGACGCAAACTGGCAATATTGTCAGCGCAGCATTTAATTCAAGTTTAGGGACCTCTGCCGATACTTCTGAAACGATTACAGTAGATACTGACTCGGTAAAAGTGAGTTTATCTGCATCGCCGGCGCTTATCTCTGTCGGTAATATTAGCACCTTACATTTTGACTTCGATAATCCATCAGCGTCCATGGTATTTAGTTTTAGCGCTAAAGTAGACTTGCCGAGTGGGTTAACTATCGCTCCTAACCCTAATTTTACCCAAGATTGTTTATCACCATTTACACTTTCTGAGGCTGCCGGAGCGAGCTCTATCTCGCTATCTAGTGGCGCTGTTGGGGCTTCGGCTGCATGTAGACTATCGATCGATGTTCTTGCTGACCGAGCGGGGGATTTTGATATACAAACGGGCGTTATTTCGACATTTACTCCTAACAAAACGATCGGTAAAGCAAGTGCTAACCTCGTTGCTAAACGTGAATTTGTTAATTTAGTCTTTGAACCACTACTTGTGCAGCCTAGTGGTAGTGCTGATTTAAACGTAACAATCACTAACTTCAACCGCAGCTTCGCAGCGTCAGATATTACTTTTACTAATAATCTACTGGTTTCAGATGACCCGGATGCACCGGCTACTACGGTGCAATTATCAGCATCAGCAACGCCTATTGCTGATGTTTGTGGTGCAGGCTCTACGTTGTCTGGGTCGCAAACGATAACATTGTTAGGTGCTCAGCTTGGCGTGGGTGAGTCATGTACGTTTACCGTACCCGTCAGCGTTCCCGCAGACGCTATTAGTGGTTTTTATCTTAATAAGGTCACTGGCGTATCGGCCATGGTTGATGGTCAAGTAGAGATATTTCCAGATGTGACTAATGGTTTGAGTATTTCTAATGCACCAGCACTCACTATGCAGGTGTTAACCGCGCCGTTTACAGCTAAAGATGATGTGACGCTGCGTTATAATTTGGAGAATATAGACGCGGGTAATACCGCTTCAGCTATCAGTTTTGCTACTCGTTTAGGCGGAACTGAAGTGATTAACCCCGCTGCAGTAACGCTGCCCGGAAGTGGGTTTTGTGGCGCAGGTTCAAGTGCGTCCTTGTTTATTAATTCTGATATTTGGTATTTGAATGTATCCAATGCAAGTTTAGCTGGAGGCGCAAATTGTAGTTTTGATCTGATTGTTGCTTTAGCTGATGATGTAAGATCTGGTGAATACAGCTATAGTGCTGAAACAATTTCAGCAACCATAAACGCTGATACGGTCACTAGTGGTAATCCGTCAGCGAGCGTAGCCTTTAATGTAGAATCTGCGCCGCGATTATCACTGTCATTTGTCGATGATGTGGTCACACCTGGGGCGGCAGCTGAATTAAAAGTTCGTCTGTATGCGAGTGATGGTAGCAGTGCAGATGCTAGTAACGTTGGTTTTACGCTCGATTTAAACAGTGGCTTTTCAGGTCTTGTTGCGACAGGTTTGCCAAGCAATGATGTATGTGGCTCTGGCTCATCAATTAGCGGCGTAAGCACACTTAGTTTTAGTGGAGGGACGGTGGCTCCAGGCGAGGATTGTGAGTTTACTGTTCCCTTACAATTACCCGCTGATACAGTTGGTTCCTACACGTTAACAAGTTCAGAAGTAGCGGCAACCATTGCTGGCAGCGCAGTAAATTCACCACTATCTTCAACATCACTCACTGTATCCGGTTTGTCATTTACCAAAAGCTTTGTGACCAATCCAGTGAGAGTCGGTACGGCTGGTACCAATGTAGATTTAACCTACCTTATCACTAATGCGGTAGGAGCTGATGATGCGACTAGTATTAACTTCACCGAATCTTTTAGCAATACCGCCTCTGGAATTACCATAGTTTCAGCCGACCAAAGCGCTTTTTGTGGTGCAGGTTCGTCTGCTGTTGCTGCTGGCTTTTTGTTGGCTGTAAATGATGTGGAAGTGAATAACGGATCTCAATGTGCTTTCACCGTTACGCTTAATATCCCTAATACCGTAGCGTCTGGGAGTTACCTTTCACTTTCTAGCAGTTTAACTGCAAACGTGGGTGGGGGACCTGAAGTGCTGTCCCCCGCGGCAGATTTCCTGCAGGTCGACGAGCTGTCAGTGGCTACCTCTATTGACGTTACTAGCCCAACATCCGCTAGTACTATTAACTATGTAATGAGCTTTTCTACAGATGTGGCTAATTTCGATATTACAGATATCAGTGTGATTAACGGTTCTCTTGCAAACTTTGCTGGTAGCGGAGCGGACTATAGTGTCGAAGTTACGCCTTTGGCTGATGGTGACGTTACGCTGAGCATCGCTGCAGATGTTGCAGATGATGCGGTTGACGCCACCGTTAAAAATATCGCTTCGCAAGCGACTGTATTTGAATATCAGACAGCGCCGCTAATACCAACGCCGAGTTTAACACTAGGTGATCCTTCTGTAATTCTTACTAATGCTGGCCCAGTAACGTTTGATATTAGTTATCTAGACGTTGAACAAGTTAACCTTACAGCTGCAGATGTCACGTTAAATCGCACTGGTGACGCAAACGCTGATGTCTCGATTTTAAATGGTGACTCAACAAGCGCACAAGTTAGTTTATCAAACTTAAGGGGTGAAGGCTCAATTGGGATTTCAATTGCTGAAGGTACCGCGAGGTTTAGTACCAATCAGGCTCCAGCTGCAGGGCCAAGTAATGTCTTTGCTGTTGATACAAATGCACCGTCTGTGACCTTATCTGGCCCGACTGGTGTTCAGTCTGATGATTTTGTTGTAGACATTGTATTCAATGAAAATGTGCTAGGTTTTGACCAATCTGATATTGCAATTGTTAATGGCACCATTGAAAGTTTTAATGCTATTGATGCACAAAACTATCAAATAACAGTCAGTGCTACAGGAACTTTGGATGTTGACTTAAGTGTTGCCGCTAGTTCGGCTCAAGACGCTGCAGGCAATGGTCATACCGTTTCAAATACTCTAGTTATTAGTTTTGATGATGAAGCACCATCAGTGACTATTTCTGGCCCAACAGGCGACGTGGCTTCATCATTTACAGTGACCTTTGCGTTTAGTGAAGATGTGACTGGGTTTAGTAAAGATGATATTACCGTTAATAATGCTGACCTTGGTACATTGGCAAGTTCTGATGCTAAAACCTACAGCATTGATGTGACACCAACAGTTCAAGCAACTGTAACGCTTGATGTCGCCGCTGATGTCGCTGTAGATGGCGCGAGTAACGGCAACCTTGCTGGAGCTCAATATTCCGTTAATTACGATATTAACGATGCTCCAGTTATTGCCGGTACGCCAGATGTTTCGGTATTTGAAGATGCGGGCTACAATTTTACGCCCACAGCGAGTGATGCTGATACTTTAGATACATTAACTTTTAGTATCGTAAATAAACCAACTTGGGCGAGTTTTAGTAATACGGACGGTACCTTATCTGGAACACCTACCAATAATGATGTAGGTACAACATCCTCTATTGTCATCACAGTTTCAGATGGAGCGTTATCTACAGATCTAGCGGCATTTGATATTGAGGTAGTGAACAGTAATGATGCACCTTTAATATCGGGAACGCCAGCATCGACGGTTGATCAAGGTGAAGCATACAGTTTCACACCAACAAGTAGTGATGATGATGTTGGTGATACTCTAGTGTTTAATGTTGTAAATAAACCTGATTGGGCCACATTTAATAGCACAGACGGTACACTGTCCGGTATGCCAACTAATGCCAATGTTGGTGTGACTAGTGGAATAATCATTTCCGTTACTGACGGTACAGTCACAAGCGCGTTGCCGGGCTTCAACCTAGCCGTTGTTAACGTTAATGACACACCAACCATCTCTGGTACTCCTGCAACGTCGGTTAATCAAGGAGTCGGTTATAATTTCACTCCGACGGCGACTGACATCGATAGTGCTGACGTATTAAGCTTTAGCATTGTGAATAAGCCTGTATGGGCGACATTTAGTTCAGTGAACGGAGCTTTAAGTGGTACTCCAACTAATGACGACGTAGGAATGCACTCTGGCATTATTATTTCGGTATCAGATGGTACGATTTCAGTGCCACTGCCGACCTTTAGTATTAACGTGATTAACGTTAACGATGCTCCAGTGATTACTGGTACTCCAAATACATTAGTAAGCGAAGGCAATGCCTATAGCTTTACACCGATAGCGGCAGATGCTGACGCCGGTGATAGCTTAAGCTTTAGTATTGTTAATGCGCCAAGTTGGGCTGTGTTTAGTTCTGCAGACGGTACACTATCAGGTACGCCAACCGCTGCCGATATTGGTGTTACAGCTGGGGTCGTTATCACGGTGACTGATGGTAGTTTGTCTGCGTCTTTACCCGCGTTTTCAATTACGGTTGCTGGTGTGAATGAAGCGCCTGTTATCTCTGGGGTTCCCAGTGTGACTGTGAATGAAGGTGAACCTTATTTATTTGCGCCCATTGCAACTGATGTGGATGCCGATTCGGTGCTCGTGTTTAGTATCAACAATCAGCCAAGTTGGGCAACTTTTGATACCAATAATGGCTCATTAAGCGGCACGCCAACCAGTATTGATATAGGTGTTACTAATAACATCGTAATTACTGTTTCAGATGGCGAGCTATCAGCATCTTTGCCAGTCTTTAGCATTGAAGTGGTTAGTGTTAATACAGCGCCACAGATATCAGGTTCGCCGTTAACTACTGTAGAGCAAGATAAAAACTATAGCTTTATGCCATCTGCGACGGACGAAGATGGCGACACACTCAGCTTTAGTATCATTAACCAACCTAGCTGGGCATCATTTGATACAAGTAGTGGCGCGTTAACCGGTATGCCTAGTAGTGCAGATATTGGTACCACTAGCGGTATTGTAATTGCAGTTTCCGATGGCGTGGAGAGCACAGCTTTAACCGCTTTTGATATTGAAGTTGTTAATGTTAACGATGCGCCTGAGATCTCCGGCGTGCCTGCAAGCAGTGTACTAGAGGGAGAGCTGTATAGCTTTACTCCTACGGTTACAGATGCTGATGAAAACGAGCAGCTAACATTTAGTATTGTCAACAAACCGTTATGGGCGATGTTTGATTCACAGGTCGGGACATTATCTGGTACGCCGAGTAACAGTGATGTAGGTCAGTCCTCTGATATTCAAATTACGGTGACTGATAAAGCAGGTGAGAGCGACACTTTAGCACCATTTAATATTGAAGTGATTAATGTCAATAACGCGCCGATATTTACCTCATCACCTGTCACAGAGATTGTTGCCGAGCAAGCCTATCAATATCAATTGACAGCTGAGGATGTGGACATCGCACATACCTTGAGCTTTAGCTTAGTGTCTGGGCCGCAGTGGTTGGCGATTAGTAATAGTGGTCTAGTTGAAGGTACTGCCCCAGCTGAAAGTATTGGTGAGAGCTTTGCGGTTGTAGTTGGTGTCACCGACGGTGAAATTGATAGCGCGGTATTACAACAGTATACCTTAAGGGTCATTGCACCGGGTAATACCGAATTAACTGCCAATTTGTACTTCTCTCCTGCGCCGGTAGCCCCAGAGCAGGCGGCAAGTTTGATTGTTGAGCTTAACAATACTGGTCTAGCGGATGCGGAATCAGTGACAGCAAATGTGACTTTGTCTGATGACTTAGTGATATCCACTGTGCCTTCGCAGTGTAGTAGTGAGCAGCAAGTTATTAGCTGCCAGTTAACTGAGTCGATAGCATCAAGCGAGCAGTTCACTGCAACAATAGCAGTTATTGCAGGCGGACAATCGGGTTTTGATAGTGCAGAGCTATTGGCTAGCGCCAGCAACGTCGAGGCAGCAGTTTCAGCACAAGCGCAACTATTGGTGGCTGAATCGTTAGCAACGATACCAGGGCAGCTGTTATCCAGCAGTCCGGTGGAAATTGGGTACGCAGTTGATATTAATGCTGACGGACTAACCGACTTAGTGAGCTATAACAATGTTGCTGGCGACATAGAAATATGGCTAAACAACGGTCTTGGCCAGTTGCTGTTAGATAAGTCAATAGCGGCTGACTCTGCAATTAGCGCTTTGCTTGTAGCAGATATTGACGGAGATGGTCATCACGACGTGATAACGACGGGTGGCTTATCTGGCAGTAATCTATTGTATCTCCTTGATGGTAGCCAAGCGCTTATCGGCCAAGAGGTTGTTAATGCTGTTGATGCCGACATCGCGGTGGTTACTGATTTATTTGGTAATGGTGATAAGCAGCTCATTTTAGCTGGCATATATCAAACAGAAATTGCCGTATATTCTGGTATAGGCAGTGGGAATACAAGCGTTGAACTAGTTAACTTTTTCGAGTTGGCTCAATTATCGAGCGAAGTCTCTAGTCAATCCTCTATTCAAGACTCTAATCAAGTAACAAGTAGTGACGATGTAGGAGCATCAATTACTAGTGATATAGAGTCAGCAGCTGATTCACATACCGAATCTACTGAGGCAGTCGGTATATCAAGCATTGATGTGGTTGAGATTAATGGCCAAGCCCAACTGCTATTGTCGAGTACGAGTTCTGAGCCGGTGTTGGCGGCGGCAATGGTAGATGGCTGGCAGGCAACCATGGTCAATGGTTTACCTCAAGGTATTGAGAAGCTGATGACCGCTGATATTGATGGCAATGGTGCCATTGACGGATTCATCTATCATGATGGAGCCTGGTCATTGGTCATCGATCTGTTATCGGATATGCCACAAGTCAGTACTGTAAATTTACCTCAAGCCAACAAGATACTTGTTGCTGATTTACAAGGTGACGGCACTATTGAGCTGCTGTTTGTGACTTCTCAAGGCGTGAGCATTTGGCATTACTACAGCGTGAATGATATTCGTGTTAGCCCTAGTGTGATTGGTGGTGCCGATATCGCTGAGGTTTTGTTGGTTGATGTAGATTCAGATGGTGACTTGGATGTGGTGACGTTGGATGCGCAGCAAGGCATGAGTTTATGGTTCTTAACTAGTGAAGCCGATTTTGGCGCGCAAGAAGTTGATGTGAGCCTATTTGCCCAAGCACCTAATTTCCCGCAAACAGAAAAAGCCGGGCCAGTAGAGTTCATTGTTAGCAATGTTTCCTTGGGGGATGCTAGCCAAGTTGTATTAACCGTTGCAGCCGATTCTGGTATTACATTGAGCCAGCTGCCCAATGGTTGTAGCTTAGCGGATAACGGCATGGTGTGTAATGTGGGTCAGTTAAACGCAACAGAGCAACATGCGATTACGGTCTGGATCACTACAGCCAATGCTGGGAGCTATACACTCACAGGTATGATTGATTCAGCGGAAGCAGACACTAATTCACAAAATGACAGTGTCACCGTTAATCTTGTTGTTCCTGAGCAAGCTAAACAAAGTAGCAGTAGCGGTGCTTTGGCGTGGTACTTAGTGGTACTACTTAGCTTACTTGCCTTGTATCGTTCCAATTTAGTTAGGCGAGCTAAAATTCGATAGACAGGGCAGATAGATGCCGATATCTTCAAGATATCGGCATTTTTCGATTTGGTAGAGAGTAATTCAGTTTTAAATCAATAAAATAATGATATGTCATAACAATGGCAATGGAGATAGGCATGCGCTTGTTAAACTATGGAATTGGATCCGCTGTTAGTTTTACACCTAAATTAAAGCTAAAGCGCTTAGCGTTAAGTAGTTTATTTATTGCCTCTTTTACAAGCGGTGCATTGGCCAACACCGAATTTGAATTTGCGCCAATTGACGATGGCATTTTGAAACTAATGGGTCAGTTAGAAACTGACAAAGACCCTAAGTGCCATGCGACGGCAACAAGATTAGAAGGGCTGATATATGGAACGCCTTTAGCCGAGCAAGCAAGATACAATAAAACTGAATACCAAAAACAGCTAGTAAAATTCATTTGGACTGAAGCAGCAAAACGCTATCCTCAGCAAGATCCTCTCACAAAAACCTCGGTGTCTGAGGCCACGGCCCAGCTATTTACCACAACCTTAGTTAACGGCACAGTGCCTCAATGGCAGGTGAAGTTAGGCCAGCAGCAGGTCATTATCACTGAGCGTGATCAGCAACATTATGGCTCAATAGCTTACACATTAAGAGCGATGCTCGCGGTGCAGCAAGATGTTTTATTGGATTTTGACTTAGCACTTCCTGAACTATCAGATGAGGCGGCGAATTATATTACTCAGCAAGTTGATTTAGTTACCTTGTCATTACTTAAATTAGCAGATGAAAGTGCTCGCGCTGAGGATCAATACGAAGTAAGTGCTAACCATATTGATCGCAGCTGGTTAACACTGTTTCCAGATTTAGATGTTTCGCAAAAGCAGCAAGTATCCTCTCAACTATCGGTGCAAAATAACACTAAACGTCAGTCTGGCTTGTTGATGCCGTTGGTAGAGCAAAAAATTGCGGCTTTCGCCCAATATAATGATGTTAATCAAACATTATTTATTCGTAACCTACAGGTCTATTTTGCCAAATTAGCAATGCCCGAGAGCGAGCAAGCTAAGGCGAGTTTCAAACAGTATTTCACTGAGGCGATGATCGCATTTTCGGGTACGCTTTACTTAAACGCGCAAGCCTATGCTCAGCAAACTAAGGGAATTACCATTAAAGAAGCAGATGTTGCTGCGGCGCTGCACAGTGTTCTGCCCCATGATGTCAATGAATATGAAGATGTGATTTTTTATCCAAAATATGCAAAAGATAAGCAAGTGATCATTGAATCTTATGATATGGATGCATTTCGTGATTCAGGTTTGCATTGGGTCTATTTTAAAGAGGCGCTTAATGATGCCAATGACATGATTAAGTTAGAAGCTGACCCCTTTGCTGCAGAGTTATTAAGCGAAGCAGTTGCTCACTATGGCGTTCTATTATTACGTGAAGCCGGTACGATCGGTAAGGCGAACCAGCAACAACACTTGTCTGCTGAGTTGGTTGCACAAAGCTACCAACAGATTGACAGCAATATCACGGCGCATACTAAATATCAGCCAGATGAAAGTTTACAGGCGACCATTGTGTCAGCCGACAATAGCAAGACAAAAGATAAAGGTGATGTTCAGTTTTTTGAAAATGTGTCAGTGCAGCAAAATTTTGAAGTAGAGCATCGTTCCTCTGATTGGTTGAGTCGTCAATTACGCAGCTATTTAGAAAAAGATGTGGATACAGGCATTATCACTATTCCGCCAGCGTTTGGTGGCAGTGGCATCGCCGCTGAAGATATTAATGGTGATGGACTCACGGATTTGCTGGTGCTTAGTGGTTTAGGCAACAAGCTATTTCTTAACACAGGTAAAGGGCTAGTCGATGCAACCAAAGAATCAGGCTTAGTAAATGTGAGTCGCCGACAAGGTTCCAGTAACAGTGCTGGAGAGCCTAGGCAGCCACTGATTGCTGACTGGGATAACGATGGCGACCAAGATATTATCATTACTTATGTTGACGAGTTGCATCATGTATATCGAAATGATGGCACGGGCAAATTTGAAGACATCAGTACTGCGACTAACTTAGGTGGCATAGGCGCTGTTGGCGGACCGGCAACGACTGTTGATGTAAATAACGATGGTCTATTAGATGTTTATATTCAGTATTTTGGCAATTATTTAAAAGGTGATTTACCAACGCTCAAGCGCCGCAACGATAATGGTGGCGAGAATGTACTGTTTATCAACAAGGGTAATTTCAAGTTTGAGCAAGCAGATAAGGCGTTAGGTGCCAACAATAACGGTTGGGGCCAAGCCGTGACCCACGCGGATTTAAACATGGATGGTTGGCAAGATTTGATTGTCGGCAATGATTTTGGTGTCAACGCCTATTATATCAATCAGGAAGGTAAAGGGTTTAGGGATTATGCCGCCAATATTGGTACTAATAAGCCATCCTATACTATGAATTTGAGTTTAAGTGACTTAAACCGTGATGGTATTGCCGATGTTTATGTCTCTAATATTGTGACAATGAATAAAGATCAAAAATACGTATTGCCGAGTGAAGATACCACGGCTGAGTTTAACCCCGATAAGTTAGCCAATATGCGTGTTGTAGAGGGTAACGATCTATTCTTGTCGGCAAAGAATGAAAAAGGTGCACTAAAGTATCAGCACAGCGATTTGGTTGGACGAGGCTATTCAACGACAGGTTGGGCGTGGGATGCGGATTTTTTTGATGTGGACAATGATGGCGATGACGACCTTTATGTACTAAATGGTATGAACGATTACTATGTCTACTCGAAAAAGAACCCTTATTATACTGACCCTATGAGTGGAGAATCAGTTAGTGTGGACTTTCCTGATGCGGCGAAGGCGAGCAATGTATTTTTTATTAACAGCAATGGCAAACTCAACAATGTTTCGGCATTAAGTGGCCTTGATTTTATTGGTAACTCGCGTGCGGCGACATACTTAGATTTGGACAGTGATGGCGATTTAGATGTGGCCGTCAATAATTATCATGATAGTGCGCAACTGTTTGCGAATCAGGCACAAAAGCTCAGTAACAACTGGATGAAAATCACCTTAGAAGGGGCGCCAGAGCTTGGTGTTAACTTAGATGCGATTGGCGCACAGATAATTGTAACGACAGCTAATCAAGGTTATACCTGGCGACAGGTTAATGGCAGCCAAGGCTATATGTCTGTGCACCCAAAGGAACAGCATATCGGTTTAGGTAAAGCGCAGCTGGCTAAGGTCAGTATCATATGGCCAAATGGCAAGCGTCAGCACTTTGATAATGTGGATGCCAATCAAAGTTACACGATTTCTTACCCTAAATAGCCAGTGATTTAACGATGAAACGACTTTTACATTGGGCAAAAGTGGCGTGTTTTATTACGCCACTTTGGGTTTCATTCATAGCAAGTGCCACATCAGCCGAACAACCAGCAAAACTCGAAGTTTATAATGAGCTCAAATCTTGGTTGGTTGAGCAACATGTGATTGACTCTGTTAGCGTTGTCCCGCCGTATTTGAACAACCTCATTTATGCAAACTCACCCTATCTCATTAGTCATGCATTACAGCCGATCGATTGGCAAGAATGGCGTCCAGCGTTTGAAACCGGAAGTAATGATAGTAAGCTGCTGTTTGTTTCTATTGGCTACTCAACTTGTCACTGGTGCCATGTCATGGCACAAGAGAGTTTCAGAAGTATAGAAGTCGCTGCAGTACTCAATGAAAGTTATGTTAGCGTGAAGGTCGATAGAGAGCAGTGGCCTTTAGTGGATACCCGTTTTAAGTCTGCATTAGAAGCAATGAAAGGTGAGGCTGGCTGGCCTATTAATGCCATTTTAACGCCGAATGGAAAGCTAATTTGGATCGACTCCTATCTGGACAAACAATCTTTTACCAAAGTGCTGATTGGTTTAGCCAAGCGCTGGCAAACAAAGCCATCCGCAGTACAGGGGCTTGCCAAGCGGGTTGAACAAAAACTTCTGCTTGATAAGCCACCAGTTTCTAGTAGCAAGAGTGTGCAATTGTCATCGAGCCAATGGCGTGAGGTATTACCCAGTATTCACTCTGACATTGCTTCTGGGTTGGCTAAAGATCAACAAGCTGGTGGACCACGATTTTTCAGGGCTTATTGGCTGTTGGGCCTACTTGAACAGTACTTACGGCAACGAGACCTTGCAATTTTGCATCAAGTTCAAAACCATGTAGATGCGGTTATCGTCAGTCCAACTTATGACGCCATTGAAGGCGGTTTTCATCGCTACGCGGTTGATGGTGATTGGCAAGTGCCTCACTTTGAGAAAATGCTCTACACCCAAGCGAATATGTTGCGAGTATTAGCCAAGCTTTACGCTATCACAAAGCAAGCACGGTATAAGATAGCGATTTTGCAAACGGTTGAGTGGACGGAGCGTTGGTTAAACCAACAAGCTGGCATGGGCTCTGCTGTATCGGCATTATCTGAAGGGCTAGAAGGCAAGTATTACCAACTCGCAGCCACTGAACGCAGCAGAATCAACTATTCTGCTGATTGGCCACAAAGTGTCACTGTAAAAGCCTTACGACAAGCAAGAGCACAAAGAGTAAAGCCAGCTGTTGATGAGAAGGTTATTCTAAGTTGGAATAGTGCATATGTGGTCGCTCTGCTTGAGGCATATCAAGCTACCCAGTTGCAATCATTGTTAGATAAGGCCTTCGTTGTCTCAGATAAACTATGGCGCCATTTTGTCGATGAGGATCAAATCTATCGAAGCTCGTTTGCAGGTAGGGCTGCGATAAAAGCGGAGGCTGAGGATCTCGCCTGGTTCGCTCAGTCACAATTGATGTTGAGTTTCTACTCTCCTTTTATGATAGAAGAGCAAGACACAAGCTCTGCTAAGACAAAAAAAGATAGTCCCTATTATCGAGGGCAATTTTTGCTTGATAGACTGGTAGCAAGTATCGAAACCCCCGCTGAATTAGATAGAGTTATTAATCTCAATCGTGATGGCGAGATACCTTCCGCACGCTCGGTAGCGTTTTCAGCCTTAACTTTAGGCTATAATCTCAGTCAACAACGTCAGTATAAGCAGTATGCCAAAGCCGTGAGCGCATTAAGCTTAAATTGGCAGAGACAACTGGTTAATGAATATGCATTTGTGGTTCAGCAAGCCAATGTTTTTGATGCCGTGCGTATTGGCCAAGCCAGTTTTGCGCGGGGGAACGGTAGGGTCATTGCTAGTGAAAAATCTAATTCTGTAGAGCTAAATTTTGAAATGGCTGCAGGTTGGCATATTAATGCTCATCAGATTGATAATCGCAGGCTGATCGCTACAGAGGTCAGTATTGAATCTGCAGATGAAATATTGACCTATCCGAATTCTATAGAAAAAAAGCTTGGCTTTGATAATCAAGTTTTACAGCTCTATGAAGGCAATTTCACTATAGTCGCGATGATACCAGAAGGTCAGAACTTTACCGGTGAAGTGAACCTAACTTTGCAAGCATGTTCCGATAAATTGTGTTTATTACCTGAAAATATTAAGATTTATCTATAACGATAGACGAGTGAAGCGTTTATTCGCCTTTGATCAAGTAGAGATTAGACAAAAACCAATTTGTTATCATTTTTTGTTATATATTCCTTAATGATTATAACTTTTAAATGTTTGTGTTGATGGTATGATGTAACGCAAATTTGAGGACTACCTCGAGTCATTGTCTTCGTTTAGTTTGGATACGGAACTCACTATGTCAGTAAATCTTACCCATTTAAAACAGTTAGAAGCTGAATCTATACAGATCATGCGTGAAGTCGCAGCCGAGTTTGATAACCCGGTTATGCTCTACTCAGTCGGAAAAGACTCTTCAGTGCTGTTGCACTTAGCTAGAAAAGCATTTTATCCAGGTAAAATCCCTTTTCCATTGATGCATGTCGATACTAACTGGAAATTCAAAGAGATGATTGCTTTTCGCGATCAGATGGCTGAAAAGTACGGGTTTGATCTTATTGTGCATAAGAATCCCCGTGGTTTAGAAATGGGCGTTGGCCCATTTACTCACGGTAGTGCCAAGCATACCGACATAATGAAAACCGAAGGGCTAAAACAAGCGTTAGACAAGTATGGTTTTGATGCCGCATTTGGCGGTGCAAGGCGTGATGAAGAAAAATCGCGTGCAAAAGAGCGAGTGTACTCGTTCAGAGACAGTAAGCATCGTTGGGATCCTAAAAACCAACGCCCAGAGCTTTGGAATATCTACAATGGTAAGGTCGATAAAGGCGAGAGTATTCGTGTATTTCCTTTGTCTAACTGGACGGAGCTAGATATTTGGCAGTACATCTATTTAGAAAACATCGAGATCCCATCGCTTTATCTAGCTAAACCGCGCCCAGTTGTTGAGCGCGATGGTACTTTGATTATGGTAGACGATGAACGTATGCCGATTGAAGCGGATGATGTTGTTGAGCAAAAAATGGTTAGGTTCCGTACTTTAGGTTGTTACCCATTGACCGGCGCAGTTGAATCTGAGGCGACTACACTGCCAGAGATTATTCAGGAAATGCTGCTGTGTACAACATCAGAGCGTCAAGGACGTGTCATTGATAATGACTCAGCGGGTTCGATGGAGAAAAAGAAAATTGAAGGCTATTTCTAGCGCCTGAGGTGTTTCTCAAAACCAAATCATTTCATTCTAAATATAGTACAAGCTTGCTGGCACTAATTGAGTGCAGCGAGTTAGAGGGATAAACATGAGCGCGAGTGCCAATTTAATAGCATCTGACATTGAAGCTTATTTAAAAGTACATGAAAATAAGGATATGCTGCGGGTTCTTACTTGTGGCAGTGTCGATGATGGTAAGTCTACCTTGATCGGCCGCTTGTTATATGACAGCAAAATGATTTTTGAAGATCAGATGGCTGCGATAGAGAAAGATTCAAAACGATTTAATACCACGGATGAGGCTTTTGATTTAGCTTTGTTGGTTGATGGTCTGCAGTCTGAGCGAGAGCAGGGAATCACCATTGATGTTGCTTATCGTTATTTTGCAACTGAACAGCGCAAATTTATCATCGCTGATACCCCTGGTCACGAGCAATATACTCGCAATATGGCCACCGGTGCTTCAACTTCAGATTTGGCTATTATCCTGATTGACGCTCGCCATGGTGTACAGGTTCAGACTCGACGTCATAGTTTCATCTGCTCGCAACTTGGTATTAAACATGTTGTGATAGCGATCAATAAGATGGATGCGGTTGAATACGATCAATCTGTTTATCAAAAAATCAAGCAAGATTACCGTGAGTTTGCCGAGTCATTGGCATTTGAAGACGTGCGTTTTGTGCCTATTTCAGCGCTAAAAGGCGACAACGTCGTTAATGAAAGCGAAAACATGAAATGGTATCCAGGCAGCACTTTGCTTAAATTGCTCAATACTGTTTCAGTTGCTCAAGATACTAGCGCGTCTTTCCGTTTCCAAGTGCAGTACGTTAATCGTCCGAATCTTGATTTCCGTGGCTTCTGTGGAACCATTACCTCCGGAGATATTAGGGTCGGTGACACCGTCGTTTCTTTGCCTTCTGGTAAAGAAAGTAAGATCAAGTCAATTGTCACTTTTGACGGTGAGCTTGAAAAAGCCTCTGTCGGCATGGCTGTAACATTGACATTAGCAGACGAGATTGATGTCAGCCGCGGTGATATGTTGGTGAGACCACATGATCAACCCGCGTCGTCGAGCCACCTAGAAGCTGATGTGGTATGGATGGCCGAGGAGCCGCTGCAGTTAGACCGAGAGTACGCAATTAAAGTTGGTAGTAAGGCCGTATATGGTTATGCTGATGCCATCAATCACAAAGTTGATGTTAATACGCTTGAAAAGCATGATGCGCAACAATTAGCACTGAATGAAATGGGCAACTGCCACTTTACGGTAACGGCACCTATTCAATTTGACGCTTATGGTGAGAACCGTGCCACCGGCGCATTTATCATTATCGATCGCCTAACTAATGTGACAGTCGGTGCCGGTATGATACGCGGTGCCATTGATGGTACGACTAAACCTCAGCATGAGTATTCAGAGTTTGAACTTGAAATGAACGCTCTTGTGCGTAAGCACTTCCCACATTGGGGAGCTAAAGATATTTCTAGAACATAACGATTGCTGAGTCTAGAAAGTCACTATGTAGTGTTATTAAACACTATGAAAAACAAAGTCGCTTATAGTAATCTGAGGATCTATTGTAAGCGGCTTTTATTTTGTTACTTTAGTAACTTGTAAGTCATGAACTTTTGTTCTGTTGGTTGGTGCGATGTCTATTGAGACTATCTCTACTGTTGCGATATTTATATTAACGATTATAGGGTTAATACGCTTTCAGCGAAAACCCGCAGCGGTGCTCGGCTGTGCTTTGTTGGCATTATCGGTATTGGGCTTGGTGACACAGCAACAACTGTTGAGTAGTATGGTCAATCCTGGTTTAGTTACCTTGATCCTACTTATATTGTGCTCCTTTGCGCTGGAAAAAACCCGCTTGTTACGAGTGATTGCTGCAAAGGTTATTGTTAAATCCTACCATTCTACGTGGCTGCGTTTATTTGGTATTACGGCAATATGCTCAGCTTTTCTTAACAATACGGCTGTCGTGGCCACGCTAATATCTCCAATACGCAATAATCCGCACCACGGTGCTAGCAAACTACTGTTACCGCTCTCTTATGCAGCCATATTAGGTGGTACGTTAACCCTTATCGGTACCTCGACTAATCTGATCGTAAACAGTCTCTTTATTGATGCCACAGGTGATGGACTTGCCTTTTTCTCATTTACGATATTGGGCTGTTTTTTAGTGGTTGGTTGCGGGTTAACTTTAGCCCTGACTAGTCGTTGGTTACCCAACGTTACAACCAATGAGCTGGATTACAAAGGGTATTTTATTGACGCTAAAGTTAAAGCAGGTTCGGAGCTGATTGGCAGATCCGTTGAATCAAACGGCTTGCGTCATCTTGAGTCATTGTTCTTAGTCGAAGTGGTAAGAGAAGGTCGCTTAATTACGCCAGTAAGCCCAAGCGAGATTTTACAAGAAGCTGATCGACTGGTATTTAGTGGCGACATTACCAAGGTTATGCAGATTTCGCAGTTCTCAGGGTTAGAGTTGTTTGCCGACAAAAATGGACTGCTCGGCACTAACCTCAATGAAGTCGTCGTTAAAGAAGAGAGTGTGTTGGTGGGTCGAACCCTGAAAACCTCGGGGTTTCGAGCGCTGTTTGATGCAGCTGTTGTTGCTATTAGCCGAGATGGCGCGCAAGTTTCAGGTAAGTTGGGTGAAGTGGTGATCAAAGCGGGTGACTTTTTAGTGCTGGCTGTAGGTGATGACTTTAGTACTCGGCGCAACTTAACTAAGAATTTTATCTTACTCAGCGGTGTCGCGCCAGAAACCCGCATTAGCGGCCCAAAAGCGTGGTTGGCGACAGCCGGCTTCATTGGCGTTATCGCCTTAAGTGCACTTGGGCTCATTGATATGTTACTTGGGCTTTTGGCTTTGTTTGGTGCGCTAATTTTTAGTGGCAGCTTAAATACCAATGAAGTGATTCGACGTTTCCCTGTCGATATCTGGGTGGTAGTCACCTCTGCGATATTAATGTCGCAGGCGTTGGTTAATGCTGGGGTAGATGCGGCGATAGCCCAGTGGGTATCCGGCTTTACTAGCTTAGGGCACGTTTATACGGCACTTGTTTTGGTATATTTATTGACTTGGATTTTGACTGAGTTGGTGACTAACAATGCAGCGGCGGCGTTGATGTTTCCTATAGCATACAGTATTGCACTCGGTTTTGGGGTTGATGTGATGCCGTTTGTTATGACCGTCGCTTTTGCGGCAAGTGGTAGTTTTATTAGCCCTTACGGGTATCAAACTAATTTGATGGTGTTTAACGCCGGTCAATATCGATTGATTGATTTTATTAAAGTTGGTGCTCCAGTGAGCTTGGTTTATGCGCTCATAGTGATTATTGGCGTACCGATTCTATTTCCATTTTAAAGCATTATAAGGATTGTTATGGCTGATACGCCTTACAAAGAGGTTGCTGATGTAATGAGCAAATCATCAGATGTGATGTGGCACAAAGCAGATGTCTCATCGACTGATAGACAAGAGCTGAATAAACAAAAGCCCGTAGTTCTTTGGTACACAGGGTTAAGTGGATCGGGCAAATCGACCGTTGCGAATGCCGTTGACCGCAAGTTGTTTGAGCGCGGCTGCCATACCTATGTGCTCGATGGTGACAACGTTCGCCATGGTCTTAATGGTGACTTGGGGTTTAGTGATAAAGATAGAGTTGAGAACATCAGACGGATTGGCGAAGTCGCTAAACTATTTGTCGATGCAGGTCTGATTGTCTCTACTGCCTTTATCTCACCATTTAGAGCTGATAGAGAAATGGTGAGAGAGCTACTTGAGGTCAGTCAGTTTATTGAAATTTTTATTGATACCCCTATTGAAGTGTGCGAAAGCCGAGATCCGAAAGGCTTGTATAAGAAAGCACGTGCAGGTGAAATAAAGCATTTTACTGGTATAGATTCGGCCTATGAAGCTCCGCAAAATGCGGATATTCATGTTAGAACCGATGATCAGTCAATCGAAGCATGTGCAGATCAAGTGGTGGATTTGCTGTTGTCTAAACACTATATCGCATAGTCAAACTAAAATTGAGCCGGCATGATTCGCGTACAAAAAAGGAAGTAGCATGATTTTTGATGTATTTAATGGCGACGCTGATGGCATTTTATCGCTGTTACAGCTAAGGAAAGCTAACCCACAAGACTCTAAGTTGATAACTGGGGTCAAGCGGGATATCTCGTTGTTAAAAAAAGTATCACTTGATCAAGCAAGCCATGTCAATGTGCTTGATATTTCTATGGAAAAGAATGCTTTAGCATTAACAGAGTTACTTGAGAAAGAGATCCCTGTGTTTTATGCAGACCACCATCGAAGTGGAGACATCCCGGCATCCTCATTGTTGCAGGCCCATATTGACCCACATCCTAATACTTGCACGGCGCTGATTATAGATAACATTTTGTCGGGAGAATATCATTTATGGGCGATAGCGGCCGCTTTTGGCGACAATTTAAATGCCCGTGCTTTTCAACTAGCGAAAGAGCGCGGATTATCTGAGGTACAGGCTCAGTTATTGCAAGAGTTAGGTGTATTGATTAACTACAATGGCTATGGTGCATCGGTTGCAGATTTACATTATGATCCAGCAGAATTATTTTGCCTGTTGATGGCTTATGACTCACCGTTCGATGTGATTGATGATGACAGTTCACCGTTTAATGTACTTAAAAGTGCCTACAGTGATGACATCACGAGAGCAAGATCTGAGAAACCACAGCATAACTCTGATATTCTTATGGTTACCGAGTTACCAAATAGTGCTTGGGCAAGAAGGGTAAGTGGTGTGTTTGGCAATATGCTTGCCAATGAGTCACCCAATAAAGCTCACGCTGTACTTACCAAAAATTTAGACGGTGACACTTATACGGTTTCGTTGCGAGCGCCGTTAAACAACAAGCAAGGTGCGGGTGATATTTGTGCTTCTTTCGCTACTGGCGGGGGGCGAGCAGCAGCTGCAGGTATTAATGCACTACCTGCCAATGAATTAACTAAGTTCATAGAGGCCGTGGAGGAGGCTTATACCTCCTGATTAGAGAGGATAGTGTTTATTTCATGCTTAAAAATGAACTTCGGCAATTA
This sequence comes from Shewanella waksmanii ATCC BAA-643, assembly GCF_000518805.1. Classification (GTDB taxonomy): domain Bacteria; phylum Pseudomonadota; class Gammaproteobacteria; order Enterobacterales; family Shewanellaceae; genus Shewanella; species Shewanella waksmanii. The sequence continues at coordinate 194,608 of NZ_JAEH01000002.1, forward strand.
GCCCTAGAGTTAGTTGAGTATCATAAATTTTTGCTCTTAAGCAATTGCTCTACATGCGAACATGAACGCCGTCGTTGGAGTATCTATTGGGACATAAGGTTAGGTGAAAAGTTTTTTGAAAATAGTTCGTTTCTCATCAATTTGAAAAGTGACCGTGAGAGCCTGATTTTTTATGAATACTGTGGGCTTAAGGACAGGATCTACATTGAATAGTCACCCAAAAATCTCAGTACTGCTTGAAGCTTATAATAGTGGCGATTATTTATCATCTCAAGTAGCAAGTATATTAGCGCAGCGCAATATTGAGCCGCATATTTTAATTCGAGACGACGGTTCTACTGACGGTCGTATTGAAGCTTTACAGCAAAGGTACGCAGAGAGCGAGCAACTGAGCTACATAAAAAACTCTACATCAGCTAGAGGTCATCTTGCCAATTTTAGCGCTTTGTGCCTGGAGGCGTCAGACTTAGAATCAGAGTACTTTGCCTTTAGCGATCAAGATGATGTTTGGCATAGTAATAAACTATCTCTTTGCTACGAAAAACTTGTTGGTTTGGAAGCAAAGTATTCGAGTAAAATGCCAATTTTGGTTCATTGTGACCTTCGAGTTGTAGACAAAAAGCTCAATGAGATAGCGCCGTCTTTTATCCAATATCAAGGTATCCCTGATCCAGCAATGCATTCTGCAGAGGCTTTTTTACACCAGAATGTTGCGACAGGATGTACTTTTGTGTTCAATCGAGCACTTTTGGAGCTAGCAGCTCCTATTCCTGATGTGGCTGTCATTCATGACTGGTGGTTTGCACTGGTTGCGAAGTTTTATGGTGTTATTGATTTTATCGAAGAGCCAATGATTGACTATAGACAACATGGCGGAAATTCAATTGGAGCTATTTCAGTTAAGCAACAGAGAAGCTTTCTAAAAAGTCATATATACAGGGCACTGATGAAATTCCCTAATCATATTTGCAATTCAGTGAATCAGGCTTCCGCATTACTCAGTTTATCTAGAGAAGGATCATTAAAACATCAGAGTAAGCTAAGGCAGTTTGTAAGTGTAATTAATAGTAATTTCATATTAAGGGCTAAATATGGTTTTTTCAAGCTGGGAGTTTCCAAACCGTTTGAGGAAAAAGTTTATTTTAGTCTGGTAATGATAGTGTGCCCTTTTATCAACAAGAAATAGCTGATGACTAGTATATCTTTTTGCATTCCTTTGTATTATCCAAACATGGTCTTTTTGCAAAAGACCGTTTTAAGTGTGTTGAGTCAGAACGTGAGCAACTGGGAATTGAAACTTGTTGATGGCTCAGGAACGTACTCTCGAGAAGTTGGTGAATTTGTTGAATCTCTCAAAGATAAACGAATAGAATACTGCGTAAACACTGGAGATACTTCTATGGCGGGCAATTGGAATTTTTGCATTAAGCTCGCCAGCTATAATCTTGTCACATTGCTACATGATGATGATTATTTGCTGCCAACGTACTTAGAATCGATTATTTCATTGAATGAGCAACAACCAACTGCTCTAGCCTACTTCACAGGTGCGAGAACTGTGGATGGTAATGGTAAACCGTGTTTGACCATGGCTGATAGAGTTAAACGTTGCTTACAGCCAAAATCTGCAATGATCCAGTTATCTGGTGATCACGGATTGTCTACATTGTTAGCGGTTAACTTTATCTTTTGTCCGACTTTGTGTTACCAAAAAAAATACATGCATGGGTTTAGTTTTCAATCTAAATGGCACATGGTTGCCGATCTACAGTTTTACAGTTCAGCGCTTGTTGACGGTAAGAGCTTTTATGGTGTATCTGAACCTCACTACATATATAGGCGCCATGAAAGCAACCAAACTGCTAAACTTACAGTGACGACCAGAAGGTTTGACGAAGAAATTCAATTATACAATCAATTGGCTGCGTCGTTGGACAGTAAACTCTGGCCAAAGAGTCAGCGGGAAGCTGCCGGTAAGTCAATGATCAAAAAACATATTATCTTTACCATTATCCTAGCTTGTCTACGTTTTGATTTTAGGTATGCCACTAGGCTGTTTAAGCTTTTCCGTTCTTGCTAACACGCGCAGTATTTTTGAGCCAAATTTACTGCTTTAATCTCTATCATTAGACCAGTGCTTTGTAGTAAAATTTCAGGCTTACGGCATCTTCTTGTGTACAGCGCTTGGATTTCAGCCACTTTGTCTTCTTTTAGTTAATTTAGTGTAATTATTAATGAATAATAAGCCTGCTTTGAGCCACTCTTCTGATAATGACCTTCGTACTTCTTACCACCCTGTACCAGAAATTAATCTCTCAGAATTGCTCCATCATCTATGGCAAAGTAAGTATAGAGTAATCGGAATAACTAGCATCTTTGCTATTGCTTCGGTGCTCATTGCATTGATGTTGCCAAATATATATCGTGCGGAGGCTTTGCTTGCTCCAGCAAGTGAGGAGCAGCAAGGTGGTTTGGGTGGTCTCGCATCCCAGTTTGGCGGCTTAGCGAGCATGGCTGGGATTAATCTTGGAAGTGGTAGTTCTGTAGATAAAACTCAATTGGCACTTTCCGTGATAAAATCTCGGAACTTCACAGAACAATTTATTGAACGTCATAACATTTTGCCAGACTTAATGGCTGCAGACCAATGGAATCAAAGCCATGATTCAGTGAGCTACGACGAAGACCTATATGACGTTACTAAAGGAATATGGGTAAGAGAGGTCAATCCACCTAAACTCGCAAAACCCTCAGCGCAAGAAGCCTATAAAGTATTTACTGAAATCATGGCTGTAAATTTGGATAAAGATACGGGACTTATTCGGCTGTCTGTTGAGCATTTATCACCAACTATCGCAAAGTCCTGGGTAGATGCATTGGTAATCGATATCAATACTGAAATGAAAAGGCGTGATGTGGAAGAGGCCAATCGTAGTAGGGAGTTTTTGGAAAAACAAATTGCTTCGACCCAAGTGGCAGATATTAGAACAATACTGTATCAACTTGTTGAAGAGCAAATGAAAACGATTATGTTTGCTGAGGTTAGAGATGAGTATGTGTTTAAAACCATTGATCCTGCCGTCGTACCTGAGGAAAAAGCCAAACCAAGTCGAGCTCTGATTTGTGTTGCTATAACCTTATTAGGAGGTCTATTTTCATTAGGCTATGTATTGGTAACTTTTTTGGTTCGTAAGCAAGACTAGTGTCTCCTTTTATTAAAAAGATATTCGCGAATACCTCTTGGCTGTTATCAGAGAAAGTTGTTTCAATGTCAGCCAATTTATTGGTCAGTTTAGCACTTGCTAGGACACTAGGACCTGAAGGGTATGGGCAATTAAGTTATTTACTTGCTGTCGTTGCTCTAATCGCGCCGTTAGCAGCATTGGGTCTTAATGCAATTGTCACCAGAGAAATTGTTAATGACCCGGATAGCGAGCAGAAAATAATTGCCTCAGCTACCGTATTTCGGTTGGTAGGGGCTTTTGTTGGAACATTTCTTTGTTGGGGCTTGGCTTATTTCAGCGTAGGCCTTGACTCTTTACCTGCTCAACTAGGGCTAGCTTTTCTAGCTTTTGCTAATTTATTTTACGCATTCAATGTCTTAGAGTATTGGTTTCAGGCAAAAGTTGCTGCAAAAAAAGTGGCACGTATGAGGATGTGTGTAATATCCGCTTTTGCCTTGATGAAATTGTTCGCGGTGTACTTTCAAGCATCGTTTATAGTTATTGTTGCAATATTTGCCGCCGAAGTTATCTGCCTTGGCATTGGCTTCATTATTATTTATCGCTATTACGCGTCACCATTAAAATTGTGGCTGTTTGATTTTAGCTATGGTTTATCACTAATTAAGCAATCTTATTGGTTGATTTTTTCCGGAATCGCGGCGGTTATATATCTTAAAGTCGATCAGGTGATGTTGGAGCACTATGTGGGTTCTGCGGCCGTTGGAGAGTACGCTGTTGCTGCAAGGCTTTCAGAGGTATGGTATTTCTTTGCTGATGCGGTTGTTATAAGCTTGTTTCCCGCGCTATTACTAGCCAAAAAGAAAGCCGATCTAACTAATTATAAGAAAAAGTTACAAAGCATTTCTGACTTATTGTTTGTTTGTGCCCTGTTGCTAGCGTTGGTTGTTTATTGGTTGGCTGAGTCTGTGATTGAAGTCTTGTTTGGTGAGGCCTATCTTGGTTCTGTCGTCATTTTGCAATTGCATATCTGGGCTGGTCTTTTTGTATTTATGCGAGCGTTAGTTAGTAAGTGGTTGCTAAGTGAGAATTTACTCAAGTTCTCTTTAGTCAGCCATGGACTCGGTGCAGTGATAAACGTGTTATTGAATATGTGGCTAATCCCTATATACGGTGGAGTAGGTGCGGCCTTTGCTACAGTTATATCCTATTTTGTTGCATCTTATTTAGCATTTTTAATTAGCCCCAAGACAAGAGATATTGCAAAAGTCATGAGTTTATCGCTTAGCCTACCATTTACGTTGGGCTTTCGATATTGGCCTAAGCGAGTTAAGAGTAAAATATGAAGCAGTTAATAAAGAAAGTAATTCCCAGGCAGTTAATTGCAGAGATCAAAGCTAGATATGAAAAACTAGATATATTGATGATTAGATTTTTTTCAAAAAATGGTTTTTTAGCGTCTATCTATTATGCATTTTTTAGTCAACAATTTTACCGAGAGCATCGTTCCGTTCTACTCGGAAGAGTAGCCTATGAAGCATCGCTTAATCGTATAACAAACTCATCCATTTTGTTACGTCGAAATATACATAGAATTGAAAAAGGGCTTATCATGCAGCCCAGAAGAGAAGTCTTTGCTGAAGGGTATATACGGGAAACTGTAGATTGCTTCAAAAAGGCTATTGCTTCTGATTCACTTTGTAGTTCAGAAAAGGAGTGGGCATCGGATGTTCTGCAGAAATACTTTAGCGTTGTTAGTCACACCACCGTTATAGAGAATGCCAAGAATACTTTTTTAGATGCCACTTTAGATGAAGCAACAGGTAATAGTGTACCGTATGTACACGCTGATTTACCGACATGTCCATTAGACTATGATCAACTTTTGACATTGTTTAAGCGTCGCCGATCAGTTCGTTGGTTCGAAGAAAAAACAGTCGATATGAGCTTAATCAATAAGGCTGTAGAAGCTGCAACATATGCTCCGTCAGCATGCAATCGACAGCCGTATGAATATCATGTCGTTACAGATAAGAATCTAGCTTCCGAGGTCGCCAATTGCGCAATGGGGACAGTAGGCTTCGCTGAAAATATACCCTGCATGATTGCTATTGTTGGAAATCTAGATGCGTACCCCGCGGAGCGCGACAGGCATATAATTTATATTGATGGTGCGCTTGCAAGTATGCAATTGATGTTGGCATTTGAAACATTGGGGCTTTCATCATGTTCTATAAATTGGCCAGATATTGAACTGCGCGAGAAAGCTCTGATGAAAAAACTCAAACTAGCATATCATCAACGTATCGTTATGCTAATGGCCGTTGGATATGCTAAGCCCGATGGTGGTATTCCTTTTTCGCAGAAAAAAGGCAGCAACTTGTTAGTTAAGGAAGTTAAGTAGATGATGATCGAAATTAAAGGCTCGCAGTTTGTTAACAAAGGTGCAGAGCTAATGGTTCATGCTGTTATTCAGCAAATAAAGCAGCGTTGGCCTGAAGCCGAGTTAGTAATGGCTGCAAACCCAAACTCTCCCTATGTCGAACGAGCTAAACTTGGCGCTTATCAAAAGCTGTCGTTGCGTAAAAACATTGTTGACCTGAACATTATTAGCTATAAATTGCCAAAAAAGTTTCGTCATTGGTTAAAGCATAAGTGGGGAATTATCACTGAGGCTGATATCACTCATGTTTTTGATGCTTCAGGTTTTGCATATGGAGATCAATGGGGGAGCTTAACAATTAAGGCTTTGGCCGGTGAAATTAGCAGGTCTAAAGCACATGGACAGACCTATATCTTTTTGCCACAGGCTCTAGGACCATTTACTCGAACTAAAGATGTTAGCTACCTAAAACGTGTACTACCAGAAGCTGACCTGATTTGTGCTAGAGAAGACAGTAGTTTTAAGCACGTTAGAGACTTGATTGGTGATAGTCCAAATCTGTACAAGTTTCCGGATTTCACTAACTTAGTGAAAGGCGTATTGCCCGAATATTTTGTTGATGGACAAGATAAAGTACTTATCATTCCGAATAGTAATATGATCAGTAGCCGCAACAATCATTCTGCTTGGAAAGAAAACTATTTACGAGTTCTCAATGAGGCAGTTTCTGTGGTTGAAAGTCGAGGCTTAAAAGCCGTCTTGTTGAATCATGAAGGAACAGGAGATGGTGAAATCTGTGATCAAGTCAACCAAGCAGCTGGCGGGAGGCTAGAACTTATTCATGAACCTAATCCACTTAAGGTAAAGGGTATCATTGGGGCTAGCCATGCAGTTATATGCTCTCGTTTCCATGGGTGTGTTAGTGCGTTGTCACAAGGTGTTCCTTGTATAGGCACGAGCTGGAGCCATAAATACGAGCGCTTATATGAAGAATACCTACAATCGGAATGCTTGATCCAGCCTGAAATATCTAAAGAAGATTTATCAAAGACTTTGGATATTGCTCTGGAGCTCTCTAATGGACAAGCTCAGGTAGAAGTAAGGAATGCTATGAAAACCCAATCTGAAGATTTATGGCAGGTCGTTAGCAATAAACTAATATAGTTTTTACGAATGATTATTTCTAATTTAAAGGACAGTCGATCCAGCTTTATATTGGCTGTTTTTATGATTTTTATTTTTATCGGGCCATCTGTTAGTGTTGGTCCGATAAAACTATATCATTTGATTACAGCTATTTTGCTTGTTTTTACGGCTTTTATTGTTTTAAGAACTAAAAAAGTAGACCGAAAAGACTTTTTATCTGTCTTAATAACCTGTTTCTTTGTCGCATATTTATTTGTTAAGCACTTTTATTTTGATGAAATAAGTTTGAGGTATTTCGTCTATCTTTTTTATTTCTTGGTTACTTATGTGGTTTATTTGCTTTCTTTTCACTCTATTAAGTCTTTAGGGTTGGAGAAAATTGCAAATATTATTGTTGTCGTCTCTTATTTTAATTTATTTTTGGCGTTTTTTGAACTGTCTCTAGGGATAAGTGTTTTTAACTTTAATCCGCTAGGTGTTGAATTTCAAAATATGTCTTCATTATGGGGTAATGTCAATACTAACGCAATTTGTTTGCTTTTTTCGACTGTGGCTGTTTATTATTCTGGCCGTCGAAAGCACTATTTCGTGTTAACATTATTATTGGTTTTATATTGTTTAGCCATCCACTCTAAACTTGCGCTCATGGCTACTATCGGGCAAATGAGCTTTTTGGTTATGGCTAATAGCTATAAAGCTAGATTATATTTTTTATGTGGAGCTGTGGTCGTTGGAACCCTCACGACGATGTTTCTTTCAAATCACATTGAATCTGTTGTAAATGCAGTTGTCCAAGCATGGAACTTCCTAGCTAACACAGAGCAATTAAAAGCAGTCGTGGAAAGTGGCACACTAGAGTCCATTGCTGTGCGCGCATACGCGCTGAGTGAAATGTTAAATATTCTGAAGGGGTTTAATTTACTAGATTATCTGTTTGGCATCGGCTTCGGTTCAATAAATATTTCATTTTATAATGAAACTTGGATGAAGACTGTCAGTTATTTCCCTCCCCACTTCTTTTATCTTGAAATGATTATCTATTGTGGAATTAGCTTTTTTGCGTTCTACTTTATACAAATTAAAGTACTTTCTGGTAAGTTTGGTCTTAAGTATATGTTGATATTGTTGCCGTCATTTATGTCTGTGATATCTGTTAGTTCAGTAGTTTACTTTGTTCCATTTTACTTTTTCTTAGCAATGATAACTTATTTAAACTTAGTAACCAAAGAAGAACACCCTAGCCCTAATAGTGGGCAACTTAAAGGTCATGAATATGATTGTGGATTGTAACCAACCGTTAATTACCGTTTATGTTCCTACACATAATAGGCGAGATCTGCTTGAGAGAGCATTGCGTTCTATCTTAGAACAAACCTATGAAAATTTGGATGTTATTATTGTCGATGACGGTTCTAGTGACTCAACTCGTGAGTTTATGGAACAGGCTGTTCAGAAGTATGATCAGGTATCTTATTTTCGGCATGATAGTCCGAAAGGAGCTTGTGCAGCTAGAAATTTAGCATTGTCTAAAGCTCGTGGTGAATTTGTGACAGGTTTGGACGATGACGATGAGTTCTTACCGAACCATATTGAAGGTCTTTATAGATCCTTTAAAGGTAATTATTCCTTTGTTGCCGCCTGTTTGCTTGAGGATAACGGTACAATTCGTATAGAGCGAAGGTTGGATTGTGGTGAGATAGGTTTGGACAGCTTGTTGCACTATAATAAGGTTGGCAATCAGGTGTTTACGAAGACCAATTATATGCTTGAAATAGGTGGTTTTGATGTTGAGTTTCCTGCTTTTCAAGACTACGACACTTGGGTTAGGTTGGTGGATAGGTTTGGCCCTGGTTTAAAAGTGGAACAAGCTACTTATGTATGGCACACTTCTCACGAGAAAGATCGTATAAGTAACTTCCCTCACAAAAGGTTAAACGCGCTCTCGATGTTTATTGATAAACATCAATCTCTTATGTCAAAAAACCATCATGATTCACTTGCAGTTATGAGAATTAGAATGGCAGGTGAACCTTTTCCTTTTAGGGCGTTGTTAAAAAGACTTAATAGGGGAAACTGGAAAGCATCTGTTGCCTTGTTTCTCAACTCTAACTTTTCTAGATTGAAAACAATTATTGATAATTACAGGCATTCTTAAGTCTTAACTTCAGTATTGATTATACAGGTAACAAGTAATGAGAGTTGTTCTGCTTTCTGCTGCAAATAACGTGCATACTGTTAAATGGGCCAATGATTTAGCCGAGCAAGGTGTAGAAATATTCGTCGTTTCTCTTCATGATGTTACGCAAGACTTTAGTCCAGACATAGTAGTACATCAGTTGAAATTCACAGCACCTTTTGGCTATCTACTTAATATATTGGAAGTTCGACGTTTGCTAAAAGACATCGATCCAGACATAGTGAATGCACATTACGCTACCGGATATGGGCTACTATCTGTTGTTAGTTCCGGTAGGTACAGAAACATTATTTCCCTTTGGGGCAGCGATATATTTCTGTTTCCGAAAAAGTCGAGAATTCACGGTTGGGTATTGAAAAGTATTCTATCAAGAGCTGATGCGATATTTTCCACAAGCGAGTGTATGAAACGTGAATTAGATGATTGTGGCTATGCTGTTAACGTTCCGGTGTTAAAGACCCCCTTTGGTGTTGATACTGAGCTTTTCAATAGCCTTGCGCGAGGAGTGATTGAGACAGATAAGCCCGAGTTAGTATTTGGCACAGTAAAGTCTCTTAAGTCAATATACGGCATAGATATTTTGATCAAGGCTTTTGCTCTACTCGTAGCTAGGAAATCCGATATAGACATGCAGTTGTTGATATATGGGGAAGGTATAGAGTTAGAAAACTTAAAAGCACTGAGCGAAAAACTTGGCATATCCAGTAAAGTAAAGTTTGGAGGCTATATTAAGAATGAACGAGTGCCAGAGGTATTAGCAGGGTTTGATATTTATGCCGCATTTAGTCATTCGGAAAGTTTTGGAGTAGCAGTTATTGAGGCTTCTGCTTGTGAAGTTCCCGTAGTTGTTTCCGATGCCGATGGTTTTTTGGAAGTGGTTACGCATGAGAAAACGGGATTTATAGTGCCGAGGAATGATGTTGAAGAAGCATCTAATGCCTTATTAAGGCTGGCGGAGTCAAAGGGGTTGCGGCAACGACTAGGTTCAGCTGGTCGCGCTAGGGCAGTAAATGAATTCTCTAAGCAGAAGTGTGTAGAAAATATGATTGGTTGCTATAAGCAAGTATTAGATATAGATTCGTCTCGCTAAGTTGCCACTCACGGATTTTTTGAAGGTTTGAAGTTGAAAATTTTATATTTACACCAATATTTTGCTACGCCAAATTCTAACGCAGGGACCCGTTCCTATGAGATGGCAAAGCGGCTAACTGCAAATGGTCACGAAGTAACTTTTGTGACTTCATCTGCATATTTGATGCAAGAATACACTTTTTCAAAAGGGTGGAACTACTTAGAAATTGAAGGTATCAAATTGCATATTTTGCACTTGCCGTATTCAAACAAGGATGCTTTTGTAAAAAGAATTTTAAAATTCTTGCGTTTTTCTTATGCATCAACGATCAAAGCACTCCAAGTTCCTGTTGACGTCGTTTTTGCAACAAGTACTCCGCTAACGATAGCCATTCCAGGGTTGATACATTCAAAGCTCAAGAAAGTACCTATGGTGTTTGAGGTGAGAGATTTGTGGCCTGAGTTACCAGTCGCAGTTGGAGCAATAAAGAACCCTGTCATTATCAAATTGGCACAGTGGTTTGAAAAGTATACATATTTGAATTCTACTAAGCTAATTGGGTTATCACCTGGAATGTGCGAAGGAATTTTAAAGCACGGGGTCGCCAGTGAGGATGTGTATTTAGCGACCAACAGCTGTGATGTCTCGCTATTTAACGTTGAGTCCACTGTTGGTGAGAAGTACATCAAAAGTCGACTACCCTTCCTCAGAGCAAGGAAGCTGGTAGTTTATACTGGTACGTTTGGTCTTATTAACGACGTAAACTACCTTGTCGACTTAGCTGCTGCAATGAAGAAAATAGATAGAAATATTTGTTTTGTTGCAGCTGGGGACGGCATGCAGAAAGAGGCGATAATTCAAAAAGCAAAATCTCGCAACGTTTACGAAGAAAACCTATATTTCTTAGACCCCGTACCGAAGACTGAAATTGTGTCGCTTTTATCTGCCGCGGACTTATCGTTGTCTTTGTTTGGTCCCGTTGAAGAGATGTGGCATAACTCTGCCAATAAATTATTTGATGCGCTAGCTTCTGGAACCCCAGTTTGTATAAATTATCGTGGTTGGCAAAAGGAAGTTATTGAAGAGTCTAATTGCGGTATTGTGCTGAACAGAGAATCTATTGATGATGATGGCCAAACTATTTCAAACTTTTTAACAGATGATTACCGTTATCAGTTAGCGAAGAAGCAGTGTTTTCATTTGTCGAACAATGTTTATTCACGAGATATAATGGCATTGCAAGTAGAAAAAGCTCTTCAGGAGGCCGTTGATGCTTAAACGTATTTTTGACTTCTGTGTTGCTTTATTAGCGTTATTAGCCTTTTTACCGCTACTAATCATTGTGGCACTACTAGTGAAAAAAAATCTTGGATCACCAGTTCTGTATAGCCAAAGGCGCCCTGGTTTACATGGCAAAATTTTTACTATGTATAAATTCCGTAGCATGAAAGATACGACTGACAGTTCTGGCAAAGTGTTATCTGACGAAGAAAGGTTAACTAGTTTTGGCAAAAAATTGAGATCGACAAGTCTAGACGAGCTACCGGGCCTTTGGAATGTGCTTAAAGGGGATATGAGTCTAGTTGGTCCTAGGCCATTATTGGTTGAGTACTTACCGCTATATGACGAAGAGCAGGCTAGAAGGCATAACGTTAAGCCCGGAATAACTGGCTGGGCGCAGGTTAATGGGCGAAATGCCATAAGCTGGGAAGACAAATTTAGACTTGATGTATGGTATGTAAAGCACTCATCGTTAGTCTTGGACATAAAAATACTTTTGATGACTGTCAAAAAGGTTTTTATCAAAGAAGGCATATCTGCAGACACTCACGTCACAATGCAACCTTTCAAAGGGACGAGAAAAGATTGAAGAAAATAGCTATTTTGGGAGCGAGTGGCCATGGAAAAGTCGTTGCTGAAATCGCAGAATTATGTGGTTACCATGTGACCTTTTATGATGATGCATGGCCAACTGAGAAACACTTGCTTGATTGGGAAGTAGTGGGAGACAGTTCACTACTCATTGACGGGCACAGTTCCTATGATGGCGTTTTTGTTGCGATCGGTAATAATACGGTTCGCTTAACTAAAATGGAAAGGCTCAAAGAGGCTGGTATAAAGTTAGTGTCTTTAGTTCATCCTTCTGCGGTCGTAAGCCTGTATGCCAAAGTTGGAGTTGGTTCAGTGATAATGGCCAATACTGTAATCGGCACTAATGCTATATTGGGTGAAGGTACGATATGTAATACAGCGTGCTCAGTCGACCATGATTGTGAAATTGGCGATTGTGTGCATATTAGTCCAGGTGCAAGGTTAGCTGGCGGAGTTTCAGTTGGCGATATGACATGGATTGGAATCGGAGCCTCTGTGATTCAACAAATCATTATTGGATCTAACGTTGTTGTAGGGGCCGGAGCGACAGTAATACGAGATGTGAGTGATGCCACTACTGTAGTTGGTTCTCCAGCTACATTAGTATCGTAGTAAATTGAGGAAATTATGCTTAATACCCCGTTTTCCCCATGGCCATGCTTTTCAAACGAAGAGGCTAGGATCATCCATTATGTGCTGTTGTCAAATAAAGTAAATTATTGGACTGGTACAGAAGGGCGAAATTTTGAAAGAGAATTTGCAGACTTTGTTGGTACTGATTATGCGGTTGCGCTAGCAAATGGCACCTTAGCGCTTGACTTAGCATTAAAGGCTTTAGAAGTAGGCCCTGGTGATGAGGTCGTCACCACGCCACGAACATTTTTAGCATCAGCATCTTCAATTGTTACCGCCGGAGCTAGTCCAGTTTTTGCTGATGTTGATTTGAACAGCCAGAATATCACTGCTGAAACGATAGCAGAGGTGATAACAGAAAGAACCAAAGCCGTTATAGTCGTTCATTTAGCTGGAATGCCTGCTGAAATGGATTCGATTATGGCGTTATCGGAAAAGTATGGTTTTGCGGTGATAGAAGATTGCGCTCAAGCTCATGGCGCGATGTATAAAGGTCGCTCAGTTGGCAGTATCGGCCATATTGGTGCGTGGTCATTCTGTCAAGACAAGATTATGACAACAGGTGGTGAAGGTGGAATCGTAACTACCAATGACAAGCAGTTGTGGCAAAAAATGTGGTCTTACAAAGATCATGGAAAGAGTTATGACTCTGTTTATAACAAACAGCACCCACCAGGTTTTCGTTGGTTACATGATTCGTTTGGCACAAATTGGCGTATGACTGAGTTACAAGCTGCCATTGGTCGATATCAACTTAAACAGTTACCAAATTGGACTATACAACGCCAAACTAACGCGAATGCTTTGGATAACGCTTTAAAAGCGTTAAACGTAGTTAGGTTAGTAAATGTTCCGCCCGAATGTTCGCATGCGGAATATAAACATTATGTATTTGTTAACCCTTGCCATCTTCGGACTGGCTGGTCTCGTGATCGTATTGTTGACGAAATTAATGCTAGAGGAGTGCCTGTTTTTCAAGGGAGTTGCTCAGAGGTCTATTTAGAAAAAGCGTTTGATGACACTGGTTGGCGCCCCAAGCAGCGTCTAGCGAATGCAGTAGAGCTCGGCGAAACCAGCTTAATGTTTTTGGTTCATCCTACGTTGAAAGAAACCGAAGTAACTCTCATGTGTTCAATAGCCAAAGCCGTATTACTCGAAGCTTCAGCTGAGTAAAAGATGACAGAATAGTTTAGTTTTATTAAGGTTTAAGATGAAAATTGCAGTAGCAGGTACAGGGTACGTAGGTCTTTCAAATGCAGTGTTGTTAGCTCAACATAACGCAGTTGTCGCTGTGGATATAGTAGCGGAAAAGGTTGAGCAAATTAATCAACGGGTTTCGCCAATCGCTGATGACGAAATTGAACATTTTTTTGCTAATAATGACCTTAACCTCGTAGCAACGACAGATACATCGTTCGCATATAAAGAAGCTGATTATGTGATCATCGCAACGCCGACGGATTACGACCCTGTAGACAACTTTTTTAATACAGAATCGGTAGAAGCAGTAATTAAGGAAGTAATGTTAATTAACCCTAACGCTGTGATGATTATAAAGTCCACAGTTCCTGTTGGGTATACAGCTGCAATCAAAGAGAAGTTTGCTACCGACAATATTATTTTCTCTCCTGAGTTTTTAAGAGAAGGCCGGGCGCTGTATGATAACTTGCATCCATCAAGAATTATTCTTGGTGAAGACTCAGAGAGAGCTAAGAAGTTTGCAAGCTTACTTTGTGAAGCCGCGGTTAAAGAAAGCATTGAAGTGCTATTCACCGATAGTACAGAAGCTGAGGCTGTTAAACTTTTCTCCAATACGTACTTAGCTATGCGAGTGGCTTATTTCAATGAATTGGACACGTATGCTGAGACACATAATCTCGATAGTAAACAGATAATTCAAGGGGTAGGCTTAGATCCCCGTATCGGAAACCACTACAATAATCCCTCTTTTGGTTATGGTGGATATTGTCTTCCAAAAGATACTAAACAGCTAAAAGCGAACTATGCAGATGTACCTAATTGCATTATCGGTGCAATCGTTGAAGCTAATACAGTAAGAAAAGATTTTATTGCTGAGTCAATTCTTAGTAAACAACCAAAAACTGTTGGAATATACCGACTAATTATGAAATCTGGCTCCGATAACTTCAGGGCTTCTAGCATCCAAGGCATCATGAAACGCATTAAGGCTAAGGGTATAGAAGTTATTGTTTACGAACCTGTACTCAAAGATGGAACTTTTTATAACTCGGAAGTTGTTAAAGATATCAATGACTTTAAAAACCGATCGGACGTGATAGTTTCAAATCGTATGGATACAGAGCTCTGCGATGTGGAAAGCAAAGTTTATACGCGGGATCTTTTTGGTTCAGATTGAAATCTGTGTTAAACCCTGGGGTGGAAAGTTTCAGGGTTGTTTTTTGTGTTAGCATTCTGCTTGTGTTGTGATAGTGCTTTGTGTGTGGGGTGGGGGTTATGCTTCCGCTATTGTCATGGACTCCGTAGACTGTGTTATAATCGAAGCCTTTGTAGTCATTTAAAAGTTGTTTTATGTCCCAGGACAAGCAGAAAGAGCAGGATATGGATTTTTTGCAATATGTTTTCTCCCTCAAACGTTCTCACAAACGATTAGTCAGCGTATTTGTAGACTCACTTTCCATTCTTGCAGCGTTTTGGTGCGCTCTTTATGTTCGAATTGACGCCATTGCAATTTTAAGTAAAGTCGATTTATGGGGACTGGTTTTCTCTTTGGTGCCGATTAGTATTATCGGGTTTCATAAGTTAGGCTTGTACAAAACCGTACTAAGATATTTAAGTTTACAGGCACTGACAGCAATTTTTTTGGGTGTAATTTTATCAACATTATCAATGGTCGTAATTGACTATTTTCTTAATATTGGTATTCCTAGAACGGTTCCATTCATTTACGCAGCGTTTGCGCTTATTTTCGTCGGCGGAACCAGGGCCGTTATACGATCTTTAGTCGGCTCGGGTTTAAAACGCATTGGGGAACCCGTAATTATTTATGGTGCCGGAGTCGGCGGTAGGCAGTTATTAACTGCTCTAGTACAAAGCCATGAATATTACCCTTTTGCTTTTGTTGACGATGACAAGAGTCTTCATGGAACTGTCATCCAAGGGGTTCATGTACATTCCCCTTCTATAATTAGAAAGTTAATTCGTCATAAAAAAGCTACTAAAGTCTTACTTGCACTTCCTAGTGCATCAAGAGCTCGCAGACAGCAGATCTTAATGTCATTGGAGCAACTTGCTATTCAAATTTTAACTATGCCCTCTATGGCCGATATTGTCAGTGGTAATAAGCAATTTAGTGATATTAAGGAGGTAGAGATTGAAGACCTCCTTGGTCGGGAATCAGTTGAACCTCGCAGCGAATTAATGGCCGCCAATATTACTGGAAAGGTAGTATTGGTTAGTGGAGCCGGTGGTTCTATTGGATCAGAGCTGTGCCGGCAGATTATTAAACTTGCACCGAGCAAACTTGTACTGTTTGAGCTTTCCGAGTTTGGACTCTATTCAATTGAAAAAGAGCTTTTGGCTACTATAAAGCAACATGATCTAGCTGTTGAAATTTTTCCCATGCTGGGCTCTGTTCAAAGAGAAAATAGGGTACAAGCCGTAATGGAGGCTTTTCAAGTTCAAACTGTTTATCACGCTGCGGCGTACAAACATGTGCCTTTGGTAGAGCATAATGTTGTTGAAGGTGTAAGAAATAATGTTTTTGGAACTTTATACACAGCTAGGGCTGCAATTAATGCTAGCGTAGAAACTTTTGTTTTGATTTCGACTGACAAAGCTGTCCGCCCCACTAACGTTATGGGGACAACTAAGCGTATGGCTGAGCTGATATTGCAATCTTTAGCAAAAGAAGAGCATAAAACTCGTTTTTGCATGGTGAGATTTGGCAATGTACTTGGCTCTTCAGGATCCGTTGTTCCATTGTTTAGAAAACAAATTGCTAGCGGTGGGCCGGTTACAGTCACTCACCCTGAGATCACTCGATTTTTTATGACAATACCCGAAGCATCGCAACTAGTTATTCAAGCTGGAGCTATGGGCAAAGGCGGTGATGTTTTTGTTCTGGACATGGGGGAGTCAGTTAAGATCGTCGACCTCGCTTCTAAGATGATTCGCTTGAGTGGTTTTGAGGTCAAAGATCTTAGAAATCCAGAAGGCGATATTTCTATCGATTTCACAGGTCTTAGACCAGGTGAAAAGCTCTATGAAGAATTGTTGATTGGCGATGATGTCACGGGCACTGAGCATGAAAGAATTATGACGGCAAATGAAGTGTATCTTACTTGGAATGAGTTGGAACCTATATTAAGTCGACTTGATTTAGCATGTCATAAATTTGCCCACGAAGAAATAAGAGAATTATTGATTACAGCCCCGACAGGTTTTGCGCCAACTGATGGTATTTGTGATTTAGTTTGGCAGGTAAAATCAGAAGGGACAGATGACGATAACGTTGTTAATTTAGTTTCCTAATTTTTAGTAGAGAACATAAAATGAAAGTAGTCATACCGGTAGCAGGCTTAGGAACACGTATGTTGCCGGCCACTAAAGCAATTCCCAAAGAGATGTTACCTTTGGTTGATAAGCCATTGATTCAGTACATCGTTAACGAATGTGTTAGTGCAGGCGTAAAAGAGATTGTTTTGGTCACGCATGCCAGTAAAAATGCCATTGAGAATCACTTCGATACCTCTTATGAGTTAGAGTCGACACTAGAAAAGCGCGTAAAAAGGCAATTGCTTGAAGAGGTGCAATCTATTTGTCCCAAAGATGTGACTATTATGCATGTCAGGCAGGGTGAGGCTAAGGGACTAGGTCATGCGGTGCTTTGCGCTAAGCCGTGTATAGGGGACAGCCCCTTTGCGGTTGTGTTGCCCGATGTTATTTTAGATGAATATACCGCAGATCAATCGAGTCAAAACTTAGCGGCAATGATGGCTAAGTTTAAGGCAAGCAATGCTAGTCAAATCATGGTTGCGCCAGTAGCTAAGAGCGATGTCGATAAATACGGTATTGCAGATTGTGGCGGAGAGGCAATTACCGAGGGTGAATCGGCTGTCATCAAGCGTATGGTCGAGAAACCTGCCGTAGACCAGGCTCCATCAAATTTAGCTGTTGTTGGTCGTTATGTGTTATCTGAAAAAATTTGGCGTTTACTAGCAAAAACACCTGCCGGTGCAGGTGATGAAATTCAGTTAACTGACGCAATCGACATGCTTATTACTTCAGAGCCTGTAGAAGCTTTCCATATGAGCGGTAAATCTCATGATTGTGGTGATAAGCTAGGTTATATGATGGCATTTGTTGAATATGGCCTACGCCATGAAAAGCAAGGTGCAGACTTTAAACGCCAGCTAGCGCAACTTATAAAAGACTAAGGCGCTATTTTTGCGGTCAAAGGGGCTGTGGTTTTAAACATAGCTCCTTCTATAGCATTAAAGCTCGTTGATAATTCGCTTTGCCAAAACCACTGTTTTAACCTCTCATAATCTTGCTTTTCCTGTCCAGACAACGAAGTGAAATCACTGTCCAAGCAGGCCTGTAGCTGTTCAAAATTGGTTAATCTCCATCTATTGTCGCTTTCGCTAATGAGTGGCAAACTTTGGGCGTAATCATAGTGGCTGCGTTGGATATTAACGCCTTGTGTTGCTATTTGTTTATAGTCAAAACAGTAAAACCGAAAAGGGGTGTTGTTGGGCAGGGCATCGATGAATAAAGATGAGCTGTCTGTGATCAGCAAATCTATCTGTTTTAGTACATCATAGACATCATCGCGTTCAGATATATCAATGATATTCGCTATCGATTGTAATCCCTTGGCTAAATGGGCTTCATTGGGGTGAAAGCGAATCAATAGTAACTGATTGTTGCGTTTGAGCTGCGCCGACAGTGCTTGCCAGTTAAAGCCTGCATCATAGGGAGAAACATTAGTTTGAGTAGCAGTTAGGCCACTGTCTCGCCATGTGGGCGCATAAAGAATCACCTTTTGATACGACCCATTGAATAGCTTTGACAAGTCAGTTTGGCGATGAGGGTAGCAGGCATAAAAATCGCTGCGCGGGTTGCTGCAGAGTAATGTTTCGCTTTTGGTTAGTTTAAATGCCGACGTAAACAGTGATTGTACTTGCTCCGATGGGCACAACATCACATCAGGTTTTACATACTCTTGATAGTACTTTACCGATTTAAGCCATTTTTGCATGGGCTGCTGGCTATGATACACCTCATACAAAGGTCCTTGGTCGATATCAAATTCAATTTTTTTCAGTGGACTACCGTGCCAAAGGTTGGTCTTTATCGCGCCGCCGTGAGTGTAGCGGTTAATGTCACCGACATAACTGCTGTAGAAATAGAACTTAGCGGTTAACGAGTGATAAATCCCTGGTAATGACCATCGATGATAGGCTTCGTAGCCTTTGGCGTTGAGTTGTTCTAGCACTTGATTGTCAGCACTTATCCAGATAGCACGCATAAAGCCATTGAGTTGCCAGTGCAAGAATAAGTACTTACTGTTGTCAGCAAACTTATTTTTATAGCAACCAAATACGGCTTTGTGTTGCCGAGTGAGCAAACCACAGAGCACTTCACAAATCTTGGCGATTAGCCCTTTTATATATGATATTGCGTGTGTTTGCTTCATCGTTTTTCTCCGGTCATTACCAGCATTCGGCTATTCTGGTTGGGTATGAGTTGTCTAGTGATGCTGTTGTTGGCTTAAGTCGACTTTGATGTCAGTGGTCGAAATCTCGTCGGTACGGGCAAGGTAAACAACTTGGCAATGTTGCTTTAGATGGTCAAAGTGACCCTGCCAATCATCTCCCATGGCGAATATATCGATATGATGGGTGGCAATATCTGTCACTTTTTGCTGCCAGTGGTTTTCGGCGATGACATGATCAACATATTTACACGCGGCAACTATTTCTACCCGCTGGGCGTAGCTAAAAAAAGCCGCCTTACCCTTTAAGGCATTAAATTCATCCGTAGAAACCGCCACAATTAACTTGTCACCCATTGCGCGTAATCGTTTAAGTAGTCGCACGTGGCCGTAGTGAAATAGATCAAATGTGCCGTAGGTTATGATAGTTTTCATCTCTTTTCTCCTAGTGAGACAAGCCACTTGTTAGCCCAAAAGATTGTTTAAGCGTACTCATAATCAAATGCGAATATTTACGAGTATTGGGATCGCGAGTGAATGACATCTCCACTAAACGGCGTTCCTCTTCTGGGGCATTATTTGGCAGTAGCAGCTGCACAGGCCCGAACACGCCGCGAGTTTGAGGTTTGTGTGTTTGTGTATTTGGGCTTGGCGCGTGATGATTGCTGGCGCTGGCACCAAATAGGGCGAGTCTGCCGCTAACGACATGTCGCAATTGGGGTAATATTGATAGCAAGCGATTGTTGAGGTTAAGGCGCCAGCTTAGCAGTGGGTTACCCTGATTATCGGTGAGCTCATCGGCTATAAAGGCACTACCTGGGTGGCGTAACAGACTCGCCATACTCAAGATGAGTGTTAGCAATACAATGATTGGTGCGCTCAATAGTACAGCGAGTCTTAGCCATGGATTGGTTTGGTTAGATTGGGTTGTTGCCTGCAAATCATTAGCAGCCAGCAAACTAGGATCATCAACTTCGATGTGCCCGCCGTTATCAAGGTTAATGAGTAAATTTTTGCTAACAATCACATTGTTAAGTTCCAGTCCTTCACCTACATAGGTGTTAGGCAGTACCACACAATTGTTAAGTATGGAGTTAGCGCCCACTAGGCAGTGGTCACCAATCACCGCGGTGTTGTTGATTACGACACTAGCATCTAGCCAGCTTTTCGCTGCTACTAAACCCATTGCTGCTCGCATTGATTGCCTATCTAATTGCACTTTTTCACCAAGATAAAAGCCACCTAATTGTTGGTTTTCAACAAACAACTCACTTGGTGACAGCCCCTTTATTTCACCTTGAACTAGCTTAAGGTTGGCTTGGTGGTAGTTTTGCAGGCTATCTAAATGAAAATTGTGACCGTGTAGAACCAGTGTGACCGCATCGCTATGGCTTTGGTCTTGAGTTAATGGCCAGTTCAGTTCATCAATAAACGGGATAGCGGCTGGCAGCAACATCATGCCAGCGCTAATGCCCTGCATTTTGGCTTGTACATAGGCGTCAGGGAAGCGGGCCGAGAATTCGACAAATTTTTCCACGCAGGGGCTGCGCAGCATATCACCGCGGATAATCAACGTAGGTTGGCCTCGGCTGATTGTCAGGCGGTTAAGTGTATCGAGCGCGTTCTCTTCTGGCTTTGATAGGAAGTACTCAATGTTTACCCCCCAGCGTTGTCCTTGTTGTAAGTATTGCTCTATCTCCTTGGCGTCTGTAGAGATAATCATCTTGATGTTTTTTATGCCGGCGCCGGCAAGATCTTCGAGGGTGTATTCAATCACTCGCTTACTGCCGACACTGAGCATCGCCGGGCTGTAATGCTGATTTAACGGAGTAAGTTCAGATCCGCTTCTATTGGCTAGTATGATGGCTTGCATAATATCGTCCTTATACACGTAGAGTGTTAAACCGTTAGTAAGCACCGCGGGCAGTGAGTACCGCAGGGATCGTTTTTAATAGCAGACTGATATCGGCAGTCAGTGACTGTTGGTAAATATAATCAATGTCTAGCTGTACTTGTTTATCGAACGGGATGTCAGACCGGCCACTGACCTGCCAGATACAGGTAATACCTGGCTTGATATTCAATCGTCTGCGTTGATGTTGGCTATATTGCTCCACTTCAGATAGCAGTGCAGGTCTTGGGCCGACCAGCGACATATCACCCTTAAGCACGTTCCACAGTTGCGGCAATTCATCGATAGACGCCTTACGGATAAAGCGGCCGACACGAGTGATACGCGGGTCCTGTTTCATTTTAAATGTGACGCCACCTTGCATTTCATTTTGCGCTTGCAGCTTTTGTAAGCGCTGCTGCGCGTCGGTGTACATAGAGCGAAATTTCCACATTTTGAATGGCAGGTTATGTTTGCCTGCTCGTTGCTGGCTAAAAAATACCGCCCCTGGTGATTCAATTCTGATGAGCGTGAAAACCAACATGAATAAGGGAGACAGCAGTAATAGTGCGATGCTGGCTACCACAACATCTACAATGCGCTTAGCAACAATATTTAGTCTTAGCGCTAATTTATGGGTGACTCGGGTTAATACCGCCTTTTGGTAAGCCAGGTCTTGGCTGGCTAAACGGTGTGCCAACTCTTGTGTCGACAATGCTCTTTGGCTTGGGGGTGTTTGCGCAGCCTTACCAGCACCTTGCTGCTTGAGGTAGCGATTAACCCGATAAAGAAACAGTGGATTACCAATAATATAACGGCGCCACATGCGTTTTGGCTCGGCGAGCAATCTGCATATCCACTCCATTCCCATTTGTCTTACCCACATTGGCGCGCGTTTTATACGATTTGAATAAAAGTCAAATAATCCACCCACGCCCATAGCCACACCGACTTGCAGTTCACTCTGGTGTTTCTGTAACCAAAGTTCCTGCATTGGCGCACCCATGGCGACCAGCAGCACAGCTGCGCCGGATTGGTTAATTTTATCTATCACAGATTGATTAAGTTGCTTATCAGCTAAGTAGCCATGATGAGTGCCTGCAACCTTCAGATTTGGAAACTGTTGCTGCATATTTTGTGCAGTTTGTTCAGCAATACCCGCACGGCCACCTAATAAGAATATAGCCAGGCCTTGTTCCGCCATTTGTTGACATAGCAACGGGAACATATCGGTACCGTTAACATTGTCTTTTAAACTGATCCCTGCTTGTTTAGCCGCTAAACGCATGCCTAATCCATCGGCAAATACTTGCTTACATGTTTCAAGTGATGAGCGGTATGTGTCATTGTCAAAGGCGATGTTCATGCAATCAGCATTAACAAAAGCGTAGCGCGAGACGTGAGTGTTGTCTGTCGCTGCGCTCATTACCTGCGTGAGCATGTCATCCATACTGACGTTGTTGATGCGGGCACCAAATAGCTCAAAGGTATCACTTTGCGGCAAATTCGATTGACTGCCTAACGCGGTGATAATCGTTATCCTAGCCAGTGCCAGTAGGTAACTTAACGCACTGCTGTGGGCGTCAATCAATGCTTGTTGTTGGCATTGGAAATTAAGCCCCATTTTTTGGTGAGCGTCGTCGAAGCTGATGAATCCGGGTTTTAGGGTTACCACGGTGCCAGATTCGAAACTAAAACGCTGCGGTGAGCCTAGGAGGTTTAGCTTGCCACTTACCACCTGCAACAACTCTGGTAGGCGTGAGAATATATTGTCACCAGCTAAGCGGTACACTATGAGTAATTGTTGCTGCTGATCTAACAGCTCAATACGCTCGAACGCGGCGCGCAGGCGCAATTTTTGGATAAGAGAGAAAATCGCAATGATAGGGGCGCTGAGGATCAGCAGCGATAACGCGATGATAATGTCAATGCAGCGGATCAGCATAGTCGTGGTCGTATGCTTGATTTGGCTTCGATTCATATTCAGCTCCTAGATTAGTTGCGATTGACTTAAACTGTCGTCACGGTTTCTTAAATCTAATAGATACATAGCAGGAGCTGTGCCAATATTTTATTTGCATTAATTACAGTGCCTTACAATAAAGTGGTGGTGAGCAGCTAGGGGTAATTTGCAGATTGCAAAGCGGTTTGCATTGTGAAGACGACAACGGAAATTAATCAGGGCAGATGAAGGACAGCCTTGCTTCAACAACCTCATGTGGTGTCCATAAGCTGAGGCGAACAAAGCTCATCCTTATCATGTCTCAAGTTTACTGCTATAACAAATCGTGTATTAAATCGGGCGCAGCGATTGCGCGGTGTCATAGCAGCTAAATACCGCTGGGCGATACGGGTTAATTTAGCTGTTTTTGATGTCAACGCTGCGGCGACAAACGCTTTACCCTGGTGATTAGCGTTTCTTGCTGGCTTTGGCATGACAATCAGTACTGTGACGCTCGTACACCATCGCGACCAATGACCCATCGCTGTCTTACCCCTATGCAGTACTGGCCGATTTTGGCACAGGTATTAAATACACTTTTAGGCAGTACATAAAGCAGATAAGCGGCGCTAAACGTCACCACAGTGCGACCGGTCTCTTCCATTAGTAATGCTGGGGACTGGGCGATGGCTTTATTTATCATCTCTTTAGCCGTTGTCCCTTGACCACTGCGTACTGCCTGTCTCGCCAAGTACCTAAGTTGATAAGCACGGGCCTTACTCTCATGCTGCTGCAATAATTTAGGCGCGAAAATGCGGGCTTTATCAATCATCTTTTCCCAGGATGCCAGTTGCTTGTTGACGTCTGATGATAGCCCTTCAGGGTTAAGACGGTAGTAGGTGAGTGGCTGTGGAATACCCGCCATCTGCCATTTTGTGGTCGCTATCATTCTTAACCAACACTCAATATCTTCAGATTGACGGAAGGTCTCATCAAAATAACAGCTATGGTCGCTCGCATGGCTATAAGATTGGAAGCGAATATCATTGAGCGCCGCTCGCCTGATCACGGGCGCGGAGCCATTGCCAACAGGATTACGACATAGCAATACTTCAGCGCTGATATTGTTGAGCTGAGGCATTTGGAAAATGGCAGTCATAGTGCCATCATGTTGCATAAAAGCACTGCGAGAAAAGCTAATTCCGACTTTAGGGTTAGCATTGAGGTGATCAACGTGCAGTTGCAGTTTGTCTTGGTGCCATTGATCATCAGAGTCAATAAAGGCGACATAATGGCCGATAGCGTGACGAATACCGGTATTACGCGCTGCCGCTAAGCCCTTATTGTGTTTATGATTGATAATTCTAATGCGACTGTCATGGATAGTTTGGCAAATTGCCAGACTATTATCCGTTGCACAGTCATTTACCAAGATTAGTTCAAAATTGTCGTAACTTTGATTGAGTACTGACTCAATGGCACTTTTTACAAAGCGTTGCACGTTATAAACCGGCATAACTACAGATACTTTAATATTCATAATGTGCCTCCCGAGGCGATTTTTTTACTCGGTTTGCGCGAGTAGGTTGTAGAGTTTGATAGATGTAAAAGCTGAAAAGTGGCATGGCGATTAAATGCAGCAACAGTATGGCGAGCGCTATCATCAATAGGCCAAAGTAGCTGGCAATCACAATGGCAATGGTGAGCGCTGCTGTGAAACCTAAGTTGTAAATCAAGTTGAGTTTACTGCGGCCCATACTAATCAATAGCTGGCTGGTGGCTTCACCCAGCGGGCGAAATAAACCACTTAGGCACAGAAGTATAAAAATGGGTAAAGCACCGGCATCGACCCATTGCGAGCCATAAATAAAGGGCACGTATAACGGCGCTAGCACAGCTTGAAGTCCAATAATTGGCAGGGCTATCATGAAGATAAGTTTCAATGAGCTGACATATTGCTCACTACGTTTGTCAGCGGGCGCTTCGCATAGATTTGAATAAAGCGCCGTACCGTAGCTTTGTACTAAGCCAAGGCTAATGCCTAAACTGGCATTGAATGCAAAAAAGTAAACACCTAGTGCTTCGACTCCTAGCAAGTAGCCAACTAGTAAGTAATCAATATTCTGTCGCATAGCGATACTCAGATCAGCCAATCCGACCTGAATGCCAGGTGTACTCAATCGCCCTAGTGCACGGGCAGATTGTGTTGGGTAATTGATAACGGTTGCACGGCGGTGAATAGCAACCCAAATCAGCACCACAAGCACTTTAGGGATGATGATGGCCCAGATCCCAAGGCCGAGTAATGCCAGTGTCCCGGTGAGTAAACTGTCAAAAATGGTTTGCCATAGCACGGCGCTACCCACTACACGCATATTGTTTTCTTTGAGGTTTTTAGCGGCATGTAACATGCCCAGCGGCAGCAACAGATAGCTAGATGCCATTACCATCATCGGCAGTATTAGCTCACTTTGTTGATAGTAATTGGCAATCGGCACACTCAGTATTGCCATCAGTAAAAAAGCGCCAACGCAGGCTATCCAATTGAGCTGATTCGCACTGCGCTGTGAGGTATTAAACTCGCTATCTGGTATGGCAATCAACATTGCGGAACTTATTCGCTTAGTTGGCGTATGGATGAGTTCAAAGCAAGTGAGAATGATGGCGACTTGGCCAAAGATTTCTGGTGTGAGTAATCGCGCAATGATGATGCTGGAGCCTAAACGTACTATGCGTCCGAGTACTTGGGCTGAGCCTAGCCAAAAAATACCTGTGCTGAGCTTGTGGCTCATGATGGTTTTTAGCGCTTGTTTTAATGCCTGCATAGCACACCCTAAACTGGTTTCAAGCAATGACATATTGCTTGTTTACTGTTTAGTTACAGGAATCGTGCCAATTAACTAGATTTTCATATGTTATTGTTTATTATGATTATTGTTTACAAATAAAATATGGAGAAGTTGCGTATTCGCATTTTGCAATGACGTAACTAGGCATTTTGCTTTGCGTTGATATTGCGTTGGCTTTGTTGTTTCAAAGCAATACCCATCACTAATAGTCCCGGCCAAAACAGGTAGGCTAGAATTTCTAAATTCTCACCAAAGGTATAGAGCATTAACATCAGCAAAATGGCCAAGCCGACACGACTGAGTGGCAAGCTAAAGCTATGCCGTAAGAAGCTTAGCGCTGTCACTAACATTGCCACAGCGAGCGCGACTGCGCCGACAGCGCCTTTGACAAACAGTAGCCCATACCAAGTGTGATGAGAGCCAATGGGCATGTACTCAACTAAGTGAGGGCCACGCTCAACGATACCGTGTCCCCACCAGATGGCCTCATTTGACCAGCGCTCAATCGCAATATGGGCGAGCTCTTCACGCACTCGAGTGGAGCCAGCCCGTGCGGCTTTGATTGCCAATATGCTGTACTCAATTTTATCGATGATCTGGCTACCAAACAGGCTAGCAATAAGTAGCACTGGGCTGGCAATGACATATAGCCATGGCTGTTTGTAGTAACGCCAAAAAGTAAAGTAGGCCAACAAAAAGAGGTAGCAGGCGATAGCCAATCTCGATTGCGAGATGAGTATCATCACCAGTGATCCCGCAAGCCCATAGCATTTGTATTTAATGGACCGCTCTTGCAGCGCAAAAATGGTGAATAAATTCCCCAGCATACCTAATGCGGGGGCCCAAGGCGTAAACAGCCGCCACCTTGGCAAACCGCTGCCAGGATCAATTTCATATAAGCTGACACTGAAAAACTCTGGCCCCGGCCCACCTATAATGCTGGTTGGCGACACATA
The DNA here is from genome assembly GCF_000518805.1 of Shewanella waksmanii ATCC BAA-643. GTDB lineage: Bacteria > Pseudomonadota > Gammaproteobacteria > Enterobacterales > Shewanellaceae > Shewanella > Shewanella waksmanii. Next base: position 221,428 of record NZ_JAEH01000002.1, read on the forward strand.
CAGTGTTTCCGGTAAACGCAGTAACCACGCGATGAGGAATAAAGGCAGTAAGATTAATGTATGCTTGCATACCTGACAGCAGGCGCGGTAGATAAGTTCAGCGCGAATGTTAAGCATGCCTAACAGCGGAAAAATCGCTAATAACGCCCAACCTTTCGCCCATCCGATACTCGACTTAATCAGTTTAGCGGTGCCTAATTGGTAATCTAAGTGGGCCACGACAAGTGCAATAAGCATGATAAACATGGCCACACACCAAGTTTTAGTGGCCAAATGGGCTTGGTAACTGATGTGATCAAACGTATAGCGTTTGATGGTTTTAAGTAGCAACACCCAAGCGATGACGGGGGCAATAATATAAACCGCGCCCAATAACCAAAATAGGTAGGTACAGCTAATACTGTACCAAACTATTTTTTCGTCACTATTTTGCGCAGTATAGGTTTGCGTATCCATGCGATTCCTAATCCGGTGATCATCATAAACGAGCTCACTAGTCCGCCTAGTATGGCAAGAATGGTAGCCATTTTACTAGGCTGCTCTGCCAAACTTGGTGCAGACAGCAGTTGTACCATAGGGTAAGCAGAATATATGTCAGCTTTACCGACATCCATTTTAGCTAACGCTGAGGTAAATACAGCGGTAGCGACTTGATGTTGGCGGTGTAGGTCTTCTAGCTTCGCTGCATCGTCATTACTGTGTTTTAAGCGTTCATCCCATTGATTAATTTGCAGATCCAATGCTGCTATTTCTTGGGTTAAGCCATTGGTTTGAGCAGCAGTTGCAAGAAGCTGCTGCATGAGTTCCGCCCGCATATCAATGTCATCGGCAGAGAGCTTTAGCATGAGATCTTGGTCTGCATAGCCGAGCAAACTTTGGCTGCGCTTGGTCATAGCTGCTAATAGCGTTGCTTGTTGCTGCTTTTGGGTTAGTACCTGCGGGTGTTTAGCACCGTAGCGGCCACTGATTTCGGCTAGTGTCGAGGTTGCATGGCTATAAACAACCAGTAATTGTTGGTACAACTGATCATTTTTTAACTTGAGTGTGTCTGCAGCTTGCTGCGGGCTCAGTGCTAACTGGCTTTGAATCGTCTGTTGACTGGCTTTGATGCCCTGCAGTTTTGCCACCAAGTTGACGCGATTGTGACGCAAGCGCTCTATGGTAAGGGCTAACTCCTTAAACTGATCCAATGACACTAAGCCTATTTTTGACTGAAAAGCTAATATGTTCTTTTGGCTGTGGTTAACCTTATCGGCAAAGCCTTCGATGCCCATTTTGATGCCATTTTCTCGTTGGCGGCTTTCATCGGCTCGTAGTGAGCTCAATAGTGACTGTAAGCTGCGGTATAGTGCCCATGCACGCTCCTGAGCTTTTACAGGGTCATCGCTCTTAAGGCTAAATTGCATAATACCGGTCTGGCTTGGCAGTTTAAGTTTAGGCTTGCCAAGTTCACTGGGCTTAATCTCAAGCGCTTTTGCGGCAAGTGACATGACATTATCGCTGGTGGATAGCGCTTTGTAGTTTTGACGCGGATCGATAGCAGAGCTCGAATAAGGCGAATTGGCAGCACTATTGGCTTGTCCTATGCTGTCTAAACTCACAGTCGCTCCCGCGCCAACGCCAGGTAATATTAGGGTCCATTTGCTTTCATATCGTTTAGGGCTAAGAACGATTGCGATAATCACTACAAGCCAAATGGCCACTATGCTGGTAAGCCCAACTTTGAGATAAAGATTGCGGCGTTGCTGCGGATCTAAACTGGTGCCATTAACTACAGCACGAGTGAGCCAGCGTAATGAAGTTGGGATATGCTCTGAATTAGCCATAGTAGTCACCTTTACCCTTTACCCTAAAGGGCATTCCAAAGTGTGGCGGGCAGTAAAATATCTGTGAAAGTTCGCGCAATCTCTCTGATGTTGGTGATGCGAGAATCATAGCAGGCTAAGCCATCACCTGGCAGTAAAATGGGGTTCACCTTGCTTTGATAAGAATTAGCGATCAGGTTGTTAATTGAGCGCTCAACCACATCCATCTGTTGCGTGATGGGGTTTTTAGTGATTAGCAATACATGGCGATCGGCATTAGTGGTGTTGGCACCGCCCACACAGTTAGCGCCGATTGCGCCGCTAAGTAACCTAGTGCCGTAAGGAAAACGTGTCGCTTCGGTATCAACGGCTGATTGCGAGTTACTGCTGGCCGGCTGAGTTAAGTTTGAGATGAACACACGAATACCGGGTATCGTGATTTGTGAGGGGCGCGCAAGTTCATCATTAAAGTGAGCGGTTTGTGGCACATGAATGTGATCACCGGCAACCAAATTAAAATGCGGTACCGATTGGCCTGTTAGAAACCCGGTTAGATCGACGTTGAAGCGTTGGTTGTTGCGACTGACAATCACTCGAGTGATATCGGCATCAGGGCGCGCCCCACCAGAAGATCTTAACGCTGCAGCTAGGCTACGCTCACTGGCTAAATCTCCGCTAAATTGTTCATGTTCGTCCGCCATTTGAATTTCAGATTTTTTATTGATGAGTCGGATCCCCGGCTCGTACACAGCACCTGAAATCCGTACTTCAATTGCGCCCCATTTCAGCGGTACTATGCTGACTCGCACAGCGTGAGCATGCATTAATTGCTCAGATATCAAGGTTTCACTAACTGAATGCTTAAGTTGCTCCAAGCTTAGGTCACTGGCTTGAATGGCCGGAAGGTAAGGAAGGTAGATAAAACCATCAGGGTTAACCTCTACTTGACCACTAAAATCATCACCATGTAGTACCTCAATATCTAAGCGATCGCCGCTGGCTAATGCCACTTGTTGCATGGTTATTAAGCTTGCATCTTGTAGGCTGGGATGCACCTTTTGGTTGTTGGCCTTCGCAGGTGCATCATAAGGTAGATGCCTAACATAGGGGGTACGATTGCTATAATAATGGCATTGCTGACTTTGTGGTTTGTCTACATCTTGGTGACACAATGACTTTTCTTCTGTGTGCAGAGGAGTAACGCAACCGCCCAATAACAAGGTTGCGCCTAGTACTGCTGTTTGTATTTCACCAAGTTGATTACGCATAGTCATGTACTCCCTAACAATGAACGGCTAGTGATTTGATACGGCTGAGGGTGAGCACACATGTTCAATAGCTGAATGCTTGTTCTCAAAAATGGTGAATATTTGGTGTAGTTGCGTCAGCTCAATTAACGCGCGAACGCCATTGGTGGGTGACAGCAATACCACTTCACCGGCCGTTTTATCTGCTACCTTGAGGGCAGATATCAAAATTGATAGGCCGCTTGAGTCGATATATTCAACCTCATGGAGATCAACAATCAGACGATTAGTCCCTGACTCTAATTGGCGGGTGAGAGCAGCGCGTAGCGTTGGGGTTTGTGACATCACCACTTGCTTAGGTAAAGTCACTAGACAGGCATTATTATGGGGTAGTGGCGAGAATTTCATGTTGAACTCCGTAGGCCTTAGCCAGTGATTAAGCGTTATTCGCTGTTGTTTGATTAAGACATTTGCAGTCATTGTGCCAACTTTTAAATCACTGTTATTATTTGGTTTATTTGTCTTTAGAGGGTGGTGCAGAGACATGGGAGCATGTTGCAATTGCAATCTGAGCATCGTTTTCGCAATTTGCAATCATGGTAAATGGTCAGGAAAGGAGCGGAATGCTATTAAAAGGGAAGCTTTGCTATTACTTTACTGAACTGCTTAACGCTAGGTGATAGGAAATTCACTCAAGCGGTACAACAGGTAAAGGGTTGTGATGCCAACTAAAGCTCAGTAAATGGTTGAGCTTTAGTTAGCACTAAGAAATCGGCATGAAACTGGCCATGGTACTGGCAATAGTACTGGCAATGGTACTGGTGTAAGTGACAAATTATTTAGTGTCGTAGCAGCGATAGCCGCAGATGGGTGCCTGCAACACTGGCTTGTACTCTGACTTGATCCATCCAGTTTTGCATAATCCATAAGCCCCTGCCTGTTAAAGAAAGCGGTGGAGGGCAGCTTGGTTTTTGCGGCTCAATAAAGGGGCTGTTATCTAACAGATCGATGGTCACCTTATCACGTTCACAACGGATAATGAGGCTGACTTGCGCTAAGTCCACTTGGCTGTGCTGCGCAATATTGGCTACAGCTTCCAAAATACAAGTGACAATTTTAAAACGTTGCCCCGCAATAATGCTGTTTTGCAGCAGAAATTGGTCGAGTTCAGTGCAGAAGTGTTGGCTGTGTATCGCACTTTGGCTGAGATTAAACTGTAAACTATTCATCGTCTTTCCTCATTCTATTGGCTAGGTGCTCATGCACAAAACTGCGTTTAATGAGCGTGCTGAGTTTGGGTTGAGATAATCATCATTGATATATCATCTTGAATGTTGTGCTGTTGCCATAAATTAACCGCATGGCGTAAGTGATTAAGTAAGCCAGCTGGCGTCATGGTAATGGCTTGTTGACACAGGCGTTTTACTCGCTGCAGCCCAAACTCGCCAAATTTGGGATGAACACATTCATACAGGCCGTCGGAAAATAACATCAGGCTTTCGTTTGGACTTAAGGTGAATGTATTAAAGCGATATTGGGTGCCGCTTTTGATACCAATGGGCAGCTGATTATCCAGCGGCGCCTGAGATACGCGCTGTTTGCCGAGCACAATGGCTCGTGGGTGACCGGCATTGGTCATACGACATTCTCCGGTGCGAGTGTTGGCAATACCAATTGCTAGGGTTGCAAAGCGGCCTAAATCTTCGGGATCGGAGAAGTTATCATTGAGGCTTTGGGCGATAACGGCAGGATCATAGCCATCCCAGGGGCATTGTGGGCTACTCAGTTGCTGGGCTAGAGTAAAACTCTGCATAGCCGCTGCCACACCGTGTCCAGTGACATCAAGCAGGTAGAAGCCGATGTGTGAAGGGTCAATCTCAAAACATTGGAAAATATCGCCAGCTAAATCTTGGGCGGGGTCAAATGTTGACGCAATGGACCAATCAGCCAGATTTTGGCTATTGTCTGGCAACAAGGCTTGCTGTAACAAGCTGGCCGAGTGCAGCTCTTGGCGGAGCTGCTGTAGGTAAGCTTGCTCTTTATCTAAGCTCCGAGCGAGTTGTTGATTCTGCTCAGCTAAACACTGTTGCTGATTGATTATTCGTTGTGCGGCCAATAACCTGACTTTCAAAATGGCCGGATTAAATGGCTTAGTGAGAAAGTCGTCGGCGCCGGCTTCAATACCGGCTACCGTATGCTTAGCTTGGTTATTGCCCGTGAGCAAGATGATGTAGGGTGGGTTGGCTAAGGTTTTGAGCTGTTGTGCCAATTGTGGCCCCGACATGCCCGGCATGCACCAGTCACTAATTACAATGTCAAAATGATGCTGCTTTATTAGCGCTAATGCCTGCTCAGCGCAGCTGCTGGTTTGCACTTGAAAGCCCAATGCACTGACCACATGCTTGATGTAATACATATCAGTAGGGCTATCTTCTACCAGTAATAACTTGTGCGGTTGGCTGTGTATTGAATCCATTATGTCTAGGCCTTTATGTTTGCGGCTGTAGACAGGTCATTCAACTGTCATGCCAAATTGTGTGATGGGCATGTAATTAAATATTTATCAACAACTTAATGTGGTCCATCTTTACGGTGACGCAGAAAAGCTGTGGCAGTAGTTGCATTATGCAAATCGCTAATCCATATTGGGAATGGCATCGTGTTGTACTATATATCTGATAATGCGACTGTTTATCTCCGCATTCATGTCGTCTGCGGCGTAGGCCTAGCCGATACTGTGAGGCGAATTAGCTAAAGGGACGTACATATGACTAAAAGCATAGGATATGGGCTATTGTTGTGCCTGTTACTGCTGCCAACTGTGTCAGCAAATCAGCAGCTTAAACAGGAAAAACCCCGTTTAGTTTTTGGTGTGGTACCGCAGCAAGCTGCCAGTACGTTGGCCAGAAAGTGGGCGCCTTTACTCGATGAGCTTTCAACACAATTACCTTTCCAGTTGCAATTTGCAACCGCGCCCGATATTCCCACTTTTGAGCAACGCTTGGCCGATGGCGTATATGATGTGGCGTACATGAATCCCTACCACTACGTGGTCTTTCATCAGCCACCTACTCAGTATAGTGCTCTGGCCAAAGAGAAAAACAAACGCCTAGCCGGCATCATTGTGGTTGGCAAAGACAGTGGCATTGATTCAATTAACCAGCTTAATGGTGCCCAAATTGCTTTTCCTGCTCCGGCAGCATTTGCTGCCAGTATTATTCCTCGGGCCAATTTAGCCAAAGCAAGCATTGCGATAACACCTAAATATGTAGGCTCGCATGATTCAGTCTACCTGGCGGTAGCGCAAGGGTTGGCGACCGCTGGTGGGGGAGTGATGCGCACCTTTAACAATATGCCAGATAACGTGCGCGATAAATTGAAGATTTTGTGGCAGACCCAAGGCTACACCCCACATGCTTTTGCAACCCATCACAGGGTTTCACCTGCGCAGCGACAAGCTTTACTTGAGGCCTTGACCGCTAAGGAAAACCAGCAGCGTTTGGCGCCACTGCTTGGGCAGTTAGGTTTTAAGTCCATTAGCGGCGCTAAAGACAGTGATTGGGATGATGTGCGCGCACTGTCGTTAGGTGAATTGACCATGCCGTTGCAAGGAAACTGACATGTCATTTCGACTGAAAACCGTATTGGGCATTGCCCTCATTGAGGGAGTGCTGTTGATGCTATTGGTATACACCAGCATTAACTACCTCAAAGAAGCCAATGATACTGAAGTTGAGCGTCGTGCTTTTGTGATAGGCGAACTGTTTGCTGCGGCAACCAAAGATGCAGTGATAAGCAGTGACATTTCAACACTGCAAGAACTCAGCCGGGAGTTGATAGCGAAAACTGGCGTGCAACAAGTTAAGGTTTATGATCGCTCAAGTCTACTGTATCAATCGGGCATTGACTCAGATACGCTATCGTCAACTCAGGTTGCGGCTCCGGCAGACAAAAACCAAGGCAAAGTGCTTAATGTCAGCGCAGAGATAACAGAAGCCGGCTATCAATTTGGCCGTGTGGAACTGAGCATAAAAAGTAGCGGATTTGGTACTTTTATCAATGATGCCAGGCAGCATATTTTGTCCATTGCCGCATTGGAAATGTTGCTAGTCGCACTGTTTTCATGGCTGCTTGGGATCTACCTTACTCGTAATTTGAGTGCACTGAAAGCCGCTGCCAATCGCATCCTCGCCGGAGAAAAAGGGGTGACGGTGCCGGTAAATAACCATGATGAGATAGGTCAGGTTACCCGGGTGTTCAACGAGATGGTACAAACTGTAGATGCCAATCAAACCGCTTTGGAAAATGCCAATACCCAACTGACAACCATATTAGAGACCGCGGTTGACGGTTTTATTATCATTGATACCCACGGCATCATTGTTGAAGCTAATCAAGCATTGCTGACGTTATTTGGTTACCAGGCATCGGAGTTAATTGGTAAACGCGTAGCTTCGTTAACCCCTTCAGTTAACCGTCCACAATATGAGCAGAATCTTCAACAGTTTATCAGCTCTAGCCGGCAACGATTAAGCGTTCGACCACAAGAGGTGACAGCGCAAACCCAATTAGGTGCGCAGTTTCCTATTCACTTAAGCATCTCAAAAATGGTGGTGAACGGTCAGACAAGCTTATTGGGGTTAATCAAAGATCTCACCGAGATGAAGAAAAGTGAGCAAGCGGCTCAGCGTACGGAGTCTATTTTACTGGCGACATTAGAAGCCAGTGAGGATGCGCTGGTGACGATTGATATCAGCGGCAGTATTGAGCAGTTCAATGATGCCGCATGTTCGCTGTTTGGTTATACCGAGCGTCAAGCGAAAGGGCAATTAATGGGAGATTTGCTGTTCGCAGGACAAGATAGAAATAACTTTAACCAAGGCTTGCAAGAGTTTCGCTTAACCGGCGATGCACCGGGTATTGGGCGACAAATGACACTGGTTGCCAAAACAAGCGCAGATTTGAGTTTACCTGTCGAGCTGAAAATGGTGCCAGTTCAGTTGGGTGATGAAGTGTTGCTCACCGCTTATATTCACGATATTTCCAGCCGTATCGCTTATGAGCAGCAGCTGACTCAAGCCAAAGAACAAGCCGAGGCAGGTAGCCAAGCAAAATCGCGCTTTTTGGCAACAATGAGCCATGAAATTCGCTCGCCACTCAATGCGGTGCTGGGCAGTGTTGACTTGATGCTTGAATCTCAGCTTAATCATGAACAACGCATTTATGCCAACACCGCCAAAGAGGCCGGTACGGCATTACTGAGTACCATCAATGACATCTTGGATTTTTCTAAGATTGAAGCTGGGCAGATGTCGCTGCAAATGCAACGATTTTCGCCAGCTGATGTGGTGGCTCAGGTGCTGCAAATCTTGGCGCCCAAAGCACAGATAAAACAAGTGCAATTGGCATCGTTTATTAACCGCAATGTCCCTGATAACTTAGTGGGCGACCAGCAAAAGTTACGCCAAGTGCTGCACAATTTGGTCGACAATGCGATCAAGTTTTCTGACTCTGGTTGTATTACGGTAGAAATGTGGATTCCCGATGGCCACGTTGATGAATGCGAATTACATTGCGCCGTTACCGATCAGGGAATTGGCATCAGCCAAGCCGCGCAAAGTAAACTATTTAAAGAGTTTAGCCAAGTACACGACACCCACAGCACCAATTATGCCGGTACCGGTTTGGGGCTTGCCATCTGCAATGAGTTGGTGAACCTTATGCAAGGAAGCATTCAACTGAGCAGCCAACTCGGCCACGGTGCGTGTTTTCGTTTTAGTGTTAAGATGCAGCGCAGCGATACAGACCCGTATGTGTTGCATTCCTTGCCGGCACACTGCCGTGTGTTGCTTATTCATCCTAATGACACCTATAGCCAATTAGTGCGTAAACAGTACAACCAATATGGTGTTCAAACTCAAATTTCTAGCTCGATAGATGTTGTACGGCAAGGCTTACAAGTACGGGGCCGCTTTAATTTGGTGCTCATCGATGATAGCTATTTAGCTGAGCTGGATCTGGCTAGTGTGCAAATACTCAAACGAGATTTTTTACATGATGATGGCTTGCTAGCGGTCATGTTGTCTGCATTAGCTTCGCAAGAAATTGAAAATCTCAAAGCAATTCATGTTGAGCAATTTGTGACTAAACCATTAAGTCGAGAAATGTTACTTGGGTTGCTCAGTGGGGATTCAAGTTCAACCACAACGACCAAAGATGATGTCGAAGTAGAGCCATTGGCCACCGTCATTAATGCCCGGTTATTGTTAGCTGAAGACAGTCCATCGAATCAGTTAGTTGCTGGAGCGATGCTGACAAAAATGGGCTATGAAGTGGAATTTGCTAACAATGGCATTGAAGCGGTACAAATGGCAGCCGACAGTCACTATGATTTAATCTTAATGGACATGCGTATGCCACGCATGGACGGCCTGCAAGCCGCAGAGCAAATTTTGTTAGCGGCGCCAAACCAAGTCATTATCGCTATGACAGCCAATGTCCAGCAAGAAGATATGGACCAGTGTTTTAATGTCGGCATGAAAGATTTTGTCGCCAAGCCGGTTAACCGCACTCAGCTGTTAGCAACGGTTAAAAAATGGTTGGAGATTCGTCCTGAACCCATTGCAAATCAAGATAATGCTGATAGTTTGGCAGAAGCAGCTAAAATTGAAGTAAGCCCCAGTGCTACACAAGATAATACTCAGGCAGTAATGATGGAAAATAAGCAGAATTTGATTGATGAGCAAGTGATAGCCGAATTAGAGTCAGTATTAGGGGCGGAGTCCTTGCAACAGATGCTGCAGGTTTTTCTTAAGGAAACAGAGCAGCGACTTGATGATATACAACGCTTAAGTGATGAAGATAACCACAGCGCCATTGCTGATGAAGCACATACTTTAAAAAGCAGTGCGGGCAGTTTCGGTGCGCAGGCGCTGTTTGAAGCGGCCAAACAACTTGAACATTTAGCACAGTCAAGTGATGTCAAAGTGATTACTGCTGAAGTGGCACAGACTCTGGCATTAGGGGCACAAACATGTGCTCAACTCAAGCAGCGAATCACATCGTAAATAGGGATATTTAGCTATGGATATAACAACAAACTTTACTGCCCTGCTGGTTGAAGACAGTTTATCTTTAGGGGCCCTGTACACGGAATACCTGCGCGCTGAAGGTGCCAGAGTTACTCAGGTTAATCATGGTGCCGATGCGCTAGCTGAACTTGAGAGTTGGCAGCCTGATTTATTGGTGCTGGATATCAAACTACCAGACATGTCGGGAATGGATATTTTACAACAAGCTCAACAGCGCTATCCCGATACGATAGTGGTGATGATCACCGCTCACGGTTCAATTGATATTGCCGTCGACGCCATGCGTTTGGGCGCTTTTGATTTTTTAGTTAAACCATTTGATGCCAAGCGTTTATCGATCACCGTGCGCAATGCCATGAAACAACGGCAATTGGTCAGCCTGGTCACTAACTATGAGCGCAGTTTACCTAAAGCCAATTATATGGGGTTTATAGGTGATTCGTTGGCAATGCAAACCGTTTATAAGACCATTGACTGCGTGGCTAACAGTAAAGCATCGGTATTCATAGTGGGTGAGAGTGGCACCGGTAAAGAGGTCTGCGCCCATGCGATACACCATGCAGGCCAGCGTAAAGATAAGCCATTTATTGCGCTTAACTGTGCATCGATTCCAAAAGACCTGATTGAAAGTGAGATTTTTGGCCATACCAAAGGGGCGTTTACCGGGGCGGTTGCTAACCGAGATGGCGCAGCAAGTCGAGCCCATGGTGGGACACTGTTTCTGGATGAAATCTGCGAAATGGATTTAGAGTTGCAGAGTAAGTTGCTGCGCTTTATTCAAACCGGGGTATTTCAAAAGGTGGGGGGGGCCAAAGAAGAAAGTGTTGATGTGCGCTTTGTCAGTGCCACTAACCGTGCCCCTTGGGAAGAAGTGAAGCAGGGACGTTTTCGCGAAGATCTATTTTACCGGTTACATGTTATCCCTATTGAGTTACCGCCATTAAAGGCGCGCGGTAATGATGTGTTGCTGTTAGCGGAGAAATTGCTAATGGAATACAGTAATGAGGAAGGCAAGGCATTTAAGAGCTTTAACGAAGAGGTCAAGCAGGTGTTGCTGCGCTACGACTGGCCAGGTAATGTACGTCAGTTACAAAATACGATTAGGCAGATGGTGGTGCTAAACCAAGGCGAAGTCGTTGAATTGTCAATGTTACCGGTGCAGCTGTCTCAATCCAGTCATTCTGCCAAGGTGCCTGCTCACGTAAGTGCTATATCAGCCACTGCACAAGTCACCATGAGCGAACCCCAAGCTGGTAATCACCAGCTGGCAGATAACAGTACTACTGATGAACCAGCGGGAGAGATTATTCCCTTATGGATGTCAGAAAAGCGAACCATTGAAGCGGCGATTGCCAGCTGCGATGGCAATGTCCCCAAAGCTGCGGCATTGCTTGATATTAGTGCGTCGACCATTTATCGCAAAAGACAGAGCTGGGAAGAGATGGAGCAAGCGTCACTCGAGTCAGTTTAAAGCGACAAGGGATATTAAATGGCAACCGCGTTTTCAATATCCCCACCTGAGTTCGCGTTAAGTCGGTTAGCCGCTTTGGTATCGCGCTATTTTTTAAACCAGCGATACCGCTAAAAAGCACGTTCCCATACGGCATATACCGTCCCGTCCCAATCGTTACCACCTGCATGGACAAATTCACTGTAACTGAGGGTGCCGCCCAATTTTAGGGTACCTTGATAGAATGGACGGTGATAGCTGCTATCTAATTGATACACACGCTCGTATTCACCGGGCGAAACGGGGTTACCACCGGTTTCATAAGGCACATCAGTTCCATCAGTATTTAATCTTAACCAGCGGACTTTATTGGTTAATGTCTGGCCGTTTCCTAACTGAGTAATACCGCCAATGACCAATGTTTCTGAGTCGTTATCATAGGTGCTGCCTAAGCTTTTACCGTAGTAGCGATAGCCTGATTGATAAAACTCATGTTCGTACATGCAGTTGTAAATATTAGGGTCAACTCCACAAGCCACTTTCGTATCTGAGTATTCAATAAAAACTCGGGTGTTAAGCGGAGCAATAACAAAATCGATGCCCCCAAGGTTAGCGGCATTGATCAGCTTATTCTTGCCATTATGATAGTCTTCATGGATACGCTCATAATAGATGCCATAGGGCACACCAAATGCGGTGTCTGACCAACGAAAATCATAGCCCGCTAACATGTTTTCTTGGCCGTTTTCTAAATCCGATTCAGTGCCGCCGCCGTTGAACAGCCCATCCCACCAGTCACTTAGGCTGTTGCCATAGCCATCACCGCCCCACTGCATCGTCCATGAAAAGCCTACCTCTAATTTTTCTATAGGGCGTAAGGTTGCCCGAGCGCCCCAGTGTTTAGTGTCGGCAACATAGCGATCGCTTTCCATTTGACTAAAAGCGGTGGTGAAGGTCCAAGGACCTACCCAGCTTAACCACGGCGTTTCAAACCCTTGACTGTTATTGCGGCTAAAGGTGATGCCCGGCATAGGTCTAGCATTTGTGGTTTGAATCAAGCCGGTGTCCCAACCTGGCCCCCAATATTTCTGTTGCGCACCATAGCTTACAATCCAGTTACCTACCATAACGGCAGCGAAGCTATTGTCTAATCGGGCACTGTTACCATCAATAGGATCGTAGTGGTAGCTTGCTTCAACTCGGCCACTAAACCAATCTTGAGTGACTTCGGCGCTAATGCTGCTTTCTGCTTTGTCGCGGTAGTCGTTGCCAAAGCCGATAAAGCGGGCGTTGTCTGAGGCCGCTGCGATACTGACTTCGGCGTTGAAGCCTTGGTGGTCATGCTTGTGCGCTGCCATTATTCGCTGGTAAGCATCGGCTTGCATAGGGTTTAGCTGACTAAGCTCGGTGGCATCAAGATCGGCTTTAATACCACTCCACATCAATGGATAAGTATTGACAGGTTGAACTATGACACCGGTATCAGCGAGTAGCTGAATATCTGCGCGCAATGCTAAATCGGTCGGCTCAATCCACCAAGCTGCCTGGGCCGAATGACTACAGATACACAGTAAACTGACTAACAGCGGTTTTTTCATATTTCCCCCTCGTAATTTAAGCCGCTATTTTAGAGCTTTACCTGGAAGAAAACAGCAGGACTTTCACCCATTTAGGCAGTTATTTTACACATTGTCACTGTGATTGTTGCAACTACTTGGCGCTTGTGGTTGTTGGGTTGCGCTGGCGTGCAAAGGTTGCTGTGAAGGTGTGTTATTTTGGTTGCTTCGCCGGGACGCCCTGCGATTAACTGTGCTTGATTTGTGGTTAGGGAGCCACAAAGTCGACAAAGATATTGGCGGTGAGTCTGCCGGTTTGCGGGTTATCGTCGATATCGGTGTCATTATTGACGATCACACTGTGCAGTAAGTTGCCTGGGTAGATAACCAATCGGTTGGCGCGATAACGGAGTTGCTCATAAAGGTAATATTGCTGGTCACTTTCGACAAAATAGCCCGGTTTAGGTTGACCATAGGTATTAACGTGGTGCTGCGCCGCGCTAAAGTAGTCATCGCTACGTTTAGGATTAATGCGCTCAAAGCCGCTAGGAATGTGCCTAAACAGACCTGTATCGCCATGAGGGCCATCATTTAGGTAGTGTAAAATGGCAAAGTAATAGGGATTGAGCGTGTCGAAATGCGGCATGCGTTGCAGCGACTTTAGTTGTTCTGGCTGGTGGCTTATCAAGGAAAAATAGTAGTTTTGCGGTTGCAGTTGGCGCTGAGGCGGTATGTTATAAACCTGGTAAATCGTTTTATATACCGCATTTAGTACGCTTATCACATAAGGCTTAGGCAGGGGAGTGCGTACGCCTGGGTAATATGAGCTGGCATCACAATCAAATTTGCCCTGTTGGCAAGCGTAGTTTTTCACCGCATCGCAATTAACCCCAAAGTCATCAATAATGATCACTGGGGTTTGCTCTTGACCGACTTTTATTACTTGTAGTTTAAAGCCTTGATTAACTTGAAACTGCTTAGATTGAGTCTCTACCACCTTCACTCCCACGATAAAATCAGCTTAGTTTATTGGGCATCAATTGATCACATATTTGCCGACTTACAATAACGCTGAATAAAGTCGTAATGGTCTGGAAAATTATCAACTTGCTTAGAAACATTAGCCTTGATAGTACTTAGAAAATGCGCCAATTCTTCATCTGACATGGTATCGACAATTGGGTGGTATTGCTCAGGCATTAAACCTTGACCTATCATAACCTGTACCCACGAGGTTTCTCCAAACAGTTCACCATCTTTTTTAAACATCCGCGCAGCCGCTTTAAAGTGGTTCATGCGATGTTTTAAGGTGTCAGGGATGTCCATATTTTTACAATAGCGCCAAAACGGTGTGTCGGTGCGCTCTGTTAGGTGGTAGTGCAAGATAATAAAGTCACGGATATTGTCACATTCAAACTTAGTTTGCGCGTTGAACTCATCGACATCATTTTGATTGATACCATTTAATGGGAACATCTGCATTAAGCGGATAATACCGCGCTGGAATAGGTGAATACCGGTTGACTCAAGCGGTTCGATGAAACCGCTGGCGAGGCCGATTGCAATACAGTTTTTATTCCAATGCTGTTTACGGGTACCCGTTTGATAGCGAATAACTCGTGGCTCGTTCAGTGGCTCACCGTCAATATTGGCTAATAACTTCGCCTTGGCTTGCTCTTCGCTCATATAATGGCTGCAATAGACTAAGCCATTGCCGGTACGGTTTTGCAGTGGGATCCGCCACTGCCAACCTGCTTCTCTGGCAATCGAGCGGGTATAAGGCACTTGCTTATCGGTACAACTGGTTTGCACGGCAATTGCGCGATCGCAAGGTAGCCAATGTCCCCAGTCTTCAAAACCGGTATGCAGCGCTTTATCAATCAGCAAACCTCTAAAGCCAGTACAATCAAGGAATAGATCGCCTTCTACTGTTTGGCCGTTATCGAGTTTAATAGCAGTAATATGACCGCTATCATCGTCTAGCAGCACATCTTCAATTTTCCCTTCGACACGTTTACAGCCATGGTCAAAGGCAATTTTTTGTAAAAACTTTGCATACAGCCCGGCATCGAGATGGTAGGCATGGTTTAGATCGCGACTTGGCAATACCGCAAATCGTCCACGACGGGCTGCTAAATGTTCGGTGCAATAGTCGCCAATCTGGGAGGCAACCCCTTGCTGTTGGCCTTTCACCCAAAAACTGGTAAAGCTTGATGCCCAGCAATCTTTGCCTAAGAAACCAAAAGAGTGAATGTATTTGTCTTGACCATCTTTCCAGTTCTCAAATGAGATCCCTAGCTTAAAGGTGGCATTGGTCGCCGCCATAAACTCTTGCTCGTTAATACCCAGTAGTCGATGAAAAATATGTAAGGTGGGGATGGTCGCTTCACCTACGCCTACGGTGGGGATTTGGTCTGACTCTATTAAAGTGACATCTAGGGCTTTACCTAATAACTTGGCTAACGATGCGGCCGCCATCCATCCCGCAGTTCCTCCGCCAGCGATGACGACTCTTTTTACTTTGTTATCCTGTTGCATGCTTGTACCTCATAGTCTCGCTTACATTAGATTGCGGTCAACGCGGCGAGTTATTATCGTTTTAGTTGGTTGAGCAATTCTGCTCGAAGTTGGCGTGCACTGTGTTGATTCATGGGCTTGGCTAATATGCCTTGAGCATCTGGCTGAATATGTCGATTGTCATTATCATCATGGCCAAAGATGTAGTAGTCAAATAGGGCTTTCCAGGCCTGGCGTTGATCTTTAGGTAAGTTGCGTAAACTCAGCATTGCATGGTTTAATGCCGACTCTGGCCGTCCCATAAAAGCGTCACTATTGCGCCACCAGTGAGTGATAAGTGTATTTAATGGCGCTAGACCTTGGACGTGGTGCCACCACATACTCGGAATAAACAGCGCATCACCAGCTTCAAGTTCTATCACCTGCGCAGCGTCGATAGCTTGCTGAAAACGCGGGAAACGATCAAAGTCTAGATTGTCAAAATCCACCATACTGATACTCTGACCTCCTGGGGCGTGTTCCAAAGGCCCAGGGTATAAATTGCTGATCTGCTCGGGTGCAAATAGGGTAAAGCGACGTTTGCCTGATATACAGCAGGCGAGGTTGAGCGGGAAATCATAATGGGCAGCAATTTTACTTTGATTACCAATCCAGATATTGGCCAGTGGCGCGATATCTGCAAAATCGATAGCGTTGTTTTCAGAAAAGCTTGGTAAGTACTGTTGTAAATTGGAGGAGCCAATGTACATGGTCGGCGCTTGTGGATTTTTAGCCTGTGACAGTATCCGCTCCAACACTGCGGGCATTGGCACTTTGCTCGCGGTGTAATTGAAGCCTGTATGTAGGTCATCGTAAAAAATCCGCCCTTGAGCACTGTGGGGCGCTAAGTAGGCGGTAACCGGCAGGCCACTATAGTGGCTGAGCAGATATTCGCACATACGCTGATCAGAGTGCTTGGCAGCTTGCACTGCGGGCCAATGGTCACAAAATCCCTTTAGCACCATAGGCTTACTTGCCTGCATTAATGCAGGCGGGAATACGCCCTTAACAAAATCTTGGTAATGGTCGACTTGCCGATTGACATTGAGCATCACAACACCTTCCTCAACTGCCGGTTAACTTTGTAGTTCAGGGCTGAGTGCATTCTTGCGATTAAGCAGCTCGCGAATGTTGTTTTGCGAGGCAACCATCATATAAATCGCCTGTAAAAAGCCACTTTGGTGTAGTTGGGCAACAATGTCGCTATCGAGAGCTTGCAATACATCTTCATTGATAGTGTAAAAGCCAATCATTTGATGTGTTGCTCCTGAGTCTAGAGTGACCTCTAATGTAAAAGGTTCAAGTAAATCATGGGCCAGCAATGTCGCGGTAAAGGCTTTACTCTCTTCTAATCCGTGGTGTATTGCTTCAAGCATATCTGCCGCATTGTCTAAAAACTCGGTATTGCCACCATACTCTAAAAACAGTGCTTCACCTTTTTCTGTATTGACGCGCGGATTATCCATATCGATATGTAACACTCGCTGCTCTACTTCAACGCCATCTTCTACACCGGTGCGCTTACCGATTAAAAAGGGTTGGCGCTGTACGGTTAGCGGAATATACGAAACGGTCCACTTGCCCTGGTCAATAAACAAGTTCTCTTTGTCTTTAAAACCAAATAGAGCGACCGCATAAAACTCACCCGTAGTGGGATCTTTTTGATAAAAGATCGGGTAGTGGGCTTGTACACTTCGATATTCAGATGGAAAGGTTAGGGCATACCAAATATCGTCACCGTACTGAGGGCTACGCTCGGTGATCACTTTAAGGTCTTTATGATCAACGCTATTTAGAAGAAGGGTGTTGGCCATGTTAACTCCAGTTTGTTGTCATTTTATAGTTTTAAACTAGTGAGCAAATCTTTGCTAATGGTTGGGGGCTAACCCATGTTGCTGTATTTGTATTTGTATTAGTAAATCTCTGTTGCTGCTAAGGTGGCGTTGCAATTGCTTGCCTTTGGCCACATTCTGATTGAACAAGTGTGTCGCCTGCTGTTCACTCATTTTTCGAAGTCGCTGCGGGGCATTCGTCTCAAAGCCCATGCCATAAAGAATGTATTGAAAACTGGCGGCAGGGAATAGCTCTTCAGTATGATGTGTGTCCCAATGATAAGGGAAGTGGTGCCGCCAAAGCGCTAGCTGCTCAGCTAAGTGTGCTGGAATGGTATTGCTCTCACAGTTATCACTCCAATAATCGCTGTCACTGCGCTGGGTTAAGATATAGTGCAGTTTTAAAAACTCTATGATGCGCTGCCAGCGGTAACTAAAGCTGTCATTAAAGCGGCTAGCGATAATATCCATTGCAGCGCGGTTGGCTGGCATTTGTTCGGCAAGCATTTTGGCAGACAACTCCACCATCGCCAGTGCCGAAGCTTCAAGTGGCTCGATAAATCCCGATGCCATTCCCACAGCAACGCAGTTTCGATGCCAAAACTTCTCTCTATGCCCTGGAGTAAATGTCAGGTGACGCAATGGCAACTGTTCACTTTGTTTATCGCCAATACTGCGCGCTAGGTAGCGGCGCAAGTCAGTTTCTGCTTGGGTAGAATCACAATGGGCACTTGAAAACGTGTATCCGACACCGCGACGAGATGGCAGGCCAATATCCCAGATCCAACCAGCACTTTGCGCGGTTGAGTGGGTGAATGATGCAATGCTATCTTGCGTGTCAAGATAAGGGACTTGCGCGGCAATGGCAGCGTTGTTGAACAACACTTTATCTTGGTGGACCAGTTTTATGCCATAGTGCTTGCCAAGTAATAGTGACTGCATACCACTGCAGTCGATAAACAGATCGGCTTCGATATCACCTTGATCAACGGTAGATACCGAGGCGATATCACCATTGGCTGCGCTATTGACCTTAGTGGCATCACTAATGATGTGCTTGACGCCAAGCTTGTCAATACAGTGTTGCTTGAGGCATTGACCAAATTTGCCCGCATCAAGGTGGTAGCCGTAGTTGAGCGCGAAACCATACTCTTCGGTATTGAGCATTTTAGGTGCCAACCCTAATGAGGCAATTTTACCTTGTGGGCAAACCGCATCGGCAAAGCTCACCTGATCACGAAAAGGTTGCCAGTATTGGGCTAAATTAATTTGATTGAAACCTGCTGGCGGAGTAAAAGGATGGCAATAGCTATCATTGCCATTGCGCCAGCCATGAAATGCTGAGCCTTGTTTAAAACTTGCATCGCATTGGGTTAAAAAGTCACGTTCGCTTAAGCCAATTTTTTGCAGGGTAGCACGCATAGAAGGCCAAGTGCCTTCACCTACACCAATGGGGGGGATTTGGTCAGACTCAATTAAGGTGATGCTGATACCTAGGTTTTCATCTGCATTAAACTGCGCGGCCAAAACGCCTGCGGTTAACCAACCCGCAGAACCTCCTCCGACTATCACAATTCGCCTTAATGCATCATTCATACAACTTGACCTGGGCCTTTTAGCGCTAAAAAAATAATATGACAAATAACTTTAGTTAACAGCCTGTGGCTGCTAATTAAAACTATTTAACAACAAGGTAACGCCCATTGCTGGGCGCTACCAGTGTTTTTTAGTTAAAAGGTGTATCGTGCACCTAAGCTATATCGCGCTCCCGTCTGCGTATAGTTAAGTACTTGGTTGGTTGCACGGCCATGAACACGTGTTTTCTCATCGGTGATGTTTAACCCTTCAAAGAATACCGTTAAGCCTTCAACAGCAGCAATATCGTAGCTAACGTTGAAGTCAACTTGCGAGTATGCTTCGGTATATTGCGGGTTAGCACCTGTATCTTGACCCGTTGAATTGAGGAACTCATCACGCCAGTTATAAGCTAAACGTGCTTGAAAACCATAATTCTCATACATCAAGATGGCATTGGCTGTATCACTGATACCGACAATCACATCCTGACTAACATCACCCTCTCGGTTCAAATTGGTATTATCATAGGTGCTATCTGAATCAACTTTGGTGTAGTTGGCTTGAACACCAAAACCAGTGTCACCAAAGAAATGCTGCACTGCAATTTCCCAGCCATCGATAACAGCACTACGATCGCTGTTAGTTGGTGAGTTAATCAGGAAGTTGACATCAGGATCCCCAGGGTTACCTGTGATCTCAATATTTCCGTTGTCTGGATTAATTGTCACGTTTGGATCGGTAGCGCCGTATGTCGCATAAATCCATTCTCGTTGCTGTATCGCTGTGGTAGCACCTGCTGCAATCGCTTCTTGTACATAGGCGCCATTGGTTGGATCAGGTATGTTAAACACATTTGAATTTGTGACGTTACTTGCAATAAAGTTAGTGACATCTTTTCTGAAATAACCTACTGAAACATAGCTGACATCGTCATAGTACCATTCCGCAGAAAGGTCATAGTTGGTTGACTCTAATGGTAATAAGCTTGGGTTACCGGAATCACCACTACCACCGCCACGGTTGCCCAAAGCCCCTACAGACGTACCACCTTGGATAGATGTATAGTCAGGACGACCAATTGTTTCGCCATAGGCTGCGCGAAGCATCACGTCGTCAATAATTTCGATGTTAAAGTTCACGTTTGGCAGATAGTAGTCATAGTCACCTTTTTGGGTGAGCAGCACCTGTTGGCCAGTTCCCTCATAGGCTACTTCTGTTTCAGCAATCCAAGTTGCTGAATTAAATTCAGGTACAGCAGAACGTGACTCAACATCAGTTTTTTCGTAACGAAGACCTACGTGGATATCATAAGGTCGGTCAAACATTTCGCCTTCATAGTTATATTGGATGTAGGCTGATTGCGACTCTTCTTCGGTATATCTATCTGTTCCACCAGGACGAAGGTAGTCTGTTGATGGGCAGAATCCATTACCACAATCTCCCACATCTGTTGAACCATAAAGCTCAGCGGCGCGAGCACGAACAGCTTCAAAGTCCCAGAAGAACATAGTATTAAGTGCTTCTGTTGAGGCTGGACCCTGATAATCAGAGAAATCGCCTTTAGAGCCATCTAATTTATCGTGGATGGTTTCAGCAGGGAACCAAGCAGGATCTAAGTCGCCGGCTTGGCCAACACCACCCCAGTCATTACGTTGAACATTGATTTGCTGTGTACGGTTATTGACATTGGTCATAGCGATACCAAAATCAATGCTGCCCATTTCATCAGTTTCAAATGTACCATTAAGCTGTAGTTGGTCAATTTCTGAACGGTTTACTTCATTACTAAATGTTGAACCGGTAACGCGCATATCTGTTGGCATGACATTATTACCATTGCCTACAGCCAAAACAGGTATATCACCGGTAAAGTCAGTAGCAGCACTGGTACGGATGAATGCCGCAGTACTTAGATTTGCGCTACTACCATTGGCATGATTTGGACTGCGCTCTGCAGTAGATGAATGGTAATCAAGGTTAAGCGATAAGCTCTCAGTCACATCCCAATCTAGATTAAAGCCCAGTGAGCCACTTTCATCACGAGTGCCGTATTCACCCGCAGCCATTGAAAGATCAGCGGGGCCATCGCCATAAACCTCTGAATAGACAAGTGGTGATGAGACAGGGCCATCACTCCAAGTGCTGTACTGTGTAGGTACAAAGTTAAACCACGCAGAAACATCTTGATGTTGTTGGTCGACATCATTTTGCATCATGGTGTAATCAAGGGTAGCGCGAATTGAATCAGTAGGCTGATATTGCAGTACTAGTTGGCCGTTAATACGTTCGCGTTGCTGCTCTTCAAAACGATAAATCGTCGTTTGTGGCACACTGTAAATATCATCTTCACCAGCACGGTTGATCTGGTTGTCATCTTTTGGTACACCGCCCCATTCAGCGTTATTACCGCTCCAATCTTGGTCAACAATACCTGGGTAGCTGCGCCAGCCGGTACCGACCTGCGCTTGCTGATTACCACTTTCACGTTTTTGATAGCTGGCAGACAGTGAAATACCAAACTTGTCATCTGCAAAAGTGTTGGAATACAATCCTGAAAATTCCGGCGTCACACTGCCTTTATCAGTTGATGTGTCTTCAACGGCTTTGGCACCAAAGGTTGCTTTGAGGCCTGGTGAGCTAAGTGGACGATGAGTCAGGACGTTAATGGTTGCCCCCATTCCACCGGTCGAATTCTTAGCTTGGCTGGTTTTCTGAACTTCTACTGCACTTACTGACTCTGACGCAATGTTAGCAAAGTCAAACGAACGCGAACCGGTAGTAACTGGCATTTGGCGGCCATTGAGCATCACCAAGTTTTGATCTGGACCAAAGCCGCGCACGGTGACTCGGCTACCTTCACCATTTTGGCGGTCGATAGACACACCAGTAATACGTTGCATCGATTCTGCTAGGTTACTGTCAGGGAACTTACCAATATCTTCGGCGTTAATCGCATCGACGATACCGTCTGAGCTGCGTTTAAGATCCATTGACTTAATTAGACTACCGCGAATACCTTTAACTGCGATAACTTCAATATCTTCATTTTGTTCTTCAGCGTAGACAGGGTTTAGCACGGTTGCACTCAATGCGAGTGACAAGCTAGTGGCTATCCTTGTTCTTTTAAACAGTGTTTGCTGCATTTCCATCTCTCCCCGGGAAATAGTGAAACTTTCGTTTTCATCGTTTTCTATGTAAGCGCTTACAAGTACCGCTAAAAAAATGAGGTCTTATAATTTTTAAAAATTGTAAGCGCTTACACAAAGCTAGATTAAATCGTTTGTTTGGTCAACAAAAATATCACTTTAATGTAACATTTGCCGTGGGATTTTAGCGTGTATTTTGCGTTAAGTGTTTGTTGATGTTGGTTTTGGTGTGATTTCGGGTGGTAAATGAAATTGATAGAATTGTATTATAATTATGTGTAAATTCCTGGCCGTGATTCACACAACCAGGATGCTGTTCGCCAACAAGAATTATAGGTGGGGAGGGTTAACGCAGACTAATTGAGTCCCGCAGTACAAGTTTTGGGTCGAATATGTTGTTAAGGTTAGTTTGCGGTGATTGATAACACTGTTTAAGGACCATTTTAGCCGCCATATGACCCATTTCTGCGATTGGATAATCAACCGATGACAATTTAGGGAACATATAGTTAGCCAACACATTATTATCAAAGCCCATTACGGACATATCGTTTGGCATCGACAAACCTTTGCCCCGGACTGCATCCATGGCGCCGGATGCCATTTCATCGTTGGCACAAACAAGGGCGCTAAAGGGGAAGTTAGTATCATGCAGGGCGCGAAACCCTTTGGCGCCGCTTTCTTCACGGTAATCGCCTTCAAATACCAGTTGCTCATGAAATGTTAAGCCATGTTCTGCTAATGCGCGTTTATGGCCATGCAAACGGTTTTGGGCATCCTCTTTCCAATAGGGTCCAGCGATATAAGCAATATCACGGTGGCCTTGGTCAATAACCGCTTTGGTGGCGATATACCCACCGAGTTCATTATTGAGGTGGACACAGCGATCTTCTATTTGTTCAATATAGCGGTTAATCAATATGACGGGTATTGAGCCTTTGCATAACTCAATTAAATATTCATCGGATACCGCTTCAACGTGCAATATGAGCGCATCACAACGGCGGCTAATTAAGAATTCAATGCCTTCTTTTTCGAGTTGTTCTTCACTGTGACCGGCAGCAATAATGACGTGTTTGTGGGCAATACGAAATTCGGCTTCGATACCGCTCATCATTGAACCATAGAAGTGACCTCTGAGCTCAGAGACCAATACTCCAACACTATTTGAACAATTAGAAGCCAGTGATTGGGCAATGGCGTTGGGGCGGTAGCCAAGCTGTGCCATAGCGTCGAGCACTTTTTTCTCGGTTTTCTCGCTCACTTTGGCGTTCTTATTCATGACTCGTGAGACGGTTGCTAATGAAACGCCTGCTAATACTGACACGTCGTAAATCGTTGCCATATGCTTCCTTTTCTTGCAGCTACTTTTTAGTGCTAATTAGCTACTTTTGGCATTAAATGCTAAATGAATTTGTTCTATCTTACTGCTCGTTAGGGTGTAGCGTGTCATGATTAATGCAGCAATTAGTGACCCTAACGCTGGAAACAGGGTAAAGGAATATAATATCCCTTGCTGTGTTTCAGCCGTTTGCGTGGTATCGGCTTGGTAGCCATAATAGGCTAATGCCCAGCCCGCGAGGGCACCACCTAGTGCGATACCTAACTTGATGAAAAATATCACAGTAGAATATACCATGCCAGAAAGTCGTATACCTATTTTCCACTCACCATAGTCAATGGTGTCAGCCATCATTGCCCATAATAGCGGCGTAGCCATGTCGAGCAAAAACTTCCAGATGAAAAAGGCCGCGCAGGCTAGCAGGGTTTGATCAGGGGAAATGAAGATGGCCAAAGCGCAGACAGCCACTGCAAGTAATTGCAAACTAATGTAAGCCTTAATCTTGCACACATACTTAGCTAAGGTTTGCGAGAAAGCACAGCCTAGCATACTGCCCACCATGCCTATGGTCATGAAAGGGGTGATGAGATCTTCGCGAACTAAGATGTATTTGACGTAATAAACCGCGAGGGTGATTTTTAATACCTGTCCGGTCAGCAAAAACAGCCCGGCAAGGCACAGCAGCCTAGCTTGATCATTTTGCCATAATAGTTTGAGGCCATCGATGAAGTTGTGCTTATGTTCACTGGGTACCCGAACTCGCTCTTTGGTTCCGGCGAAGCAAACTAAGAAAAATAACACTCCGACGACGCTCATCGCCGCCATGGTTAGCTGATAACCTTTGGCTTTGTCACCACTACCAAACCATTCTACTAAAGGCATAGTGCATGAAGCCACAAACACACCGCCTAACATGGCCAATACAAAACGGTATGATTGCACGGAGACACGTTCTTTCGGGTTAGCTGTGAGTGCTCCGCCGAGGGCGCAATAGGGAATATTGATTGCTGTGTACACCAGCATCAATAGGGTATAGGTGACAAAAGCGTAAATGAGCTTTTGGTCGTCAGCGAGATCAGGCGTGGTAAAGGCAAGGACACTGATTAATCCAAATGGCAGCGCTAACCACAGCAAAAAGGGTCTAAATTGTCCCCATTTACTGCGTGTCCGGTCAGCAATATTACCCATGATAGGGTCAGTGACGGCATCAAAGATACGCACAATAAGAAACATGGTACCAACAGCTTCTGGTGCCAAGCCGACTACATCAGTGTAGTAAATAAGCAGGAACATCATCACGGTTTGGAAAATGATGTTACTGGCGGTATCACCTAAACCATAGGCAATTTTTTCTTTAACTGAAATCATTTACAACACCTAAATAGTCTTAATGAAAAGCAAACTAACTATGCCATGCTGGGCTCATTACGGCGCTTGATCAATGTCAGAGTAATGTCTTCATTGCGCGCACTGGTTAATGGATAAAAACACATGAGTAGCGCGGCGGCAAAAGCAAATGCTGCGGGTATCCAGCTCATCAGCAGTTGCATTCCGGGCAGGGAAGCGGCAATCGTTTCAGGTCGCATGCCGTCATAGCCGTAACTGGCTAATACCACTAGCACCAAGGCGCCAGCGAAGCCGCCACCGGTTTTTTGTACGAAAGTGCCGGCTGAATAAATCAGTCCAGTTGCTCGGCGACCATTTTTCCACTCTGAATAGTCAGCTGAGTCGCCTAGCATGGAGAAGAACAGTGTTGGCATCATGGCTGCAAAGAATTCCGCAGCGCACCCAAAGGCAAACACCAAGGCGATGTTGTCGGCTGATACCCAATAAAAAGCTGCGGTTAGCACTGCACTGGCTAATAGAGTCACAATGAATAATTTACGCTTATCAAAGCGTTGTGAGAAGTAACTGGTAGACAGTGCGCCCAAAATGGAGACGATCAATAGCGCAATGAAATATTTCCCCGCCATTAGTTCATCGCCAACTTGGTACTTAAAGTAGTATGCGATAACACCATATTTGATGCCATTGAACATCATGGTGAGAAAACCAATACCGAGCAAAATTAGCCATGGCTTATTGGTGAGTAGGTCTATCATATCTTGCTGAGTACCACTGATATTGGTCGAGGGTTGTTTCAACAATCGCTTAATCAATAGCCCCATGCCAACAAATACAATGACAAAAAACAGCGCTGAATAACCGTTGCGATAATAGAAAAATAGTGTCATTGCCAATAGGGGTAAGATAATAAACGGCAAGTTTTTCAATAGATCGCCAATTTCGCTGCCTAGACTGGCGTTGGAGTTGACGGCTGGCGTGATACGTTCTTTAGTTGAAAAGAAAGTGACTAACATCAATACCGCCAACAAAGCCGCAAACAAATACATGGTGTATTGATAGCCCATTGCATCATCGCCTTGGCCAAAGTATGCCACCAGTTGAGGTAAGAACCCCATAACGAGTAAGCCACCGGCAAAAGCGCCCGCAAAGCGAAAACCAGAAAGGCTAGTGCGTTCCTTATCGTCTGGCGTCATCACCCCCATAAGCGCAGAGTAGGGGACGTTGTTCACCGTATAAGCCAGTGTCAGACCAATGTATGTGACATAGGCGTACACTAACTTGCCTGAGTCTGATAATGCTGGCGTGGTGAAGCACAGCACCATAAATAGCGCTAAAAATGGTGTTGACCATAGGATCCATGGTCTAAACTTGCCCCATTTGCTGTCGGTTCTATCCGCTACCATGCCCATGATAATGTCGGTTACCCCATCAGATAGCCGCACCACCAAAAACAGCATGGCCGCTGCTGCGGCGCTGAGGCCGAAGGTATCGGTATAAAATACCGCTAAGTAGGCTAAGGCGCCACGCCAAACTAGATTGGCCGCGGCATCTCCCATGGCATAACCGACTTTCTCATGAAAAGGTAGAGTACTCATTCGTTATCCATTGTTATTATTGTGTGGAGTATATTTATCGCTGAGTAATTAACTGTTTATAAGCTAAACCGCTGGACTTTATTGTGCGTTTTTGGGTGGCATAATCAACATAGACAATACCAAACCTTTTTAAATACCCTTCCGCCCATTCAAAGTTATCCATTAAGCTCCAAGCAAAGTAGCCTTGAACGTTGACCCCTTGCTCACAAGCCTGATGCACTGCATTAAGGTGTTGGTGATAATAATTAACGCGGCGTACATCATCGACAATACCGGCTTCAATCTCATCATCAATCGATGCGCCATTTTCTGTAATATAGATGGGAGGCAAGTTGTAACGTTCATTTAAAGAACATAACAGCTCTGTCATCGCTTGGGGATAAATTTCCCAGCCAATATCGGTACGTGGTACATCCAAATCCATTACCTGCTCGAAGATGTGCTTATCATCAGCTCGGTAAACCGCGCGGGTGTAAAAGTTGATGCCTAGAAAATCCAATGGCTGGGCAATAATATCCATATCACCGGCTTCAATCGGTGGTTTTACGGCATCAGGTAGGCTGTCGATGATGCTCGGGTAACAGCGGTCAAACAAAGGTTTGATGTACCACTGGTTGTGATAATCCTCAGCATACTGGGTGGCGGCTTTATCGGCGGCCGAATCGGTTAGCGAGTAGGCTGGAGTGAAGTTAAGTACAATACCATTAAGGCTATCGGGGGCGTATTGCTGTAACACTTGCATAGCAAGACCATGGGCTAGCAGTAAATGGTGCGCCGCTGCTCTACCGGCTTGCTGACTTTGTATTCCTGGCGCATGTATGCCTTCTTCGTAACCTAAATAGGCGCTACAAAATGGCTCGTTAAGTGTGGCATATGAATGAACACGGCCGCCAAATGCTTGTGCCACCTTAGCGGCATAATCTTGGAATAAGTAGGCGGTTTGACGATTCTGCCAGCCACCATTGTCTTCAATATGTTGGGGTAGGTCCCAATGGTATAACGTCACATAGGGTTTAATATTCAGCTGATTGAGTTTATCTAGTAACTGAATGTAAAAATTCATCCCAGCTTGGTTTACGCTGCCGTCTTGATTGAGCACTCGGCCCCAAGAGACAGAGAAGCGATAGGCATCGACACCCAAAGAGGCGATTAACTCAACATCCTGTTGCCATAAGTGAAAATGATCACAGGCAATGTCACCATTAGAGCCGTCAACGATGGTTCCTTGCTTGGCACAAAAAGTGTCCCAAATATTGTTGATACGCTCATTGGCGCCACCTTCAATTTGAAAAGCAGCTGTGGCTACTCCGTAGGTAAAATCAGCTGAGCGCATCACGGAATGCTCTGGTAGCGTAATTGTCATCTTGGTCATCATTTTTCTCATCGTTCCATTACATGTGGTGCGATTAATCTCTGAATCCTGTAAGTGAACTTCGCTATGCCGATGGTCAACTCTAGCTAGCGGCCGCACCTCAGTACTACCTATTTATCAAATCCTAATCAATGAAAGCGCTTACAAATACTATCGAAAATGGCTTGAAAATTGTTATTACTGTGTTATAAATGAAAGCGCTTACATAACAATAGAGCTTTCATTATTAAAGGTCAACCTGTTTATAAACGTGCATTTCAGGGCGGTATTCATTTTTACCACTTGAGCGGCGCAACATAAAGTTAACAGTGGGCTGATGATTTATTTTGAAAGTAAATAACTGAGTTTACTGGGGAATATTATGGCTATCACACCGCAGGCTGAAACAGCAGTGCAGGAGAATAGTACGCAGCAAGGGCAAAGTTATGCTTTTCCTTTGGTGTGTCTTACATCGTTATTTTTTATTTGGGGATTGATAACGAGTCTTAACGATATCTTGATTCCGTACCTTAAAGGTATGTTTGAATTGAGCTATACCCAAGCAATGTTAATTCAGTTCTGTTTTTTTGGGGCTTACTTCTTAGTGTCGGTGCCTGCCGGGGCGTTAGTGGCTCGCGTGGGCTTTCAGCGCGGCATTGTGGTTGGCCTGTTAGTGGCTAGTGTTGGGGCGCTAGCATTCTATCCAGTGGCAACTACAGGCTCTTATGGCGCTTTTTTAACGGCTTTATTTGTGTTGGCTGCGGGTATCACCATTTTACAAGTATCGGCAAACCCATACGTGAGTATATTAGGAAGTGCCAACACCGCATCTTCTCGATTAACTATGACCCAAGCGTTTAATTCACTTGGTGCCACCGTAGCCCCAATTTTAGGAGGCTGGTTAATATTGTCAGTGGCGGCAGATACCTTAATGCCGGCTGCAGAGCAAACTAAGGTACAAGCTACCGCGGTACAAACGCCTTATCTCATCCTGGCAGGGACATTGATATTAATGGCGGTGATTTTTTCGCTACTTAAATTACCTAAACCTGCAATGCAAACAGCAGCGGTTTCGCCAACGGAGCAAGTCGATGGCGGATCGGCTTGGCAATACCGCCACCTAGTATTGGGGGCACTGGCGATATTTGTTTATGTCGGCGCAGAGGTGGGTATCGGCAGCTTAATCATTAACTTTGCAGCGCAGGGTGACATTGCCGGATTGACGGAACACCAAGCTGCCAAATATGTCACCTATTTTTGGGGCGGCGCCATGATTGGTCGCTTTATTGGTGCACTGATTATGCAGAAATTGCCTGCGAGTGTGGTACTGACATTTAATGGTGTGGTGGCAATGGTATTGTTGCTAGTGGCTATTTTTGCCAGTGGCATGACAGCCTTGTGGGCCATCACATTAGTGGGATTGTGTAATTCAATCATGTTCCCAACTATTTTCACTTTAGCATTAAATGGTTTAGGTAAGCATACTAGCCAAGGTTCGGGCATACTTTGTTTAGCCATTGTAGGTGGAGCAATTCTTCCAGTTGTTCAGGGGGTTATGGCAGACAGTTTAGGCATTCAATTGTCATTTATCGTACCACTTGTCT
Organism: Shewanella waksmanii ATCC BAA-643; assembly: GCF_000518805.1. Lineage (GTDB taxonomy): Bacteria > Pseudomonadota > Gammaproteobacteria > Enterobacterales > Shewanellaceae > Shewanella > Shewanella waksmanii. The sequence continues at coordinate 250,928 of NZ_JAEH01000002.1, forward strand.
GTTTTGCTTATATCGTATTTTATGGCTTATCGGGCCACAAACTGCTGCAAGATGCTGCTAAATAGGGACCTAACGTCATGAGGAACAAAGTCATGTTTTTGACAAATAGCGCGTTGATTAAAAAGTCATTAGCCGTGGTGATTGCCGGGGCTGGGTTAGCGGGTTGTGCCGAACAAGCTGCAACCACAACTCCCGCATCTGTGGCGGCAGAGAAACCAGCGCAACAGAAAGCGTCGCTCAGCGCCGCAACAGATAGGCAGCTTAGCCGTTGGCCGGTGATTGACAGTGAAGTCAAAACCGATAACAGCACTGAAGAGCAAATAAAGTCATTGTTAGCTGAGATGACTTTAGAGCAGAAAATTGCCCAGATGATCCAGCCGGAGATCCGCGATATCACCGTAGAAGACATGCGTAAATACGGTTTCGGTTCTTACCTGAATGGTGGTGGCGCTTTTCCAAATAACGATAAACACGCAACGCCACAAGACTGGATAGCCCTAGCTGAATCCATGTACCAAGCGTCAATCGACAGCAGCCTTGATGGTTCGAGCATTCCAACCATGTGGGGCACGGATGCGGTTCATGGCCATAACAATGTTATCGGGGCGACATTGTTCCCGCATAATATTGGCTTAGGCGCTGCAAATAACCCGCAACTCATAGAGCAGATAGCCAGCATTACGGCGACAGAAGTGATGGTGACCGGCATTGACTGGGTATTTGCACCAACAGTCGCGGTGGTGCGCGATGATCGCTGGGGACGGACTTACGAAGGTTACTCTGAAGATCCTGAAATAGTAAGAGAATATTCTCGATCGATTGTTAGTGGTCTGCAAGGCCGTGTTGACCAAGACTTTTTGGGCAACGAGCAAGTGATCGCCACTGTGAAGCATTTCTTAGGGGATGGCGGGACAGTAAAAGGTGTTGATCAGGGGGAGAATCTCGCCACTGAGCAGCAGATGATTGATATTCATGCCCAGGGCTATGTCGGGGGCTTGAGCGCGGGTGCTCAAACTGTCATGGCATCATTTAATAGTTGGCATGGTATTAAGAACCACGGCAACCCGTATCTGTTAACCGATGTGCTTAAAGATAGAATGGGTTTTGATGGTTTTGTGGTAGGAGATTGGAACGGCCATGGCCAAGTAAAAGGCTGTACCAATGAATCTTGCCCAGAATCAATTAACGCCGGATTGGACGTGTTCATGGTGCCAACAGGTGCATGGAAGCCTTTATATGATAATACGCTTGCCCAAGCGCGTTCAGGTGAGATTCCTATGGCCCGCATTGATGATGCCGTCTCGCGTATTTTGCGAGTTAAGTTACGTGCGGGATTATTTGATAAACCAAGCCCAGCGCAGCGTCAGCTATCAGGCAAAACAGCGCTTATTGGTGCGAAAGCCCATCGTGATGTTGCCAGACAAGCAGTGAGGGAGTCACTGGTACTATTGAAAAATAACAACCAGTTATTGCCGCTCGCCGCTAAGCAGCATGTGCTTGTAGCCGGTGATGCCGCTGATAATATTGGTAAACAGTCAGGTGGCTGGACTATCACTTGGCAGGGGACTAATAACGAAAATAGCGATTTCCCAGGAGGAAGTTCAATTTACCAGGGCATTGAGCAGCAAGTTACCCAAGCCGGCGGCAGTGTAAGCCTCAGTGAAGATGGCAGTTTTGAGCAGCGCCCGGATGTGGCTATTGTGGTATTTGGTGAAGAGCCCTATGCAGAAGGCCATGGTGATAGAGATGATCTTGAATACCAACGAGGTGATAAGCGTGATCTTGCCTTGCTAAAACGATTACAAGCCCAGGGAATTCCAGTTGTGTCTGTATTTATCAGCGGCCGCCCAATGTGGGTGAATGCGGAGCTAAATGCATCGGATGCTTTTGTCGCTGCTTGGTTACCGGGCTCAGAAGGGGATGGCGTCGCGCAAGTGTTATTCCGTGATAGTGAGGGCGCAGTTCAACATGACTTTAGTGGTCGCTTATCATTCTCTTGGCCTATTCGGGCAGATCAAACCGCAGTCAACCGCTTTGATGCTGACTATGCGCCGCTGTTTGCCTACGGTTATGGTTTAAGTGCCGCAGATAACGTCAATATTGCCGCTGATTTATCCGAAGTGGTCGAACGTGATGTAGAAGCATTGCAAGCACTAGCCTTGTTTGACCGCGGTGTGGTGACTCCTTGGATGATGTCGATTGGCAGTGGTAAAGGGACAACTCGCTTGCAAGATACCATTGTGGAAAATGACGTTGTGTATACCCGTACTATCGATAAAAACGTTCAAGAAGATGCACGTTTGTTTACCCTAAATGGAAGTGCTGAAGGTGGTTTTGCCATCTTTGGTAGTTTCCCGCGTGATTTAAGGGCATACAGTGAAGCCAAAGGGGTATTAAGTTTCGATATTGATAAGCGCCAGCTTAATGCTGATAGCGTATTGCTAACTATGGATTGTGAGCCTGAATGTCGCACCAGTATCGATATTGCTAAAGCCCTACAAGCTTTGCCTGCAAAGCAGTGGTCAACACTGACGGTAGACTTACAATGTTTTGCTGATAAAGGTGTCGACTTTAGCAGAGTGAGCAAACCGCTTGAGTTATCGTCTAAAGGCCAGCTCTCTATTGGTGTGGCGAATATTGCAATCCTTCCAGGTGGTGCTGAGCAGGCTACTCTAAGCTGCCAGTGATTTTGGTGCTGCAGAGTGAGTGGTTGGGTTAACCAAGTTAAAGTTGGCTAGCCTAGCAATAAAGGGCAGATTGGATGAAAGTGGCTCATCATCGCGCTGTAACTTACATCGCTGAGAATGGGCCAGTGCTTGATAGTCATGCTGCGTGAGTTGTGCGGCATTGCGATAATGACAATCGCTTTGATTGCGGGCAGAGATTGAATATCAACGCTGGATTGAATACGAATGCAGTAGTGGCTGCAGCGCTTTTATAATGGCGATAACTGACATAGTATCGGCTATTGGAGTGTGAAGATTTTGTAAATCGTCAATGGCTAAGTAGACGAGTTGCGACAAAATAAGCCATTGCAAAAGCGGCAGTGTTAGTCGCTAAATATAATAGATCAATGGCAAAAACAAATTGAGTATGGTGTAACTAATGGTGATTTGGAGTAGAACATGATGCGGATGGGGATAGATCTTGGTGGCACAAAGATAGAGTTAGTGGCTATTGATGATCAAGGTAAAGAGATTTTTCGTAAACGCGTTCCTACGCCCAGAGAGTACCAGCAAACACTCGATGCCCTTACGCAACTGGTCAATGAAGCCGAGACAACACTCGGGCAGCAGGGCAGTGTCGGAATTGGTATACCAGGTGTGATATCACCATTTACTGGCTTAGTTAAAAATGCGAACTCGACTTGGATCAATGGTCACCCATTAGATAAAGATTTAGGTGCACGATTAGATAGAGAGGTTCGTGTTGCTAATGATGCAAACTGCTTTGCCGTGTCAGAAGCAGTTGATGGCGCCGCGGCTGGTAAAGGCGTGGTATTTGGTGTGATTATCGGGACTGGCTGCGGAGCCGGCTTGTCAATCAATGGCAAAGTACATGGTGGTGGCAATGGTATCGGCGGCGAGTGGGGTCATAACCCCATGCCATGGATGACGGCTGATGAGTTTAATAGCACTGAGTGTTTCTGCGGAAATAAAGACTGCATAGAGACCTTTATTTCGGGTACTGGTTTTGTACGCGACCATAATCTGCACGGTGGCAATGTTAAGACCGGCAACGAAATTATGGCATTGTATGCACAGGGTGATGAACGAGCTATTAGCAGTTTTGAGCGTTATATCGACCGGTTAGCACGAGCGCTGGCCCATGTGATCAATGTACTCGACCCAGATGCAATTGTTTTGGGCGGCGGAATGTCTAACGTGGAAGAGATCTATCCGTTATTGCCTGAAAAGCTTAATCAATATGTGCTTGGCGGTGAATGCCGCACGCCTGTGGTGGCTAACCTGTATGGCTGCTCGTCTGGTGTTCGCGGTGCCGCTTGGCTTTGGTACGGAAACTAACAGCCTACTTGTTGGATAACCGTATTTATCTGATGTAGACTTGCCCTATTCAATATAGGGCAAGGAGCGCAACCGCATTGGTTGGCTTTAAAATATCGTGTTTGGCTTAAAAAAATTCCTGTCACAGTTTTTCATGCCCATCCCATTTACTTTGCTGATGCTAGTATTGGCACTGATTTTTTGGCACCGCTCGCGGCTTGCTAAGTGCTTTGTCGTGGTTGCAACTACTTGGCTACTGCTACTAAGCAGTCAGTTTGGTAGTTATTACTTGGTTAATCAGTTAGAGCAACAATACCCTGTTAATAATAGTGTTATGCCAGAGGGTTGTGTGATTGCCGTATTAGGTAACAGCCATAATACAACTCATAGTGATGTTGCCCTGCAGCAGCTATCCGCCACCGCACTGTCAAGGCTGATTGAAGGATTACGTCAAGCCTCCATTAGCCAACACTGTCAGTTTATCTTTAGCGGTTGGAACGGTGGTGTAGTTGGCCCAAGTCATGCCGAAATTCAAGCACAAGCTGCGATTGCACTTGGTGTAAAAAAATCGAACATGACGCTTTTTCCGCTGGCTAGAGACACCATTGAAGAAGCGCAATATATCAAGCAGCAAATCGGTAGCTCCCCGTTTAAATTAGTCACGTCTGCGACACATATGCCGCGCGCGATGGCCACTTTCGAAGCTATGGGTTTAAGCCCCTTAGCGGCACCTACCGATTTTATTTCCTCAGATGATTCATGGTGGCACATCAGTATTGCTAATTTATCCGCTTCTCAGCGAGCGATTCATGAGTACCTTGGCTTACTGTGGTTACGTATCAAACATAGCCTTTCTAATTCTTAAGAGTGACATTTCATGGCACAAGACGATATTAAACTCATTCACTCAATCACTAAGCATAATGGCATTTCCTGTACGCTCGGCGGTGCGGTTGCGCTTATTGTTGGGCTGAGTATATTTCTGTTTTACAAAGCGATATTTGCAGTAGGCATGGTGCTGTTTATTATCGGCGCTATTCTCCTGGTCATTGGCATCGCTAAAATTATTGAACCTGCCATACCGGTAGAGCTTAGCGAGCGAGGGATTGTGTATCGGCACCGCCGCGGTACGATTGCGGTTGAATGGCACAATATTCAACGTATCGACATTCCTCGCGTACATACCGCTGAAGGTTTAACTGACTTGCCCTATATTGGGCTTAAGTTGAAAAAAATCTCGCCCTTACTGCACCTTATCTCGCCTAGACTGGCGACGGGGTTGTTGACTGAGCAACGGCCATTGCTTATTTCTTCTATCGAGCTTGATGGTGAGCTGTTGATGCTAGAAAGCTACCTAAACTCGGAATTTACGCCATTAGAGGTTGATGATGAGCGCTTTACTGGGGTGATGGCAATGTTTGGCCATCGTTGTCGCTTTTTAGGAGAGCATTTGGGCTACCATGTATACATTCCATGGGATTGCCTAGACAGAGATGCTAAAGATTTTATGCAGTTATTGCGAAAATATCAGCAACAAGCTGCTTGCGAGTAGGATTACAACATAGGGTATATGGCGCTAAAGTCATTGTTAGCGCCAACGTAGAGGTGTTTAGCCGTTGGCTGCAATGCTGTCATCATCGATAACGCTGGACAATAAGTTAACCTCTTCACGTACTCGCATTCCAATAAACTGACCACCTTCAAATATTTCCATCGATTCGCATGCTATCTCGCCCTCGACCGAGCCAGTATTGGTAATATTGAGCTTATCGCATTTGAGTTTACCTTTGAAAACACCGGAGACTTTGAGCTCTTTACAACGTAGATCGCCGTCGATGTAGCCGTCGGCTTCTATGGTGATTTTACCCGTTGAACTAATTTTCCCGTACAGCTCGCCGCCAATTAGCGCTTCGCCTTCAAAATGGGTTTCGCCTGATAACTTAGTGCCTTGGGCGATAAAAGTGAGTCCATTGCTATTTTTCTTATTTCCAAACATAAACAAGATCAATTTTGAGGTTGTAGCTAGATATTATCCTGAATTTTTACACAATCAAACCACTAATATTTGGCGCCATTGTCAGATTTTTGTCATTTTGTAGTGATGTCAGGGTTAACAATAATTGCAGAGTTAGGGCACGGCGCTACACACGCTCCGCAACCTGTGCAAGCTTGAATGTCTATGATCGGCTGCGGCGCTTGACCGATTTGCGGACTAAATGTAATGGCTCTTGGCTCACAGGCATCTTTACAGCTTTGGCACCAAACGCCGTTAAATGCTAAGCAATTATCGCTAATTTGCGCCGCGATGGTCCAAGGTTGAGCTTGATGAGTATCGAACAATGGCTCTGGACATATCTCAGCGCACTTGCCACAAAATGTACATTCATCACGGCTAAAGTCGATTTCGGGAAATCCACCGTCGCCGCGTTTAATAATTTGCGTTTCACAGTTGCTGATACATTTGTCACAGCGAGTGCACTCGTCTGTAAATTCAATATCCTGTTTTATCCAAGGCGGGCGAATAACGTTACTTTTGCGGCGACTAAAAAGATTGCGCCTACTTTGGTTGATGCGATTGGACATGAGAAGCCTTAACTAGGCGCTGGCGGTATAAGCGCAACGCAACGACGAGATTACTGACTATTATAACCATTGGGGTTATTTGATTGCCAATGCCAACTGCTTTGAGCCATATCTTCAATGCTATGGGTTGCACGCCAGCCAAGCTCTTGATTGGCTTTGCTTGGGTTGGCGTAACATGCCGCGATATCACCAGGACGACGAGGCTCAATGGTATAAGCAATACTGTGACCGCACGCGGCCTCAAATGCTTTAACCATATCCAATACACTGCAGCCGTTACCTGTTCCAAGGTTATAAGTGACCAACCCAGGCTTTGTGGCGATTTTTTGCAGCGCCTTTAAGTGACCATTGGCCAAATCAACAACATGAATATAGTCACGCACACCTGTGCCGTCGGTTGTGTCGTAGTCGTTGCCCCATACATTGAGTGACTGGCGTTTGCCGACCGCGACTTGCGAGATAAACGGCATCAGGTTGTTGGGAATATCATTGGGATCTTCACCAATTAACCCACTTGGGTGAGCGCCCACTGGATTAAAATAGCGCAAAATTGCGATATTCCATTTGTTATCAGCTTGATATAGGTCCGCCAAAATGTGTTCGACCATCAGCTTAGACTGTCCATACGGGTTGGTCGCGCTAGTTGGGAAATCTTCAGTGATGGGCAAACTTGCGGGGTCACCATAAACCGTAGCCGATGAGCTAAAGACTAAGTTTTTGACATTAAATTGGTGCATCACTTCACACAGGCTCAAAGTGCCGGTGACATTGTTTTCATAATAGCGCAGTGGTTGTTCGACCGATTCACCGACAGCTTTAAGCCCGGCAAAGTGGATCACTGCGGTGATACTGTGATCAGTGAATATCTTTTGCAGTAACGCTTTATTGAGTACATCGCCTTGATAAAACGTGATCGGTTTACCGGTGATATTCTCAACCCTTGCTAGTGACTCAACACTGGCGTTACTGAGGTTATCTATGACAACCACATCTTGGTTATTTTCAAGCAACTGGACTAGGGTATGTGAGCCAATATAGCCAGCGCCACCGGTCACAAGAATTGTCATACTTTAGATCCTTGTATTTCACTTGCAAGCTCAACAATTAAATCGGAAAAAGAATCACCAATTTGATGATGGCGCAATCCATACTCTAAGTTTGCGCGCATATACCCCAGCTTATTGCCGCAGTCATGGCTTTTACCTTGCATTAGATAGGCGTTTACTGGCGTTTTCTCCATCAACATAGCAATTGCATCGGTTAATTGAATTTCGCCGCCAGCTCCTGCTGGTGTTTTTGCCAATAGTGGCCAAATCTCTTTAGGCAAAATATATCGACCAACGACAGCCAAATTTGAAGGCGCTTCATCGATAGCGGGCTTTTCAACTAACTGTGATATGGGTAAAGAATCGCCTGCATGCAGGTCTTCCCCTTTTATGTCGGCTATTCCGTATTGATCAACACTTTGGTGAGGCACACTCTCAACCATGATTTGACCGATGCCATTGTCATCAAAACGCTTCACCATGTCGGCTAGGTTGTCTTTTGCCAAATTGCAGTGGTATTCATCGACAATCACATCTGGTAGTAAAACGGCAAATGGCGCATCACCGACAACTTGTTGGGCGCACAAAATAGCATGCCCTAGGCCTTTGGCTTGCGACTGTCTAACGCTAATAACCGTTACGCCGTCGGGACAAATTGCTTGAACTTCACTTAGCAATTGGCGTTTAACGCGGCTTTCTAACTGCGCTTCTAGTTCAAAGCTGCAATCAAAGTGGTTTTCAATTGAGTTTTTACTGGCATGAGTTACCAATACAATTTCAGTTATGCCGGCGGCGACAGCTTCGTTGACGACATATTGAATTAATGGCTTGTCGACAATTGGTAGCATCTCTTTCGGAATCGCCTTGGTGGCCGGTAGCATTCTTGTGCCAAGTCCGGCAACAGGGATAACGGCTTTGCGGATACTGTTTGGTTTCATGAAAATCCTTGTCAGTAGTGGGGTAGCGCATATTTAAGTGGCTAATTGTACTCAATATCCGCAGAAGATCCATCTTCTAAAATGGGCTTTTATTCTTGTTTTGATTATAGCTAAATTTTGTAAATTCCGTTAACTGATATTTTTGTGTGGTTGGTGGAAATGATATAAGCAGGCTTGGTTATTTAACGAACGAGTAAAAGTCGGTTTGGATAGTGTGTGGATAGATATTGTTACGGTTTAAGTTATTGATTTTATGATTTTTATGTTAATGTTTAACAGGGGGTGTTTCGTTTGGTTTACAACTAGGGTTATGAATGTAGCTCAATAATAGCGGCTTGCGCTATTAACAAAAGTGCAACTTTGGTCAACTATGAAATAGAGAGCCCTAATGATAACTACAATATGAGCAAACAAACACAGTACCAAGCACGGCTACCCAATGCTGATGGAGTCATTGAGTATCCGCAAGCTGAACATGATATTTGGCAGCAGCTATTTGCACGTCAACAAGACAATTTGCCCCCTTTTGCCTGTCAGGAATACCTTGCTGGCTTAGAGAAGTTAAATTTGCCGAGTGATCGCATTCCACAATTGAGCGAAATCGACGCCGTGTTAGCGCAAAGCACAGGTTGGAGAACCGCTGGTGTGCCAGCATTGATTTCGTTTGAAAAGTTCTTTCAATTGCTGGCAGACAAAGCATTTCCGGTTGCGACATTTATTCGCAGCAAAGAGGAGTTTGATTACTTACGCGAGCCGGATATTTTTCATGAAATATTTGGCCACTGTCCGTTGCTAACGAATCCGTCATTCGCCCGTTTCTCACATGCCTATGGCAAACTGGGTTTAGCTGCGAGTAAACAAGAGCGGGTATATTTAGCGCGTTTGTATTGGTTTACCGTTGAATTTGGCCTGTTGCAGTCAAGTGAGGGGAAAAGGTCGATTTATGGCGGTGGCATTTTGAGTTCGCCCGGTGAAACCGAATATGCCATGAGCAGTACGCCCATAGTTAAGCCGTTCGATCTTATTGATGTATTACGCACCCCTTACCGAATCGATATAATGCAACCAATATACTATCATATTGAGTCAATTGACTTTTTAGATGAAATTGTTGCAATGGATATTATGTCAGCGGTGAAACAAGCGATGTCGCTTGGGTTATTACCACCGCTGTTTGAGCCTAAGTGCCAAGCTAACTAATTGATAAAAGGAAAAACAATGACCAAGTTAGCTGAAATGAAATGTGAGGCATGCCAAGCCGATGCACCCAAAGTTACCGATGCAGAGCTTGCAGAGTTAATCAGAATGATCCCCGACTGGGGTGTGGAAGTGCGCGATGGCATTATGCAACTTGAGCGCGTCTATAAGTTTAAGAACTTTAAATTGGCTATGGCATTTACCAATAAACTGGCTGATTTAGCGGAAGAAGAGTTTCATCATCCTGGCATTCTGACTGAGTGGGGCAAGGTCACGGTAACGTGGTGGTCGCACTCAATTAAAGGTCTTCACCGTAACGATTTCATTATGGCTGCGAAAACAGACCAGTTATTAGGTTAATAAAAAAGACATATTTATTAGTGCATTACCTACGGTGGTGCACTATTTTTTTACTCAAAACACCGTCTCTCTGTAAACAATGCTTGCCACAAGCGCCATTCCATTCTAACGTATCGTAATCTCTACACTGAGCAAAATTAACCTGTTAACGGTTTGATACACGTATCTATCAGTCAAGAGAAATCCCACTAGGGTAAAATTAAAATAATAGGGACAATGACACTATGCGCTTGGAAGTGAGCTGTTTAGATCGCGTCGGTTTGGCCAAAGATATCTTAATGATTATGGAAGGCTACGGCATTAATTTGCTAGCTATCGATGCGAGCAACCAAGGATTCTTATACTTACAATTTGCTGAAGTTAATTTTGATACTTTAAGTGAATTGCTGCCGCTGATTCGAAAAGTCGAAGGAGTACATGATGTGCGTACTGTTTCTTTTATGCCATCAGAGCAAGAGCACTACGCGTTAAAAACGTTGCTGAAAACGCTACCTGATTCGGTATTTTCAATTGACGTGAAAGGTCGAGTTCGCATCGTTAACGAATCAGCACTGATGACTGTCGGCATGGAAGAGCATGAAGTACTAGACGAGTCGATTAACCACTGGGTCCAAGGGTTCAACTTCGGACGCTGGCTGAGTGAAAGTGTGGTCTTAGCACAAGCGACACGTGTTAATATTGGCCCCAATGAATACTTGGCTGAGATGCTACCCATATACTTACCCGATGAAAACAACAGCACGATTCTAGCGGGGGCTGTGGTATCACTAAAATCACCTGCCAGGGTGGGTAAACAGTTTAATGCGCTACAAAACCAAACCACTGGTTTTGAGAATGTGCTCGCCGCCAGCGACAAAATGAAGGAAGTTTTAGTGCAAGCTCGGCGTATGGCGCAGCTCGATGCCCCTTTGCTGATCACCGGTGAAACCGGCACCGGAAAAGAGCTAATGGCTAGAGCTTGCCATGATGCCAGTATGCGCCGTGAACATCCGTTTATTGCCATCAATTGCGCGGCAATGCCAGATAGCGCAGCCGAGGAAGAACTGTTCGGTTTCGTGAGTAGTCAGGGCGAAGTGATTAAACGCGGTTTCTTTGCCGAGGCCAAAGGTGGCACGGTTTTTCTTGATGAAATCGCTGAGATGTCACGTTCGGCTCAGGTAAAGTTACTGCGTTTGCTGCAAGATGGCACCTACCGCCGCGTTGGTGGTGATGAAGAGGTACAAGCCGATGTGCGTATTATCTGTTCAACACAAAAGAATTTAGCTGAGCTGTGCCAAACCGGTGACTTTAGAGAAGATCTCTATTATCGGATCCACGTATTAAGTTTCCACATGCCGTCACTAAGAGATCGCAAAGTGGATGTCATTCCACTCACTGAAATGTTTTTAGAACATTACAGCCAACAATTGTCGATTCCCATTCGAAGAATTTCAGCACAGTGTCGTGAACATCTACTGGGCTATGCATGGCCGGGTAACGTGCGCCAACTTAAAAACGCTATTTTCAGGGCGGTCTCAATGTGGGATGGCTCGGCCGAACTGACTGTTGAGCAACTCAAGTTGCCATCCTATGCCGAGGGCTTTGGCTATTTTGATCACCAATTCGAAGGTAGTTTAGACCAAGCAATGAAACAGTTTGAAGCGAGTTTGCTACGCCGTTTGTATCCAGCGTATCCAAGTACGCGCCAGTTGGCTAAAAAGCTAGGGGTATCACATACCGCTATTGCTAATAAATTGCGCGAATACAAAATCAGCAAGCAAAAAGGGATGTAACAGCAAATTGCCACTTTGATGCTGGTAATTTGTCCAATGTTTAAGGGAAAAGCAGCGAATTAGCTGCTTTTTTTTGACTGTAAACTAATTTGTACAAAAAGCAGGTTCTAGGGTGAGAGTGTGATTAATATCACGCTATTCCTATCTGGATTGGCTTGATGTATTTCTATAATAACAGCAGTTCCGCACAGGCAGCGCTTTGCCGTAGCAAAGCAAATATGACAACATGATCCTGTGCTCATCAGTTTTTAGGAGTGGGTATGAAGTTAGCAACTTATGATAACGGTCGTCGCGATGGCCAGTTGATGTTGGTTAGTCGTGATTTAAAAAAGGCCGTAGCCGTGCCAGCCATTGCGCATACTATGCAGCAACTGCTAGACGCTTGGTCACTACTTCAACCGCAACTACAAGAGCTGTATGAAGCGCTAAACGACGGTCAGATGGACAACAGTGTCGATTTTGACGAGAGTAAGTGTTTATCGCCGCTACCACGTGCATACCAATGGGCCGACGGTAGTGCCTATGTCAATCACGTAGAATTAGTGCGTAAAGCACGTGGCGCTGAAATGCCAGAAACATTTTGGACCGATCCGCTGGTATATCAAGGTGGCTCTGACTGCTTTATCGCGCCTAAAGCTGACATTGAATTAGCGAGTGAAGATTGGGGTATTGATTTCGAATCAGAAGTGGCGGTGATCACCGACGATGTGCCAATGGGCGTGAGTAGTGATAACGCCGCACAGCACATCAAGTTATTGATGCTTGTGAACGATGTATCGCTACGTAACCTCATTCCTGGTGAGTTAGCCAAAGGCTTTGGCTTTTTCCAATCGAAACCATCTAGCAGTTTCTCGCCAATCGCTGTCACGCCAGATGAGCTTGGTGATAAGTGGCAAGAAACTAAAGTGCATCTGCCATTAGTGACACATTTAAATGGTGAGCTCTTTGGTAAGCCAAACGCTGGCATCGATATGACATTTAACTTTGGCGAGCTGATCACTCACTTTACTAAAACCCGTCCATTGGGTGCTGGCGCCATTATAGGCTCAGGTACCATTTCCAACTATGATCGCAGTGCTGGTTCAAGCTGCCTAGCTGAGACCCGCATGTTAGAAACCATTGCAGACGGCAAGCCAGCGACATCGTTTATGCGATTTGGCGACCGTGTACGCATTGAAATGTTTGATGACAATGGTGCAACTATTTTCGGTGCGATTGACCAGCAAGTTGTGCAGTACAAAGGCTAAGTTTGCTTGAGTTACATTGACGGGGCGACAGTTGTTGCCCCGTTTTGCTATCTATTAGGCTGCAACGCGACCACAACTTTGGTGGCTGCAGGAGGGAGAGTGAATATGAAGTTATACGGCTATTGGCGCTCGAGTGCTGCTTACCGGGTGCGCATTGCACTCAATTTAAAGCAGTTAGAGGCTGAACTGATTTCAGTGCATTTAGTTAAAGACGGTGGTCAGCAGCATGCCGCTGATTACGCTAAGCTCAACCCGCAAGAGTTAGTGCCAACGTTGGTAACAGATGATGCTAGTGGCGATGAGTTCGTACTAACCCAATCGATGGCGATTATTGACTATTTAGATGAACGCTACCCACAGTCAAGCTTATTGCCAGACAACCTAGAATTAAAAGCGCAAGTGAGGGCGATGGCATATACGATTGCCTGTGATGTGCACCCGCTGAATAATCTAAAAGTGCTGCAGTATTTGGCCAACACACTTAATGTAGCCGATGATCCAAAGTCACAGTGGTATCATCACTGGATACATCAAGGTTTCACTGCGATTGAGCGCCAATTACAACAACATGCTGGTCAATACTGTTTTGGCGATGTTGTTACGCTGGCTGATGTGGTGCTGGTGCCGCAAATATACAACGCCAAACGTTTTAACGTTGACCTGTCATCTTATCCACTAATTGAGCAAGTATGGCAGCATTGCAATCAGCTTGAAGCCTTTAAATTGGCATTACCAGAAAACCAAGCGGACGCGGTGATAAGCTAATTTAGCGCTTATCGTTGCTGTTAGCGGTTATGCATTAAGAATTCTACAAACGCCTTGTCGGCTTGGCCGAGCGGGCGTTTTTTATGCCATGCAATATGCAGATCTAAATTGACTGCGGGGGCGAAAGGCTTAGCCAATATGGGATCATTTTTCTCAATGACCATCTCCAGCACACTGGTAATGGCATAGCCTTGTGAAACCACTTGCTTGATCAAGTTAATTAAGTTGGTTTCAAACGCGATATTGACTTCAATGCCTAAACGTTGAGCATGTTTAAGCATCCATTCACGATGAAAGTACCCGGGTTTAAACATCACCAGTTCATGTTCAAAAAACGCTTGCAATGGAATGGCTTTAAGGTGAGCGAGTGGATGGTCTTCAGCCATGGCAACCACCATTTGTGCCGTTAATAAACATTGGCTATCTAGCTCTTCAGTCAGATCTTGCTCGGTAATAATGGCAATGTCGACCTCTTCGTTTTGCAACATTCTTAAGGTGTCACGGGTGCCACCTTCAAACAGAGATAGCTTTAAAGCGGGGTATTGATGGCGAAAAGCCATGAGTCGCCGGGGCAAGTAGTAGGAGCCCAGCATACCCGGTACGGCAACCCTGACTTCCCCTCGGCTTAAGTTGGCAAGCTCATGCAGATGCCTCTTAGCTTGCTCTACCTGTTTTAGAATGACTTTCGCATGCTCATTGAGCGCTACACCTTCAGATGTTAATGCTAAGCGGCTGCCTTTTTGACCACGATGATGGGCATTGCGGTTAATCAGCATTACGCCCAGCTCATCTTCTAAGCGTTTAATGCTTTGACTGATGGCCGGTTGAGCGATACTTAACTCATTAGCGGCTTGAGTAAAGCTGCCTGAGTTAGCCAGTGTATGCAAATGTTTAAGTTGTTTAATGTCCATAATTAAAAATTATAGTGTTGATAATTTCTATGTATTTTTATTATGTTATCGTCAGTGATAGCCTGAGTCTAGAATTTACACCTATTTATACCGACCATGCTCACAAACCCGATGCAAGCCAAACGTCTTATCAGCGCACTTTCCATTGCCTCAGTGGTGATTTATATCAACCTGTATATTGTGCAGGGCATGCTGCCTTTAGTTTCAAAGCAATTTGAGGTAGCACCGGCTCACGCCACTTTACTGTTATCTGTCACCAGTTTTTCCATGGCTATCTCATTACTATTTTATGCGCTGCTATCAGACAAAATTGGCCGCAGAACGCCGATAGTGATTAGCCTATATCTGTTGGTACTCGTTGATTTTTTACTGATTTGGGTGGCAAGTTTTGAGCAACTTATGGCAATGCGGTTACTGCAAGGTATCTTGCTGGCGTCAGTTCCTGCCATTGCCATGGCCTATTTTAAAGACATGCTGTCCCCAGTGCAGTTACTGCAAGCTGGTGCCGTTTATATTGCCGCTAACAGTGTGGGCGGCATCGTGGGTCGGCTGATAGGGGGCATGATGACGGCCTTGTTTGATTGGCAACAAGCCATGTTACTGCTTACAGGATTGTCGATGATAGGTGTTATGATCGCCATGAGGCTATTGCCAGCTAATGACACTAGTAAGCCTGCACAACCTGCAGGTAAAGCGATCACCGCTAGCGACCTGCGCGGCTTTAAACTGCATCTGCAAGATAAAAAAATGCCGTTAATCTACTTGTTAGGTGGCGCAGCGTTTATGGTGATGGTCAATCAATATAGCTATATACAATTGCATTTAATGCAAGAGCCTTTCGCTTGGGGAAGCTTCACGGTTACCTTGATATTTCTATGCTATTTTGCCGGAACTTACGCCTCATCGCGTAGCGGAAAGTGGGTTAAGCGTTATGGCCGCGAACCGTTGTTGATGTTGGCGAGTGTGTTAATGGTTGTCGGTACACTCATTACGCTGATTGATACCGTTAGCGCCATTGTGATGGGTTTCGCGATAATGAGTTTTGGCTTTTTCACCCTGCATAGTACTTGTAACACTTGGGTTGCAGAGCGGGCCAGTGCTCATAGAGCCAAAGCCACAGCGTTATACTTGTGTAGTTACTATTTGGGCGCGGCGTTGGGTGGTCCCTACTTGTTACCGTTTTGGCAGCAAGCCAATTGGCAGGGGTTAGTCGTAGCTAGTCTAGTGATTTTGCTACTGCAGCAGATACTGGTCATAATACTTAGCAAACAAAAAATACTGGCTTTTTACCGCTATGCGCGTTTGCATCGTGGCGCGACCTAAATTTGGCTCACCGGTGTTAAGCTATGTAACTAAATAGGTCATGTTAATAGCGCACAACTAGAGCGTCACAACAATAATGCTACTGCGCGTTTGCGCTGATAAAGGATGGATAAGCCTGATGGATATAGGTCAACAACTCAGACAAGCCATAGGGATTGAAAAACCTATTATTCAAGCGCTAATGGCTGGTGTGCAGGATTGGCGCTTAGCCGTTGCGGTGTCTCAAGCTGGTGGGTTAGGTTCCATTCCCTGTGGCATGCTGACTCACGAGCAAGTACTCACAGAAATAAATCAGTTTCGCCAGCACAGTAACAAACCCTATAACCTCAATTTTTTCTGTCATCAAATGCCGACTGTAGACACCGTAATGTTGCAACATTGGCAGGCCAAACTTGCGCGCTTTTATCAGCACTATCAACTGCAAGCTAGTGATGAAATAAGCGGTTTACGGGTGCCATTTGATCAAGCAATGGCCGATATGCTTGAACCGATAAAGCCACCTGTTGTGAGTTTTCACTTTGGGCTACCGCATCCGGACTTAGTGGCACAGATAAAAACTTGGGGCACAACGATTTTATCTTCTGCAACGACAGTTGAAGAGGCTATCTGGCTGCAAAAAAACGGCGCGGATATTATCATTGCCCAAGGTTGCGAGGCAGGCGGGCATCGTGCGATGTTTTTAACCGAAGACCCCAGCACCCAGCAACCGACGCAAACATTACTGGTCGAGATAATAGACGCGGTGTCTGTTCCAGTGATTGCCGCTGGTGGTTTAGCGACTGCTGCTGATATAAAGCGCATGCTCGCTAACGGCGCAGCAGGCGTGCAGCTAGGCACAGCATATCTGTTGTGTGACGAAGCTAATACATCGGCTTTACACCGACAAGCCATACAGAACCCACACCACACCACCGCGCTGACTAATATTTTTTCCGGTCGGTTAGCTCGAGGAATTTGTAATAAAGCCATGCACGAGCTAGGCAATATAAATGCAAGCGCCCCAACGTTTCCATATGCATCGATCGCCATGGCACCCTTAAGATCTAAAGCGGAATCCCTTGGGCTGAACCATTTTTCACCATTATGGGCGGGTAGCAATACCGCAGGTTGTAGACAGGTGAGTGCAAGTGAGTTAACCCAATTGCTATGGAATGGATAGCTAAGTGGTTGTATAGGCCTATTGTTAGCAGTTATGCAGCTAAATCGCCAACAGAGTCGAGATGAATTACCTTAGTTAACTTTCCGAGGGCTATACCTGTTAATTGTTGGCGACAAAGTGCTTCCGGTTAATAGCGTATTTTTGCATTTTGTCGTACAGGGTTTTTCTTGGCAGTTCGAGCTGCGCCATGGTGAGCTTGATACTGCCTTTGTGCAAGCTCAGTGATTCTTCAATAAGCATTTTTTCGAAAAACTCGACCCGCTGCTGCAGTGACATACCGCTGCTAATTTGTGGTTGCTGCGCCAGTGATGTGGCAAAAGCCGCGTCAGCACCAAGTAGCACGTAGCGTTCGGCAAAATTACGTAGCTCGCGCACATTGCCTGGCCAGTCATGGGAAGTCAGAATCGCCATCTGTTCTGGTGAGAGAGCGATATGCGCTTTGTGGTAACGAGTTGAAGCAATACGGGCAAAATGCAGAAATAACAACGGGATATCTTCTCGTCGATCACGCAGCGCAGGAATCGGCACAGTGACTAAGTTGAGCCGGTAGAGTAAATCTTGGCGAAACTCACCGCACTCACACAGTTCGCTTAAGTCTACTTTGGTGGCAGCAATTACCCGTATGTCTAACTGGATGGACTTATTAGAGCCTAAACGCTCGATACAGCGGTCTTCAAGCACCCTAAGTAACTTAACTTGCAGCGACAATGGCGTGCTTTCAATCTCATCTAAAAACAGCGTGCCGCCGTTGGCATATTCAAATTTACCTACGCGGGTTTTGTCTGCACCGGTAAATGCGCCTGACTCGGCGCCAAACAGCTCGCTTTCGATTATTGTTTCGGGAATGGCACCGCAGTTAATGGCAACAAAATTAGCCTGATGCCTAATGCTGTGATCATGCAAATAGCGCGCGACCAACTCTTTACCCGTACCCGTTTCGCCATCAATGAGTACATCAGCGGGCAAGTCGATCACTTGGTCGATAATATGCCGCATTTGGTTGATACCCGGGCTGTGGCCTAAAATACGAGGTCCAGGGCGGCTGTGGCTTTCAAGCTCTTTCTTAAGGCTACGGTTTTCAAGGGTTAGGCAACGTTTATCAAGAGCGCGTTTTACGACATCGAGGATATGTTCGTTGTTAAATGGCTTTTCTAAAAAGTCATAGGCACCTTTTTTAAGCGCATCAACCGCCATGGCGATATCGCCATAACCGGTCAGTAATATGACGGGTAGATCGGCGTCTCGTTGCAACAGTTGATTGAGTAAACTCACGCCATCCATCTGTGGCATATTAACGTCGGTTATAACAATGCCGGGCCAATTTCGCGGTAGGGCATCGAGTAGCAATTGGCCATGGCTGATAGTGGCAGCTTGGTAGGACTCTAGCTCAAACAGTTGCACTAAAGCCGCACCAATCAGTGGCTCATCATCAACCACAATAATATTAAGCGCATCGATATTTGCTAAACTCATTGGCTATCTCCGTTGTCTGCAACTGGGGGATTGGCTGCAGTTGCAGGCATATCATAAGCGGGCAGCGTAATAGTGAATATCGCCCCATGAGTCGGGGCATTCTGGACACTGATCTTACCATTCATGGCTTCAATGATGCGCTGTGAAATCGACAAACCTAAGCCTAAACCATGACTTGATCTGGTGTAGTAGGGATCAAAAATTCGCTCGATTTTGTTTTCTTGGATCCCGGTGCCTGAATCAGAAATGATCACTCGCAGTGGTTGGTCGCTTTGGGTGGCAATGTGCAAGCGTTTACTTGGGCTGTGGTTCATTGCGGAAATCGCGTTGCTCATAAGGTTGACCAACACTTGCTGCAAACGAATGCTATCGCCCCAAATCTCCAATTTGTCATGACTTAAACTCAGTTGTAGAGCGACGCCTTGCTTATCGATTTCTGGCTGGACGATGGTCAGGGAATCTTTAATGCATTGGTGTAAATCAATGGCACTGTCTTGGCCATGACTTTTACGGGTGAAGCTCTTAAATTGCGCCACTATGGCAGCGAGGCGGTCGGTCAGGGTGATGATGGTATCAACATTGGTTGACACCATATCCAAACGGCCACGTTCGACCATGGTTTTGGTGTTTTGCGCGTAGCTTCTAATCGCGGCTAATGGCTGATTAATTTCGTGGTTAATACTGGCTGATAAGCTACCAATTACGGTGAGTTTTGCCGCTTGAATCAGCTCATCTTGGGTGTCTTTAAGTTTGGCATTACTGGTTTCAAGTGCTTGGGTGCGACGTTTGACGCGTTGCTCTAGTTGCTGCTTTGCTTGTTGCATCTGATTGATATTTTTGCGCCGTTCAAGACTAAACAATAACGCTAAAGCCGCCGCCACATATAAGGCAGCATATAACAGTAAAATAGCCGGCAAGCGTTGATAAACTGGCTTTACAGGTGACAGCAAATGCAAGCGCCAGCTGGCTTTATTCATGATGGATTTAATTTCTAAGTAGCGCGCATCGGGGTGATCAGCTTGGTTGATACTAAACAGCCGATACTTCACCCCGCTTTGATGGTAGCTTGGGTCAATTTTTAACTCGGTGATCACTCGGTTTGCATAGCGTTTACTGTTATTAATATTAATTTGTGTTTGCTGATCTAGCGGTAAAAATGACTGCAAGCGCCACTCTCTTTGACTAGACAAAAAGATGATGTTGTCGAGATCTGAAATGGCAAATTCGTAGCCGCTGCCGCGGGCAATACGGGTACTTTGAGTTTCGATATCACTGATGTCGACTTTAACCACAATGACACCAATCACTTGTTTGTCGGGTGCTGCTGCCCCGGCGCCGAGCTTAGCACTGGGATAGATAGGGTAAGAGAAGTAAAAACCGCGCTTGTTGGAGGTTACCCCCACGGCAAAATAGCGGCCCAAGTTACCAGCGATGGCGTCACTAAAATAGGGCCTAAAACCAAAGTCTTTGCCGACAAACGAGTAACTGGTTTGCCAATTACTGGCGGCCACAGCAACGCCGCTGCGATTAATTAAATAGATATCCAGCGCTTCGGTAATGTTTTGTACCTCTTCGAGGTAGGCATTTACATCAGTTAAGGCTTGGTTATCGTCTTGATGGGCTAATGCTTCGCTTAACAGCGGGTTTGTTGATAGCACATGTGGAATACTTTCATAGCGTGATAAGGCGCCATCAATAAAGCTTTGCAGCTCTTTCATCTGGGTTTGGGTTTGTGCTTTAGTTTCTAGCAGTCCTTGGTCTAGGTGAAACTAATAGGCAACCTTCAAGGTTAGGGCTAATCCTAGGGCGAAGACTAAAATCACCCTAATATGTTGCTTATTCTTTTTTGACAATGGCATATCTACACATCCAAGTGAACACACATTGAGCCTAAGGCGCATCGCTTTGCTGCCGCACCTTTAGGCTCGCTTAAATGTTGCGCTTAATCAAGCACTTTAATAACCATTGATGGAATCAATATACTCAGGCAAAAATAGCGATATTTGCGGTATATAAGTAATTAAGCCTAAGAACAGTAACAATAATGCTAACCACGGTAGGCATGATTGTATCACCCACCCCATACTCTTACCTGTGATGCCTGCGGTAACAAACAGATTCAGACCAACGGGCGGCGTTAACATACCAATCTCCATATTGACCACCATGATGATGCCAAGATGAATAGGGTCAATCCCGAGTTGGGTGGCAATGGGAAATAAAATGGGGGCCATGATCAGCAAAATGGCTGATGGTTCCATAAAATTACCGGCTGCCAATAACAACAAGTTGACGATGATGAGAAAGCCCCATACTGGCAGGCCCATTCCAACAATTGCCTCAGCAATGATGTGCGGGATACGCTCAGTGGTTAACACATGGGCAAACAACATGGCGTTGGCGATAATAAATAGCAGCATAATGCTGACTTTGGCGCCGTCTCTGACCACGTGCCTCACTTCTTTATCCAGTGGCGTTTTAAGCAAGCCGCTCACCATGGCAATGAGGTTGCGCACTACTGCTTTAAAGATGGGCTCACGCGTTTGTCGCCATGCTACAGATTTAAGTGGACCAATATCGCGATAGCCAAATACCGCAATAAAATAAGCGTAAACACACGCTACTGCAGCCGCTTCGGTAGGGCTTGCGACACCGCCATATATCGACCCGAGCACGATAAAGATAAGCGCTAGCCCTCCCATCGCTTTAGCACTGGAAATTGCCAGTACTTTTACCCCAGGAAAGGGGCGAGAAGGTAGCTTTTTAATGCGCGCAACGACATAGATTGCCAACATGAGTAGCAGCCCCATCATGAGACCCGGGATGAGACCAGCCATAAACATGCGTGCAGCGGAGACTTCAGTCGCGGCGGCATATACCAACATCACAATTGACGGAGGGATCAATATCCCTAAGGTACCAGAAGTGGTGATAACCCCAGCGGCAAATTTTTCTGGGTAGCCCGCTTGTACCATACCAATAATCACGATAGAACCAATGGCAGCGACGGTGGCGGGCGAAGAGCCAGATACCGCTGCAAACAACATACAGGCCATAACTGATGCCATGGCTAACCCGCCACGAATATGGCCGACACTGTCCATGGCAAAATTAATGATACGTCTGGCAACACCGCCGGTAGACAGAAATGCTGACGACAGAATGAAAAAGGGGATAGCCAGTAAGGTGTAATGTTCCGAGGCTGACTCGTACAGTTTCAGTGCAATCGATGCGAGTGAGTCATCTGAAAACAGCATGATAGTTAGCATGCTTGAAAACCCAAGTGCTATGGCAATTGGCATACCTATCAACATACAGACAAACAGCGCGATGAACAGGGTTGCAATAGTCATTATTGTTTCTCCTTGGTGTGCTCTTTGACGAGTTCATCAGCTAACTGCATGCTTTCTTTTGCTTCGTCGGCAAGGTGAAATCCGATCGCTTTGTTTTGTACAATAGCGATAAACAGCTCAATAAAGCGCCAGCTCAATAGCCCAAATCCAATCAGTAAAATACTTTGCGATAGCCATAGAGGCACCGCGGGCTCTTCAACATCAATGCGAAAAATCTCCCAAGCCTGATCCGGGTCCAACTGGCTCACTAAAAAATGTGGAAAATCGATATCTTCCATTGGCACGCCAATTTCGTACATTTTGGCGAGGTAGTCCCAACTACCTTTTAGAAACATGGCGCAATAGACTAAGCAGATTGTGGTTGCCAATAGGGCAACGTACTTTCGTGGTCCCTTGGCTAGCTTAGAAACAAAGGCATCAACACCAATATGCGCGCCCACTTTGACGCCATAGGACATACCAAAGAGCACAAACCAGCCACTGAAGGTCAAGGTCAGCTCTTGGATCCATAAAAATCCGGTGTTAAAGAAAAACCGTGCAATGACTTCAGCAAAAACCAAAACCGTCATTGTGGTAATGAGTAGATTGAGAAAACCTTCCTCAAAATGTGCAAACCAGCGAGCAAACATCGCACTCTCCTTTCATTTGAGTAGCCACTGATAGCAACAGCAGTGGCTATATCAGGCTTATTGACGGTTAGAGGCTTCGGCTGCTTTGATCATGTCTTTGCCGATTTTGGCTTCAAACTTAGACCACACAGGTTTCATCGCTGCAACCCATTGCTGGCGTTGCTCGGCGGTCAATGCCACCAACTTAGAACGCTTAGAGTCTAAAATGGCTTGTCTATCTTTGTTGACCTTAGCGGCGGCAATGTCATTACCGTAGGCAATCGCTTCGTCTAACGAGGCTTTAATCACATCGCGTTTGTCACTAGGGAGTGCTTGCCAGAAACTGTTTGAGGTAACGACCATATAATCAAGCAGGCCGTGGTTACTTTCGGTTATATGACTTTGTACTTCATAAAACTTTTTCGAATAGATGTTTGACCAGGTATTTTCTTGGCCATCAATCGCACGCGTTTGCAGTAAAGTGAAAACTTCAGAGAAAGGCTTTTTAACCGGAATGGCATCGACCGCTTGAAATTGCGCAGCAAGGACATCAGAGGCCATAATGCGGAATTTTTTGCCTTGGGCATCTTCTGGCAGAACAAGCGGCGTGCTGGCAGAGAACTGCTTCATGCCATTATGCAGATAGCCAAGACCCAAAATACCTTTACGTTTCATTGAGCGTAGTAGCTTCTGGCCGCTTTCACTTTGCTGAAAACGGTTAACTGCGTCCATATCTTCAAATAGGAAGGGCAGATCAAACAGTTGCAGCTTCTTGGTGTAACGTTCAAATTTTGAAAGTGATGGCGCCACAAATTGTACGTCATCAAGCAATAAGGCTGACAGCTCATTGTTATCACCAAATAGCTGCGAGTTTGGGTAGACACTGACGACATACTCACCCGGTAGACGCTCCTCAACCAGTGACTTAAATTTAAGTGCCATTTGACCTTTTGGCGTGTTTTCTGCCACAACATGAGAGAACTTTAGTTCAACGGGTGCCGCTAAGGCTTGTAAACTGGCAGACATCAGCAATGTTGCCGCCGCAATTTGAGCTAAGGGTTTGAGCAGTGAGGTACTGGTTATTAGTGACATAGTGATTCCCTTTGGTTATATATTTTGTTTAGGTCCCCTAACTGCGGCCAATACATTTGCAGCTTATCGTTAAGGGTGACTACCTAAAGGGAATAGCAATTCGCGAGCCAAGGCTGTTGCTTTTTTGTTAATTTATTTGATAACAGAGTGTTACGGGTTGGTTGCTTGTTTTGGTGTTTGTTTATTGGGGCTAAATCGGTGGGATTTCATCCATTGAATGATGGCAAATGAGTGGAAAACCACCCATTTGCCTACGCAGTTAACGGCTCGCTTGTTGCCAAAGGTTGGCGCGATAATGACCATGATAGAAGAGTGCGGCCGCAAGTGCGGATATGACGGCGCCAAATAGTAACGCAGCACGCACATCAAACATGGAAAATAGCCCACCCAAGAGTGCAGCAACTAAATTACCTAAGCAAAAAATCGTTACCAAAATACCCATTAGTTGACCTTGAGGGCGTTGCTCATACGCTGTTGAAAGGTATGAGGGCAGAAAACCATTGTAGATGGCGACACCCACTCCCATTAGCGCAAACGTGGCCATAAACAGTATCGAGTGGGTAAAGGCAAACAAACTCAATGCAGTGGCAAACAGCAACATACCAATAAGCCCGGCTTGAGCATGGTTAAATCGACGCTGAATTTTAGGGTTAAGCAAGATGCTGGCCGCAATCATGCAAGATGTCAGTAGCACCGTAACCCAGCTTATATCCACCGAGGTATATTGATATTGGCGAACTAGGTGAAGCGGATAGTATTCGTAATATAGATTCACGCCTGTGGTTAGCATTAAATACAGTAAACAAAAGCGGCGAATTGCTGCATCCTTAAGTAACGCCAAACTAGACTGTTTTTCTGCATTTTCAGCTGCAATATCTAAGCTGTTTGGAAGACTAATATGGCTTAGTAATGCACAAAATAAACAGGCGGCTGCCGCAATCCAAAATACGGCATCAATGCCAAGTAAAACCAGATAACCGCCAGCAAGCGGACCAATTAAATAGCCGCCATAGCCCATGGCACTAATGAGTGAAAAGCTGCGTGTTTTATCAATAGTCGGGTGAAGATCAGCGGCAATAGCACGGGCAATAGAGATGTTTCCCTCACATAAACCGGTAAAAAATCGTGCCAAACAAAACAGTAAAAACTGTTCAGATAATGCAGCCACTGCGGTTAAGCCATAACCTACGGCGCTGCCAAGTAGCGTCAGTGTCAGTAGGCGCTTACGACCAAATGAGTCAGACAGTGAGCCTATCAAGCTACTGCCAATGATGATGCCAAGTGGATAGATACCTAGCACTAGCCCAAGCAGTAGTTCAGGTGGCAAGCCCATAAACTGCGTGAGTTTAGAATTAGCTTCAGCAAACAGTGGCGCTAATACGGGGTAGGGTAGCGCGATACCCGCCACGCTGATTAAGGTAACGAGTAACGTCACAGCCAGTATTTTTTGGGCTTTTACAGTCGCTATATTGCTTGAAGTGAGCTCTGTCATGGCTGTTGAGTATTTGAATGAGTTGTTCAAACTATAAGAGCAACGCCTAATTAAGTAAATAAAAAACTTTACTTAACTGAGAAATGAAAATAAATCTACATTTAAAACAGTAACATAATATGAATATTATATTTGAGGGTATTGATAGGCTAGCTGTGTAAACCGTCATTTTGGTACAGAATGACTGATGCTGACAAGGTACTTCATCTCGACAAAGGGGAGTATAGATAACGGCGAATCATTCAACGACAGTTTGTCGCTCAGCAAAAAACTAAGAGATTGACTTTATGACTGACTAAATGGGAGTGTAAAGAAAATGGTGGTCGATACTGGGCTCGAACCAGTGACCCCCTCCTTGTAAGGGAGGTGCTCTCCCAGCTGAGCTAATCGACCTGGGATA